>JAAFGT010000031.1 GCA_010365215.1 Acidipila sp. | reverse complement strand
CGATCTGCACCATCGCACGCGCATGACGACGCGGCGGCGCGACGGCCGCACCGCGCGCACGGACTGGCGCGTGCTGGCGCGGCTGGAGGGTTACACGCTGGTGGAAGTGAACCTGCACACCGGGCGCACGCACCAGATCCGCGTCCATTTTTCGGCGCTGGGACACGCCGTGGTGGGCGATACGCTTTATGGCGCGCCGCAGACGCCACATGCCGGACGCCTGTCGCTCGAGCCTCTGGGGCGAAATTTTCTGCATGCGGCGCGCATCGTGTTTACGCATCCGGTGAAGCAGGAAGCGGTGGAGGTGCGCGCGCCGCTGCCGGCTCAATTGCGCGAGTGGCTGGCAAGCTTGACCGCAGCGTCGGGCTCCGGGGCCCGCGAGGTGGATGCGGTTTTGCGGAAGTATTGAGCTTATAATTCAAACTTTAGTTGGTGGATGAGGTCTTTACGACTATGCGTTCCACGATAACGCCTGCTATGAAAATCTTGCATCCCTCGGTTATGGTTATTTTTCTGTCGGTATTTCTTGCGGGCCTGGCAATCTCAACGGCTACGGCGCCGGCACAAGAGCCGCCCGCGAAGGTCGCAGCACAAAAACCGCCGGAGGGGCAGAGCATCGTCAGCCGCGTGGATCTGGTGAACGTAATCAGCACGGTGCTCAACCGCCGCCAGAAGTTTGTCACCGACCTCAACAAGACCGACTTCCACCTTACCGAGGACGGAAAGCTGCAGGACATCCTGTTCTTCAGCCGCGAGACGGATCTGCCGCTGCGCGTGGGGCTGCTGCTGGACACCTCCAACAGCATCCGCGAGAGGCTGAAGTTCGAGCAGGAAGCGGCCATCGATTTTCTGCATAACACTATCCGCAGGCAGAAAGACCAGGCCTTCCTTATGATTTTCGATAACGAGCCGTCGATCGTGCAGGATTTCACCGACGACGTGAGCACGCTGACCGAAGCCATCCAGAAGCAGCGCGCCGGCGGCGGCACGGCGCTTTACGACGCGGTGGAAATCGCTTCGCGCAAGCTGGCCGAAGCCAAGCTGCCGGCAGGCGCGGGCAACGATGCGGTGCGCCGTGTGCTGGTGGTGATCAGCGATGGCGACGACAATCTAAGCGGCCATTCGCGCAGCGAATCGGTGGAGAGTGCGCAGCGCGGGGAAGTGGCGGTGTACTGCATCAGCAGCAGCACCGACTGGGTTTCCTCTTCGCAGACCAGCGATGCCTCGAAGCGCTCCGACCGCAAGCTGCACAAGACTGAGAATGATGAAGTGCTGCAGCAGTTCGCCGACGAGACCGGCGGGCGGGTTTTTTTTCCGTACAAACTGGATGACCTGGCGGCTTCGTTTCAGGATATTGGCGATGAGCTCCGCAGCCAGTACCAACTGGCCTACGCGCCCTCCAATAAATCGTTCGACGGGAAATTCCGGCGCATTCGCGTGGAGGTCGAGCGCAAGGGGCTGAGCGTGCGCGCGCGAAAAGGCTACTTCGCTACGCGGGCGGCCAATGGCTCGCCGGGCGGCGCGCAAAGACCGAATTAGATTTGAGGGCGCGAAAGAGCCGGCCTGGGAGCAGATCCCTCGCTGCGCTCGGGATTACAGGTGTTGGGCCCGCGTGCTAGTGGCGCGGGGCGTAGTAGCCCTGGCGGGCGGTGATTTTGGTATCGGGGCGCGTGGACTCGACGCGGATACGGCGGAATTTCCCGTCGCGCGCGGGATTGGCCGGATAGTAGCTGAGCCGGTACTGGCCACGCAGCTCCTCTGAAATCTGGTCGAACGCTTTTTGAAGATCTTTTTCGCTGCGCACTGCCACCAGGCGCCCGCCGGTCTCATTGGTCATTTTTCGAGCTACGCCTCCACCGCTCCCGCCAAATCCACCAAAGCTGCTCTCGGACTGAAGGAGAATGTGGATTACCGTATCGGAGCGTTGCGCGGCCTCGATGGACTCTTCGAGAGATACCTTGCTGCCGTTGTCCTCGGCATCGGTGAGGATGATGATCGCTTTGCGTCCTGCTTCGCCCGCGAGCTTTTCGCGGCAGGCGAGATAGACGGCGTCGTAGAGCACCGTCCCAATGTTGCGGTTCGTGGGAAACGTATCCGGAGTCACTCGCGCCGATCCGCCGGTATTGATACGCGCGCGATTGATGCCGCGTTCGAGCTCGGCGACGCTGCTGGTAAAGCCCTGGAGCTCGTCGGCGCTAAGGTCGAAGCTGATCAGCATGGCCAGATCGGTCTTACGCATGACGCGCTCGAGGAATCGCGAGGCGGTGGACTGCTCGGCGCCCAACAGGCGCTCGACGCTGCCGCTGGTGTCGACCAGGATGGCGAAGGTCAGGGGCAGCTCGGTTTCCAGCGCGACCGAATCCACCTTCTGCTCGACGCCGTCTTCAAAGACGTGGAAATCTTCTTTTTTCAGGTCGGGCACAATGGCGTGATGCTTGTCGCGCACGGTAGCGTATACGTTGACCAGGTTGACCTGGACCTTGAGAGTCTGGGAAGACTCCTGGGGAGTTTGCGTCTGCTGCGCGATAGCGCGCGGCAGCGCCGCGGGAATCAGCAGCGCGGCAATCCAGACGGCCAAAAAGAGTGTGCGGCGAATCATGCGCTTCGGCATTGTATAATCCCCTTCGACGGTTTGCACAGCGACTTCGACCCACTTGCAGCAAGACTGCTTGGTAGCAAATCTGCTTAGTAGCCAAACTGCTTGAAGGAGTTACGATGCGAGCAGCGCACGGGCGGCTGCCTGCATCGCATGCGTGGACGGTTTTTAGCACGCGCCAAAGGAAAACGAGAACTCGATGACTCGACACCTACTACCTGCCGTGGTGCTTCTGACCACGCTGGCTTTTACGACGGCGACTCCCGGTAACGCACGACAGGAGCCCCCGAACGGGACGCAACAACCATCCGATAAGCCCGCGCCGCAGGCTCCAGCAGCGGCTCCAGCATCGGCTCCGGCTGGGGCGCAGACTCCAGCGGCAGCGGCGCCGCAGCGCGAAGAGGATCCGCGCACGCGAATTCGCGTCGTCGGCGAGCTGGTGGTGGTGCCGGTGACCGTCAAAGACCGCAGCGGCACCACCGTGGCCGGGCTGGGCCGGAAAGATTTCCGGATTTTCGAGGATGACGTGGAGCAGCAGATTGCCGTCTTCTCCGCCGAGGCCTTTCCTCTTTCCATGGTGGTGCTGCTCGACGACGACCTGCCCACGCGCACCGCGGCTTTCGTGGATTCCAGCGCAGCTTCGCTGACCGGAGGCTTGGGGCCGCTCGACGAAGCGGCGGTGATGCTCTTCGAACAGTTCCCGCGCACGGTGATCGAGTTCACCTCCGACAACGACAAGCTGCACGAACAATTGAAACGCCTGGATTTGCAGCATCACGCGCCGGGACAAGGCTCGGCAGCCATGACCTCGCCGCCGCGCCTCAATACCGCGCCGGTTGAAAACGGCGTGCCGCAGTCGGCGCGCGTGCGCAGCAGCGGCTCAAAAAATCTGGACGACGCGGTGCTGGCCGCGGGCGACCTGCTGCGTTCCCGCGGACGCGACCGGCGCAAGATTATCGTGATCGTCTCCGACGGAAAGAATTCGCGCAACAACACGGCCAAATACGCGGACGCCATGCGCGTGCTGCTCTCGGCCGATATTTCCGTATACGCCATCGGGGTCAGCGAAGCGGTGCTCAACCGCGGCACCAGCGCGCTGGCAAAATACGCGCACGCTACCGGCGGCGATGCATTCTATGCGCCGACGCGCGGGGACCTGGAGAATCTTTACGGGCGCGCCTTCGAGCAGGCGCGCAATCAATTCACGCTGGCCTATTCGCCGCGCGGCACCGATCGCTCGCGCGAATATCACGCCATCGAGGTGCGCGTGGCGCGCGCGGGACTCGAGATCCTGACTCGCGACGGATATTTTTCCGTTGCGCCGAAATAGCGCGCTATCGCTCTGCTGGAAATATTTTTGGATGTGCAAGTTTCTTCTTGACTTAGAAATACCGCGCTCGTATAGATGAAGTAGAAAAATGCGACGCGATCCGGAGAGGGAACGCGCGCGAGGGGAAACCCAAGGAGCCAATGCGCATGAAAAAAGCAAAAAAGAAAGCCAAGAAGAAAGGGAAGTAACTTTTTGTAGTTGGTTATGCGGGGCGCCTGCAGTATTGGCGCCCCTTTTTTATTTCCTGGGCCAGGTGATGCGGAGGGAAGGGCGCGCGAGTCCAAAAATGTTCGCTGGCGGAAAATAGCTGGGCTGGAAGCCGCGCTCCAAACATTCGTGAGCGCTGCGGCTGATCGGCATGGTGTGTTAGATTTGGAGTGAGCAGGAGAGATTTGCGCGGCACCGGCGCCACTGGAGAAAAAGCCGGATGGGAGAGGCTATGAAAAATTCGATACCGAAAGAATTCGCAGATCTGCTGGAGAAGCCCGCGTTTGCCAGCCTGGCTACCCTGATGCCGGATGGCAGCCCGCAAGTAACGCCGGTATGGGTAGATCGGGACGGCGATTCGATTCGCGTAAACACCGCCAAGGGCCGCGTGAAGGATCGCAATATGCGGCGCGACGCTCGCGTGGCGTTGGCCATCGCCGATCCGGCGAACCCGTATCGCTATCTTCAAATTCGAGGGCGCGTGGTGGACATCACCGAGCAGGGCGCCGACCAGCACATCGACAAGCTGGCCATGAAATACATGGGCAAGGAAAAATATCCGTTTCGCAGCGCCACGGAGGTGCGAGTGATTTATAAAATCGCGCCGGATGCTGTGAATACCATGGGGTAGTGCAGGCAGTCGCGCCAGCGGCCCGAAATGACGGCTGGGCAGGGAGCGGATTCCTCGCGGCGCTAGTAAATGGGTTCGCCGGCGTCGGTTGAACCAAGAACCGCGTCGGGGTTCGCAAAAGCTACGATCGCTTGATCGGCGAGTTGCTCCTGTGCGGGGCAGATGGGCCGGTAATCGCAACTGCGGCAATGAAAGCCGGGCGTAGCGGTAAAGTTTCCGGCGCGAATATTCGCGGCAGCTTCGGCAACCTGCGTTCGCGTTTCTTCGAGCTGTTTCTCCGTGCGCGTGGTGGCCACCGCTTCATTGGTAGCCAGGTTGTAAAACACCATGCGCGCGGGCTCCACCTCCAGCACTTCGCGCGCGGCAATGGCATATAGACTCAACTGCAAGCTCTTTCTGGCGTGGTCCGTGGTGCGCGGCCGCCCGGTTTTGTAATCGACAATCTCCGCGTCGCCGCTGGCCAGGCGATTGACCTGATCGATGCGCCCGGTGACCACGATATTCCCGGCCATGGGCAGCTCAAATCTTTTTTCCTGCGTGAGCACATCGGGCGGCGCGGCCAGCGTGGTGCCGTGAAATGCGCGCAACTGTTCCAAGCCCTCTTTTTTGTACTGCTCCTCCTGGTATTCGTCCTGAAATCCGGAGGAGCTCCACTCCCGGCGGTAGACCAGCGCAACCTCATCGAAAGGAAATTTGGGTTTGAGTTTCAACCCTTTCAGAAATTCGTTGACCGTCAGGTGCATGACGTTCCCGAAGGTGAGCGTGCCATGGGCGCCGCCACGAATGCTCCAGCGCGAAGCGAACAGAAATTTCTGCGGGCACATCCCATAGTTATCCACCGCCGAGGCGCTCAGTTCCAGCGGCTCAAAGACCGGTGGCCGATAGCCGCAAGCCCAGCGCGCGATGCGCGAGCCGGTGCGGCCGGCCTTGCCGTCCTGCGGGAAAAGCAGAGGAGCGCCGTCAGGCTCGGTTCGCGCAGAAGCGCCGGGCGGCGGCAATTCCACTTTGGGGGCCACCTGGGTAACATCCGCGCGCGCGATGGCCGGCTCGCTCAGGAAATCGTCGAGGAACGGCGAAGGTTTGGTGCGTCTATTTATCACCGTGGTCAGCGTCAGCCGTTTGCGCGCGCGCGTCAGCGCCACGTAAAACAGCCGGCGCTCTTCCTGCACGTGGAAATCGCCCGAGGGACGCTCCTCCTTCATCAATTCGAGAGGAAATTCCAGAACGGGTTTGTGAGGCCGCGCGGGAAAAGCGCCGCGGCTCAGACGGATGACAAAAACGTGATCGAACTCGAGGCCTTTGGCGGCGTGGACGGTCATGAGCTCGACGGCATCCTGGCCGGAGTCTTCTTCGTCCCGGTTGATTTGCCCGCCGCCTTCCTCGAAGTAGCGGAAGTATTCGCAGAATTCGCGCAGCGAGCGCGTGTCGCTCTTGAGTTCCCATCCGCGCAGGAAGCGCGCGAGCTGGTGCGCGAGCTTGCCATCGTCCGCGGAAGGGAAGGGGAGCAGGCCAATCTCGCCGGCCAGTTCGTCGAAGACCTCGAGCGCGGAGATGCGGCGCGCCTGCGAATGCAGATGGAGGATAAGTTTTACCAGCGCTTGGCGAGCGGCCGCGTCGCCGATTGCTTCGCGAGGGATTGCTTCGCCACCGATTGCGTCGGGGGTGTCTGCCTGGGTGGAATAGGCGTCCCACAGCGAAATGCCTCGGCCTTTTTTGGCGCGCTCGGCCAGGCGCACCAAGTCGGTTGGGGTCAGGCCCCACGCGGGCATGCCCAGCACTCGTGCGCAGGCCACGTTATCGTGCGGAGAATCGATCAGGCGCAGGTAGGCCAGCAGATCGCGCACTAGCGGACTGGTTAGAATGGAAAGCTTGCGGATGATGAAGGGAATTTGCCGCCGGCGCAGCTCGCCAATTAAATGCTCGCGGTGGAGGTGCGCGCGATACAGCACGGCGAATTCGCACCAGGCACGGCCGCGGCGATGCTGCTCGTAAATCTGTTCCGCGATCCAGTGAGCTTCTTCCTGGGGGCGTGAAAACTCCGCCAGCACAATTTTTTCGCCCTGGGGGTTTTCGGTGTGCAGGTTTTTGTCGGGGCGATAGCGATTTTGCGCTCCATTTTGCCGGATGGAGGCTTCGGCGATGCGCAAGATGCGCTGCGAAGAGCGGTAGTTCTGGTTGAGCACCACTTCGATGGGGCGAGCGTTGGCATGGGAATCTCCGGCCAGCACGAATTTGTTGCGGAACAGATTGAAATTGGCGAACGAAGCGCCTCGAAAACGGTAGATGGCTTGATCGTCGTCGCCGACCACGAAGAGGTTGCGCGCCGGTCCCGCGAGCAGCTCGAGCAGCACGAGCTGCGCGAAGTTTGTGTCCTGGAATTCGTCCACCAGAATAAAACGAAACCGCGCGCGCTGCCGCTCCAGCAGCGCGGAGTCGGTCTGCAGCAGGTGCACCGCTTCCTGCATCGACGCGCCGAAGGTGAGCAGCTTGCGCTCGCGCAGGAGCAGGTCGCTGGCCAGGAAGGCACGAGCAATTTCCTGCTGTTGCGCGGCTTTTTCCTGGCGCAGGGCGCGCGCTTCGGTGAGCTCCTCGGTGATTTCGTCCGCGGGAAGTTCCGGCTCTGCAGCGACGGCGGCGGCGAGCGTGTCCGCGTAGCGCTGGTAATCCTCGGGCGTGACCAGCTCGTCCTGACAGCGCGAGAAAAATGTCACGAAGTCGCCCAGGAACTGCCCCGGCTCGGCCAGGCGGCGGTACCGTTCCAATCGCAGCTTGGCGATGTTGCGGCGCAGGAGGATCCAGTGATCCACGTCGTCAATGGGTTGCAGCGCCGGATTGATTTCCTGCAAGAGCGACAAACAGAAAGCGTGAAAAGTGCTGACGGTGAGTCCCTCGGCGCGTTCTCCTGCGGCGCGCGAGATCCGGGCGCGCATTTCGCCGGCGGCTTTGTCGGTGTAGGTGAGTGCGAGGATCTGGCCGCCGGCCAGGTCGGCGTTAGTTTCGAGCAGGCGCACCACGCGCTGCGTGATCACGCGGGTTTTTCCGGTGCCTGCGCCGGCTACCACCACCAGCGGACCATCGCCGTGCTTGACGGCGGCGCGCTGTTGGGCGTTGAGGCCGTCGTCGCCTGCGCCAGGGCGCGGGAATTCCGGCGTCATGTCGAAAAGTGTGCCCATGTTTATTCTCTGGTTTATAGATGTTAGCCGAATGCGCCGCCGCGGTCGAGTGAGGCGCGGCGAGCCATTTTAAAAAGCGCTTGGAATTTTTGCTCGTGCTACTTCGCGCCGCCGAAGCGCCGGCCAAGAATCATCTTGACGATCAGGTGATCGGTGCTGTGCGTGACTCCCACGCCGACGCCAAAATTAAATTCCCAGCGCGGGCTGAGGTTCAGGTCGATGGTGGGGACGATCTGCTGCTGCTGGTCGCTCACCGGGTCGATGCCTGACAGCGGACCCAGCGCGCCGTAGTATTCCAGGCCGGCGTTTATTTTCTTCGTGATGTCGAAGCCGGCCTTGAAGGCCGGTGAAAACTCGAAGCCGCGCTTCTGCCCCGGGCCGCGGAAGGAACGCCCCAGCGCTGGATTAAAAGCCAGATACCAGCGGCCGATCTGTTTGTCGATGATCGGACGCAGCTCAATGGTCCACGTGTCACCGGAGTAGGCGGGGCGCTGGTAGCCGAACTCTACGGAAAGGCTCACGCCGACCGGCCAGTGCCAGGCTTCCGGTGCGCGCACGCGCGGGCGGATGTGATCGCCTACCCACTGCCATCCGTTAGCGGGCGTGGCGCTGCTAAAAACATAAAAGCCGGTTTCGAACCAGGAGTTCCAGCCGTGGGTGATTTCCAGCGTCTCGTGCAGGGCGTGATTGGTGGGGCGCACCCCATTCACCATCTGTTTCGAGCCCTGAAACGTGAAGTTGCTGTGCACCTCGACCATGGTGGTGCCGGGAGGGATGGTTTCCGCGCCATAGACCTGAATTTCGTAGTTATCCTGAGCCTGGGCTGGGAGCGCGCAAAGCGCCGCAAAGAAAAGCAGGAAGACGAAATGTTTCATCGCCGATCATAGTAGCGGAATATCCGGCGAGCTGTCGAGCGCGGCGGCACGCCGAAGAAATGGTTTTGGCTGGCCTCCACGCCAGGCTGCGGTCGGGACCTTGCGGGCAAGGGTCGCGTGTTCCGAATTGCACAGACATCGTGCTTACTGCTGGTAGCATGGCGCAAGTTGTGACAGTAACGGGGACCTGAAAAAAGAAATCCGGCCAGAATATTGAGACGTAAAAGGAGGGTCAAATGTCTTTTGTAGCCTGGATTGTGTTGGGTTTGGTTGCGGGTTTCATCGGCAGCAAGATCGTGAACAAGCGGGGAGAAGGGGTTCTGCTTGATATAGTCCTGGGAATTGTGGGGGCGGTGGTGGGCGGATGGCTATTCAACACCTTCGGGTCGGCTGGCGTGACAGGCCTGAATCTCTACAGCCTCCTGGTGGCGGTGGTTGGCGCGGTAGTGGTTCTGGTCGTCTATCACGCACTTCGTGGAGCGGCCTGATCGGGATTAAATGACCGGGATTAAATAGGTCGTTCCTCTTCATCAGCGCGGCTTGTAAATTCGTGCCCCTGGAGCTGTTGACCATTCAACAGCTCCAGCCTCTACAGGTTTCATCGTCAACTCCTACTTATTTGTCCGTATGGCGCGCCGTGCGCGGAAGTTGTTAGCTGTATGGCGAAGGTTGCATCATAAAAAAAAGGGGAGAACACAAATGGACGATTTCAATAAGCAGTCGGGGAACTCTGGAAAGACCGGGCAGTCTGGCCAGTCCGGGCAATTCGGCCAGTCTGGCCAGTCTTCTTATGGCACGCCGTCGGGAACAGGCACAGCCGCTGCCACGGCTGCTGGAACGGCCGCTCGCGCGAAAGAACAGATCTCCGAGAAGGCCACCGAAGTAAAAGAGAAAGTGTCTGAATTCGGCCGCAAAGCCGCCGACAAGATCGACGATTCGCGTGGATCCGCCGCCGGCGCTCTGGAGCAGACAGCGTCTTCGCTGCATTCGAGCGGCGACAAACTGTCCGGCGTGGCCCACTCCGCCGCCGACAAAATTCAAGCAACGGCTGATTACGTCCGCCGGACCGACTTGAAAGGCATGTCGGAAGACGTGCAGGAGCTGGTGAAGCGTTATCCCAGCCAGGCGCTGGCAGCAGCGGCTGTGTTGGGCTTCCTGGTCGCGCGCGGTCTGCGCAGCAACGATTAATTCTCAGTCCCGGAGGACCTCCTATATGGCTACGCCACACATGCAACGCTCGTTCCCCGAGGTCCTGCAGGACATCGTAGGAAATTTGCAGGAAATCATCCGGTCCGAATTTCGGCTGGCGAAGACCGAGTTGAAAGAAGAAGCCGCCAAAGCGGCCAGGCCCGCTGCCACGTTTGGAGTGGGCCTGGTCCTTGGCTTTTATGGAGCTGGATTCCTCCTTTTGACAGCGGTTTACGCGCTGTCCATGGTCATCGCCGGCTGGATGGCGGCGCTGATCGTCGGCGCTGTGCTCACGGTGGTGGCTATGGCGCTGGTGAGCTCCAGCGGCAAGAAATTGAAGCTCGCGAATCCTGTTCCCGAGAAAACCATTAAAAATTTGGAGGAGAATGTCCAATGGGCGAAACAACAAATCAAATAGAGCGGCACATCGAGGCAACACGGCACGACCTCAGCTACAATTTCAGCGAGCTGGAAGAGAAAGTGAAGTCTGCGGTGGACTGGCGGACGCAGTTGGAAGAGCGCCCCGGCACGGTGTTGGCTTTGGCGTTCGGCGGAGGCGTATTGCTTTCCGCTCTTCTGCCCTCCGTAGGCTCTTCGCGCAAGAGTTCCTCATCTCGTTGGACCGGGCCCACAGAACGGGAAACCCGGGAGGCATCCAGCACCGGCCGCTCTGCATTTGGGCTGACCAAGAGCCACACTTTGCGGACCTGGGACGCGCTCACTGGCGCACTGCTGGGCGTAGCCAGCACGAAACTCGGCGGATTTATTGAAGACCTGCTTCCCGGCTTCAAGGAAGAATTTACCAAGGCCCAAAATAAATTGAAGTCCTAATTTTGGTTTCCACCGCCCCGGCGCCGGCAAGGAATTTGCGCGGCACCGGGGCGGCCGGAGACCAGACTTAACTCCTCGTACTGACTCCCCGCTCTATAACGCTGTATAACAGTGTTTCCTGCTGGTGATTTATCTGGCCGGTTGTAAATTCGTGGTGATTTCTGGCCCCAGCTCGCCGCAGCGAGGGCATCCCAGGTATAACGGGTGTGCATCGCAGGAGAAGCAGGTGTGCATCCCGCGAGAAGAAAGGGACGGGGACCTCGATGAATGATTGCCGCGAAGTTGTCCCTGGACTCGCAAAGAGCGCTCAGGCGGTGACGTCTTCAACCGTCAGGGCGCTGGCTATCCTTGGTCTAGCACTCTGCCTTTCCGCCCCGGCGATTCCATCACCACGGCAAGCCAGTCCGTTGGCCGCACGGTTAGCCGGACAGGCGCCCCGTCAGGCCACCAGCGGGGCGAGCAGAGTGGCGTCCACCAGGGCAGCCACTTCTGAAATTGTCCTGATACTCGACCCGGCACAATCGAAAGTGCATTGGACATTAGACAGCTCCTTGCACACGGTGCACGGCACGTTCGCCGTGAAGAGCGGAACGGTGCATTTCAACCCGAAAACAGGGACGGCTGGCGGGGAGATTGTGGTTTCCGCAGCAAGCGGCGAAAGCGGGAATAAATCACGCGACGCGCGCATGCAAAAGGAGATTTTGGAGACGGCCAAATATCCTGAGGCGGTTTTCCGGCCGACACATGAGGAAGGTAAAGTGGCGCTGGCTGGGGCATCTCAGGTGAAGTTGGACGGCATGTTTATTATTCACGGGTCGGAGCACGAGCTCACCGCGCTGGTTACGGTTGATTTCAGGGGAGATCGCTGGACGGGAACAGCCAAGTTCGAAGTGCCGTATGTGCAGTGGGGTATGAAGAACCCGGGCAATTTTCTACTCAAAGTAAAGCCGGTGGTGAATGTGGAAATGGAGATGTCCGGCGAAGTGCAGGCAGCACAGTAGCTTCTAAAGTGGAAGTCTATTTTTGACCACCTCCAGCCCATCTCCCGTTTTGTGGTCCTTGATTTGAAATCGCAGAAATTTGTGTACAGATTTCAGGGCCTCAGGATTGTGGGTAACGATGGTGACGCGGCCGCCGTGATCGAGATTCTCAAACTTGTAGGCGATTTCGCTGCGCAACTGCTTCATCGTCGCGGCGCCTGGCGGATCGACGGCGTGGATCAGCATGGGCGCGCGAAAATTTCCGGCGGAGAACATTCCCAGGATGTGGCCCAGGTGGCGGCGGATTTCATCCCGCGTGGCGGCGTCTTGCGGGTCGTTGGAGGTAATTTCGATGGCGCCGCCGTCCGGGTAGAGCCGGAAATGATGCGTGGCTTTCTCGTGCGAGAAACCCATGACGTGGTCTCCGCGGGCGTCCACATCGTGGGAGTGCTGGTCGTTATTCTGAGTTGGCTTCTCCGCCGGTTTATCCTGTCGCGCGCCTGGACTCAAAAGCAGCGCGAAAGCCGTGATCGCCATTATGAATTGCATAGTGTTGCCTCCCCTCGCGGCGATTGCGCTGTGGTCCCCCGAAGCGGCATTCACCATCGACTACCTGATTTGACGTGTGAAACTAGAAAAGGTGTCATGGTGCGGAGAACGGGGTGCGGCGACGACGGGGTGCGGCCACGTGAAAAATCAGCCGAGGCGCTGGCAGGTTTGCCGGAACGGGTGTATGCTCCGCGAAAGCCGGCGGGGAAGGCCAACAGAATAGGGTTAGCTAGCCTGGAATATCTCTCTACATTTTGCCGGTATAAGCGATCGATATCAGCGGGAGGACATTATGGCAATTTCTCAGATTCGCAAGATTTTTCCGGGATTTCTTCCAGCCTTTTTTGCGGGATGCCTTTCGGCACTACTGCTCTCTCCAGTGGCGGCAGCAGCGGACGGCGCTCAGGCTCCAGTCAACAACGCCACTGACGAGAACGTCCCGACGAAGCATAATGAAGCCACGGTGGCGGAGTTACAGGCAGAGATGACCAGCGGGCAGCTGACTTCCGTGCAGCTGACCAAGGAATACATCGCGCGCATCATCGCGCTGGACCAGGATGGCCCCGGCGTTAACGCGGTGATCGAATTGAACCCCGACGCGCTGGCCATGGCGCGAGAGGCCGACGAGCTGCGCAGGGCAGGCCACGTCTTAGGGCCGCTGCATGGCATTCCCGTGCTGCTCAAAGACAACATCGATACCGGAGACAAAATGCAGACCAGCGCAGGGTCGTTCGCGCTCGTCGGAGTTCCCGCGGTTCAGGATTCCACGGTGGCCGGCAAACTGCGCGCGGGCGGCGCGGTGATCCTGGGAAAGACCAACCTGTCGGAATGGGCCAATTTCCGTTCGTTCGAATCCATCAGCGGATGGTCGGGGCGCGGCGGACAGACCAATAATCCTTATGGCATCGCGCGCAATCCGTGTGGTTCCAGCTCGGGTTCAGGGGCTGCCGCATCGGCGAATTTCAGCGCAGTGTCGCTGGGAACAGAGACCGACGGCAGCGTCGTGTGCCCGGCCAACGCAAACGGCGTAGTAGGACTTAAGCCTACGGTAGGACTCACTAGCCGCGCGGGCGTGGTGCCGATAACGCATGTCCAAGACACTGTAGGAATTCATGCCCGCACCGTGGCGGATGCCGCGGTGACGCTGGGCGTCATCCAGAGCCGCAGTTTTGATGGCCGCGATGCTGCCACGGGCGGCGTGCCGCTGGGATGGAGGAATCGTTTCCCGAGGCCGTCCAACATTCCCACGGATTACACGCAGTTTCTGGATGCCAACGGCCTACAGGGCGCGCGCCTCGGCGTCACCCGCGTGGGATTAAATGGATTCGACCCCAACGTGCCGACGCCACCCGCTGTGCTGGCGCAATTCGAGGCCGCGATCACCGCCATGCAGGCAAACGGCGCCACCATTGTTGACCTCGACGCGGCCGGTTTTACTTTCGCGCCGGCCAGCGGCGAATTTCTGGTTCTTCTTTTTGACTTCAGGCGGGAAGTGCAGAATTATTTTGCCACGCGCGTGGGCGTTCCCATGGCCGGCAAGACGTTGACCGACGCCATCGCCTTCGACAACGCCAACGCCGCCATCGAGATGCCCTACTTCAACCAGGATATTTTTGATCTGGCCGACTCGCTGGCCCCCGGCGTTGATGACCCGCAGCCGGTCTTCGGCGGCCTGACCTACAACCAGGCGCTGGATGCCGACCAGTTGGCGGGCGTCAGCATGGACACCGCCATCAGCCAGTTCTCGCTCGATGCGGTGGTCAGCGCAACGGACAATCCGGCCTGGTCTACCGACCTGCTTTACGGCGATCACTTTATTTTTGGAACGTCGGGACTCGCCGCAGGGCCGGGCTATCCAATCGTGCAAGTGCCCGCAGGCATCGTGTCGGGCGTGCCGCTGGGAGTCAGCTTCTTCGGTACCGCGTTCAGCGAGCCTAAGCTGATCAAGCTGGCCTCGGGGTTTGAGGCCGTCACGCAAGTGCGCGCGCACAATCTGCCGACGTTCGCACGAACTGTGCCGTTCGATCACATCGCGGGCTCTACTTTGAAGCCACCGCACTCTCGCAACACCTTGCCTCCGGGCATTCAGCTGGTACCGGGGGGCGCGAAGCCTCGCACGTTGAGGAAAACTCTGGAGCGCCGGCGGGCGCATCACCTATAGACAGAGGCTGGGCCCTCGATCTGCTTCGTGAAGCGCCGCTGCCTGGCGGTTCGCGGAGAGATAAAATTTGAGTGAACCGATGGCGTGCCGGCGTCGCCTCACCTGTGGCGGCGCCGGTAATGTCAGGTTGCGTTCGATTGTCTCCTACCTGGCCGTCCATTTTCAGCGCGCGGCGCGGGACGCAGCGGCCCTCACACTATTCACGCAATTCCAAGCTATTTCGCGCTATTACCAGCAAATAAAAAAGCGGCTAGTCCCGGTGGCCGCCCTACGCTGCGACGGCCAGGCAAAATAAAAAGGGCCGCGGGAATCCGCGGCCCCTCCACAATTAGCGAGTCTGTCGGCTACTGCTTGTCGTAGACCGAAGTGCTGGTGGTCTTTTTTCCCTTGGCGTCAGTTCCGGTGACGGTGACGGTGCGGCTTTTGCCGTCGGCGGAGACGACGATATGGCCGGTCATAGTAACCTTGCCGTCTTTCTTGATGGTCATGGCCAAAGTGTGATCGTTGACCTGCTTATACGCCCGCGAGTCAGACGACGTATCTCCAGTCACAGGGTAATCTTTGCCGTCAAATTTTCCCGTCCATTCGTTATGGATGGCCTTGCCGGCGGCGTCGGTGCCGTCCACGGTGACTTTAATGCTGTCTCCCGCGGCCGCGTAGACGACGTCAGTATTTTTCGAGGCTCCGGCGCTCAACTTGGACTTGGCATCATTCAACTTCCAGGTCCCCATATGCGGGGAGGCGAAGCAAACCAGAACGCCGACGAACAGCGCGGCAACAGTGAGCAGACTAGTTCTAATTTTCATGTGATCTCCTCTCAAGAAATTCTTTCCCCCGGGGATTTCCCTTTAGACTCCGACAACGCCGGGGAGTATACAAGGTTTTGCCAGTTTGCGCTGCGGGGCCTACTCTACGGATCGCCACACGCCTCAACCCGCTACCAGGCAACAGCCCGGTTTGCGTAGGTCTGTATAGTGGTGGTGGAATAACTCGATGCCTGGCCTACTTACATCAAACGAACACCTCGACTACATCGCCACGCTCCTGGACGATATGTTGCGGATCCCGGGAACCAAGATTCGCTTCGGTCTCGATGCCTTGATTGGCTGGGTGCCCGGGGTGGGAGATGCCCTGGCGGCTACAGCATCTTTTTTAATTGTGTTCGCGGCGTGGCGGCGCGGCGTGAAGCCGATCACCCTGGTTCGCATGATCTCCAACGTGCTGCTGGAAACAACCGTAGGAGCGATACCGTTAGCGGGCGACGCCTTCCATATCTTTTGGAAGGCGAATCGACGCAACTACCGGCTACTGCTCCGCGAGCGCGAGGAGCCGGGCGCAAATACCCGTAGCGATTGGATGTTCCTGGCCGTCATTTTACTCGCCGTCGTGGCCGCCGTGGTGATTCCGCTGGTCATTCTAATTTGGCTCCTCCGTCCCTTTTTAAGTCAGCTCACCGCGTGAACGGCAGTCGGCCTCTCGAAAGGGAACCTCGATTGGGAAAGTACACTGTTCTTTGGATTACAATTTCCTTTCAGAACGATATGCTTGATAAGTTAGGGTTGTGCGGATGCCCCTATCCTCCAGGCAAGGCGGTAATATTTCGTGACCTTTTGGATGATGCTGAAGCGCACGTTCTCCGAGTGGAACCGGCATGAAGCCAGGCGCTTGGGCGCCGCGCTCGCTTTTTACGCGCTATTGTCGCTGGCGCCTCTGGTTATTCTGGCAATCGCCGTCTTCGCATTAATTTTTGGACACTCCGAGGCGCGCAAGGACTTGCTTACCGCTGTCGAAAATACGATAGGCCATCAGGGATCGCAGGTCGTGAACGGAATGATCACGCATGCCCAAAGACATGGATCCAGGACGTTCGCATCCTTCATCGGCGTGATCACGCTGCTGTTTGGAGCTTCCGCCGTATTCAACGAGCTGAGATCCGCGCTGGATAAGATATGGGACGTTCGGCCCGAGAGCACGCCCGGGATTTTGGGGGCCATCAAACAACGCTTCTTATCCTTCGGCATGGTCCTGGCCATTGGATCGCTTTTACTCGTTTCCGTGGTGATCAGCACCGCGCTGGCGGCACTCGGTAAACTCGCTGGCCGCTCCCTGCCTATGCCGCCATCCACGATGAGCGTGATTAGCTTCCTGGCGTCTTTGATCGGCGTGGCGGTGCTGTTCGCGCTGGTCTTTCGATACGTGCCCGGAGCGAATATCGCTTGGAAGAGTATTTGGATTGGAGCGGGTGTCACCGCGTTGCTGTTTACGATCGGGCAGTTCCTGATTGGGCTGTATCTGGGCAAGGTGGCCGTCGGCTCCGCGTATGGGGCTGCCGGCTCGCTGGTCGCGGTAATCGTGTGGGTCTACTACTCGTCGATGATTTTTCTATTTGGCGCTGAATTCACCCGGGTGCTGGATTCCGGCGCCCCATAAGAAAGATAATAGGACGCAGGAGATATAAATATGGACACGCCTGTAATTCTGAGTGCAGTGCGCACGCCGGTAGGTAAGTTCCAGGGTGGCTTGTCATCGTTTACGGCCGTCGAGTTGGGCGCAAAGGTGGTCACCGAAGTGGTCCGCCGCGCAGGCATCCAGCCCAACCAGGTGGACGAGATCATCATGGGGAATGTGGTCTCAGCCGGGCTGGGGCAGAATCCGGCGCGGCAGGCCGGCCTGCGCGGCGGCCTCGATAACCGCGTGGCGGCCATGACCATCAATAAGGTTTGCGGCTCAGGCTTGAAAGCCGTGGCGCTGGGCGCGCAGGCCGTGCAGCTCGGCGAATCGGAAATCGTGCTGGCCGGCGGCATGGAATCCATGTCCAACTGCCCGTACTTGCTTCCGCAGGCGCGCACCGGCTACCGGCTGGGCAACGGACAGATCGTCGACTCGATGATCCAGGACGGGCTGTGGGACGTGTATAACGATTTTCACATGGGCATGACCGGCGAGCTGGTGGCGGAGAAATATCACATCACCCGGGAAGAGCAGGACCACTACGCTGTCGAAAGTCACCGCAAGGCGCTGCACGCGATGCAGTCCTGCTTCTTCGAGGCGCAAGTGTTGCCCGTAGAGGTGCCCCAAAAAAAGGGCGCGCCGCTGGTGATGACGAAGGACGAGTCGCCGCGCCCGGACACGACTCTGGAAACTCTGGCGCGATTGAAGCCGGCATTCAAGAAGGATGGCACGGTCACCGCGGGCAACGCCCCGGGCACAAATGACGGCGCCGCGGCGGTCATTGTAACCAGCCAGCGACTGGCGGCAAGCCTGGGCAAAACGCCCATGGCGCGTATCGTCGCTCAGTCGGTGAGCGGGGTTGATCCGAAATGGGTGATGATGGCGCCGGTGGAGGCCATTGAGAAAATTCTGCGCAAGACGGGATGGGACCGCGACCGCGACGTGGATCTCTATGAACTGAACGAAGCGTTCGCCGTGCAGGCCATCGCGGTGATGCGCGAAACGCGCCTCAACCCGGAAAAAGTAAACGTAAATGGCGGCGCAGTAGCCTTAGGGCATCCCATCGGCGCGTCGGGCGCGCGCGTGCTGGTGACGCTGCTCTACGAGATGCAGCGCCGCGACGTCCATCGCGGGATTGCCGCGCTTTGCCTGGGCGGCGGCAACGCTGTGGCCCTGGCCGTCGAGCGGTAAAGGCCCAATGTTGCAGAAGTTTTTCTTGTAACTGCCAATTTTGCAGGGCCACCTCGCGTCAATGCTGAGCAGGGCGGGGCGAGCCCCGCTCCTACGAGGACAGCAACTGTGAGCATCGAAAACATCAAGACCGTAGCCGTGCTGGGTGCGGGGACCATGGGCAACGGCATTGCCCACGTCTTCGCGCGCAGCGGCTTTCGCGTGATCCTCCGCGACGTGGAGCAGCGCTTCCTCGACCGCGCGCTCGAAACCATCGGCAAGAACTTGGAGCGCGAAATTAAAAAGGGCAAAGTAGCCGAGGCGGATCGTGCTGCGATCCTCGGACGCGTGAAAATGGTCACGGAGATGACCGCTTTGGCCGAGGCGGATTTCGCCGTCGAGGCCGTGCCGGAGTCGCTGGAGATCAAGACGCGCGTGTTGTGCGAGGCGGATTCCGCGCTGCGGCCAGGTGTTATTCTGGCCAGCAACACGTCCTCGATTTCCATCACCGCGCTTGCGGCGCTCACTTCGCGGCCGGAAAGGTTTGTGGGCATGCACTTCATGAATCCTGTGCCGGTGATGCAGCTTGTGGAGGTCATCCGCGGGCTGCAGACCAGCGATGAAACTTTTGCCACCACCATCGCGCTGTGCCAGCGCCTGGAAAAAAAGCCTGTGGCGGTGAACGATGCGCCGGGATTTGTCTCCAACCGCGTGCTGCTGCCCATGATCAATGAGGCGATTTTCGCGGTGATGGAAGGCGTAGCCACACCGGAATCCGTGGATGCGGTGATGAAAATGGGCATGAACCATCCGATGGGGCCGCTGGAATTGGCGGATTTTATTGGCCTCGACGTATGCCTGGATATTCTCGAAGTGCTGTACAAAGGATTTGGTGATCCGAAATACCGCGCTTGTCCTTTGCTCAGAAAGTACGTGGCCGCGGGTTGGTTGGGGCGCAAATCCGGGAAGGGGTTCTATCAATACGATCGGTGAGGAGCAGACGATCCCGTCATTTCTCACGCTTTAATAAAGTTGGATGTCTCCGCCCCTGCCCCGATCGCAGCTCCAGCCCCGCAGCGAAGGAACCTTAATATCCTTTGCTTTTTGTTCGCCTATGGGCTAGGATGGCCAAATTGGGACCTGGCCAGATTCATCCTTCCGGGGGGCCCCGGCGGGTGTACACTGCGGAAACCATTTGGCTTGGGACTTACCTTAGTAGTACACAGGAGCGCCAGCGATGTCCGACGAAAAGACCAAGATGCTCGAGGCGGCGATTTCCCAGATCGAGAAACAATACGGCAAAGGCTCGATCATGCGCCTGGGCAGCAAAGACGTGTTCGTGCCGGTCAGCGTGATCCCCACGGGATCGATATCCATCGATCTGGCGCTGGGTGTCGGAGGGTTTCCACGCGGCCGCGTGATCGAAATTTACGGGCCGGAATCGGGCGGCAAAACCACGCTCGCGCTTCAGGTCATCGCGCAGGCGCAAAAGCTCGGCGGCCAGGCGGCGTTTATCGACGCCGAGCATGCCCTGGACCCGACCTACGCGCGCCGGCTGGGAGTGGACGTGGATAACCTGCTGGTCTCGCAGCCGGACAACGGCGAGCAGGCGCTCGAAATTACCGAGACTTTAATCCGCACCGGCGGCGTGGACGTAATTGTGATCGATTCGGTGGCGGCGCTGGTACCCAAAGCGGAGTTGGAAGGCGATATGGGCGAGCCCACCATGGGACTGCAGGCGCGGCTGATGTCGCAGGCGCTGCGCAAGCTGACCGCGTTCGTCTCCAAGTCCAAGACCTGCCTGATCTTCATCAACCAGATCCGCGAGAAAATCGGCGTGATGTTCGGCAACCCGGAAACCACCACCGGGGGGCGCGCGTTGAAGTTTTATTCCACCATTCGCGTGGATATTCGCCGCATCCAGGCCATCAAGGAGGGCGATAAGGTGGTAGGCTCGCGCACGCGCGCGAAAATTGTGAAGAATAAAGTGTCCGCGCCGTTCCGCGAAGCCGAGTTCGATATTATTTATGGCGAGGGTATTTCCCGAGAGACCGACCTGATCGACGTCGGTGTGGATAAGAACGTCCTGGAGAAGAGCGGCACGTGGATCTCGTTCGGCGGCGAGCGTCTGGGACAGGGCCGCGAGCAGGCCCGGCTGTTCCTGCGGGAGAATAAAGACATCGCCGATAAGCTGGAAAACCAACTGCGCAAGACGCTGGCGATCGCAGGGTTTGCCACGCCGGCTCCCGCCGCCGCGGCCGCCCCCGCGCCAACTCTAGCCGCGGTGCCGAATCCGGCGGCAGCGGCCAAATCCAAAACCGCGCGGTAGCAGGAGATTCCTCGATGAGTTTAGCGTCTGTGACCTGCCGGCAGCGTACTCCTGAGGCAGGGAAGCGCGCAATCAAACAACCTTCCCCGCCGCAATTCCGGATGCTGTGAGATAAGACAAAGGCCGCACGAAGTTCGTGCGGCCTTCAACTTTTTTTTTCGTTTCCAGCTCTGCCGATGTGTGAGTCGCCTACGGCCAGCAGCACGCCGCGTTTAAGTAGCCGCCATTATCGAGGCGAGAGGTTGAGGTAATCTCCCTCGGCGATGGTGGTGGTTTGGATGCCGGACTGCGACTGGTACTGCACTTCCAGCACTTTGTGCTGTTCCGCGGCGGGATCTCCACCCATGTTGGTGTTGTTGACCTTGACGTTGATGCTGCCGCCGCTGACGAAATTCTGCAGCGTGTTGGTCACATCCATCCATTGATTTCCGGCGCCGTAACGGGCACTGATGATACGAAGACCCGCATACCCGCCGCCATAGGTTCCAGGATTCCCGTAAGTTCCAGGGTTATTGCCGTAGCCTCCCGAGTTGTTCGCGCCGGTATCGGAAAGATTCAGGTAACCACCTTCCTGAATGCGCGTGCTCTGGTGTCCGGTGCTGGAGTCCCACTCCACTTCCAGCCACTTGGGCTGGTTCTCGGCCGGGTCGCCGCCCATGTTGGTGTTGTTCACTTTGATGTTGATGCTGTTGCCGGTAATCTGGCTCTGCACGATGCCGGTTACATCCATCCACCTGTTGCCGGCGCCGTATCGCGCGCTGGTAATGCGCAGGCCGGAGTAACCGCCGCGGTTGTAGCCACCACCGGTATTGCGGTCTCTGTCGTGGTCTCGGTCCTGATCGCCGTTCCGGTAGCCGCCTGTGCCGCCGTTGAGGCTGGTAAAATTAATGTAATCGCCTTCGGCGAAGCGGGCGTCCTGGCGCTGGCCTCGAGATTCGTACACCACTTCCAGCCACTTGTTCCGGCCCTCGGCGGGATCACCGCCCAGGTTGGTGTTGTTGACTTTCACACTGGTGTTGTTACTGCGGACCAGACGCTGCACTCTGCTGGTGACGTTTCTCCACGAATTTCCGGCGCCGTAGCGGGCGCTAATGATCCGGACGCGGGCGTTGCGAGAGCGGCCATTCGATTGACCGTAGGTTCCGCGGTTACCGTTGGGATCGTAGCCCTGATTGGAGCCCTGGTTGTAGCCGGGGTTGTAGCCGCCGGTATCGAAAGTGAGGCTGACGGTGTCGCCTTCGTGGAACCGGTAATCGCGCGTACGGCCGCTATTGTCGCGAAGGCGGACGCGAAGTTCCTTGGGCTGGTTGGGCACCGGGTCGCCACCCAGGTTGTCATTGCTGACCTGAAAATTTATGTATCCGTTCTGCGACATGGACTGCAGGCGGGATGTGACATCCACACGGTTGACCCCCGTGCCATAGTCCGCGCTGATGAGCTGTCCGCTCTGGGCCTTGGCGCTGCCCGCGAAAGCGAACAGAAATGTCGCCACCAGCGTCAGAAGCCAAGCGGTTTTCCTTGCGCTGCTTACTGTCTTCGTCATTTTTCCTCCATCGCCGAAATTGGGTGTTAATTCATTCAGGGTTTTTGTGGCACAGCCACTCTTCACTGTGCGGCGCAGGCCACAGTGCCTGTGCTATTCCAGAAGCCAGATTTCGAGTTGCGCTCCTTCCATCCTTAACCTTCAGGGGTCATGGACCGAGGTAGTAAACCCCCGTTCACATTATTCCTTGCGGGACGAGCGGCTTCTGTGCAGAATGAGACATGGCCTCCAGCCCAGGCGGGAAACGTGCTCCCCTGTCTAAAGTCACGCTCAGTACCGTTTCGCTGCTGATGTTATTGCTGGGGCTGGGTTTACCGGCACAGGCCCGCACTCACCGCACCTCCTCCAAGCGCCATCCGGTTAGACATGTTTCCAAAAGGTATGCAGCGTCGAGGTATTCACGCAGGCTCGGCCCTGAAGTTGACCCTGCCAAAGATGACATTTCTGAGTTTGACGATGCCGTCCTGCGGGCTTCCGCCATCGAGGCTTTGGGGCATCGCGACGGCGCCGTGCTGGCCGTGGACCCGAACACCGGGCGCATCCTCACCGCGGTAAACCAGAAGCTGGTTTTCTCTTCCGGTTTTATCCCCTGCTCCACGATCAAGCCGGTGATTGCTGTGGCTGCGCTCGAAGAGGGCGTGATCAATCGCGACAGCATGCTCAAGGTTTCGCGCCGTCATTACATGAACCTCACCGAAGCTCTGGCGCACTCGAATAACGCATTTTTTGAATCGCTGGGCAGCCAGATGGGGTTCTCCACGGTGGCGCGCTACGCCAAGCAGTTGGGACTGGGCGAACTGGCGGGCCGGAACATTCTCGAGGAGCATCCTGGAACGCTGCCGCACCTGCCGCCTGAACACGGCGGCGTGGCGCGCATGTCCAGCTTCGGAGAGGGGATTGAAATTACGCCGCTGCAGCTGGCCGCGGTGGCCACTACGCTGGCCAATGGCGGGACGCTTTATTACCTGCAGTACCCGCGCAGCACTCAGGAACGGCGCGACTTTGCTCCGCTGGTGAAGCGCAAACTGGAAATTGCTTCGCTGCTGCCGGACATCCGCGAGGGCATGCTGGCCGCGGTTCTTTATGGCACCGCGAAGCACAGCTACGATCCGGATGGCGAGCAGATTCTGGGAAAGACCGGCACCTGCTCGGAACAGGGCACGCGCATCGGATGGTTTTATTCTTACCTCAATGCCGAGCATCCCCGGTTGGTGGTCGTGGTGTTGCTGCGCGGGTATCGCCATCGCGTGAGCGGCCCCGCCGCCAGCGAAATCGCGGGAAGGATTTACCACCGCCTGCGCGAACAGAATTTTTTTTCCGGCGCGGTGACCCCGGTGCTCCACCCGGAAGTAGCCTCCGCCCGTTGATTTGCTCCGTCTTGCTTGGCCTTTCTCCAAACAACTCAGTGATTTAGCCGCCGATTACCCTCTGGTATCGCGCAAATCGATTAGAAGTTGGCAAAACCCTCCGGACACTCTATTTTTGTAGGGCGACAAGCTTTTTTGGCGGGGTCATTTATCTGAGGAGCCGGCGCTGCCCAGCGCTGCGGTCCCGAATCATTCAACTGTCACAACGCGGCCTTGAACGGAGTCTACGGCTTACGTTAGACTCCCGGCATTCTAGAACGAGCGCGGCTCCGTAAACAGGCCACCGTCTTACTTTTTGGAGGCACCGTGATCCGGATGGGAAGGATTCTGTCTTTTTTATTTTTACTGGCGGCTGGCGGTTTTCTGGTGTGGTCATTCCAGCAAAAGCAGATGTTTGAAGCTCAGTTTGCGCGTGAAGCGCAACTGGCGCGCGATGTCGCGGACCATATCCACGCCACCGTGGTTATGTTCACCGAGCGCAAAGTGCCGTCGGGGCTGTTGTTTGGTGACGCGCTGACGCGCATGGGCGTGGAGCAGGCCAGCATCGCCGGGATCATTTCCGCAGCGGGTGCGGTGTTCGACTTCCGGCACGTGCGCGCAGGGAACCAGATGGCCGTTGGCCGCTCGGTGCTGGGCGAGCTGCGTGCGGTGCGCTATCGCATCGATGCGGAGCGCGAGCTGTGGGTAGCTCCGAGCGGAGATCAGTTCCACGCGGAGATTAAGTCCATCCCGGTGACCACCGAGGCTGTCGGGGCGGCTGGGCGTGTGGAAGATTCGCTCTTCAACGCGGTCACCGACGCGGGTGAAAAGCCTGAGTTGGCTATGTCGCTCGCGGAAATCTTTGGCTGGGATCTCGATTTCAACACCGACACTCGTCCCGGCGACACCTTCCGCGTGGTCGTCGAGAAAAAGCGCTATGCCAGCGGGCAGACCGCTGCTTACGGTCGCGTCCTGGCCGCGGAATACAACACCGGCAGCCGGCATTTCCGCGCGGTCCTCTTTCACGACGCCGCCGGGCACACCGCCTACTACGGCACCGACGGCAAAGCTATGAAGAAAGCCTTTCTCCGTTCGCCGCTGCAGTTCGCCGCGCCGATTACTTCGCACTTCAGCCTGAACCGTTTCCATCCCATCTTGAAAGTTCACCGTGCGCACCTGGGGATCGACTACGGCGCGCCGGAAGGCTCGCCGGTACAGTCCATTGGCTCGGGGCGCGTGCTCTTCGCGGGACGCAAGGGCGGCGACGGAAATATGGTTCATGTGCGCCATTCCAACGGCTACGAAACCATGTACCTGCATCTCTCGCGCATTCTCGTTCGCGGAGGCCAGGAAGTAGGTCAAGGGCAGCGCATCGGCCTGGTGGGCCATACCGGCCTCGCCACCGGGCCGCACCTCGATTTCCGCATCAAGCAACAAGGCACCTTCCGCAATTTTGAAGCGCTCAAGCTGCCGCCCGCCGAGCCGGTGGCGAAACATCAGATGGGCGAATTTTCCGCTTCGCGCGACAAATGGATCGCCCTCATGCCTGACCTCAATGCTCAGCTCGCTAAGGCTTTGAGCCCCGCGGCGGTTACGGGCGCGGTTCCACAGCCGGTCACGCCTTGATCCGAAAATAAATCGAAATTCCAGAGACTTCAAGGAGTGTTGGCTGACAGGCACACGGCCTGCCGTGCGCAGCGCGGTGTGGTATCCTTAAGTTTCACGCAATTCTTGGGGCCGGCTTTAGCGGTAGCTGAGTCTTGGCTATGTAAGAAATGACCGAACCCCTCCCCTGAGCGCCGATAGTTTTCAGGGGCAAGTACCACAGGGAGAAAAGCGCTACAGTGTCCACTCTTATCGAAACTCCGCCATCTAGAGCCAAACATTCTGTTATCGATCATGCCGTCATACGGTTTGCCGGGGACTCCGGCGACGGAATGCAGATTGTCGGGAACCAGTTCACCAATACGGTGGCGCTTTTTGGCAACGACATCGCCACCTTCCCCGACTATCCTGCGGAAATTCGCGCGCCGGCGGGAACCATTCCCGGGGTGAGCGGATTCCAGCTGCATTTTTCTTCGAAAGAGGTGTACACGCCGGGCGATGCCATCGACGTTTTGATCGCCATGAATCCCGCGGCGCTCAAGGTCAATATTGCCGACCTCAAGCCCAACGGCATCCTCATCGTCAATTCCGACAGCTTCAAGGAAACCGACCTGCGCAAGGCGCAGGTGAAAGTGAATCCTCTCGAGGATCACTCGCTTGATAAGTACCGCGTGTTTCCGGTGGAGCTGGAGCGGCTGACCGGGCGCGCCCTGGAGCACCTAGGACTCGACGCCAAGTCGGTAAACCGCTGCAAAAACTTTTTCGCGCTGGGCATGTGCTTCTGGCTTTACAACCGCTCCGCCGAGCCGACCAACCGCTGGATTGAAGACAAGTTCAAAAATAAGCCGCTGCTGGTGGAAGCCAACAAGCTCGCGCTGAAGGGCGGCTACTCCTACTGCGAGGCGACCGAAGCGTTCCAGGTCAGTTACGAAATTCCGCCCGCGCAGCTTGCGCCCGGCCTCTACCGCAGCATGAGCGGCAACCAGGCGCTGGCGTTGGGCTTCGTCACCGCGGCGCAAAAAGCGGGGCTCACGCTCTTTCAGGGCAGCTATCCGATTACGCCCGCGTCCGACATCCTTCACGAGCTTTCGCAATACAAAGATTTCGGTGTAATGACTTTTCAGGCCGAAGACGAAATCGCCGCGATCACTTCGACCATCGGCGCGGCCTATGCCGGTGCTCTGGCCATCACCACCACTTCAGGTCCGGGCATGGCGCTTAAGACCGAAGCCATGGGCCTGGCTATCGCCGTAGAACTTCCCCTGGTGATTTGCGACATCCAGCGCGGCGGCCCATCCACCGGCTTGCCGACAAAAACCGAACAGGCGGACTTGCTGCAGGCGCTCTTCGGCCGTAACTCCGAGGCGCCGATACCGGTTTTGGCCGCCTCGACTCCCGCGGACTGTTTCTGGGTGGCTCTGGAAGCCAGTCGCATCGCCCTCAAATATATGGTGCCGGTGATCCTTCTCTCGGATGGATACCTGGCGAACGGCGCTGAGCCGTGGCGGATTCCGAAGGCAGAAGAGATCCCGGCGATACCGGTGACCTTTGCAACTGACCCTGCCACATACCTGCCCTACAAGCGTGATCCGCAAACGCTGGCGCGGCCCTGGGCGCTGCCCGGCACGCCCGGCCTCGAGCACCGCGTCGGCGGCCTGGAAAAACAGGACGTGACCGGCAATATAAATTACGAGCCGCTGAACCACGAGAACATGGTGCGCATCCGCGCCGCCAAGGTGGCCGCCATCGTTCAGGACATTCCGGATTCCGTGCCCGATGGTGATCGGGCAGGCGATTTGCTGATTATCGCGTGGGGTTCTACGGCCGGCTCCATCACCGAAGCGGTGAAAACGGAGCGCGCCAAGGGCCACAAAATCGGACACGTGCATCTGCGATATCTGAATCCGCTGCCGGCCAATCTCGGCGAGGTGATCAAGCGCTTCAAAAAAGTTCTGGTGCCCGAGCTCAACATGGGCCAACTGCTGTGGGTGTTGCGCGCCAAGTTCCTGGTGGATGCTGCCGGCCTCAACAAGATTCAGGGCCGGCCCTTCTCGCAGATTGAGCTGGAGCAGAAAATAGAAGAGATGCTGGAAATCCAGGAGTAATGGCTATGACCACCGCTGTGCTGCCGCCACTGCCGCCGCTGACCAGAAAAGATTTTCAGACCGACCAGGAAGTGCGCTGGTGTCCGGGCTGCGGAGATTACGCCATTCTTGCCGCCGTGCAGGCGGTTTTTCCGGAGCTGGGCATTCCGCGGGAAAATTTCGTGGTGGTATCGGGTATCGGCTGCTCCAGCCGTTTTCCGTACTACATGAATACGTACGGCTTCCACACCATTCACGGCCGCGCGCCGGCTGTGGCTACGGGAATCAAAGCGATTCGCCCCGACCTCGAAGTGTGGGTGGCCACCGGTGATGGCGACGCGCTCTCCATCGGCGGCAACCACACCATCCACATGCTGCGGCGCAACGTGGGCATCAAAGTCTTGCTGTTCAATAACAAGATTTACGGGCTCACCAAGGGACAGTTTTCGCCAACCTCGGAGATCAACAAGAAGTCAAAGTCCACGCCGTTCGGTTCCATCGATCGCCCGTTTAATCCTGTTTCCTTGGCGATTGGCGCGGAAGCTACATTCGTGGCGCGCTCCGTGGACGTTTTCCAGGGACATTTGAAGGACACGCTGCGCCAGGCGGCTAAGCACCGGGGCTCGGCCTTCGTGGAAATTTTGCAGAACTGCAATATCTTCAATGACGGCGCGTGGTTTGGAGTCACCGAAAAGGAAGCGCGCAGCGAGAACGTGCTGATGCTGGAGCATGGCAAACCGCTGATCTTCGGCAAGAATCGCGACAAAGGCATCCGCCGCAAATCCGATTGGGATATTGAAGTGGTGCAGCTGGGCGACGGCATCAGCGCGTCCGACCTCATCGTGCACGACGCGCACCACCTGCGTCCCTCCTATGCGTTCATGCTCTCGCACATGGAGCATCGCCCGGGATTCCCCACGCCTATCGGGCTCTTCCGCGCCTGGGACGAGTTGCCGCGCTACGAAGACCTGATGAACCAGCAGATTAAAGACGTAATCGCCAAGCGCGGGCCTGGCGACCTGAACGCACTACTGCAAGCCGGCGATACCTGGGAGGTGAAGTAGGGTCGGTTTTACTTCATCATCTGATTCGGGAAAATGAATCGGCGCTGGGACCACCGTCCTGGCGCCGTTTTTATTTTCGCTGCGCGCGAACGCGGTTACTCGTAGCGCAGGGCTTCGATGGGGTCGAGGCGCGATGCTTTCACCGCCGGATAGTAGCCGAAGAAGATGCCTGTGCCGACGGAGAAAATCACCGCGATGAGGATCGTTTGCAGGGAAAGAATAGTCGGCCAGCCGAGCAGGCTGGAGAGAATCTGCACCGCAAAAATGCCCGTCAGCACGCCGAAAGCGCCCCCCAGCACGCTTAAGACAGCAGCCTCGGTTAGAAACTGCCACTGCACATCGCTTTCGGTAGCGCCCACGGCCATGCGCACGCCGATTTCGCGGGTGCGCTCCGTGACCGAAACCAGCATGATATTCATGATGCCGATGCCGCCCACCAGCAGCGACACCGACGCCACGCTGGCCAGCATGATGGTCAGCGTGTTACTGGCGTCCTCGCGCGCCTTCAGAATTTCTTCGGGGCTGCGGATATTGAAGTCGTCCGTTTGCGTAGCGAAGATGTGATGGCGTTCGCGCAGCAGCAGCCCGATCTGATCCTGTGACGGCTTCACCGCCTCGGGTGAAACAGCCGAGCACATGATGTCGTCGAGCCAGTCTGCGCCTTTCACTTTGTGCATGGCCGTGGTGTAGGGAATAAGCACGAAGTCGTCCTGGTCGTTACCGTTCGCGGCCAGCCCCTTGGGCGCCAGTACGCCGATCACTTTGAAGGGGATGTCGCGCATGCGCATGGTCTTGCCGATGGGGTTCTCTTCGGCAAATAGATACTGCGCTATGGTCTGCCCGATCAGCGCTACGTTGGAGGCCGCGTCGAGATCCTCCTGCGAAAACACCGATCCCTGCGCCACGAACCAGCGCCGGATTTGCAGATACTCGGGCGAGACGCCGCGAAATCCGGTACTCCAGTTTTGATTGCCGTAAACCACTTGGACGTGGCCGTCCACCTGTGGCGAGCAGCTCTTAAGCAGCGGAATGGTATCGCGCATGGCGCGCATGTCGCCGAGCGTCAGGCTGCTGGTCTGCCCGCTCCCGGTACGCACGCCATTGACGTTGCGGCCGCCAGCCTCCGCCCATACCAAATTGTCCCCGAGGCTGAGCATCTGGTCCTGGATTTCGCTCGAGCCTCCCTGGCCGATGGCCACCGTGCAGATCACCGCGGTAATGCCGATGGTGATGCCCAGCATGGTCAGCGCCGTGCGCATCATGTTGCGGCGCAGCGCTTGAAAAGCCAGCCGAATCACTCCTGCAAAATCCATGGCCCGTCCTTCGGAATGATTATAGTCGCTTTTGCCGGCGAAAGTGCCCCGCTCGCCCATTGCGCGTCCACCCGGCCGCGCGGCGGCGGCGGATTTATGGCAAAATATGTTTTGGCGCAACTCGCGCCACCAGAAAGAACATGACGCCGACGGTCACCGAACAAAAAGCGCAAATCCTCGAAGCGTTTCGCCGCTGGGGTTATCTGGAAGCGGATCTCGATCCGCTCGGCTGGCTGCCGCGGCATCCGCATCCAGACCTGGACCACAAGGGCGAGGACGCCGAGGCGGCGCGAAAATTTTATTGCGGCACCGTGTCTGCGGAGTTTGCGCACATTCCCGACCCCGAGCGGCGGCGCTGGATCGAGTCGCGCATGGAGGTCGATCCCGCGCCAATCCCCACGGCGCCGGAGCGCGAGCGCATTCTCGAGCGGCTGATCTCCGCGGAAACTTTCGAGCAGTTCATGCAGGCGCGCTATCCGGGCATGAAGCGATTTTCGTTGGAAGGCACGGTGTCGCTGGTGCCGCTGCTCGACGAAGTCCTGGAATCCGCCGCCGAGCACGGCGCCGAAGAAGCCATCCTCGGAATGAGCCATCGCGGGCGGCTCAACGTGATGTATCACATCGTCGGTCGCGAGGCCGCGGAGCTTTTCGCGGGCTTTGAAGATGTGGACCCGCGCAGCCTGATGGGCGGCGGGGACGTGAAATATCATCGCGGCGCAACCGGCTTCTTCACCACGCGTAGCGGCGCGAGAGTCCATATTCATCTGGTCTCGAATCCCAGCCACTTGGAAGCGGTGGACCCGGTCGTTGCCGGCCGCGCCTATGCCAAGCAGATTCGCCGCGGAGCATTCGGCGCCAAGCAGGTGCTGCCCATTGTGATGCATGGCGACGGAGCCTTCGCCGGCCAGGGCATCTGGGCCGAGACGCTCAACCTGGGAAGCCTGCAAGGCTACAACGTGGGCGGGACGATCCACGTGATCATCAATAACCTCATCGCCTTTACCACGCCGCCGTGGGAACTACAGTCCACGGCATTCGCCTCGGACTTGGCCAAGCGCGCGGCCATCCCCATTTTTCACGTGAACGGAGAAGATCCCGACGCGGTAGCGCGCGTGGGACGCATGGCCGGAGAATATCGCGCCACTTTTGGCAGCGACGTCGTGGTGGACCTGATCGGCTACCGGCGTCACGGCCATAGCGAAGTGGATGATCCGACGATCACCCAGCCGGTGCTCTATCGCAGGATCAAGGATCATCCGCCGGTGTGGCGCGGATATGCGGAAAAAACGCAGATCGATTCCGCCGCCATCCTCGCGCGAATCCGCGAAGGGCTCGACGCGGCGCAGAAATCCGCTGAACAGTTTCAGAAGAATCCCACTTTGCGGCGGCTCCCCCCCTACTGGGATGAATTTTTTGGTGGCAAGTACAAGCCGGAGTACGAGGTTCCCACCGGCGTGCCCGCGGAAACCCTGCGCGCCATCACCGGTGCGATTACCAGCTATCCGCCCGGCTTTGCGATTCACCCCAAGGCGAAAAAACTGCTGGAGCAGCGCATGGAAATGCTGCGCGGCGACCGCATGGTGGATTACGGCATGGCCGAAGCGCTGGCCTTTGGCTCGCTGCTGCGGCAGGGAATTCCCCTGCGCCTGACCGGGCAGGATACGCGCCGCGGCACGTTCAACCATCGCCACGCCGCGCTGGTGGATACGGAAACGGAGCAGGAATTTGTGCCGCTGCAGCACGTGGATCCGGCGCAGGCGCGTTGCGAGATTTATAACACCTCGCTCTCCGAAGCCGGCGTGCTGGGATTTGAGTACGGCTTCAGCCGCGACTACCCCGAGGCGCTGGTGCTTTGGGAGGCCCAGTTCGGCGATTTCGCCAACGGCGCGCAGGTGATCATCGACCAGTTCATCGCCGCCGCGGAAGACAAATGGGGACTGCTCTCCGGCCTGGTGATGCTGCTGCCCCACGGTTACGAAGGACAGGGGCCGGAACATTCCAGCGCGCGCATCGAACGTTATTTGCACCTCGCGGCGCGGGATAATTTTCAGATCTGCCAGCCCTCCGACGCGGCGCAGTATTTCCATCTGCTGCGGCGGCAGGCGCTGCGCAAGTGGCGCAAGCCGCTGGTGGTGTTTACTCCCAAGAGCATGCTGCGGCATCCGGATTCGGCGTCGCCCATCGAGGCGTTTTCCCGCTCGCATTTCCGCAGCGTGCTGCGCGACGCCGAAGTGCAGGGCGCGCAGCGCGTCCTGGTGTGCACCGGCAAGATCGGGCACGATCTGCGCCGCGAGCGCAAGCGCATCGGCAACACCACCACGGCGATCATTTTCGTCGAGCAGATGTACCCTTTTCCGGAAGAGGAGTTGGTCACCGCGCTGGCCGCGCATCCCGGCGCGCATGACATTGTCTGGGTGCAGGAAGAGCCCGCCAACATGGGCGCGCTGTTTTTTATGTTTCCGCGATTGCAGCGGCTGGCTCGCGGCATCCCGGTGCGTTCGGTGAAGCGCTCCGCCAGCGCCAGCCCGGCCACCGGCTCCGGCAAAGCGCATGAGCTCGAGCAGCAGGCGCTGCTCTCGGTGGCGTTTGCCACCGGCAAGTCGTGAAGGCAGCGTAGTGGTTCCACTGGAGAAATGAATGGCTGACGAAAATAAAGCAAGCCAGAGCAAAGAAGAGTTGATGGCGCGCATCGCCGAGCTGGAAAAGCAGGCCGGCGCGAAGAAGCGGACCGGGCTGGAGTTCAGGGTCGGCGAAAAAGGTGGCGTTAGCGTCTATGGGTTGGGCCGCTTCCCGGTCACTTTGTATTACGAACAATGGATCCGCCTGCTGGAAGCCGCCGAGGGATTGCGCACTTACCTCGAAGAAAACAAGGGCAGCCTGAAACTGAAAGACCAGCAGAAGTAGGCCAGCAGAAGTAAGGCTGATGGTCCGCAGCCGGTTTGTATTGGCCACTTGACGCCCTGCTTGACTTTCGCTTGTTATTCGCCTACGCTCGATCCAAGACTGAAGCATTCCGGTCCGGGAGAGTGCGATGACCCTAACCAAGCGGCAGAAGCAGGTTCTGGATTACCTGGTCGGCTTCCACAATAAAAATAAATACTCCCCGAGCTACGAGGAGATTGCCCAGGCGCTGGATCTGGCTTCGCTGGCCACGGTGCATAAACATGTCGGCACACTCGAGCGCAAAGGATTTATTCGCCGCGGCTACAATCAGAGCCGGTCGATTGAGGTGATTCAGCTCCCGCGCTCGGTGCGCACCGAAGTGATTGATCGCGCGGTGAACGAGTTGCCGCTGATGGGACGCATTGCCGCCGGCAAGCCGCTGGAATCAGTCGAAGACCGCGAAACCATTTCGCTTTCCGATTTCACGCGCTCAAAAAATGCCTTCGTGCTTCAGGTTAAGGGCGAGTCGATGCGCGACGACCACATCCTCGATGGCGACTTCATCGTCGTGGAGCCCACCCAGGTGGCCAATAATGGCGAGATTGTAGTGGCCCTGGTGGGCGGGGAAGAGGCCACGCTCAAGCGGTTTTATCGCGAGCCCGCCGGCAAGATTCGCCTGCAGCCGGCAAATTCGGAAATGGCCCCCATCCTGGTGGCCGCCAGCGACCTGAAGATTCAGGGACGCGTACTCGGCGTGCTGCGGAAATACTAGCGGCATCTGGCGGCTGGCAGTTTCCAGACGTTTTGACGCATCCCCCCGTGTCACCAATCGCGTAACACCTTTTATCTGTTTTTGCTTGCTCCGGGACCTCGCCTCGTCATACCCTCTGGAACACCCCAGCCCCGCTCAGCCTGTAGTCGTGCGTTTTTCACAACAGGAGGCATCATGTGGGGAGAAAATAAGAAGCAGGAAACGCCGCCACTGCCAGCGCGGCCATCGACAAGCGGTGCGGCTACAGGAACAGCAACGGCCACAGCGATCGCCGAGCGTCCGGCGCCGGCAGAACCCGAGGAGACCATCATGAGCATTAATACCGTAGAAGCGAACCGGCCAGCCGTCACCGCGCCGGGCGGCATGGCGCGTGTGGGCCCGAGCCTGCACATCAAGGGAGAGATCACCGGCAACGAAGATCTGGAACTGCACGGCACGGTGGAAGGCACGGTCAATCTGGAAGAGCGCAAGCTTACCGTCGGCCCCACCGCCAAGGTCAGCGCGGACCTGGCCGCGCGCGAGATCATCATCTATGGGAGCGTGAAGGGAAATCTGCGCGCCCGTGATCGCATCGAGATCAAGAAGGATGGCTCGGTGATCGGCGATCTTTCCACCGCGCGGATTATGATCGAGGATGGCGCCTACTTCAAAGGGTCCATCGAGATTACCCGTGAAGGCGAGACCGACAAGGCGCGCACCGCTCGCGTAGGCTAGCGGACGCGCCGCCGGGTGGCGATTTCGACCGCCTGGTCCGGCACACAACTTAAGGGTGATGGGGTTCACCCAGAATGCGCGTCTTGCCCGGGGTGCTGAGGGACCCGGGCGGGACAAGCTGATGACTCCTGGCTGCCATTGGGCATCCAGGAGTTTTTTTTGGCGTCAGTAGCTTCTTGAAATATTTCAGGGAGTTTCCGAAAGGACGGAATTATCGTGCGCATCTTTTGGATCATGGCTTTCGGGGCGATCGGAACGCTGGCGCGTTACGGCCTGCAGGGTCTGGTGCAGTTCCGCACGCCCGGTACGTTTCCGACCGGCACGCTGGCGGTAAATCTATCCGGCTGTCTGTTTGTGGGACTGATCGGCCAGTTTACTTTAAATCATCTGGTGATTTCTCCCGACTGGCGAATGGCCATCACAATCGGTTTCTTCGGCGGGTTCACCACATTTTCGAGTTTCGGTTGGGAAACGATAAAAATGCTGGAGGATGGCGAGTGGCAGCGCGCCACGGTGTACGTGGCGCTGAGCGTCAGCGTGGGCCTGCTATTGACCTGGGCGGGGATCCGCCTGGCCAACCGGATGTAGGAGGGCATCATGGAAACCAAAGAAACACAACGTTTCGAAGGAGAGCGCACGCTGATGCGCATCCATATCGGCGAATCGGACCGCTGCGAAGGCCGGCCGCTCTACCAGGTCATCATCGAGATGTTCCGGCGAGAAGGGTTTTCCGGCGCCACCGTTCTGAAGGGCGTCGGGGGCTACGGGTCGTCAAGCATTTATCACACCGATAAGCTGCTGCGGCTCTCGCAGGATCTCCCTATCGTCATTGAGGTGGTGGAAGATGCCGCGCGCATCGAGGCCATGCTTCCCAAGCTGGACGTGATGCTGGGCGGAGGACTGGTCACTCTCGAAAAGGTTCGCGTGATTTTCTACCGGTCTGGAAAGTAATTCTGTGCTCCCCAGGGCGCTGATTTGACTCCTAGTCTCGAATAGTTTAAATTAAGTACTTACTTAGGATGAGGAAAGTGCGGTGCGAGGGCTAGCCCGCACGTCGCTTGCCAGCTCTCCTGGGGAAGAGGTTTTGAATCGTGATTGCGAAAACGATAAGCCGGCCAGGGGAACAGCGCCAGGGTAGCCAGGTTGCCGAAATCGAGGCCCGGGATGCCATCTTGCAAGCCGCCACTCTGGAATTTGCCCGGCTGGGATTTGCTGGTGCGCGCACGAAAGCCATCGCGCGAGCCGCCAGGGTAAATATTGCGCTTCTTTATTACTATTTTAAGACCAAAGAGAGGCTTTACGAGGCAGTACTGGAGCAGGTTTTTGCGGAATGGGCGCGGCGCGTCTCGCTGGGCATGGGTGCAGCGGACGCCCCGGCCCGCAGGTTGCGCAACTACCTGGAAAACTTTTTCGACTTCGTCGCCGAACTGCCCGTTCGTCCCCGGCTGGTGCAACAGGAAATGATGCAACTCGGGCATCTGGGCTCCGCTTCGTTTAAGCGTCTGGCCACCACCTACGCTCGACCGGTCCATCGGGCGCTCCTGCAGCTGCTCGAGGAAGGTCACAAGACCGGGCAATTCCGCAAAGTGAGCCCGGATTTCATACTGACCATATCCGCCGTTATCGTCATGTACTTCACCAGCAGCGCATACATCGAGGCAGTCAATGGCTACGATCCCCTGAGTTCGCAGCGTGTCGCGGCGAGGCGAAAAGCTGTGCTGGAAACGATCGGCGCGGCCCTGTTCACCGCAAAGGGGCGAAGGGCAAGTCTACGAAGGGGGACAGTTCAGTGACGACCGCTTGGAATCGGCTTCTTTGCCCAGCGTGCATTTTCTGGTGGAGTTTGATTGCAATAAGTACCGCCTCGGCACAAACCAAGCCGTTCTCGGGATCCCCGGTAACCGAACCCGCAGGCGAAACCACGGCAATGCTGCCAGGGCAGATTCCCGGGACTCCGCAGGCGCAAGGCGCTCTGCTGAGCGCCGTCCCCGTGGGGAAGGCCGCGCCTGAAACACTGCAGCTCTCTTTGCCCGACGCCCTCGACCGGGGCCTGCGGCAGAACCTGGCCTTGCTACTGGGAGGGCAGGGAACCCGGGCCGCCCGCGCGGAGCGTTTGCGGTATTTAAGCGACTTGCTGCCCAATCTCAAAGGGGACGTTTCGGAAACAGCGCAGCAAGTCAATCTGGCGGCGTTTGGATTCTCGCCCGGCAGCTTTCCGAACACACGCTCGATTGTCGGGCCCTTTGCGCTGTTCGACGCGCGTCTGTTCTATTCGCAGGTCCTGGTGGATTGGAAGGCAGTGCAGAATACCCGCGCCGCCGGTGAGGCTGTCAAAGCTGCCGAATATTCCTACCAGGATGCTCGCGAAATGGTAGTGCTCGTGGTCACCAATTTCTATTTGCAAATCGTCGCGGATAAGTCCCGCGCGGATGCCGCTCGCGCGCAGCTCGCCGGCGCCGATGCCGTCTACCGCCAGGCGATTGACTTGGACAAAGCCGGAGTTGCTGCGGGCATTGATGTGCTGCGCGCGCAAGTGGAAATGCAGGTACAACAGCAACGGTTGCTGGCGGTGGAAAACGACCTGGAGAAGCAAAAGTTGGCATTGGCCCGCGCCATCGGGTTGCCCTTGGGGCAGTCCTTCGTGGCCACGGACACGGTTCCCTATCACCAAGCGCCTGCCGTAAAGTTGGAGGCGGTTTTGGAGGAGTCCTTCCGCAATCGCGCGGACTACCAACAGCTTCAGGCCCTGGTGCGCGCCGCCGAACTGGCCAAGAAAGCCGCGCAAGCGGAGAGATTGCCTACCGTCCGGCTCAACGGCGACTACGGCGACATCGGGCCGAAGCCCGGCAATTCTCACGGAACCTTCACGGCCTCTGCCTCGCTTATGGTTCCCATTTTTCAAGGGGGGCGCGCCCGCGCCGACATACTGCAAGCCGACTCCCTGCTGCAGCAGCGCAATGCGCAGCTCGGGGCCCTGCGCAGCGACATCGAAAGCGATCTCCGCACCGCGCTCCTCGATCTGAATACCGCGTCCCAACGGGTGCAAGTGGCAGAGAGCACGGTGAACCTTGCCAACGAGCAACTGAAACAGGCGCGCCACCGCCTGATGGCGGGAGTGGCAAATACCTTAGAGGTAGTGCAGGCGCAGGAGGCGGTGGCTAACGCGACGGATACCTACATCACCAGCGTCTATGCGCATAACGTGGCCAAAGCTACGCTGGCACGCGCCGCCGGCATCGCCGAACAGACCATCAAGCAATTTTTCGGAGGGAAGTAATCATGGCGGAACAAGAGATCCTACCGGCACAGCAAAAAGGGGAGGAGCAGCGCCGCTCCGAACCCGAACCGGCACGGTCCTATTTCCAGGAGCATCCTCAGGCGAAATGGGCCTTGCTATTCCTGGTCGTCGCTCTTGCGGTAGCGGCGTATTTTCTCCGCAAGCATTACGCCACTCGTGAATCGACTGACGATGCCCAGATTGACGGCAACATCGTTCCTGCAGGCTCGCGCGTTTCAGGAACGGTAATAAAGATCAATGCTCAGGATAACCAGCAGGTGGAAGCAGGCGCCGTCCTGGTGGAGCTGGACCCGCGCGATTACCAGGTGGCCTTGCAGAAGGCCGAGGCGCAACTGGCTGACGCGCGGGCCACGGCCCATGCTGCGCGCGCCGCCGTGCCGATTACCACTACCAATACCGCGAGCCAGTTGGGCAATGTAAAAGCTGCGGCACAGGCAGCTTCCACAGAAGTCGCGGATGCCCGCGCGCGGCAGGCCGAAGCCGAGGCCAACTACGAGAAGGCCGCCGCCGACGTGCGGCGTTACGCGGAACTGGTTAAGAACGACGAGATTCCGCGGCAGCAGTACGACGCGGCGGTGGCCGCCGAGAAGGCCGCGCGTGCCGCGGTCGCATCGCGCCAGGCGGGGGTAGCCGTCGCGCAGAGCCGCGTCACCCAAGCCGAATCGCAGGTGAGTGCCGCGCAAACGGCTCCGCAGCAGGTGGCGGTTACCGAGGCGCGCGCCAGCGGCGCAGGCGCGGCCGTCCAGGAGGCCGAAGCAGCGGTGCGCCAGGCCCAGCTCAACCTCGAGTACACCGTCATCAGGGCCGCGGTGAGCGGCGTGATCAGCAAAAAAGAGAATGTTCAGCTAGGGCAAATCGTGCAGCCCGGCCAACCTCTTATGGCAATCGTGCCATTGGATGACATCTGGGTCACCGTCAACTTCAAGGAAAATCAACTGAAGAACATGCACCCCGGCCAGCCCGCGACGATCCACGTGGACGCTTACAACCGCGACTATCGCGCCCACGTGGACAGCATTGGCGCTGCTACCGGGGCGCGCTTCAGCCTGCTTCCTCCCGAAAATGCCACCGGCAACTACGTCAAGGTGGTGCAGCGCGTGCCGGTGAAGCTGGTATTTGAAAAGGGGCAGGATCCGCAGCATCTGTTGCGCCCCGGCATGTCGGTCGCTCCGACCGTCATGACCAAGTGAGCGCGCGGTGATGCCGGCGGTGACCAACGTCGTCGCTCCTCCGGCGGCGATCGCGATCAACAAGTGGATGATCGCGGTTGCCGTCATGGCGGCAACGTTCATGGAAGTGCTGGACACCACCGTAGTCAACGTGTCCCTGCCGCATATCGCCGGAAACCTTTCCGCCACTCCTGAGGAAGCGACCTGGGCGTTAACCTCCTATCTGGTAGCCAATGCGATTATTCTGCCGATGACCGGATGGCTGGCGAATTATTTTGGACGCAAGCGCCTGCTGATGGCCTCGGTCACCGGATTTACCGTGGCGTCCTTCTTCTGCGGATTCGCTCCCAACCTGCCGCTGCTTATCATTTTTCGGGTCATTCAGGGCGCCGCGGGCGGAGGCCTGCAGCCGCTTTCCCAGGCAATTCTGCTGGAGGTTTTCCCCCCCGCTGAGCGCGGCAAGGCCATGGCGTTCTGGGCGCTGGGCATTGTGGTCGCGCCGCTGATCGGTCCTGTGCTCGGCGGATGGCTCACCGACAGTTACAGTTGGCGTTGGATTTTCTACATCAACATACCCATCGGCATCGCTGCCCTGATCATGATCTCCCTGTTTGTGTTCGATCCCTCCTATATCGGACGCAAGTCCCAAAAAATCGATTATTTCGGTATGGGATTCCTGGTGATCGGGATCGGCGCATTGCAGATCATGCTCGACAAAGGCCAGGAAGAGGACTGGTTCGCGTCGCGGTTCGTGATCACACTCGCGGTGCTGACCGGCGTGGGTTTGATTGCGTTTGTCATCCGCGAACTCCAGACCGATCATCCCATCGTGGACCTGCGTGTGTTCCGCATCCGCACCTATGCCACCGGCGTGTTCCTGATGACCGTTCTCGGTTTCGTCCTTTACGGCAGCACCGTGCTCATCCCGCTGCTTTTGCAAACGGTGCTCGGCTACCCCGCGTTGCAAGCCGGAGTAGCCATGCTGCCGCGCGGGCTGGGGTCCTTCATAGCCATGCCCATGGTCGGACTGATGATGAGCAAAATCGAATCGCGACGCCTGCTGATGGCGGGAATCGTATTCTCCAGTTTGAGCTATTACAGCTTCACTCATTTAAGCCTGGATTTCGGCTACTGGAATTTCTTTTGGCCGCTCATCCTGCAGGGTGCGGCCGTCGGCCTGGTATTCATACCGTTGACTACGATCACCAACGACCCGGTGCCCAAAGAAGAGATGGGAAACGCCACCAGTCTTTTTAACTTGATGCGCAACGTGGGTGCCAGCATCGGGATTGCCACGGTCACCACGCTCTTGACCCGCAAACAGCAGATGCATACCAACATACTGGGCGAGCACATTACGCGCTTTAATCCGGTTGCTCAAAATACCTTGCAGGGTATCCGCGCCGGTTTGATCGCGCGGGGAGTGGATTCGGCGACGGCGAATCAGCAGGCGTATGCGGCAGTCTCCGGGATGGTCCGGCAGCAGGCGGCCATCATGTCGTACAATGACGTTTTCCGTGTGCTGATGATCCTGTTCATGTTGTTGTTGCCCCTGGTCTTCTTGATGCGCAAGCCCAGGCACCAGGCCGGACCGATCGTCATCCACTGAGTGTACGGAGTACGCTTGGTTTCAGCGCACTTCTGGGCACTCCTGGAACGTTCCATGGGCCACTCCGCGGTCAAAAGAGCTTCTGATTGACAGAAGTGCACCGTTCCGATATTCTTAGCGATTGTCTCTCAAGGGAAAGGTGCGACTGAACGCGATGCGGACGTATATGCCAGCCGGCCGGGAGGCCGTAGCGCTTCATGCAGGAAACAATTGGGTCGTAGTCGACGCCGCCGGGCAGGTGCTGGGGCGTCTGGCTACGCGAGTGGCACGGGTGTTGATCGGCAAGGATAAGCCCCAATTTACCCCGCATATCGATTGCGGCGACCATGTGGTGATCATCAACGCGGCGAAAGTGGAGCTGACCGGCCGCAAAATCGAGCAGAAGGTCTACCAGCATCACAGCGGTTTCCCCGGTGGTCTAAAGGAAGTTCCCGTGAAGCGCCGCATGGAAACGCGGCCTGACCTCGTCATCCGCGATGCCATCATCGGCATGCTGCCGAAGAATAAGCTTCGCGCGCACCGCGCCAAGAAGCTTCGCGTGTATCTGGATGCCAAGGGTCTCGAGCGCCACGTGGCGCAGAACCCCCAGCCGCTCCCGCTGTAAGGGCAATTTCCCGAAGTGATCCGGCCCTGGTGGCCGGAGCCCCTCCGCGCGAGCGTCGTTGAACTGCCGCGGCGGGGATAATCGCGGCAGGAATAATTTCGAGGGATGGATGTTAGTTGCGGGATGTATGTCGAAGGAGGAGTTTTGAGCACAGTTTCGAACACGGATCCCAGCGCGCTTCCCGGCCGAGCGGCTAGCGCCGTTCCCAGCGCACCTCCCCATACCGGCCCGACGCCAACTCCGCAGGGCCAGCCCAAGCCGCACGATCCCTCCAAGCCTTATTACGGCAC
>JAAFGT010000030.1 GCA_010365215.1 Acidipila sp. | reverse complement strand
CCAAGGCGGCCCTGGCGGCATCCAGGTTCACGATCAGACCGCGGCGAATGCCTTTTGAATCGGCTACTCCCACACCCAGAAATTCGATCGTCTCCGCCGGCGCGTCGCCATTGCCGGCGCCTGCCGGTTCCGGCGGTAGCTGCCCAATGAGCACGCACGTCTTGGTGCTGCCGATGTCGATGCCGACGATATAGCGGTCTTTCTTGCTCAACGCTTCGACTCCGGATTCACCACCACCTGCCCGCGAAATCTCAGATCAATCGATTGCACGTGTCCCGCGGCGGCGCGCCAGCGTGGAAAGTTTTCCAGCAACAGGCCGAATTTTGTGCCGAACTCGCCCGCGCCGAAATGAACGACTACGGCCTGCAGGCCTTCGCTCGCGCTCGCGCTATCCGGCAAGCCGGTCAGCGTGGCGCGCAGGTCTGTCGCGTCCGCAAGATCGGCCTCGCTCAGGCGCTCGATCGAGCCGGCGCGCACCTGCTCAATTTCTTTCATGAACTCTACAAACATTTTCATCCGCCGTTCGCGCTCCGGCCGCGGCATGGCCTCGCTGATGCCGGTCACCACTGGAAAATGAAACGCGCCTTGCGTGGGACGTTCGAGGATTACGCCACCGGCATCCACCAGCGATAGCTCGCTGCCCGACCGCAGGAACGCCACAGGCTCCCGCTCGAACACCTCCACGCGGATACGATTCGGCAGGATGCGCTGAACATAGGCCTGGTTCACCCAGGCAATGCGCTCAAGCTCGAGGCGCCGCGCCGCCAGCGGAATGCGCAGCACGCTGCGTCCCCGGTCCACCGCAAAAAGATTCACTACCGCCTCGCGGGAAACGTAGCGGTTACCAATCACTTCCACCTGCTCGGGCGCTGCCAGGATCACCTGCGGCGAAAAAAGAAAAAAGTAGACTGCGCCGGCCAGCGCTCCGGAGATCGCACCCGCGATCGCTCCGCGCGTCACCCACACACGCCACGAGTCGCGCACGCGCCGGCTCAGGCCTTTTTTGCGCACCTCGACGGGCTTCTGCCGCCGCAGATAGCGCGGCTCATCATCGCCGAGAATCTCGGCGGGAAGCGATTCCGGCACCAGACGTTTTGCACGTTCCATACCTTTTACGTGCTCCAGACAATGACCTCTTCTTCGAGAGAGACGCCGTGGGCCGTATGCACGCGCTCGCGAACGCTATCGATCAGCGCGAGCATTTCGCGTGCCGTGGCCTGGCCGGCGTTGACGAAAAAATTGGCGTGCCGATCGCTTACCCGCGCGTCCCCCACGCCAAAGCCCTTCAGCCCCAGCCCGTCGATCATGCGGCCCGCGGAACCGCCCGGCGGATTCTTGAAAATGCAGCCGGCGCTTTTCTGATTCATCGGCTGGCTGGCGCGCCGTTTTTCGTTGGAGACGCGGATGTCGCGGACCACGTCCGCATAGGGCTTGCGCGGCAGCTCCAGACGCACGCGCAGCATGATGTCGTCGGGTGCGAAAGAGGTGTGGCGATACGCGAACGAGATCTGCTCGCCGCGCAGAGTTTCGATCTGCTGGCTCGCTGCGCGGTACACCTCGACCTCGCGTACGAAAGTGCCGATCTGCGTGCCGTACGCGCCAGCATTCATGCGCAGCGCGCCGCCCACGCTTCCGGGGACGCCGATCAAACCTTCCATCCCGCCGAGGTCGTTTTTCGCGCAAAACGTGACCGTGCGGCCCAGGTCGGCTGTGGCCTCGACCAAAACGGACTGTCCTTCAATGGTCACATCGGGAGTTCTTCCCGCCAGTTTAATCATTATCCAGGGTAGCTCGCCATCCATCACCAGGACGTTCGACCCGCCTCCCAGAAAACGATGCGCGATGCCGCAGCCGGATAACCGCCGCAGCAGTTCAGGAAGGTGCCGCGAATCGTGAACGATCAGCAGGTCGGAAACGCCGCCAATCTCGAGCGAAGTCAGCGCGCCAATGGAAGCGCCCTCCCGCCTTTCGACAGCAAGCTCGGCGAGGGCAGCAATTAGAATTGGATCGGTCAATCGCATTCTGTAGCCATCAAGACTAGCCGCTCTGCCGGGGCATCGAGCCCGTGATCTGTGTCTGCTCGCTGAGGCGCACGGCCAGCTCCTCGGACACGCGGCCCACGCTGCCCGCGCCGATGGTCAGCATGGCGTCGCCTGGCTGGCCTTCGCGGAACAGTTCCTCGGCCGCTTCCGGCAGCGAGGCGCGGTAGCGCACGTTGCGATGGCCCGCGGCGACGATGGCATCGGCCAGAGCTTGACCGCTGATCCCCTCAATCGGCTCTTCGCTGGCTGAATAAATATCGGTCACCACCAGCACATCGGCCTGATTAAATGCGCGGCAGAATTCATCCCAAAGATGTTGCGTGCGCGAGTAGCGATGGGGCTGGAAGATCACCAGCAGACGGTTGAAGCGGCAGCCGCGCGCGGCTTCGAGCGTGGCGCGAATCTCCGCGGGGTGGTGGCCGTAATCATCCACCAGCGTGACGCCGCCGAAATTGCCTTTGACGTCGAAACGCCGCCCGACGCCCGCGAATTTTTCAAGTCCCTCGCGAATCAGGTCGGCGGGAATATTCAGATAGAGCCCCACGGCAGCAGCGGCGGCAGCGTTGCGCACGTTGTGCACGCCCGGCGGCGCGTTCAGGCGGAACTGGCCCAGATCGTCGCCACGATAACGCAGGTTAAATTCGCTGCCCATGCCCTTGAGCTCGACGTCGCCGATCACCAGGTCCGCCTGGCTCGACGTCCCGTAACTGATCACCGGCCGCTTCACGCTGGGAAGGATGCCCTGCACATGGGGATCGTCGACGCACAGAATAGCGGCACCGTAAAACGGAATGCGATTCACGAACTGCAAAAACGCCGACTGGATATCCTCCAGCGAGGAATACTGATCGAGATGCTCGCGGTCGATGTTGGTAACCACGGCGACCACCGGAGCTAGAAGCAGAAATGTGCGATCGCTCTCATCCGCTTCCACCACCATGTATTCGCCTTTGCCCAGCCGCGCCGTAGTGCCGGCCTGGTTGACGCGCCCTCCCACCACAAATGTGGGATCGAGTCCCGCGGCGGCAAGCACCGAAGCGGTCATGGAAGTAGTCGTGGTCTTGCCGTGCGCTCCCGCCACGGCGATGCCATATTTCAAGCGCATCAGCTCAGCGAGCATCTCCGCGCGCGGGATGACGGGGATTTTCAGGCGCAAAGCTTCGGCAACCTCGGGATTGTCGGCGCGAACGGCGGACGAGGTGACCACCACGTGCGCGCCCTCCACCTGCTCGCCGTAATGGCCTTCAAATATCGTCGCGCCCAGATCCTGCAGTCGTTTGGTAATCGGCGTGTGCTTCAGGTCGGAGCCGGAAACCGAGTAGCCCAGCGTCAGCAGCACCTCGGCGATGCCGCTCATGCCGATACCGCCGATACCCACCAGGTGAATACGCTGAAAATTGCGGAAGACTACCATCATCGCCTCGCCGTCTCTTCGATCAGATCCACGATGTCTTCCACCGCGCGCGGCCGCGCCATTGAACGCGCGCAACGCTCCATTTCACTGATTCGCTGGGGCTGGTCGAGCAGCGAGAAAATTTCTTGAACCAGACGCTCTGGGCTGAGCTGGGGCTCGGGAATTACGCGCGCTGCGCCGGCCGATTCCATGGCTCGCGCGTTCTGCAACTGGTGGCTGTCGGTTGCGGCTCCAAAAGGGATGAAGATGGCGGCTCGGCCGGCGGCGGCCACTTCGGCTGCCGTGATCGCTCCCGAGCGGCAGACGATCAGATCCGCGCGGGCAAATTGCTCCGCTATTTCCTGGATGAAGGGCACAACCTCCGCGTTGAACTCCCGGCGCGCATAGGCCACGCGAACAGCATTATAGTCGCGTTCGCCGGTCTGGTGAACGATGAAAAGCTGTTTTTTTCGAGGACTGAGCAAATCCAGCGCGTCGATCACCGCGCGATTGATCGGCAGGGCGCCCTGGCTGCCGCCGGTGATCAAGATGCGGAACGGCAGACCGTGCTCGTGCGGCGCGATGGAAAAAAATTCTGCGCGCACCGGGCAGCCAGTGAACACCGCCTTGGCTCCCATACGAATTGCCACCGAGGCATAGCCAACCGCCACGCGCCGGGAAATTCCCGCGAGTACCCGATTCGTGAATCCCGGCTCCGCGTTGGGTTCGAAAATCACTGTGGGAACGGAATGTAGCGCCGCCGCCAAAATCATCGGACCTGCGGCATAACCGCCCACGCCAAAAGCAGCGGCGAAGCGGTGCCGCTCGAGAATGGCCGCGCAGTCCGCCATGGCCGGCCCGAGCATGGCCAGATTCCTCAGCAAGGTCACTCCGCTCTTACCTTTAAGGCCAGCCACACGAATGGTCTCGAGCGGCAAGCCTGCCGCCGGCACGAGTTTTGCTTCCAGTCCTCGTTTAGTTCCTACCAGCACCACTTCCCTGCCTTTCGCCCGTCGCAGCCACTCCCGGGCCACTGCCAGCGCCGGAAAGACGTGGCCGCCAGTCCCGCCGCCTGCGATTGCGAGCTTCACCCCTGGTCCGCGTGCTGGCTGATGTTCAACAGAATTCCTGTGGCAATCAACATGATCACCAGGCTCGACCCGCCGTAGCTGATGAATGGAAGAGGAATGCCCTTGGTGGGCATCATGCCCAGCACTACGCTTAGGTTCACCAGGGCCTGTCCTACCACCAGCACCGTCGCGCCCAGCGCCAGCAGCCGTCCGAAGTCATCCGGCGCCGCAAGCGCCGCACGAATTCCGCGCCAACCGTAAATCACGAACAGTGCGAGGACCACCATGCCGCCCAGAAATCCCAACTCCTCGCAGATCACCGCGAAAATAAAATCGGTGTGCGCTTCGGGAAGATAAAAAAGCTTCTGCCGGCTGCCCATAAGGCCCACGCCGGAAAATCCACCCGAGCCTACGGCGATGAGCGATTGCAGCAATTGGAATCCTTTGCCCTGCGGATCGGAATCGGGATGGAGAAACGCCATCAACCGGTTGTAGCGGTAAGGCACGCGCACGATCAGCAGGTAGATTACGGGAAGCGCGGCGAGCACCACTCCCGCGGCGTAACGCAGCGAGAGGCCGGCTTCGAACAGCATGGCCAAAGCGATCAAAAAAATCATCATCGAGGTGCCCATGTCCGGCTCGAGCAGCACCAGCAGCACCAGCGCCAGCACCGGACCGAGCGCCGGCGCCAGCGTGTGCATCGCGTCGTTCACGCCATAGGTTCGCGACTGCCTGCGCATCTCCAAAAACCATGCCAGGTAGAGCACCACCGCCAGCTTGGCGAATTCCGAAGGCTGCACGCCGGCCGGGCCCAGACGAATCCAACGATGCGTGGCGTGTGAACGGTCGAGAAAAAATACCGCGCACAGCGCCAGCAGGATAAGCCCCAGGCTGGTGAAGACTACGGCCGGCTGGCGCAGTTTGTGGTAGTCCACGCGGGCCAGCGCCACCATGGCCGCCACGCCCAGCACCAGCGCGGCAAGCTGCCGCACGAAAAAACCATAGGCATTGTTGTAGGTGCTCTGCGCCATCACCGCCGAGGCGCTGAACACCATGACCGCGCCGATCAGGCATAGCGCCACGGTCGTCAGGAAAAGCCAGCGGTCCGGTCGAATACTTCTGGGCAAGGCTAATTACCTCCTGAGATTTTTTCCGGGACTTTTGATTTGGCCGGCTCGCTCGTGCGCGTGGCCGCGATCTGATGCACCAGCGCCGCAAACACGCTGCCGCGGTGCTCATAGTTATCGAATTGGTCGAAGCTGGCGCACGCCGGTGCCAGCAACACCGTGTCCCCGGGACGCGCGCAGCCGAATGCGGAGGCCACGGCATTTTCCAGTGTGACCGCGTGTTCGACGGCAACAATCCCGGCGATCTCTTTGGCGATTTTGCTCGCCGCCGCGCCGATCAGATACACCCTGCGCGCCCGCCGCCGCAGCGGTTCGCGCAGCGCGGAATAATCGCTGCCCTTATCTTTGCCGCCGAGAATTACCAGCAAATTGCCTGGAAAGGCGTCGAGCGCTTTCAACGTGGCGTCCACGTTGGTGGCCTTCGAGTCGTTATAAAACTCGACGCCATCGATCGCCGCCACAAACTGCAGCCGATGCGCCACGCCCGGGAAGCTGCGCACACCGGCGGCGATAGCCTGGGCGTCTGCGCCCACAAGCTGCGCGGCCACGGCTGCGGCCAGCACATTTTCGATATTATGATCGCCGCGCAGGGGAATATCCCCGCGCGGCATCAGCAAGCTTTCTTTTCCGCTCGCGCGCAGAATAATCTCTTGCCCTCGCACATAAGCGCCGCGAGCCACAGGACTCTTGCGGCTGAACCAGTAAAGATGCGGCTCCGTCGGCGCCATCGCCACAGCGCCGGGATCGTCGGCATTGCACACGGCCGCGTCGTCGTCGCGCTGATTTTCGAAAATGCGCGCTTTGGCCCGGCGGTAACTTTCCATCGAACCGTGGCGGTCAAGATGATCGGGGGTGAGGTTCAAAAGCATCGCCACATCGGGACGAAATTCCTCGATCGCTTCAAGCTGAAAACTGGAAGCTTCGGCCACGGTGATGCCCGCGTCGCTCGACGAATCCACCAGCGAGATCAGCGGGGTTCCGATATTGCCACCGACCGCCACGGGCAAGCCCGCGGTCTGAAGGATGTGGCCGAGCAGCGCCGTAGTCGTAGTTTTTCCATTCGAGCCGGTGATCACCACCAATCTTCCGAGTAACAGCCGCCAGGCCAGCTCGATCTCGCTCCACACGGTAATTTCATTCGCGCGCGCCGCTGCTAGGTCGGGCTGGTCGAGCGGCACGCCCGGGCTGGGAATAATCAAATCCTGCGTAAGAAATGTCTCGCGCCGGTGGCCACCCAGCTCGAGCGCGACGCCCGCGGCGCGCAAGGTGGCCGCAGCCTGGAGTACCTTGGCCTCAGGCTGTTCATCGGTAGCAGTGACGCGCGCGCCACGAGCCGCGCAGAAAAGCGCGGTGGCCACACCGGTACGCGCCAGCCCTACCGCCAGAACGCGCTTGCCCTCGAGTTGGACGGAAGGCTTCTGCACTCCTTACCTCAGCTTCAGCGTGGTCAGCGCGAAAAGCGCGAATACCACCGCTGCAATCCAGAATCGCACGATGATTTTCGATTCACTCCAGCCGATCAGCTCGAAATGATGGTGGATCGGCGCCATGCGGAAGATTCGCCGCCCGGTCATTTTGAACGAGGCCACCTGCAGAATCACCGAAAGCGCTTCGATGACGAAAACTCCGCCGATGAACAGCAGCAGAATCTCCTGCTTGATGATCACCGCTACGGTGCCGATCGCTCCACCCAATGCCAGGGAGCCGACGTCACCCATGAAGATGTCCGCGGGATGCGCGTTGTACCACAGAAAGCTGAGCGCCGCGCCGACCATCGCGCCACAGAAAATAGTCAGCTCGCCGACGCCGGGAATGTGCTGAATGTCGAGGTACTCGGCGAAGCGGGCGTGGCTGGTGATGTAGGTCAGCACGGTCAGCGCGCCCGCCGCCACCACCGTGCATCCGATAGCCAAGCCATCCAGGCCGTCGGTGAGGTTCACGGCGTTCGACGAGCCCACCAGTACCAATACCAGAAATATCAGGAATGGCAGGAAGGCCACCGGCCACAGCAACGGGTGCGTCAGCAACGGTCTGAATACCAGGTCAGGATGGACGCGCTTGAAAAACGGCATCATCAACTCCGTCGAATAGATGCCCGACGCGTTCAGCAGCATCAGCGCGGTTCCCACTCCGAAAGCAGTGAGAATCTGGAATAATATTTTGCTGCGGCCGGTAAGCCCCAGATTGCGCCTGCGCGCCAGTTTGCTGTAATCGTCGGCAAAGCCGATGGCGGCGAAAGCCAATGTGGAAGCAAGTGCCAGCAGAACAAACGGGTTTAACAGATCAGCCCACAGAATAGTCGCAAACAGGATCGATACGACGATGAGCAATCCTCCCATCGTCGGCGTTCCCGCTTTCGCCTGGTGGCTCTCCGGTCCTTCGTCACGAATGAACTGGCCAATCTGCAACGCGCGCAAGCGTTTTACCAGCCAGGGGCCCAGCAGCAGTCCCACGGTTAGCGAGGTGAGTCCGGCAAACGCCGTGCGAACGGTGATGTAGCGGAACACATTCAGCGGGCTGAAGTACGGCCGCAGCACATAGTTGAAAAGGTAAAAAAGCATCTCAGTTCCGGCTTCCCGAATCCGCGCCCGTCGCAACCGCGGGTGAACGCTCCAGTTCATGGCTGGCCACGAGCGCCTCGATGATTTTTTCCAGGTGCACGCCTCGCGAGCCTTTCACCAGGATCAAGTCCCCGCGCTCCAGCACACGCGGCAAGAAATCGGCGGCTTCCTCTGCGGACGCAAAGAATCGCGCGCGATCCGCGGGATGGCCCGCCTCGATGGCGCCGCGAACTATTTCCCTGGCGTCGCCGCGGACGCCGAAGATCCAGTCCGCTGCGCCTCGCGCTGCGGCGTCACGCCCTGCCTCACGGTGCAGTTCGGCCGCCCCCGGTCCAAGTTCGAGCATCTCTCCCGCCACCAGGATTCGTCGCCGGTACCCTTGCGTCGCGGCCAGCAGGTCCACCAGGGCGGCCAGCGCCGCGGGACTCGAGTTGTAGCAATCGTTCAGCACGGAAAAACCCGCCGCGAAGCGCAGCACTTCGCCACGCATCGACGCCGGTCGAAGCCCGCGAAAGACTTCCTGGGCTTCGGCGGCGCCGACGCCCCACACACTAGCGGCCGCCAGCGCCGCCAGCGCATTCGACACATTGTGGCGGCCCACCAGCGGCAGCCGCAGCGAAGCCCGTCCGGCAGGCCCGGCAAATTCGAAGTTGCAGCCATCGAGCCCCGCCTCGCGAATATTTTCCGCGCGATATTCGGCATGACCGCTTTCCCCGAACGTCAGTACTCGAACGGGCAGGCCTTCCGCCAGCGATGCGGTGCGTGGATCGTCCGCATTCAGCACGGCCACGGGTTCCGTGCCGCGCAATCCCTCGAGTAATTCCCGTTTGGCGAGTGCCACTCCGTCCACCGAGTCAAAATTCTCCAGATGCACGGCGGAAATCCGAGTTACCACGCCGACCTCCGGCCGCGCCATCCACGCCAGGCGCGCAATCTCTCCGCGCCGGCTCATGCCCATCTCGATCACCGCTGCGTCGTGCGCCCCGTCGTGCGCGGAATTGAGTCGCAGCAACATCAGCGGAACGCCGAACTGGTTATTCAAATTTCCGGCGGACTTCAGGACACTGAACCGCGCGCCCAGCAGCGCCGCCAGGATCTCTTTTGTGGTGGTCTTCCCCACCGAACCAGTGACGCCCGCCAGCCGCCGCGTGGGATTGGCTTCTCCCCAGTCCATTCGTACGGCGCGCGCCAGCGTCTGTAACGCGTCGAGCGGGTCGTCCACGGCGAAAAATCGTCCGCGTAACGTCTCCGCGTAGCTGGCGAAGCGTTCGCGGGAGACCACCGCCGCTGCGGCCCCTGCGGCGAGAACTTCGGCAACAAAATCGTGCCCATCGTGGCGCTCCCCCCGCACGGCAAAGAAAAGTTCTCCGGCACGCACTGTGCGTGAATCGATGGAGACGCCAGCCAACCGGAGGGCGGCATCGACCGCTCCAGGAGCGGCAACGCCCAACGCTCGGGCTGTTTTTGCCAATGTCCATTCCATGGACGCTTTCCGATGCCGGGTGGTATGCGCTGGGGCGCCACGTCGTCGTTGAATTCGGCGTGCGGTTCCGGCCTTCTTCCGCTCTGCGGTGCTACCGTGCTTGCCACTTTTTCAGTTCGAACCTCGAAAACCGCGCGCGTGCAGCACGCGACGTGCTTCGGTACGGTCGTCAAAATCCAGCGTGCGCTCGCGCAAAACCTGGTAGGTCTCGTGACCCTTCCCGGCCAGAAGAACGATGTCGCCTGCCTGCGCGCGTTCCAGCGCGATTTCAACGGCGCGCGAGCGCTCGGGTTCAATCACGTAGTTGGCCTGCGCGCGCTGCAGGCCCACCACTGCGTCATTAATTATCTTGAGTGGATCTTCGCTGCGAGGATTGTCGCTGGTCAGCACAACAAAATCACTCAGGGACCCGGCGGCCTCACCCATCAGCGGCCGCTTGGTACGGTCGCGTTCGCCACCACAGCCGAAAAGCGTAATGACGCGGCCATTTTTTCCCAGCAGCTCGCGCGCCGTCTGGATCAGGTTCCGCAGCGCGTCGTCGGTGTGGGCATAATCCACGACTACCAGAAATGGCTGGCCTTCATCCACGCGCTCGAACCGGCCGGGAACCGCACGGCAGTTTCTCACGCCAACCTCGATAGCTTCGCGGTCCAGGCCCAGCGCGATGCCCGCGCCTACGGCCGCGAGAATGTTGTAAACATTGATGCGCCCTACCAGCGCAGAATTGATCTCCACCCGGCCCACCGGAGTCTGCGCCGTAAATTCGAGGCCCGTAGATGACAACGAAAACTTTTTTACCGAAATATCGGCGTTATTTTCGATGCCATAAGTCAGCGTTCTACGCGCGCGTCCGGCGAGGTCTGCGGCGCGCGGATCGTCCGCGTTCACAACGCCGCAGCCCGGAGGAGGAGCGCCAAGGCCGTCGAACAGCAGACGCTTGGCGGCGAAATATTCTTCCATGGTCTTGTGATAGTCGAGGTGATCGCGCGTCAGATTGGTGAAAACGGCCACGGCAAACTGCAGGCCCCACACGCGATCCATGGCCAGTGCGTGCGAGCTGACCTCCAGCGTTGCGTGCGTGCCGCCCGCGTCGCGCACTTCTGCGAAGAACCGCTCCAGGTCCAGCGACTCCGGAGTCGTGTTCTTCGCCACCTGTCCACCCCGTGGAGTTCGATAGGCGATTGTGCCGAATAGACCCGTCTTGTGTCCGGCAGCACACAGTAGCGAGTCCACCAAATAAGATGTTGTGGTCTTGCCGTTCGTCCCGGTAATGCCCACCAGTTGCAGCGTTTCTGCCGGCCTGCCGTAAAAGTTCGCGGAAATAATCGCCAATGCATGGCGGGAATTCTCCACTTGCACCCACGAAACCGATTCCGCTACGCCCGCAGGGCGTCCCTGTTCGCTGACGATAACGCTTGCGCCGCTCTCAATAGCCTGCCCGGCAAATGCATTGCCATCCGCGGCCGCACCGCGCAGCGCCACAAATAGCCCGCCAATAGCGGCCTTGCGGCTATCGCACGCGATCGAGGAGACCTGGGCATCAGCCGGGCCAAAAATTCCGAGGACGTCGACGCCCTCCAAGAGTTCCCTAAGCTTCATGCCAACATTTACCCGGATAGATTTTCGAGTCTCCACTCTCAAACCGCTGCGGCCAACAGTGCGAATACTCAAATTTTATTTTTCCTTCTGAGCCACGGTCTGTGTGGCTGCGCGGGGCGTAAAGCGCACAACCACACGGCTGCCCGGGTGCGCCCGCAGGCCGGGCGCCGGTAACTGGTCTACTGCAATTCCCGTGCCGACCGGCACGGGGTTAAAGCCGAGGCGCATACACTGCTCAATGAAGTTGCGCACGGTCATCCCCCCAAACTGCGGCACGACGATGCCTTCTCCATCTTCCACCACCACCGTCGCGTGAGCGCTCTTTGCTGCCGGCTCGGCGCCTTTCGCGTCGCGCGAACTGAAATCTTCGGGACCGGGCACGGCCGCTGCGGTAGCGTCGGCAACCTGCGCGGGATCGAAGTCGCTTAAGTCTTCCTCTTTCACGAACTGCTGCGGGTGCGGACCTGCAGCCTGCTCGGTTGCAGGCTGCAGCGGCGTATCCGGCGCCACGCGCAGGTACGCCAGCGTTTGCTGCGTCACCTGTTGGAAAACCGGTGCGGCGATGTCGCCTCCACCATGAGCTCCCACGGCGGCGTCCAGCGCTACCAGCACCGTGACCACCGGCGAATTAAGCGGGGCGAAACCGACAAAAGAACTTATGTACTCGCGGCCCGAATAGCGGCCGGTGGCTGGGTCAATTTTCTGCGCCGTACCTGTCTTGCCTCCGGCGGTGTATCCGTTCAGCCTGGCTTTTTTGCCGGTGCCCTCGCGAATCACGCCCTCCAGCATGCCCCGCAAAGTGGCAGCGGTTTCCGGACGTACCACGCGTGCCGGCGGTTCCTGCGTTTCCGGCACGATAAGCCCGCCATGATGAATTTCGCGCACCACGCGCGGCCGGTACAGCAGACCGCCATTCGCGATGGCGGAGATCGCGCCAGCGAGCTGCACGGGCGTTACCCCCACTTCCTGGCCCATGGAAACTGCGCCGATGGAAATCGCCGACCACGCCTCCACGCGACGCACCAGGCCCCGCGTTTCACCCGGTAGCTCGACGCCGCTGGCCGTGCCAAAACCGAAGGCGCGAATGTAGTGATGAAATTTTTCAGGCCCCAGGCGCAACCCCAGCTTGATGGCGCCCACGTCGCTGGAGTTCGAAAGAATCTGCGACACGGTGAGCATGCCGTAAGGCTTGTGGTCGCGAATACGATGCTTCCCGATGTAGATCGCGCCCATCTGGCAGTCGATCAGCTCGTCGGCGTGGGTGAGGTGTTCTTCGAGCGCCGCCGCCAGCGTGATTACTTTGAACGTCGAGCCTGGCTCGTAGAGCGCGCTGATGGCGCGGTCCATGCGCGCCTCGGGCGCGCTCGAGCCTGCGCTGTTGGGATCGAAAGTGGGCCAGTTGGCTACGGCCAGCAACTCGCCGCTGTTGGGATCCTGCACGATGACCGTGCCCGCCTTGGCATGCGTCCGTGCAATAGCAGCCCCCAGCTCTTTTTCCGCGATGAACTGAATATTTTCATCGAGCGTCAGCACCAGGCTGGTGTCGCGCGCCTGATTGGGTCCGTGGCGCTCGTACCAGCGGCGACGTGCATCGGCCAGCACCAGCATGCGCGAGGCGGGGGTGCGCAACTGCTGTTCGAACTGATATTCAATCCCGCCTAGGCCGCGGTCATCTATATCCACGTACCCTAAAACGTGCGCGGCGAGCTCCCCTTTGGGATAAAAGCGGCGGTGCTCCTTCTGAAAATAGATGCCGCGAAGATTGAGCGCCTGGATTCGCTCCACGATTTCCGGCTGGAGTTTGCGGGCAATCCACACAAAAGAGCGCGAGCCGTCCAGCCGCGTTTCGATCTCTTCGGTGTGCACTCCCAACACGCCTGCCAGCAGACGCGCCACCATCTCCGGGTCGGAAATTTCCGCGGGAACCGCAAAGCAGGAATCGAGCGAGATGCTCATAGCCATCTCGCGCAGGTTGCGGTCGTATAAATTACCGCGCAGCGGGGTGACTTCAACGATGCGCTGCTGCTGGCGGCGCGCGCGCGCCAGATAGTCGCTGTATTTGAAAAGTTGCAGATAGCTTAGGCGGGCGTCCACCGCCCCCATCCACAGGGCCGCGAAGATTGCCAGGTAAAGAATGCGTGTCGAGGGAGGGCGGCGATCCATTGCGGTTTGTGACAAGTTTGTCGGGCGACTTCCTGCCGCCTTTTTTACTTTGTGCTAAGCCGTTGCGTCGCTGACCCGGTGCCTACTGCGAAGCCTGCGAGCGGCTCGCCTGCGCCATCATGGCGCCGGCCGGCGCGGCCACCGGCGTCACCTGCCCGGGAACCGGTGCGGTAAGGCCCAGGCGGTTCCGCGCAATCATGTCGATGCGCAGCGGGGCCCGTAACGAGGCAGCTTCGAGCTTTAGCTGCTGGTTGAGTTCCAAGGCCTCGGACCGCGCGGCCTTGAGCTCTTCCACCTGATAGCGAACGGACAGGCACTGGTAATATTGCGCGGCATAGACCAGCAGAATCGCCGCGAGCAGCGTTACCACCAGCGCCGGACCGCCGAACTCGCGCCACTGCTGCGGCGCCACCTGGCGAACCAGCCGCGAATTGTCGATGCGTTTGACTGTAAAAAATTCCATTATGACTGCCTCAGCGCAGGCCGCCGTTCCGCCACGCGCATGCGAGCGCTGCGCGCGCGCGGATTAGCGGCCACCTCGCGTTCTGTGGGTTCGATCACTTTTTTCGTCAACACGGTGAGGGTGCCTTCCTGCGCCAATCGCCTGAAGGTGTGCTTCACCCGGCGATCCTCAAGCGAGTGGTAGCTGAGGATCGCCAGGCGTCCCCCGGAAGATAATGTGGCGGGAGCCTGGTCAAGAAACTGCTCGAGTTCCTCCAACTCTCTATTCACCGCTAACCGCAGCGCCAGAAATGTTTTTGTCGCGGGATGCAGTCTCTGCCTTCCCCTGTTCTGGGCTCCTGCCACAACCGTTGCCAGATGTTCGGTGTCCCGGATGGGGCGCTGCCGAACAATGTTCCTGGCGATCCTGCGTGAATCCCTCTCCTCGCCGAACTGGTAGAGGAGGTTGGCCAGGTCGCGCTCCGGCCAGTGATTCACAATCTCTGCGGCGGTTTCTCCCGCTCCCGAATCCATGCGCATATCGAGTGGGCCGGCGCCGCGAAAAGAAAATCCGCGCTCCATGGTGTCGAGCTGCAAGCTCGAGACGCCCAGGTCGGCCACAATCCCGTCCACCGACGCAATTTTCAGCCGCGTTGCGATCTCGACGATGCTTGAGAAATTTCCTTGCACCAGAGTCACCCGCTCCCCGAATTCTTTCAGTCTCTCCCGCGCAATTTCCAGTGCTTGTGCGTCGCGGTCAATCCCGACCAGCCGGCCCGTCCTGAGCTGCTTCGCAATCTCGAAGGCGTGACCGCCCGTGCCGGTCGTGGCGTCGATGTAGATGCCGTCCGCCCTGATTTGCAGCCAGTGTAAAATCTCATCTACAAGTACCGGCGTGTGCAGCCCGGTCACCGTTAAATTCCCAGGTCGTCCAGAGCCTTCCAGTCATCCGCGGTAATAGTCAGCGTCTTCATGTGATCAAGGAAGCGGCCGTGGTTCCAAAGTTCCAGGTAGGTCAGCTTCCCCATGACGTCCACTTCACCTTTCATATCCGCCGCGTCGCGCAGCACCGAGCCGATCAGAATCCGGCCCTGCCCGTCCATCTTCACGGCCTGCCCGTAATAGTTCGTGCGGGTGAGAAATTTCTGCTTGGCCGCGTTATGCGTGGAAAGCTGCGCCAGCTTCTCTTCAATCGCTTTCCACACGCGCATCGGATACACCCGGGCATGATCACCGTTCTCGCTGGTGACGTAGAACTCATCTCCGTATTCGGCCAGGCCTTCCAAAAAAACGGCGGGAATCTTGAGCCGCCCCTTCTGGTCGACCGTTGCCGGGTGATTACCCCGCAGCATTGTTTTCTAACCAGCCCTAAAGCCATGTCAGGACGCCCCGTCCCGGCCACCGCTTTACACTTCTAACCACTTCTTCCCACTTTGTGCCACGAATCTACGCTCATTCCCTGGTGTGTCAAGACTTATCAACAACTATTTTTTAATTTTGTGGAAATAGTTCCAGGACCGAAGTGAGGCGATTACACCACCTATGGTGCCCGCCTTGAGAATAGCGTCGACAGCTAGTCGGCATGTTTCTCGGGAAACGATTTGGGCGGTTGTGGCCAAACAGTTACTGCGGAATTTTAAGGGAGATGGGAAAAACGACAGAATGACGGAAGTGGCGGAAAGTCGGTTTGTGGCGCTCCGGGCCTATCTGCGGCCGAATTGACCTTACTGATGATCTCCAACTGCTCCTGTGGCGGGGGTAACGCGCAGATTGCTCAGGTTTCGCAGCATGTCCTGTTCCGAGGAGTCTAACCCGCGCACGAAATTTGGGTCTCGCAATTTCGCGGCGCGGTCCTGTTCGCTCAGCCCATTTAGGGCATTGAGGCGGTGTTTGATTTCTTCGCGGCGGTCCGGCGACATCTGCTTCCACCGGGGCAAAATCTCCTGTCGCACGCGTTGGCGCTGCTCCGGCGGTATTTTCTCCCAAACATTTGCCCGCTCGCGAAGTTTCTGCCGCTCCTCCGGCGAAAGCTGGTGAAATTCACGCAACCGTTCACGAATCTGTGCCTTCTGCTCCGGAGGCAAATTGCGGAAACGCTCATTGTTGGTCATGAAGCGCTCTTGCTCGGCCGGAGGCAGCTTCTGAAGGCGTTCCATCCATTGCGGAGGAACGTTCTGACCGGCCGGCACGTTCCGGGCACCCGGACTGGCTGCATTCGGTTTCGGCGGAACAGTATTCTCCGTTTTAGATTGGGGAACAGGCGCGGTTCCGTGATTCTGCGCGGGCGGAGCGGCGGCCTGGCCTGAACGAGCGTGCCCTGAACGGGCTTTGTCTCGACTCGCTCGATCCGCTGGCGGCCTCTTTTTCGACTTTGAGTTTTTCGCTTGGGCGGCTTTGCCTTGACCGAGACCCCGCTGCGCCTGCGCAGGCGCTACCGAGATCGCCGCGGCCAGCGCCACGCTCAGTAAGCCGAAAGTGTTGTACCCGCTGCGCATATTCTCGTCTGTCCCCGATTAATCCGCCGCGATCTCCGACAAAGCATCCAGATTCGCCAGCACATCGTAATTTTCCAGTACGGGCATGTCTTTGATCATGCGAAATTCTTCCTCCGCCTGGACAGGTGCGGGCGGGGGCGTATCCGGCGGAAATGTGGAAACCCAAGCGCCAAGAATCAACAATGCGGCGGTGGCCAGCGCCAGCCGCGGCTGTGGCAGCCACACTGACCACCAGCTCCGCCGCGGTTCGGTAGCCAGGCGGTTGCGCAGCCGCGCATCGAAATAGGGGGAAGGATCAGGTGCCGGAAACTCGTCGAGCAGATTCGATATCTGCTGGAATTCCGCGGCACGCGCGTGGCAGGCAGGGCAAGTGGCCAGGTGCAGGTCTATCTCCCGGCGCAAGGAAGCGGGGGCCCGCCCATCGAGATAGGCAATTAGTTCCCTCTCCATTTTTTCGCAATTCATCATGACGAACTTCCTCCAACACCGCCCCTTGAGCCTCCCGCTTTCGCAGATGCGGCCATGGGGGCCAGTTGCACTCGCAGCGTTTCATACGCGCGGAACAGAAGTGACTTGAGCGCGCTCATCGAGCAATCCAGAATCCGCGCGATATCCTCGTAATCCATTTCGTGAAACTTGTGCAGTAGAACGGCGGCGCGCTGTTTTTCCGGGAGCGACAGTACCGCGCGGCGGATCATGGCGGCGCGATCCTCGTCGATCAGATGCTGTTCGGCGCCGGGATGGCCATCCGGCACCTCGAAAGCGACGGACTCGCCGTCTTCGCCTTCCCTGCGCTCGTCCAGAGAATCTTCGCTTTTGCGGAAGCGCCCGTCGCGGATGGCGTTGAGCGCCAGATTGGTAGCAATCCGGAAAAGCCACGTAGTGAACTTCGCGCTGGGTTGGTAATCCTTGCGCGCGCGATAAACTCGCAGAAACACTTCCTGGGCGAGGTCTTCTGCCAAGGCCGGATCACGGACCATGCGCGATAAGAAGTGGCACAAGGGTGTGCGATAGCGCTGCAAGAGAAGCTCGAAGGCGGCCTCGTCTCCCTGCTTCACCTCGAGCATCAGCTGGACGTCAGAGCTGGCCATGACCTCCACATTGTATCCAACCCCACCCCAGGCAGAAAGTTGCGCACCGGGCCGGACTCATGCCAGTTGCCGGTACAGGTCTCGCGAATGACGTAAAAAGAACCTCCCGGCAAGCCTGCCGCCGGGGGCACAGCCCTGGCCGCGTTTCGACAGTTGCATTTCACAAGCGGTCGAACACCGGTGAATACGCTGGGACTCTATCCGCTTTATTGTTGGACGAATGTCAGGATGGCTTGTGGTGGGAAGGTAAAGTGCAAAGTTCCGGAACCGTCCGATGTGACTGTGCCGAAAGTCTGATCCGTGGGCTGCGACGCATCGACTCCGGTAACAACAAACGAAGCGTTGGCCGGCAGACCGTTGATGGCAACATTTTGCGATAGAGTGCAAGCGCCGGCCACTTCCACGCACTGGTCGTTGACCACTACCATCACCAGTTTGTTATTCCCCGGATTCACCCACGCCACCGGTTTCACCGCCTGCCCGATGGCATCATTATTATCGAACGTGCAATTCGCGCAGGTCATATCCACGCGTTTATAACCTGGGCGGATGTAATGTCCAAACTGCCGCAGCGCATAATAGGATTGGTATTTAAAAATTGTCGTCAAGTTCGGATCGAGCGTGATCGGAGCTTGCAACCCGCCAGGGCAACCCGGCGTGGCACAAGGGCCCATGATGGCTAGCGGTTGCCAGATGGATATGTCGCCCTCGGTCATATTCCAGTAGATGTCGCGGGCCCAGCCCAGCGGCTGCCCGCTGCCCTTGGCCACGCTGGGCGGAACGTAGCTGCCCATCCAGTGGTTGCCGCAGCAGATCTCCGTGGCTCCTGTCGGTAGACCTTTGGACTGTGCAAACGCGCGAATACGGTTTCGTTCGACGAACGACGGCGCCGGTCCGTCAACGTGGATGTCATAATCATGCCAAGCAAGCAGCCCGACTTGAGCGGGGTGGGTCAACAGAGCGTAATTACCGGTCACATACGCGCTGTTCGGTCCAACTGTGTCCGGCAGCTCGAGTTTCACGCTGGAACCTAGAGCTTGCAATTTCACAGCCAGCGCGTTTTGGAACAGGTATAACCCGCCCCCGTTATTTGCGCTGCAACAGGCAAAACCGTTCACGTCGGGTTCGTTCACGGTTACCCAGTGAGTAGGTGTATACAGAATTCCTGACGCGCCTCCCACACCGTAGTTGCTTAGAAATGCAGCGACCATGTCGCCATAGCTTGCCGGGTTGCTAGCCCAGGGCCAGTTGGCGGGGAACTTGCCGACGATCGTCACATAGCTGGTAAACGGGTCGCCGTTGGCCGTCACCAGAGCGCGCGTAGGCACAACAACCTGCGACAGCCGCGCGTTCTCGGAACTAAAATCGTAAGTCGGCCCGCCGCCCAGCAGATTGGCAAAGAGGTGAACACGATAGCCTGTTATTCCCAAGTCGACCACGTCCCTGAGGATATTGGCCATCGCCGCTGGTGGAACGCTACCGGTAAAGCCTGAAAATGTTGGGCCAGTGGCAGTAGCCTGCCAGGCTATCCAAGCCTGGTGAACAATGCCGGTGTTCACAGTGAGGTTCACGGAATTGCCTGCGACTTGAGGATTCACCGTGATGGCTGCGGCGGCTTGAGCTCCAGAACCAATCTGGGCAGTAATCGTCGAAGTCTTCGTGCCAGCCACGTTGAACGTAGTCACGGTTACGATTGCTGACAGACTACCATTCGCAACCACCAGCGTAGGGGGAACGGTGGCCACTGACGGATCGCTGCTGGATAGCGTCACATTGCTGCCGCCAACCGGAGCCGGCGCACTCAGCGTGACGGTTCCAGTGGCATTCATTCCACCGATTAACGAGCTGGGATTAAGTCTGATTGACTGAACCGCTGTAATCGACGCTGGCGTCAGAGTAAGCGTTGTGGAAACCGTGCCATTCAGCGACGCGGTGATCATCGCGGCCGTGGTCTGCGCCACGACATTTGTATGCACTTGGAATGTCGCGGCGTTCAGGGCCGCCGGCACGCTCACATTCGAGGGAACGATCGCTGCCCCGTTCCCACTGGAAAGAGCAACCATAAGCCCCCCGGCTGGCGCAGCCTGATTCAATGTGACCGTGGCCATGGAGTTCGCCCCGCCTTGTACGGACGCTGGAGTCAAAGATATCGCGGCGACAGCAGGCACGGGCGGCGGTACGCCACCGGAGGGCGATCCACCGCAACCACTTAAAACGCCGAGTAAAAAGCAGAGAGGTATCACCAGCCGATTTGTCAAATTGCGATACATGCGTCTCCCAAAGAACATAGAAATAATGGAACACTGGAAGGGTGGGTGAGTTAATGATAGTAACTTTCTGGCCAAAAATCCATTCATTCTCCAATACTAGTTACTCTTGCGAAAAACACTTTAATTTTGCGATTAATGGAATCCTGCAATATTCATCCACGGCAATCGGTCTTTATGGGCAGTTCATTCCCTGCTCAGCGGAACGCCAGGAACCGTAGCGCGAGCATTAACGCGACGCCGGCGAAAACCATCAAAGGCATTCGCGGCTGTGGCTGCTTGTTAACCTCCGGCAACAAATCCGTGGCGGCGACGTAAAGCGTCACACCTCCGGAAAATGCCAGCGCCGGCCCGACCTCGGCCGGCAGAAAACGCATCAACGCCACGCCGGCGAGCGTCGCCGCGGCCAGCGTGGCGGTCCCGGCAAGCGATGAACGCCGGCTCTGCCCGCTGGCCAGCAGAAGCGAGGCTACCGTAAAACCTTCCGGCACTTTGTGCAGCAACACGGCTAAAAAAATCACTCCGCCCAGATAGCCGGACACCAGAAATCCCGAGCCGATGGCCACGCCGTCGAACAGCGCGTGAATCCCCAAACCGAGCACCGCGAATTGTCCGGCATGCTGGTGCGCAACTTCTGCCAGGTGCGTCTCTTCTCCAAAATGCAGATGCGGCGCCAGTGTGTGCTCGAAAAAATGCACCAGAAAATAGCCCAGCAGCGCCAGCAGCCACGCTGTATTGCCTGACTGCAGCACCGCTTCGGGAAGTATTTCCAGGAACACCGCGGCCAACATGAAGCCCGCGCCCAGGGCGATGAAATACGCCAGCATGCGTCGCGACCAATCGCGACGCGTCACCAGCCAGCCGCCGGCTAGCGTCGCGGCAGCGGCGGCAGTTCCCGCTGCAATGGGCAGAGCCAGATTCATGATCACATTCAGAAATTTGGGGAGCGCAACGCTTGTTGGCTTAGTCTTCAATCAAAGAAGATCTTCGCGACGGCGATGCCTTCAACCACGAACACTTAACCGCTGTGGCGGAATAGAATCACGTCCCCGTCTTTGACCAGATATTCTCTTCCTTCCAGGCGTACCTGGGCCTTCTCGCGCGCTGCCGCCACGCTGCCCGCGGCCAGCAGATGCTCCCAGAAAACCACTTCCGCCTTGATAAACCCGCGCTCGATGTCCGAGTGAATCGCCCCGGCGGCTTGCCCGGCGGTAAATCCACGCGGTATCGTCCAGGCGCGAACTTCCGGCTCACCCGCGGTAAGAAATGAAATCAGGCCCAGCAATTGGTAGGTGGCGTGGATCAAGCGGTCGCGGCCGGATTCAGTCAAGCCGTATCCCGCCATCATTTCCGCGGCTTCGGCATCGGGCAGGTCGGCGAGCTCGGCTTCAATCTTGCCGCAAAAGGGAACGATGGCCGTCTGCGGTTTGGCGGCAAGCGCGGTCAGCCCGTGCTTCTCCACTACGCGGTTGATCTCCCCGGCTTCCGCGTCTCCCAGATTGATGGCGTAAAGCATGGGCTTGCGCGTCAGAAACATAAACCCGGTAAGCATCTTCAGTTCGTCAGCGGTGAATTCGAGCTGGCGCAGCGGCTGTTCCGCATCGAGCGCGGCGCGGCAACGCAGCAGCAAGGCCAGCTCGCGCTCCAGCAGCGGATCTTTCTTGCGCTTGAGATCCTTCTCCAGCCGCTCCAGCCTCCGCGCCACCTGATCCATGTCGTGCAGAATCAGCTCAATCTCCACGCTTTCCACGTCGCGAGCCGCGTTCAGCGAGCCCGCGGGATGCGGTTGCGCCGGGTCATCGAAAAGCCGCACCACATTCACTAACGCGTCCATCTGCCGCATTTCCACCAGCAGCGCCGTATCCCGCGCGCGATCTTTGGCAATGCCGGCCACGTCCACATATTCGATGGTGGCGCAGGTTACCTTTTTGGGTTTGTAAAGCGGCACCAGCTGGTCGAGGCGCGCGTCCGGGACCTTGGCAACGCCAATGTGCATGGCATCACGCGCCGCCTTCGCATCCACGTGCGCGCGCGTGAGAATTTTGAAGAGGCTGGTCTTTCCAACGCCCGGTAGTCCGATAATTCCTGTGCGCATAAACAGGCAATATTAGCACAGGCACTCTTTCCGGTGCGGCTCCGCGGAGCAATCTCGGCGTCATGCAGAGTGCAGCGCGCAGGTATTACCTGATGGGGTGGGAGTACTCGCGGGCCGTAAAGAAGAATGCAGCCAGCCCGAGTAATAAAACCCCGCCCTCGAGCTTTACGGAAATCCGATGCAGGCGGTCAAAAGCTGCGCTGGCTGGGACACCTGGCGCCGAGCTCTGCGGAGAGGGATTGAGCGTGCCCACGTTGGCAGTCTTCTCCGCACGCGCAACTTCCATTCGTGGCCGGACGACCTGTTGCGAAATGGCCGTCAGTAGAAACATCAGCAGCACGCAAACCATCGCCGGCCGCAGCAGCAGCTCTGACCGGGAAAAGGATTCCGACTGCGCTGCCACGCCCGCCCTGGCCACGCGGCTGCCAAGAAAGACCAGCGTAGCGACATAGCCTGCCAGGTGAAGGCGCGTCAGGGTCAGCCCCACCAGTGCACCGGCTTCGTTCGCCGGCAGTAGAACGAAGGCGCTCGGTGCAAGGATGAAGCTAAGGAAAACGATGCCGCCAACCCAAACGCTTAGCGCCAGCATCTCCAGGAAGTACAGCAATGTTGTCATAGCGGTTCGAGGATAACGCGATTCGCCAGGCGCAACCAGTTAAGGCTGCCCGTGCGGTGCCCATAGCGCAATGACAACATCGCCGACCGGCATTCGTAGTAGCCGTTGCCACATTCCGGTAGAATGGCCTATTCAGCGCGGCTTTACGCGCCGATGAAACAAACCACCGCCGGCACAAAATGGACCAGCCACTGGCGGCATCAAAACTTCAGCGGGCAGGACTGTGCAGAAATAATCGGAACTGCGCGGGAATGGTGGGCGATTAAGGATTTGAACCTTAGACCTCTCCCGTGTGAGGGGAGCGCTCTAACCAGCTGAGCTAATCGCCCGCAACACGTTTGTAGCAAAAGGACGCGTGATTTACAACTTATGACGCCGGCCGCTGCCACCGCTCAAGTTTCCGAACTGCGCAATTCCATTTCCCGCGTGATTCACGGGAAAGACGAAGCCATTGAGCTGGCGTTGATCACGCTGCTGGCGCGCGGCCACCTGCTCATCGAAGACGTTCCCGGAGTGGGCAAGACCACCTTGGCCCAGGCATTGGCGCGATCGTTTCACTGCACTTTTCAACGCATACAATTTACTTCCGACCTGCTGCCCAGCGACGTGATCGGAACCAGCGTCTTTGTCCCCTCGACGCAGGAGTTTGAATTCCGGCCCGGGCCTATTTTCGCCAATGTAGTGCTGGCCGATGAAATCAATCGCACCACGCCCAAAACGCAATCCGCGCTGCTCGAAGCGATGAATGAAGCGCAGGTTACCGTAGACAATAAAACGCATCCGCTGCCCCAGCCTTTCCTGGTTTTGGCCACGCAGAATCCCGTCGAGCACCATGGCACCTATCCGCTTCCTGAATCGCAGCTCGATCGCTTCCTGATTCGCATCCGCATGGGTTATCCCACGCGCGCGAATGAGAAAGCCATCATTCTGAATCATTCCGGGACGCAGGCGCCTGCCGGCGGCCGCCCCACCATGGAAGCGAACGACGTTGTCCTGCTTCAGGAAGCGACGCAGGCGGTCAAGGTGGACGATTCGCTGCTCGACTACGCCCTCGAAATCGTGGAACGCACGCGCAAGAATGAGCATCTGCTCTTAGGCGTCAGCCCGCGTGGCTCGGTGATGCTGCATCGCGCGGCACAGGCTCGGGCCTTCGTGGCCGGGCGCGACTATGCGATTCCCGACGACTTCAAGCAACTCATCCTGCCGGTGTTTGCTCACCGCGTGGTGGTCAATACGCGCTACGTGTCGACGCAGCGGAAATCAGAACAGGCGGAAGGTATTCTGACCGAGATTATGGAGTCGACACGCGTTCCACTCTAAGTGCGGGATCAGGTCACCTAGTTCCGGTAACCTAGATCCGGTCCCGTAGATTCTGGTTCCACTGAATTGCCTATCCCCTCAATTTTGCGCCAATGGTGGAAGCATCTCGACCGGCCGGGCTGGCGTAATTTCGCCATTGGCATGGCCGCCTTGGCCCTGGCTCTGCTGCTCTCGCTTTATTCCGCCGCGGCGGCGGAGTCGGGACAGAGCAGCTTGGCGGCAGCCTCGGCGGTCCTCGCTCTGATCCTGGCGGGATGGGTCAGCGTCACCATCGTTCCCGCGCTGGCCCGCCGCACGGCGCTCCGCTGGCTCAGTTTTCAGGTGCGCTTTCGCCTCACCCGTGAAGGCATCGTGTACATCGGCGGCGTTTTTTTGCTGGCGCTGGCCGCGCTCAACACCGGCAACAACCTGGTCTTTCTGATCCTGGCCGCCATGCTCGCCGGCATCCTGATGAGCGGAGTGCTTTCCTCGATTGTCCTGAGCGGGAACCATCTGCACCTGGAAATTCCCGAGCACATCTTCGCCGCGCAACCCGCGCTCGCGCTGCTGGAATTGCGCAACGAGAAAGAATGGTTTCCGTCGTTCTCGCTGCGCATCGTCGGCGACCAGAAAAAAATCGGGCAGCAGATCCTGATGCAGCCGGTCTACTTCGCATTCATTCCCAGAAAATCCAGCGCGCGCCAGCGCGTGGAGCTGCTATTCCCGCGGCGCGGCATTTATCGCCAGGACGCCTTTGGCATTCGCACCCGGTTTCCCTTTGGCTTCCTGGAAAAAACACGGCGCGTGGAGTCCCCGATGAGGGTGGTGGTGTATCCCGCGATCGCGCCCACCGGAGAGTTCTACGAGATTCTGCCGATGGTGAGCGGCGAGCTGGAAAGCATTCAGCGCGGCCGCGGGCACGACCTGTACTCCATCCGCAACTACGACAGCAGCGACAGTGCGCGCTTCGTCGATTGGAAAGCCACCGCGCGCACTTCCATGTTGAAGGTCCGCGAGTTTGCCCGCGAGGACGAGCGCCAGGTGGTGCTGGTGCTCGATCCATTTTTGCACCCTGGTGAGGAGGGCCGTCACTCCGCGGCGGAGCTGCGTGAAAAATTTGAGCGCGCCATTACCCTCTGCGCCTGTCTCGCCTGGCATTTTTACCAAGTCGATGCGGAAATGGAATTCCGCACCGCACAGGCCATCTGTCCCATGGGTCCGGCGGCGGAAAATGTTTATGCCGTGCTGCACGAGCTGGCCACGATCGAGGCGCGCGCTCCCCTACCCGGTGCGAATGCCCTCGACGGAATCTCCACCGAGCCGCACAAATTCAAGATCATTCTCACCAGTCAGCCTCGCGGTAGCATTCCCACCAGTCTGTGGACGTCCTCTTACATTGTGTTTATAGATTCTCTGTAGCTGCGCTCGAGGGTACTGCCGTGGCTATCTTTGGCTGGCTTCTCCGTCGGCAACTTTGCGGTTGAATTCCGCCGAGCGCCGGCGTGGCACGGTCAGAGTCTGCCAGTCGCCGCCCTTGAAATGTTTGCACAGCAGAACGATCTGGCCCACGTGGTAGGAGTAGTGCGCCACCTGACGGTTGATCGCCTGCATCACCGAGTGCGGTTCGGTGCGAATGGTTATGCGTCGCGACAGGTCGGCATCAGCCAGTTCTTCCAGGGCGCGAAAAACGCACTCCCAGCCTGCTTCCCACATCCGCAATACCTCCGCGCGCGTTTCGGGTGCTGCTTCAAATTCGCTGTCGCGGTGACGATCCGGCTTTTCGCCGTCGCTGGTCAGGAAATCCGTCCAGCGCGACCGCATGTTTCCGGCCATATGTTTCACAATGATCGCCACCGAGTTGGTTTCCGGGTCGATCTCCCGCGCCAGGTCTTCATCGGACACCTGGGCCATGGCGCGATCCGCCAACGCTTTGTAATAACGCAGCAGCGCGATGGAATCAGCGAGATAAGAAGTTGAAAATTGGTGTGCCATCTGCGCAGTCTACCGCCGCGCCCGCATCTTGTGAAGCGCGCACCGGTCGACCCGGCGGCGACACCGTGCAAGAATGACCTATGCCGCCGGAGAAAACATTTCCAGACCTGCGCGCCATGCGCCGCCGGCTGCTGCAATGGTACCGGCAGAATCGCCGCGATCTCCCGTGGCGCCGCACCAGGGATTCTTATCGCATCTGGATCTCCGAGGTGATGCTCCAGCAGACTCGCGTGGCCGCGGTAATTCCCTACTACCGCCGTTTTGTGGCCCGCTTCCCCACCGTCCTGTCGCTCGCCCGGGCGCGCGAGCCGGTTCTGCTGCGGCATTGGGCCGGGCTGGGCTATTACAGCCGCGCGCGCAATATCCATCGCGCCGCCAAGCAGATCGTGGCGCTCCACAACAGCTGTTTCCCCGTTGGCGCTGAGGCCGCGCTCGCGCTGCCCGGCGTTGGCCGGTATACCGCCGCCGCGGTGCTGAGCATCGCCGATAATCTGCCCCTCGCCGCGCTCGATGGAAATGTGGCGCGAGTCCTCGCGCGGCTTCAAGCATTGCATGGCGACCTGCGCCTTCCCGCGCGCTGGCGTGAGCTGGAGGCCAGCGCACAAGCACTGCTCGACCGCCGCGCCCCCGGTGAATGGAACCAGGCTATGATGGAGCTGGGCGCGATGGTTTGCACGCCGCTCGCGCCACGCTGCGGCGAATGCCCGCTCTCCGCGGATTGCCGGGCTTTCGCTCTGGACATCACGGATTCCGTGCCGGAGAAACGCAGCAAGCGCGCCGCGGTTTCCGTGCGCATCGCCGCGGCCGTTTTGCTCGATTCCGCCGGGCGCACACTGCTTTTGCGCAACGTCGACGGAAATGCACGCGAGCTCTTTTCGAATCTGTGGCAATTCCCCGCCATAAAAGTCCGGCGAAATGCGCGGGAAGAATTGCGCCGCCATCTCGAAGTCCTTCTGAGGCTGTCGCAACCCACGCTACTCCCTTTGACGCCGGTGCGGCATTCGGTCACGTACCGCGACATCACGCTGCTCCCATTCCTGCTGCGAGTCGAGCGGCTTCCCAATCGGATTGCAGCTAAGCGTTCTGTTCAAACTGGCCGCGCAATGCTTCTTCGGCCCCTTCTCGCCGGCGTGGAAGACGCGCCGGTTTCGAGTGCCACACGCAAAATTGCCCATGCCGCGGCGCATGGCTTGTCGCGCGTGTAATTCCGTGAGCACAGGCCGGTATGCGTTCCCCGCGTGCAGTCGCGCGCGGTGCTAGACTTGAGATTCGCAATGGCCACAGCGGCGCAAAATTTCGACGTTCCCAGCTCCCGCCTATCCGCATTGGAGCGCTACGCCGAAGTGTCGCTCTTCCTGCTGCTGGTAAATGGCGTGATGGCGCTGGAATGGACCGGTAAGATGGATCCGGTCACCACGGTATTGGCGCCGGCGGCAATGCTCTTCAAAGCGGTGCGCTACTGGCGGCGGCGTCCGCCGGAGCTCAGTCCGCGATTGGCTACAGGTCTGGTTATTCTCTATATTCCTTTCTACCCTTTCGATCTGATGGTTCTCTCCCGCGCCTACGTGTCCGGGGCGCCGAACGCCAGCCTCTACGCGGCGCTGCACGCCTCCGTTCATCTCATGCTGTTTGTAATGATCGTGCGCTTATTTTCGGCCACCAAGTCGCGCGATCAATTATTCCTGGCAATGATGGCCACTTCGGCGCTGCTGGCTGCGGCCATTTTTACCGTGGATACCGCCTTCATGATATTCCTCCTGGCCTTTCTGGTGCTCGTGGTCTCCACATTCATGGCCATCGAGATGCGCCGCAGCGCCGAGGGTGCCGTGGCGCTCCCGCTTGATGCAGGCACTCCAGCGGCGGAGCGACTGGGACGCGCGCTGGCGATTACCGCGTTAGGCGTTACCGCAGGCGCAGCTCTCACCGGAGCGCTTATTTTCCTGGTCCTTCCCCGCTTTCCCGCGGGATATTTGAGCGGCCTCAATTTCAACCCCACCTTGATCTCTGGTTTCAGCGACACCGTAGAGCTGGGCAGCATCGGGGAGATTAAGCTCAACCCCGAAGTGATCATGCGCACCAAGATGAGCGTGACCGCCGACGGCGCCCCCTATATGCGCTGGCGAGGTGTCGTGCTCACCTCGTTTGACGGCCACCGGTGGTTTTCCGATCAGCGCGTGGCTCCCGACAAGATTCCCGCCGACGGTCAGGGCTGGTACCACGTGGGCGAGCCGGCAAGCTCTTCCAACGCCAGGCAGTTTCGCCCCGTTCATTACTCCGTGCTCCTCGAGCCGGTGGCCACCGACGCACTGTTTGTTCTGCCGCATCCATTGTCGTTGAAGGGAAACTTTCAGCAAGAGGGCGAGCGCAGGACTCGCGACGGCCGGGCCCCATTCATTATCAGGGACAGGACTTCCTCGATCTTTAAGCCTTACAGCAGTTTTGCCAAGACCCTCTACGAAGGGCAATCCGAGTTGCCCATCCTGCAACCGGAAGTCCTGCGCGCGGCAGGAAAAAATTACCCGCAGGAGGTGCTGGACAGCTACCTGCAAATCCCCCAGCTCGACGACCGAATCCCCAAGCTGGCGCGGGAAATCGTCGGGCGCGCCACCACGCCCTACGATCAGGCGGCGGCCATTGAAATCTACCTGCGTACCCGCTTCGGTTACACGCTGCAGCAGCCCGACCCCGCTCCTCGCGATCCTCTGGCGCATTTCCTTTTTCGGCGCCGCGCCGGACATTGCGAATACTTCGCCACTGCCATGACCGTGATGGTGCGCACGCTGGGAATTCCCGCGCGCTACGTGAACGGCTTCCTGCCCGGCGAATACAACGATGTGGGCGATTCCTACATCGTGCGCGGCAGTGATGCGCACAGTTGGGTAGAGATTTATTTCCCGGGATACGGCTGGATTCCCTTTGACCCCACTCCCCCCGGAGGCCAGAAGCCACGATTTTTTCTCGGCCGGCTGGCTTACTACTGGGACTGGTTCGAAATGAATTGGAACGAGTGGGTCATCAACTACAACGCCTACCAGCAGGTAACCCTCGCTGCCACCGCTACGCGTACCACCCGCGAATGGGGGAATCGGGCGCGTGATTTCCTCACCGCGCAATATCGCGCCGCGGTGGATCGTTTGAAGCGGCTGCATGCTTGGGCTCGCGGAATCGTCAGGCGTCAGCCGGTCTCTCTGCTCGGCGTGGCGCTGATTTTCGCGCTGCTACTGCTGGTGCTCCTTCGCGCGCGGCTGCTGGTGGAGTTTTTCTCCGAAATGGCGGTTCGCGCCGGGCTGGGGGCCACCGGCGCCGCGGTCGCGCCGCGCGTGGCTACGATTTACTATGGCCGTCTTCTCCGCCTGCTCGCACGGCGCGGTCTACGCAAAGCCGAAGCCCAGACCCCGCTGGAGTTTGCTGCTTCCGTTTCAGGGGCCGAACTCTCCACGCAAGTCGTTCGCATGACCGCGCTCTATCAGGCCGCGCGTTTCGGATCATCCCCGCCCGATCTTCGCGAATTGGCGCGCCAGCTCGGCGCCGTGCGCGCCACACTCCGGCTGCGTGCCCGCTAGGCTTTTGAGCTCGCACATCTGCCCATTACTTTAAGAATCGGAATTCAGTACGGAAAGAAATTCTGTTCTCACTCTATTTCAGAACAAGGAGCGGAAAATTATTTTACGGACGTGCCAGGGCTTTCGGAAGGTAAACATCAATCGGCGTGCTCAGCGAAACTTCGCGCCCGCGCGTGGGATCGTACACCAGGTACTGTCGTCGTGAGTACATAGACAAGCATCGAAAACGCATCCTGGCTTCTTCCAGACTTTCCACCGACTCCACCCGCAGCAGCTTGCCGTCCGGAAGCTTTTCGAGAATATGGTATACAGAACGCATACGGCCTATTCCCCTCTGGCGGAGACACCACGACCCATGCCAGGTTTATAATTCTTAGATACTACGAAAACTGCAGGTGCAGGGACGATCCACCGGTATCGTCCCCCCGATCACGTTCCCTGCCGGCGCAAGGTGACTATTTAAAAATAAACGTTACTTGGTGCAGCTCTCGCTGACCATGGTCAGATTGGTTACGGTGAGGTGGCCGTGCTCGGTGGAGTGCTTGCCCATGCCGTGCTCTTTCGCCTCGCCCTTTACATCTTCCTTCATGCCATGCATCTTGTTATGGGCCACCGTGCCGGTGACGGTAACAGAATGGCCGACATGATCCGCCAGTTTCAGCGCGTCGCTGTTCAGTTCCCAGGTGGCGCCTTTCGCGGTTGTCAGCCTGTACTCATTGGCGTCCTCACCCTTGGAAACGCAGCCGGTGAGCGTACGGGTTTTGCTATGCGTCTTCTTCATCGAGTGATCTTTCATCTTGTCATTGTCTTGTGCGGAGACCAACCCGGCAGTGCTCGCGAATACAAACACCGCGAGGAACGCCATTGCCATTTTAATCCTCATCTTTATCTCCTCCAAAGTTTGAAATCGTGACGTGTGCGGGCAGTCCAAAACCCAGCCAAATCACTTCCCCGTTGTCAAAGTGCCAGTATGGTGGAATTCTTTACGCAGGCGTGTAGCCCCCAACGCCGCCATGCTAGCGGCAACAGTATCTCACGTCTGTCTCTTTTGGAACACCCTACTGGGCGGGCGACCGCCCCTGTAGGCCGCCCGCTGGCGCTCTGCGGAGGCCGGAGCTCTGTTCGGTCTGTGCTAAACTATTGAATTGTCGAAATTTTAGGAGCGCGCACAGCTGTGTCAAAAGTCGGATTCATCAGCTTGGGATGCCCCAAAAACCTCGTGGACACTGAGGTGATGATGGGCATTCTGGCGCGCCATGGCCACGAGCTCGCTCCCCGTGCCGGCGACGCGGATGTGTTGGTGGTAAACACCTGCAGCTTCATCGCGCCCGCCCAGCAGGAGTCCATCGACACCATCTTGGAGATGGCCGAATACAAAAAGTTTGGCCGCGCCCGGCGCCTGATTGTCGCGGGATGCCTGGTCGAGCGGTTCCGCCGGCAAATCCTCGAAGACATTCCTGAAGTGGACGCGGTGATCGGAACCGGCGAGGTGGAACGCATCCTCGAAGCGGTGAACGGCGAACTCCGCGAGCTGCCTCCCGAGCCTCCCGCGTTTCTATATCATGATTTGACGCCCCGTCTGCTTACCACGCCTCGGCACCAGGCGTACATTAAGATCAATGAGGGCTGCGACCACCCCTGCACGTTTTGCATCATTCCTGAACTGCGCGGCAAGTTCCGTAGCCGGCGGTTTGAGTCGGTGATCCGCGAGGCGGAAAATCTGGCGCAGTGGGGCGTACGCGAGATTACCCTGATCGGTCAAGATACCACCGCCTATGGCGAGGATCTGGGTATGCGCGACGGCCTGCCGCAATTGCTGGCGCGCCTGGCCGCGGTAGAATCCATGGCCTGGGTGCGATTCCTCTACTGCTACCCGAATCGCGTGACCCGCTCCCTGCTCGATACCATCGCCGCCCATCCGCGCCTGGTGAAGTACATCGATATGCCGCTGCAGCACGCCAGCCGCCGGGTGCTCGCAAGGATGAAGCGCGGCTCCAGCGGAGATACATTCCTCAAATTGCTCGAGCGTATTCGCGCGACGATTCCCGGCGTCTGCTTGCGTACCTCTTTCATCGCCGGTTTTCCGGGCGAGACGGAAACCGATTTTCGCGAGCTCTGTGATTTCGTGGTGGCCGCGGAATTCGACTGGATGGGCGTGTTCGCCTATTCGGACGACGAGACCGCGGAAAGTTACGCGCTGGGCGGCAAGGTGGCGCCCGAGGTAATTGCCGAGCGGAGTGACCGGCTGATGGCCATTCAAAAGAAAATCTCCGCGCGAAAACTGAAGGCGCGCGTGGGCCGGCGTTATACCGCGCTGCTCGAAGGGCCGTCGAACGAAAGCGATATGGTGTGGCAGGCGCGCCTCGAGGGCATGGCTCCGGAGATTGACGGCAAGGTTTACATCACGGAAATCGACCCATCGCTCGGCCTGGATGAGCCGGAAATCGCCGCACTTGCCGGCCGCATGGTCACCGTGCAAATTACCGAAGCGCAGTCCTACGACCTGGTTGGTCGCGTCGTAAACGTGATCGACGCACCTCTGGAGATTCCCCTACTCGCGGGCACGGCTATGCAGTCAACGGCATCACCGTTACGAATCTTACGCTGAGCGTGTCGTCCTGAGCGCAGACGCCAGTAATTTCTGCGCTCCCGCGCGGCATAAAACGCGGTCTAAAACTTAAACCCGCACAGCCGCGCGTCAGGAGACCTCGATGGGCATAGCGTTGAACTGCCCGATCTGCCGCAAGCCAGTCGATTCCACCGTCCACGCCGACTTCCCTTTCTGCAGCGAGCGCTGTCGCCTGACGGATCTGGGCAACTGGGCCACCGGTAAATACGTAATCTCCGAGCCGGTGATTGACGATCCGGCGCCCGGGCAAAGCGACGAGAGTGACGACGTTCGCTGACGCTGGGATGCTAGTCTCTCCAGCGGCTTCCTGGGCGCACTTTCCCTTTCCTGCTGCTCGTCGGCGCCTGACTGGATATATTTATTGCCCGGCCTTATACTTTTTTGTGTCTAGGATGCTTGGAATCTCTTCCCGGTAAATCGCGGCGAGTGTTTGCCTATGGCTGGGGCATAATGGCCGACGATTGGATGGCAGGAATTTACGCGGCGGGATGCCTTTGGCTGACAAGCGGGATTGGCTGCTAGGTTGGCGACGCCACAAGGAAACGATGGCGGAAAATCCACGAATCGAAAGCGTCCAACCCTCCGCGGCAATTCCCGGAGGCGAGGTCACCATCCGCGGTAGCGGATTTACACAGCGCAACGGTTCCCGCCCCACCGTCACCTTCGGCTCGAGCCCAGGCAGCCTGTTGCTCTCTTCCGATAATTATCTGATTGCCCGTGTGCCGGAGGGCGCTGCGGGCGGAATCGTAAAGGTGGCCACCACCCACGCCGAGAGCCAGCCCCACCGCATGGCGTTGGGAGTTCAGATCGCCGATAACCTGCATCCGGTTGCCAATCCCGCCGTCGACATGGAGGGGAATATTTACGTGACCTTCAGCGGCCAGCGCGGACAGAAAGTTCCCGTGCCGCTTTACAAGATCACTCCTAACTACCTGGTGAAGCCCTACGTCACGGAGTTGACCAATCCCACAGGCTTGGCCATTGGCAAGGATGGAGTGCTCTACGTCTCCTGCCGCAATGACGGCACAATTTTCCGCATCACTCCGGATGGGCGCGCGCAGCGCTGGGTGGAAGGCATGGGCATTGCCACGGGCCTGGCCTTCGATCGCCACGGCGATCTGTTTGTCGGCGACCGCAGCGGCACGATTTTCAAGATCAGCCCCGACCGCCAGATCCTGGTCTTCGCCACTCTGGAGCCTTCGGTGGCGGCGTATCATCTGGCTTTCAGTGCAATCGGTGATCTTTATGTTGCGGGACCCAGCACGTCGAGTTTCGATCGCGTTTACAAAATAACGCCCGGCGGCGACGTCAGCGCGTTCTTCCGTGGCTTGGGACGCCCGCAAGGCCTGGCCTTCGACGCGAGCGGTAATCTTTATGTGGCGGCGTCGTTCGGCGGCCGCCGCGGCATAGTGAGAATCACACCGGACGCTAACGCCGAAGTTGTAGTTAGCGGCCCGTCGATGGTCGGCTTGGCTCTGCTACCGTCGCGGCGCGCAATTGTGGCTACCACTTCAGCTCTCTTCAGTTTGGATTGGGATATCGAAGGCGCGGCGCTGGTCGCCTAGCCGCGCATGAGCTTGGCTGGCCCAACTCAGGAATTATCTTTCGGAATTGTCTGCTCGAATTATCTGAGCGAATCTGACCTGGGCTAATGCCTGCTGAAATAGACGGCCAAGCCGATAATTTCGCCGGCGGCCACGCAGGAGGCCAGGCCGAGTGCCCAGTACACCAGACCCACCAGCGTGCGCACGCGTCTATTTAGCGATTCCATGGACTGCCGCTGCGCCATTTCCATGATTTCCACGGCAGCCAGCACGCGGTCGGATGTCTCGCTCATTTTGCGGTTCGATCCCTCAAGCTGCCCCGCCGCGTGAGTCATAGCCGGCTGCATTTGAGTGAGCGACTGGCTTAACTCCACCATTTTCCAGCCCAGCGCTTCCGTCTGTACTACAACGCTGGAAACCTTGTCTAGGTCTGCAGCCAAATGGCGAATGGCTTCCTCGGGGCGTAGCACTGAATTGCGTGAAGCTTTCGCACCCGCGTCTTGATCCGAAAGGTTAGAGAAATTGGCTAGAATCGGTCGCGTGACCATAAGGTTCTCGCTCCGCTACTCAGATGCGCCGCCGCGCCTGCCAGCGGACTGGCCCGTAGGCGTGCGTCTCTCGCATCTGCACCAAATTTAGCCCTGGTAAGCATGCGCCACAATGAACCGGGAGACCTATTTTGCAGGTACCGTAGTACTGGCTAACCCTCAAATAGATGGTAGCGCGCAACCCTGACCTTGCGCCGAGTCACAGTCATCGGTTAGATAGAAGGGCTAAAGTTAAGGCTGGAATCAAGCGGCAACCAAAAAACGGACTGGAAAATTACATGAAGGTGAAATGAAGGCGGAAATCATCGCGGTCGGATCGGAGCTTCTGACGCCGCACCGGCTCGATACCAATTCCCTGTTCCTCACCGGTGAGCTGAACCGGCTGGGAATAGAAGTTCAGCGCAAGCACGTCGTGGGGGATAACCCCGACCATCTGCGGGATGCCTTTCGCGGCGCGCTCGAACGCGTCAATCTGGTGATCGCTATTGGAGGGTTGGGGCCAACCGCGGACGACCTGACCCGTGAGACCGTGGCTGAATTGTTGGGCCGTGCGCTGCACCGCGATGAGGCCATCCTGCTTTGGATCGAGGAACGATTCCGCCGTTTGGGACGCGCCATGCCGGACATCAACGTGCGGCAGGCGATGGTACCGGAAGGGGCTACCGTACTCGATAACAAGCGCGGCACCGCGCCCGGCTTGTGGCTCGAGAACGATTCCCGGATTGTCGTGCTATTGCCCGGGCCGCCGGCCGAGCTCGAGCCGATGTTCACAAATACAGTGGTTCCAAAACTGGAAGGCTTAGGCGGCGGCGTGAAGCTGCATTCACGCCAACTGCGCGTGGCTGGCCTTGGAGAATCCGACGTTGAACAGCGCGTGTCATCCATCTACCGCAGCTACAGCAACACACAGACCACCATTCTCGCCGGGCCGGGTGAAGTGGAGCTGCACTTAAGGATCTGGACGGACGATGCCACCGCCGCCGGGCGGCAGCTCGACGAAATGGTCGAGCGATTCAAGCTTGCGCTGGACGATCACATTTTCACCACACAGGGCGAGGCTCTCGAGGAAGTTGTGGCGCGCGAGCTGATCGCCCACGGCGCCACCATCTGCGTCGCCGAAAGCGCTACCGGCGGACTCGTGGCGCAGCGCCTGACGCGCATCGCGGGAAGCTCAACATATTTTCTGGGCGGCGTGGTCTGTTACAGCAATACTTTAAAAAGCGCGTGGGTGGACGTGCCTGCGGAACTGATCGAAACTCGAGGCGCGGTAAGTGCGGAGGTCACTCGCGCCCTGGCCGAGGGCATCCGGCGGCGCTCCGGAGCCACGCTGGGTCTCGCGGTCACTGGAATCGCCGGGCCAGGCGGAGCCACTGCGGAAAAACCTGTCGGCACGGTGTACTTGGCGCTGGCCAATCCGAAAGGGGTAACCGAGCGCGCGCTGCGTTTCCCCGGGGATCGCGAACGTGTGCGCTGGCAGGCCGCGCAGGCCGCGCTCGATCTGGTGCGGCGGTACTTCCTTTACGCACGCCGCCACGGGGCCTAGGGGCGAGAGAGGGCGGGGCAAGCTCCGCCCCTACCAAAACCCGGCACGAGAATCGAGAGGGTTAGAAAGGAAAAAATTGCGGCTTTTTGTAGCGCTCGAAATCCCCGCCTCGACGCGAGACGCTCTGCGCGCGCTAGTCGCCCAGCTTGCGCCGGTGTGCGCGGGTGCGCGCTGGTTGCGTCCCGAAGGAATACACCTGACTCTGAAATTTATCGGCGAGGTTTCGGACGAAGCGGCCCAGAACATGCGCGCAGCACTTCACCAAATATGTATGCCCGCAGCCGTGGAACTTGAATTCCGTGGCTGGGGGTTTTTTCCCAACGCACGCAGGCCGCAAGTATTCTGGGCAGGCGTCCATGCGAACGCCGTTCTCGAAAAGCTCGCCGATGAAATCGACGGGCGGCTGGCGCCGCGCGGATTCAAACGCGAGCCGCGGGAGTTTCGCCCGCACCTGACGTTGGCTCGTTTCAAATCTGGAGAGGGTCTGCACGCGCTGCAGTCGGAACTGGTTCGGCTGGAGAAACCGAGTGCCCAATCCGGCGGCGCGAGTTTCGGCAAGGCCACGATCGAGGAATTTCACTTGATGCAAAGCACTCTGCGCCCCACCGGCGCCGTGCATACCACTCTCGAGACTTTTCGCTTCGTGGCCGCCCCCACCGTCAGCGCCGCCGGAGCGCGGACATGATTCCCGTTTGGCTCCTTCCGTTCGCGGGATATCTGCTGGGCTCAATCCCTTTCGGTTATCTGATTGTAAAGTTCCGTGAGGGGGCGGACGTGCGTGCTTCGGGAAGCGGGAATATCGGCGCCACCAACGTCGCGCGCGTGGCCGGGATTGCCGCCGGCGCTGCGACTTTGTTGCTCGATGCGGGAAAGGGCTTTCTGGCGGTGTGGGGAGCGAAACAGTTTGCGTCCGCGAACATCACTTGGATGGCGGTCGCCGGCTTGGCCGCTGTGATCGGACACATGTTCCCGGTATGGATTGATTTTCGCGGTGGTAAAGGCGTGGCCACTGCCGTGGGAGTTTTTCTGCTCATCTGCTGGCAGGCCATCGCGGCCGCGGCAGCCATCTGGCTGATTGTCTTGACCATCTGGCGCTACGTTTCACTCGCGTCGATGGTGGCTGCCGCGGCGCTGCCCATGCTGGTTTATGCTCTGTACGCGCCAGGTCACGCGCCGCCCTTGGGCGTTTCACTGGCTGCGGCGATCGTATCGGTGCTGATCATCGTGAAGCATCGCGCGAATTTCTGGCGGCTGCTGGCCGGCACAGAAAATAGACTGAAGATTGGCGGCTCGAAGGACTAGCGCAGCAGCTTGGCGTTAAATCTTTATCGTAAATTTTTATGTGGCCGCGCAGGCTTGGCACTTTGGCGAAGGAAATGAAAAAAATTGCTATTCTCGGGGGTGGAAGTTGGGGCACGGCGCTGGCGATTGCGCTGCCGCGCAGCCGCCAGCCGCATTCCCTGTCGCTATGGGTTCACAACGTCGAGCTCGCGCGGGCCATGCGCGAGCGCCGCGTAAACGAAGTCTATCTTCCCGGCTTTGACCTCCCGCGCGAAGTGGAGGTTACCCACGACCTCAGCACTGCGCTCGACGGCGCGGAAATCGTCCTCGGCGTAATGCCGTCCGAACACGCGCGCGAACTTTACGTTTCCATCCTGCCCTATATCCATTCGCGGATGACTTTCGTGAGCGCCACCAAGGGACTCGACTCCGATTCGCTCGAGCGCATGACCGAGGTGATCAGCGCAGTATGCCAGCCGAAATTCGTGGCGCGCGTAGCTGCGCTTTCAGGGCCATCGTTCGCACGCGAAGTGGCGCGCGGCGATCCCACCGCCGTCGTGGTGGCCGCGCAGGAAAAAGGACTTGCCGAAGCCCTGCAGGAGGAGCTTTCCGGACCCACGTTTCGTCTTTATACAAACTCGGACGTGACCGGAGTGGAATTAGGCGGCGCGGTTAAAAATGTCGTGGCCATCGCTGCGGGCGTCTGCGAGGGTCTCGGCCTGGGTCACAACACGGCCGCAGCGCTCATCACCCGTGGCCTCGCGGAAATGACGCGGCTGGCCTGCGCGCTGGGAGGACGCACGGAAACATTAGCCGGGCTCGCCGGTATGGGCGACCTGGTGCTCACCTGCACCGGCGGCCTCTCGCGCAATCGCCAGGTCGGCGTCGCACTGGGGAAAGGGGGGCGCCTGGAGGACATCCTTTCCTCCACGCGCATGGTGGCGGAAGGTGTGCGCACCACAATTGCGATCAGGGAGCTTTCACGCCGCGCCGGCATCGAGATGCCGATTACCGAGCAGATGCACGCGGTACTTTATGAAGGCCGGGCTCCGCGGGATGCCATCCGCGAATTGATGGACCGCCAACTCAAACAGGAATAGCCGCCGGCACGGCTGCCGGGCGCCTAATTAAGCCTGATTAACTTGATTAATTCGGTGCTGGTATCCAGAATGATGGCGCGTATTTCCATTGGCAGCAGCCCTGCTACCGAGTAGTACCCCCGTCCCGTTGTGGCGGACCGTCAGAAAAGCTAGAATCCCGTGCAATGTCCCCTAGCCCCAGCCCGCGGAGCGTGCTTCCGCGTTTGCGAATTCTGTGGTTGGTGCTCGGCGCCTTGTTGCTGGTTAGCGTACTGCCTCTGCTTCTCTATCACCGCCAGGTGCTGGAGCTGAGCCAAGGCAAACTCGAAGATACCGAGCGCTTGCAGCAGGCCGGCATCACCAGGTCGCTGTCCGAGGAAATTCACCTTTTCGAATCCAACCTGGACCAGCAGCTCCAGAGCCAGATACAGATCTTGAAGTTGAACGGCGCCCTTGCTGACGTGGATGCGCCGGCGCACGCCGCTCAAGTAACCGCGCGCCTGGAAGATTTCGTCCAAAGTAACCCCGACATCCTCTACGTCACCGCACTCAACCGCAACGCCAAAGGACCCTGGTCCGGAAATTTTCGGGCCGACAACGATCCCTTCGTGAAGAACGCGCTCGAACGCGGCATGGTGATTTGCTCGCAGGGCACCAAGTTTCGCAGCGACCCGCTCTCGGCCGGAAAAGAAAGCAGCCCGTCGTTCGTGGTAGCTGTGCCGCTGGTTTGGAACAACCAACCCGCAGGAATGTTCGCCGCGCTGGTTTCACTCGATAGAATCCTCAAGCGCCTGCAGGAAAATACCGTGCGCGGCCGCGTGGTCTACGTGGTCGACCGCAAGGGCGGCATCGTGGCGCATCCCGAGCAGCGCCGCTGGGTGGCCGGCCAGGATGCCAGCTCGAGCTACAGCATCGTGGCCCAGCTTCGCGACCTTCCACTGCAGTTGCGCGCGACGCAGACCTCCCGCTTCCAGATCGACCGCGACGGCCGCCGCATCGACATGATCGGCACCTACAGCACCGTTCAGGATATGAGTTGGGCGGTGATCGCGCAGCGCAGCCTGAACGACGCGCGCGCGGATGCCGGCGTGCAAGAGCTCAACCGCCAGGCGCTGACTTTCGTCGCCGTGCTCACTTTTGCCGCGCTCCTCCTCGGTTATCTCTTCGCGTTAGGGATTACCAACCCAATCCGCTCGCTCGCCGAATCCACTCTGGCCATCAGCCGCGGAGAGTTCCATCAACGCGCCTCCGTTCAGGGTGCCGCCGAGATCAGCGATTTGGCGGCAACCTTCAACCGCATGGCCGGCGACATCGAACAGTACATCGAACAACTCAAGCAGGCGGCGGAAGAAAACCGTGAGCTTTTTATCGGGTCCATCCGCATGCTCGCCGCGGCCATCGACGAAAAGGACCCCTACACGCGCGGCCATTCCGGGCGCGTTGCAAAATATGCCATGACCATCGGCGAGGGGTTGGGCCTGGGCGCCGCCGAGCTCGACCGCCTGCGCATCTCCGCGCTGCTGCACGACGTGGGCAAGATCGGCATCGACGACCGCGTGCTCAAGAAGCCGGGCTCGCTTACCGACGAAGAATTTCAGGTGATGAAGCAGCATCCGGTGAAAGGCGCCAACATCATGCGTCCCGTCGCCCAGCTCAAAGACATGTTGCCCGGAATCGAACTGCACCACGAACAGGTCAACGGCAAAGGCTACCCGCACGGCTTGCAGGGCGACCAGATCCCGCTTATGGCGCGGATTATTTCCGTGGCCGACACGCTCGATGCCATCACTACGAACCGGCCGTATCAATCGGCCATGGATCTGGAGTTCGCTTTGAAACGCGTTCGGGAATTAGCCGGCACGCGCTTCGATCCCAAAGTCGTGGATGCGCTCGAAGCTGCCGTCCTGGCCGGAAAAGTTAAGCTCAGTGCCACGCTCGTAGAGGTTTAGCGCCGTCGCACAAAACGGCCGCTCACTTCCCGTCCGGCGTTCCCGCAAAGTTTGCCTTTCACCGTTCATCCCAGCCACAATGACCGGCGTGAGTTCGCCGATCGCCAACATAAGTTTTAGTCTAGCCGCGGCTTGCGCTTGGGGTGTCGGCGATTTTGCGGGCGGGCAGGCCGCCAAGCAGAGAAATGTCTTCGCTGTCGTAATCATCGCGGACATCGCGGGCTTAGTGCTCATGCTGGCCTTGGCTCTCGGACGCGGCGAAGCGCTACCGTCACGGCACGGCATGATCATGGCGGCACTCGCCGGAATTGTGGGTGGCGCGGGGCTCACGGCTTTTTACCGCGCGCTGTCGCTGGGACGCGTGGGCCTCAACGCTTCCGTAACCGCCGTGCTGGCCGTGTCCCTTCCCGTTTTGTTCGGCGTGTTTACGGAAGGTCTTCCCAAGCCGGTGCAACTGGCTGGATTCACGCTGGCGCTCCTGAGCATCGCGCTGATTTCTCTTTCCGATTTCGCCGCAGGCCCGCCGCGCGGATTCGGCCTGGCTGTTCTTGCCGGAGCAGGCTTCGGCGGCTTTCTAATTCTCAGTAAATTGGCGGGAGATCACGGACTGTTCTGGATACTCACCGTCATCCGCGTGGCATCGCTGGCTCTGGTTCTGATAATTTTTTGGTCCACGGAGAAGCGCTGGCTGCCTTCGTGGTCGGGATGGCGATTGGCGACTGTTGCGGGAATCCTCGACGTGCTGGGTAATCTCTTTTACGTCCTCGCCACCCGCGCCGGGCGCATGGATGTGAGCGCGGTGCTTTCTTCCCTCTATCCCGCGGTAACCATCGCTCTCGCCATTATCTTTCTCCACGAACGCATGAACCTCCCGCAAAAATTCGGCATCGCCGGGGCCCTGGCCGCCACCGTGCTCCTCGCTCTTTAGGACCGGCTCGTTATCATCGGACCATCCGATTCACTGCCCCGGCCAGAGCCTTCTGTTAGAATGAACGCTGCAAGTTGAAAGTAGAAATCATCCGATGATTACACTTTTTGGACCGCCGGAACCGACGCTGCTCGAACGGCTGAAAGAGTCCGTTCAGCGAACGCGCACTGACCTCGAGGTGATCCTCGCGGATGTGCTGCCCATCGGGCGGGAGATCGATCCCGCGCTGCTGGACAAACTCGAAACCGCGCTGCTCTCGGCAGATCTTGGCGTGGCAACAACGAAAGAGGTCCTCGCCGCGCTCAAGGACCAGGCCGCCAAACAGCTGCTCAAAGACTCGGGCCAGATTCGCGTGGAGCTGAAGGCCCAGCTTCTGCGTATCCTGCGCGCCGTGCCGGTCACTACCAATGGAAATACCGGCGTGGGACCTGCCGTAGTATTCGTAGTGGGAGTGAATGGAACCGGCAAAACCACCACCATCGGAAAACTGGCCAATCGCCTGAAGAAAGAAGGCCGCAGCGTGCTGCTATGCGCCGCTGACACGTTTCGCGCAGCCGCCATCGAACAACTGGCCATCTGGGCACAGCGCAATGGCGTCGAAATGATCAAGCAGAAGACCGGCGCCGATCCTGCGGCCGTGGTCTATGACGCGCTGACCGCTGCGCGCTCCCGCGGCGTGGACGTGGTGATCGTCGACACCGCCGGCCGCCTGCACAACAAGTCGAACCTGATGGCCGAGCTCGACAAAATGAAGCGCACCGCGGCAAAGCTGGTGGAGGGTGCGCCGCACGAAGTGTTGCTGGTGCTCGACGCCACCACCGGGCAGAACGGGTTGGTGCAGGCGCGGGAATTTATGGCTAACGCCGGCGCTACCGGCTTGGTTCTAACCAAGCTCGACGGCACGGCAAAGGGCGGCATCGTCGTGGCCATCACGCGTGAACTGAATCTCCCCATCCGCTACGTCGGCACGGGAGAAAAGATCGACGATCTCGCGCCATTTGACGCGTCGACGTTTGTGAATTCCCTTCTAGGCTAGAGGGCCACGCGCCCAGGCGGCCACGAGTCCCATCCATGACCACCTCCCAGCATGATAAGAACCACTGGATG
>JAAFGT010000029.1:11083-54325 GCA_010365215.1 Acidipila sp. | reverse complement strand
GGCCGCGGCGCAGGTCGTCATTGTCGAGCGCGGGGAGATCGTCATGAATGAGCGAATAGGTGTGAATAAATTCGACTGCGCAGGCTACGGCGCTTACCGCGGGAAGCACAGCGGAAAAATCCGCGGCAAAAATTCGCGCGGCTTCCAGGCAGAGCAGCGGCCGCACGCGTTTGCCGCCCGCAAAAACGCTGTAGCGCATGGCCTGATGAATCTCGGAAGGCGGCGCGCCGGCGGGCGGAAGCAGGCGCTCGAGAGCCGCGTCAATGGTGCGCCGGCCGGTTTCAAAAAATTCAGGGAGCGGCATGAAGGGGGGGGCACGAAGGCCGCGCGGAGGAAACGGTCAGTGAGTTGCGCGGTGCATCGGCGAGCAAAAACACGGTAGGCATTTTCAGGAGGTTTCGTCCTTCTCGCCGTCCGGCTGGAAGGGCGCCGCGGTAAGTTTTCCGTGCGCAGATTTCAGGAGAATGTCGACGCGCCCTTCGGCTTGCTCGATCTGCTTTTGACACTTCTGCGCCAGGTCGACTCCCTCCTCGAAAAGTTTCATGGCTTCGTCGAGCGGAAGATTGGCGTGCTCCAGGCGGCGCACCACCTCTTCGAGGCGCCCGAGAGATTTCTCAAAGTCGATCTTTTGAGGAGCGTCGCCGGCGCCAGGGGAGTCGGGTGGCTTCGGTTTTTTTTGTAGCGGCAGATTCACGATTTTTCTCAGGCCGGCTCCGGGATGCACGCCTAGCTTAGTTGGGCGGAGGGAAGCGGCAGGCAGCATTCTAACGCACGGTGGAGAACAGCAACAAACGCTTTATGCGGTCCGGTCGATCGGACGGCGAAGCACTACGGTGCCACGAGTTCCAGGCGATGGAGGGTAGCCGCCTCCTCCGCCGCCGCACTGAATACGGAAGGGATGCCGCGGCCTTCGTACCAGTAGGGAAACTGATTTGCGTAGTAAGAGCTCAGGTACTGACCCGACTGGCCGACGGTGATATTCATTAACGAGTTGTCGAAATTGGAGAGGTCGGCAACGAAACGCATTGACGGCGCGAAAGTGGGAGCCACCTGCTTCACCGAAAACAGCGACCCGGAGATGGGAATGGGACCAATGCTGAGATGGCGGCGCAACAGTCCATGCTGGCCAAGCGGATGAAAGATTTTCAGTTTTGAGAATGCGCCCCAGGACCATTCCCGCGGATTGGCGCGATGCGCCGAAAGCTCCATCTGGCGTACGGCCAGGTCGGCGCTGGTCATCAGCAGCTCGTCGTAGCTGCGGAACTCGGGAGGCAGCCACCGGGCAGGGTGATCGCGCAGCACGTTTTCCAGAAACACGCTGGAGCGCGACCACTGATACAGGCCCACCGCACCACCCATAGGGCCGCGCAAAAGATGCCAGAGCAGCGCGCGCCGCGTGAATTCCAGGAGACTCATTTGCAGCGAACTGGTCTCGGCGCGGCCGTTCCAGAGCGGCAAGCTCGCCAGCAATTGCTTGGTGCGGGGATCGAGCGGAGCGACGCGGGTTCCCGCGTCCAGAAGCTGCGCGGCGATCTGGCGATGCGGCGGTGAAACCAGATCGGTCTGTATGGCGATGCAGTCAGCGGGGCGCAGATTTTTGCGGGGTGACAGCAGCTCGTAAATGCGCGTAGTGCGATAGGGAGCCATCCAATTGTCGGTAAGGTAGAAATGGTAGTTCGGCCCCACCACGCGCCCATTGGCGGTGGCGATGATTCCTTCGGGCGGATTATAAATCTGCGGCAGCTGCTCGAAGGGAATGTAACCGGTCCATTCGTAATCGTCGGTATCGCCGGGGACCGGCACGCCGCCGCTCGGTTTTTTACGGATGGGAATCCGCCCTGCGGCGATGAAGCCGATATTGCCATCCACGTCGGCATAGACAAAATTCTGCGCCGGCCCCCATAGTCCTCGTAAAGTTTCCCGGAACTCGCTCCAGTTTTTTGCCTTGCCCAGCATCGGGAAGCTAACCTCGAGCGCCCCCGGCTCGGTGGCGGTCCAACGCAACGCATAGGCCCGCAGGCCGTCGCGGCGCACGATAGGTCCGTGGCGCGTGACCACAACTTCCAGGACGTCGTCGGGCTGGTCGCGCACGTGAATGGTTTCACGGCGAACCTCGGCCCTTCGCCACTTACCGTTCGCGCGATATTCCTGCGCAGAGGCCGGATTAAAAGTCTCGAGATAGAGGTCCTGCACATCGGCGCCGGTGTTGGTGACACCCCAGGCGATGCGGTCATTGTGGCCGATCACCACCAAAGGGCCGCCCGGTATTGCAAAACCTTTGACGTTCCAGCCCGGCGCGAGCAAATGAACCAAATACCAAATCGAGGGAATATTCAGCGGCAGGTGGGTATCGTTGGCCAGCATGGGCTTGCCGGAATAGGTGTGCTGGCCATCGACAACCCAGTTATTGCTGCCTGCCCCGGCACGCACTTCATTGGCGAACTGTCCCAGTAGCCCTTCGGCCGCGCGCCAAGCGGTGCGCGGAGTGGTCGTGAGTGAGGCGGGGGGATTCGCGGGGAGCAGCGGATGCGGCTGCGGGCCGGAGGAGGAATTTCCCGCCGAATTTCCCGCCTTGGGCGTCGCGTTTCCGGTGCTGCCGGAACTACTGGGGTGTCGCGGATCCACATCTTCACCTGCGAGGGCGCCGACGGGAGGGCGGTCCCATTTCGATTCCTCGGTATATAGATCCCGTGCAAGCTCCGGACCCACGCGCTCGGTGACCGCGGCGCGATGAATTTCGTCGTCCCAGAAGTTGGTGAGCTCCTTATACATGAACGCATTAATCAGCAGGGAATCGACCGGAGTCCACGGGCGCGGTTCGTAACGCAGCACCAGGAACTCACCGGGAAGCCGCCCGTGCTGCGCGGTGATGAGGCGGTTCACGCCGCGCGCGTAGGCCTCGAGCAGCACGCGATTTTCCGCGGACATGACCGCCCAGCTACGCTCTGCGGCCTGGCGCAGCCCCAGAGTGCGATTCTCGCGATCCGATGGGAGGGCCACTTCGCCGAAAATTTCCGAAAGCTCGCCGCCGGAGGCGCGGCGCAAAATATCCATCTGCCACAGCCGGTCCTGCGCCAGCACGTAGCCCTGCGCCACCAGCAGATCTTCGAGCGATCCCGCTTGAATACGCGGAACGCCCCACTGGTCACGATCGACGCGGACCTTCTGTTGCAGCTCGGGAATTACGATGGAACCGTCAAGAACGGGGAGCGAGCGATGAACAAGCCACCAGCCAAAAAGAAGGGCGAGGCTTGCAAGCAGAATAATGGTGCCAAAAAAATAACGCAGCGCGCGACCAAAAGTTTTCACCGGGACCCAACCTGGCGAAACTCTAGCCTAGTCGGCGGCGCGGCGCAACCGAGTGAACGTCCCGTTTCGAGTGACGCACGGCCTTCGGTTCACGAGGTGTTTTCTATCGGCCCACCAGTTTCTGCAGTGCTTCGGGGTACCGGGCCCCTTGCACCGCGATCTTTGAGGCCGCAGTATCGAGCTCTCGCAGATCTTCGGGCGTAAGTTCGACGGCAGCGGCTCCAATGTTCTCTTCGAGTCGATGCAGCTTGGTTGTGCCTGGGATCGGAACGATCCACGGCTTCTGCGCCAGCAGCCATGCCAGAGCAATCTGAGCAGGCGTAGCCTTTTTCTGCTGGGCGAACTTGCCAATGAGATCCACCATCGACCGATTCGCCTTGCGGTTTTCCGTCGTGAAGCGAGGAACGCTGTTTCGAAAGTCGTTTTTGTCGAACTCCGTGTCTTCGCTGATCTTTCCGGTGAGGAAGCCCTTGCCCAACGGGCTAAATGGAACGAATCCGATTCCGAGTTCTTCCAGGGCCGGTAGCACTTCCGCTTCAGGCTCTCGCCACCAAAGCGAATATTCGCTCTGCAGCGCGGTGACCGGCTGCACTTTGTGCGCGCGACGGATGGTGCGAACGCCCGCTTCGGAGAGTCCGAAGTGCTTCACCTTGCCTTGCTGGATAAGTTCCTTCACGGCTCCGGCGACGTCTTCGATGGGCACGTCGGGGTCAACGCGGTGCTGATAAAACAGGTCGATGACGCTGGTCTTGAGGCGCTTGAGCGAGGCTTCGGCGACCTCCTTGATATGCGCGGGGCGGCTATCCAACCCGGCCGATTTGCCGGTAGCCGGATCAATTTTGAACCCGAACTTGGTCGCAATCACGACCTGGTCACGATGCGGAGCCAACGCTTCGCCCACGAGATCTTCGTTTGTGTAAGGCCCGTAAACTTCGGCGGTGTCAAAGAACGTTACACCACGGTCCACGGCTGATCGAATCAGAGAGATCATCTCCTTCTTGTCCGCCGCCGGACCATAACTAAAGTTCATCCCCATGCAGCCGAGGCCCAGGGCGGACACTTCCAGATTGCTATTTCCAAGTTTGCGTTTTTGCATTGCTTCTCTCCTCCGAACTGTCTCCCAACGCGCGATTTCTTCTACCTCAAGAGCGGGAGCGCTCCCTGCTTAACGAGCTGTTGCTGCTGCAGCCCGGCGCAAGGGTTCTTTAATTCCGCGCATCATTTCCTCGAAGCCGCGGAAATCCAGCGACTGCGGTCCGTCGGAAAGGGCACGCTCCGGGCAGGGATGCACCTCCACCATCAAGCCATCGGCGCCCACCGCCACTGCGGCACGAGCGGTGGCGGGGACCAGACTGCGCCGGCCGGTGGCATGCGAAGGATCCACAATGACCGGCAGGTGGGACAGCTCCTTGGCAAGAGCGACGCCGGCCAGGTCCAGAGTGTTGCGCGTTTCGGTTTCAAAAGTTTTAATACCGCGCTCGCACAGCACCACGTTAGGATTGCCGCCGGCCAGCAGATATTCCGCCGCCAGCAGCCATTCCTTGATGGTGGCGGAAGGGCCGCGCTTGAGCAGAATCGGCCTGGGCGTGGCCGCCAGCCGCCGCAGCAGCGGATAGTTCTGCATATTGCGCGCGCCGACTTGCAGCATGTCGGCATGCTCGCTGACCACGTCCACTTCCTCGGTGCTCATAATTTCGGTGACAATGGGCAGGCCGGTTTCCTGGCGCGCCTCGCGCAGGATTTGCAGCGCTTCGAGACCCAAACCTTGAAATTCATAAGGCGAGGTGCGCGGCTTGTAGGCGCCGCCGCGCAGCATATGAGCGCCCGCCGCTTTCAGCGCGCGCGCGGTTTCCAAGATCTGTTCGCGCGACTCCACCGAGCAGGGCCCGGCGATGACCACCAGCTCATCGCCGCCGATCAGCACGCCGCCCACATTCACCACGGTGCGCTCGCGGCGCAGCTCCAGGCTGACCAGCTTGAAAGGCTGGGCAATGGGAATCATGTCTTCGACGCCGGGCGCAGCCCGCAAAGCCTCCAGCTCGCTGCGGTGCGCCTGGCTTTTTCCCACCACGCCGATGATGGTGCGCTCGGCGCCGCGAATGACGTGGGGCTGATAGCCCAGCTCACGAACGCGCTCGATGACGTGATCGATCTCCTGGTCGGTGGCTCCATACCGCATATTGACGATCATGTGTGCTCTCCTTAAAAATAAAAAACCGCGAACTCGATGGGAGTTTCGCGGAGGGTTGCATCCCGGCTTTTCGCGCTGGCTATTTCTGGTGTTGCCCGCTCACGCGCGCTGTGCCGCCCCGCTCCCCCGCACGGAGAAGCGGTACGTAAAGCCGAAAAAATAGATTCGCGTTGGCATGTTAGACGCTCGAAACCTGCACCGGCTGCACTGTAACCGGGCGGTCGCCGGTCTGTCAACAAGAAGACGGCGATGCCGCAGCCGGGCTATCGTCAAGACCGGTGAGTTGCTAGAATCTGGTGGTCCCATGACTTCCATCAAAATTGCCGCGGTGTTGCTGCTGGTGGGGATTAACGCTTTTTTTGCCGCCGTGGAGTTTTCGCTAGTGGCCGTGCGCCCCTCGCGTATTCGTCAACTGGTGGAGCAGGGCGTGGCGCGGGCGCGCGTGGTGCAACGCCTGCTGGGCGACATGAATCGCGTGGTCTCCGGCGTGCAGGTAGGGGTCACCCTCACCAGCCTGGGGCTGGGTATTCTCGGGGAAAACACGCTGGCGTCGCTGCTGCGCAGGCTGCTGGACTGGATCCCTTATCCGCAAGTGGCGCTGGTGGCGCATGCCATCTCGCTGGGGCTGGCGTTTGCCGGGCTGACGTTCTTGCACGTGGTGTTCGGCGAGCTGGTGCCGAAAACTTTCAGCCTGGAGCGCGCCGAGCAGGTGGCGCTGCTGACCGCGCGGCCGTTCAACATCTACCTGGACACTTTTCAGTGGGCCATTGCGCTGCTGGAAGGGTCGGCGGCGCGCATCAATCGGGCTTTGGGCATTTCCACAAGCAAGGGTCATACACTGGTGCACTCCGCGGAAGAGCTGCAGATTCTGGTGGAGCAGGCGGGCGAGCGCGGGCTGTTCGACCGGGGCGAGAAAAAAGTCATCAAGAGCGCCATCGAGCTGAGCGAAGTGCGCGTCAGGGAAATCATGGTGCCGCGGCCGGATGTGCACGGGTTGGCGCTCGAGGCCACGCTGGACGAAGTGATGAAAACATTCGCCACCACGCAGCGCTCGCGCCTGCTGGTGTATCAGGGCAGCCTCGACCACACCGCCGGGTTCGTGCACATCAAGGATATTTTGTGGGTGCTGCTCGATCGCGAGCGGCGCGCCCAGGATGGATTGCCGCCGCAGGAGTTCCAACTGCGCCCGTTGTTGCGCGAGGTGCTGATCGTTCCGGAGAGCAAGCCGGTGAGCGAGCTGCTCGACGAACTGCGCGCGCGGCACACCGGCCTGGCCACGGTGGTGGACGAGTTTGGCACCATACTGGGACTGGTGACGCTGGAAGACGTGCTGGAACAGATAGTGGGCGAGATTTACGACGAGTTTGACGTGGTGGAGCGTCCCTTGACGCTGGCCGACGGCGCCATGATTTTCGACGCCTCGCTCAAGGTTCGCGACCTGGAAACGCAGTTCGATATCCAGCTGCCCGACCATTCTGAATATGAAACGCTGGGTGGCTTTGTGCTGCACCATCTGGGATTTCTGCCGCGCGGCGGGGAGACATTTGACGCAGCGGGTTTTCGCTTTACGGTGGTGGAGATGGACCGGCGGCGAGTGGCGCGAGTGAAGATTCAGCGCATCAAAGCGCTGGAAGTGGCCACCACGGCGAAAGAGGGCGCGCGGTAATCCGCCCTCCTGGATCAACCCAGAGTGACGACAACTTCCGCGCCGCGCTGCACACCGAGCGTGCGCGCGGCATTCCCGCGGTTCATGGCAATCTCCAGCCAGCCGCTCGATCCCAGGATGGCGAAGGCCTCGCCGGGCGCGCCCTGCGAATAATTCTGAATTATGCTGCTGACTTCCTTGCCGCCCACGGTAATTTTGAATTTCCCATCGCCGGCAAAAAGCTGCGGCACATGGTCGGGGGTGAAATTAGTGAGCAGATTGCCGAAATTGTCCACTTTCAGCACCACGCCGCGAACGGCGTTGTCCGCGGTCTTCGGCTTGGGCAGGCTGAAGCGAATGAAATCGGTAATCTCTTCGCCGAAGCTCGATCCCTGGCCGTTTTTGGCCAGCCACGCGGCCACCGGCGCAAAAACATCGCGGCCGTGGAAGGTGTTGCTCATGGGCGAAAGAAAATAGTGCTCCGCGGTGACGTGACGCACCACCACGTCGTCGGCCTTTTCGTAGACCATGGAAAGGACGCCATTATCCGGAGCGAGGAAATAGTGCATGCCGGCAGAGACCAGGATGGGGCGGCGCTGGGTTCCCACGCCCGGGTCCACCACCACCACGTGAATGGTTTTTTGCGGGAAGTAGTTGTACGCCTGGCCGATGGTTAAGGCGCCATCCAAGATGTCGCAGCCCAGCACGTGGTTGCAGATGTCCACGATCTGCGCTTCGGGCAGGATGCGCAGGATCACTCCCTTGATGGTTCCCACCAGGTGGTCGTTGGTGCCGTAATCGGTGGTGAGCGTGATCACGGGCGGGCGTGCTGGCGGCATTCCTGCTCCTTAAATGTTGGTCGAGGACGGTGAACGAGAGACGCTTCGCACGCTAGCCAACACGGAGCGCTTTGTCAAGATGATGAGCCGTGGGAATTTCGGCAGCCACACGGAGCGCGCCGCAGGGGGCTCACGCGCACGCGGGCCGATGAGTGATGGCCGTTCAGCTCTACGGCCGGGCTTCGTACACCAGGTTGAAGGGAGTTTCCGCGGCGCGACGGAAACGGCTGAAGCCGCCGGAGGTGACTACGTTTTTCATGCGCGCCTCGCCCGCTTGCGCGCCCAGCGCCAAGCCCACTTCCTGCGACTTGGACGCCGGCGTGCACAACAGAGTCGAGGCGCTGTAGAAAAGCCGCCCCACCGGATTGAGATTCTGCTCGACGCGATCACCGGCGTAGGGCTCAACGATCATCCAGGTGCCGTCGGCCTTAAGCGACTGTTTGACGTGCGCGGCGGCGCCGGCGGGGTCGCCCATATCGTGCAGGCAATCGAAAAAAGTGACGAAGTCGAAGTCCCGGCCGGGATAGTCCTTGGCTTTAGCGGTATCGAACTTCACGCGGTCGGCGACGCCTGCTTCGGTAGCACGTTGCCGCGCGGTGGCGATGGAAGCTTCATGGTAGTCGTAGCCGACAAATGTGGATTTGGGAAAAGCCTCGGCCATCAGTATGGTGGACGAGCCATGCCCGCATCCCACGTCGGCAACCCGCGCGCCCTGCTTCAGCCGCGCTTCCACGCCTTCCAGCGCGGGAATCCACGCGCTTAAGAGGTTCGCGGCGTAGTTGGGCCGGAAAAATCTTTCCGTACCGCAAAAAAGGCCGGCGTCGTGTTCGTGCCAGCCGATTCCCGCGCCCGTGCGAAACGCTTCGCTGACCCGCTCTTCAGACCGCACCGCAGCGAGCGCCAGCTGGAACGCTCCGGGAAGATAGATCGCGCCTTTCTCATCGGTCAGCGCAAAAATCTGTTCTTCGTTCATGCTGTACTGTTGCGTTTTTGGATCGTATTCAACGTAGCCGCCCGCGGCCTGGGAACTCAGCCATTCGCGAACGTAACGCTCGTTGCTGGCGGTGCGCTTGGCCAGCTCTTCGGAGCTGCAGGGGCCCTTGGCCAACGCCTTGTACAAGCCGCGCTTTTCGCCGACCACCACCAGCGCCGCGTGCATCGTGCCGCCAATGTCGACCACCGCCTTGCCGACAAAGGCCATCAATTTGTTCATGTCCACAGCCATGATTCACCTCCCATCGTACTTTTCGGAACTGGGAAACTACCACAAACCGTATTGCCGAGGGAAGAGCGTCGCTAAAAGAAGCGTGCGCCAGTTCCCATGAGGATATAATCTCGCACCGTGATGCTGGTTCCGGGCACCAAACTCGGGCCGTATGAGATTGTCGCCCCGCTTGGCGCGGGCGGAATGGGCGAGGTATACCGGGCGCGGGATCCCCGCCTGGAGCGCAGTGTGGCCATTAAGATTTTGCCGGCGTCGTTCTCCGCGGACGCGGGCCGGTTGCAGCGGTTCGAACGTGAAGCACGTTCGGCATCCGCCCTCAATCACCCCAACATCGTCACCATTTACGAGCTTGGGCAGGACGGATCCACCCACTACATCGCCATGGAGCTGGTCGAGGGCAAGACCGTGCGCCAGCTGCTTGACTCCGGCGTGCTGCCCATCCGAAAAACAACGGAAATTGCCACGCAGGTTGCCGAGGGTTTGACGAAAGCGCATGAGGCGGGCATCACCCACCGCGATTTAAAACCTGAGAACCTGATGGTCTCGCACGATGGATTCGTCAAGATTCTGGACTTTGGCCTGGCCAAGGTCGCTTCCACCGGCGAAGATTTGCCGGATACGCGCACGCAGTCCGCGTTGCAGACACGCGAAGGTCTGGCCATCGGAACGGTAGGATACATGTCGCCGGAGCAGGCCAGCGGCGCGCGGCTGGATTTCCGGTCAGACCAGTTCTCCTTCGGGCTGGTGCTTTACGAGATGCTGACCGGCAAGCGCGCCTTTCAGAGAAGCACCGCTGCGGAGACGATGGTGGCCATTCTCCGGGAGCCGGCCAAACCAATTGGAGTACAAAACCCCGACGTTCCCGCTCCGCTCTGCTGGGCGGTGGAGAGGTGCCTGACCAAAGACGCTGAGCAGCGCTACTCCTCTACACGGGATCTCGCGCGAGAGCTTGCCGTGATACGCGACCGCTTCTCGGAGAAACCGGCCCAGCCAGTGGAGATGGGCCCGACGAATCTTCCCGCACCACGGACCGTCTTCGTGGGACGCGAGAAGGAAATAGCGGCCGCACAGGAGCTCCTGCTTTGCGCGGATGTGCGCCTGGTGACGGTCACGGGACCTGCCGGGATCGGCAAAACACGCCTCGCGCTGCAAATGGCCAGTGGCCTGGTGGAGCACTTTTCGAGTGGCATCTATTTCGTTCCGCTTTCCACCGTCGGCGATCCCGGCTTGATCGCTTCGGTGATCGTGCAGACGTTGGGAATCCGCCAAGCGGGCGGTCAGGCGCCCCTCGAATTACTCAAAGAGACTTTTCAGGATTCTTCCCGTGCGCCCATGCTCCTGGTGCTGGATAATTTTGAGCACTTAATCAGGGCGGCGCCGATCGTGGCGGAGCTGCTGGCCACGGGTCCGAATCTAAAAATCCTGGTCACCAGCCGCGCGGCGCTGCACGTATACGGGGAGCATGAATTTCCCGTGCCGCCGCTGGCGCTGCCGGATGCGCGGTCGCTACCTTCGCTGGAGGTGCTGTCGCAGTGCCCGGCGATTGCGCTTTTCGTGCAACGTGCGATCGCGGCCAAGCCCGATTTTGAACTTACCGCGGAAAACGCGTCCGCCATCACCGAGATTTGCGCCCGCCTGGATGGCCTTCCCCTGGCCATCGAGTTGGCCGCGGCCAGGATCAAAGTCCTTTCGCCTTCTGCCATGCGCACGCGCCTGGCCAGCCGCCTGCAGCTATTGACGGGCGGCGCGCGAGACCTGCCGCAGCGCCAGCAGACGCTTCGCGCGGCCATCGATTGGAGTTACGACCTGCTGAGCCCTGCCGAGCAGAAACTTTTCCGCAGATTATCGGTTTTCGTCGGCGGATGCACCCTGGAAGGTGCGGAAGCGGCGTGCGACACCAAGCAGGACCTCGACCTGGACCTGCTCGATGGGATATCGTCCATGGTCGACAAGAGCCTGGTACAACTGGTCGACCAGCCGAGCGGTGAATCTCGTTTTACCATGCTGGAAACCATCCGCGAATACGCTCTGGAAAAACTTGAGGCCAGCGGGGAGCAAGCCCGCACCAGGCGAGCGCATGCCGCTTACTGCCTCGTGCTGGCCGAGGAGGACGCTACCGAGCAGCTCGGTGGCGCGGAAGGCGCGGAGTGGCGGGAACGCTTCAGAATCGAGCATGACAATTTTCGTGCCGCCCTGGAGTGGCTCACCGAAACCGGAGATGCCGATTGGGGCCTGCGTCTCGGCGCCGCCCTGTTTCGCTTTTGGGAGATGGGCGAGTACCTCGCCGAGGGACGCGACAGGCTGGGCAAGTTGCTGAAGCTCCCGGCGACGGCAACATCCGCCAAGGCGCGTGCGCGCGCGCTTTTCGCGGCGGGCGTGCTGTCGGGCGCGCAGGGAGACTACGCCTCTGGGGATGCGCTCACCCGGGAGAGTCTGGAGGTCGCGCGCCAATTGGACGACAAGCAGGGTGTCGCCGTGTGTCTGAACGCGCTGGGCGTCCATGCTCGTGACCGGGGCGATGTGGCCTCGGCGCGCGCTGCCTTCGAAGAAAGTTTAGTGCTCTGGAAAGAATTGGGCAATCAACTGGCCGTGGCCCGTGCGCTCAGTAACCTGGCCAATGTCGTCAAAATGGATCGCGACTACGCCCGCGCGCACGCGCTTTACGCGGAGTGCCTGCCGATTTTTCAAGACCTGGGGGATCGCACGGGCGTAGCCTGGTCCATGAACTACCAGGGAGATGCCGCGCGCGATCAAGGTGACTTCACGGCCGCGCGACGCTTGTACGAGCAGAGCCTGGCGGCCTTCCGGGAACTGGATGATCGCTGGGGCACAGCGGGCACCCTCGCTGACCTGGGAAGCCTGGCGAGGGAACAGCGGGATTATCCCGCGGCGCACTCGCTTTACCGGGAAAGCATGAAAATTTTCCAGGAGCTGGATCACAAACGAGGAATCGCACGCCTGTTGGAGTGCTTTGCGTGCCTGGGGGCGACTCAATTCGAAGCAGAGCGCGCGCTGCGGCTGGCTGGCGCAGCAGCCGCGCTACGCCAAAACATCGGCGCTCCGCTGACGCAGGCGGAACGCGCCAAACTGGAAGAAAGTCTGGCTCTGGCACGGCAGGCTCTGACCGAAAGGGCAGGCACGACGGTGTGGCTGGAAGGCTGGGCGATGCCGGCGGGAAAGGCCATCGAGGCGGCGCTGCTGCTCGAAGATAACCTGCCCCCGTTGGGAGGCAAAGGAGCGCAGACCGGCTGAGGCGGCAGCCGGCGCTTATTCCGCGCTCGACGCGTCAATCATCCGGCGCACTGCGGAGACGCGATTGGCGGGAACGCCTACGCGCTTGGCGTGCTCTTTAATCGAGGCTTCGTCCGGAGCGAGATAGACGCAGTACACTTTATCGCCGGTCACGTAGCTGTGCAGCCATTGAATTCCAGGACCCATTTCCTTCAGCACACGGACGGACTTTTGGGATAATTCCCGAAGTTGCGTCTCGGTTAAATTTCCGGCTCCGGGCACTTCGCGTTCAATGACGTACTTGGGCATAGGCTCTCCCTGCTGCGGAAGCATGCTAGCATGCAGGTGGAGCCGCTACAATACGGCTCGGCCACAGCCCCCGCTTACCGAAAAATGGCCCGGAATCGCCCAGTGAGGTTGCCATGGATCTTCGATCACTGCAGAAGCCACTGAAGGAGCAATACCGCAGCGATCCCAATGCCTCGCGGATCAAAATGCGGGCGAAAGGCGGGCAGACCGATGTTCCCGTGTCCTGCTCGATTGACATCGGCCGCGCCGTTTACCAGGCGGAAGCCCACAAAGGCGTGGGCGGCGGCGGAACCGGTGCGTGTTCCGGTGACCTTTTGCTGGGAGCCCTGGCAGCGTGCGCGCAAATCACTTGTCAGATGGTGGCGGCGGCCATGGGTATTGCCACCGAACGCATCGAAGTCACCGTGGAAGGAGAATTGGATCTTCGGGGCACCCTGGGCATTTCCAAGGACGTGCCCGTCGGTTTTGAGAGTCTCCATCTTCATTTCGATGTTGCCGCGCCGACGGCCACCCCGGAGCAGCTTCGCGGGTTGCGGGAGAAAACAGAACAGTACTGCGTGGTCATGCAGACTTTGCTGCGGCCCCCGAAGATACAGTCTCAATGGGTTGGCCAGGATTGAACGCTCGAAAAATCTTCAGAGTCTAATTCACCGCCTGCCAGCACCCTGGCCAGTACCTTGGCTTGACGCTTCCCGTTGGCCCGCCTATTCTAAATGCAGGAGTGCCAGACCCTTTTCCCTGGAAAATGGCCATGCAGCGCGACAATATAGCCATGCAGCGCGTTTATCTCGACCATAACGCCACCACGCCCGCCGCCCCAGAGGTCGTTGCGGCGATGCTTCCGTTTCTTTCCGAGGAGTACGGCAATGCCAGTTCCATTCACTCGTTCGGACAACGGGCGCGTACTGCCGTGGAACGGGCGCGGGAATCTGTGGCTGCTCTGGTGGGGGCGCGCGCCGGAGAGATTGTTTTTACCAGCGGGGGAACCGAAGCAGACAACCTGGCGATTTTTGGGCTGGTGCCGCTCGGGCTGGGCGTGCCTGGCGGCGTTCGCAGACACGTCATCACCACGCAGATCGAGCACCACGCCGTGCTGAACGCGTGCCAGTTTCTCGAGCGCGAGGGAGTGGACGTAACCTATGTCCCGGTCAGCTCGGCCGGCGTGGTGGATCCGCAAGACGTGCGGCGCGCGATTCGCCCGGAGACCGTGTTGATCACCGTGATGCACGCGAACAATGAGATTGGCACGGTGCAGCCCATCGAGGAGATCGCAAAAATCGCCGCCGAAGCCGATATCTATCTGCACTGCGACGCCGTGCAGTCGGCCGGAAAACTTCCGCTGGACGTTGCGCGATTGGGTGTGGACCTGCTCACCGTGTCCGGCCACAAAATTCGCGCGCCAAAAGGTGTGGGAGCGCTCTTCGTCAGCAAGGGCACGCGCCTGCGGCCGATTTTTTATGGCGGGCATCACGAACGCGACAGGCGTCCGGGCACGGAAAACGTGGCGGGAATCGTGGCGCTGGGCGTGGCCGCGCAGTTAGCGCGCGAGAATCTGGAAGCGGACGCATCGAGAATGGCCTCGCTGCGCGATCGCCTGGAGAGCCAGTTGCTCACGCGCATCAGCGAAGCGCACGTGAACGGAGAGGGCGCGCCACGCACGCCGAATACTTCGAACATCATGTTTCGCCACATCGAAGGCGAGTCGCTGGTGATTTCGCTGGACCTGAAGGGCGTGGCCTGCTCGACGGGAGCAGCTTGCTCGTCAGGCGCCGTAGAGCCTTCGCACGTGCTCACGGCCATTGGCTTGGCGCCCGAAGATGCGCGTTCGAGCCTGCGCTTCAGCCTGGGTCACAGCACCACCGCCGAAGAGATTGAGTACGCCATTGGCGTTGTGCCGGGGGTGGTCGAACGGCTGCGCGAACTATCGCCCGTGTATCACAAAACTTAGCGTAGAGAAAAGAATACATGGAACCCAATCACCATCCCGAGACGGTTGTTGTGGCTATGAGCGGCGGAGTGGACAGCTCCGTGGTAGCCGGCATGATGCACCGCCAGGGCGCGCCCATCGTGGGCTTGACCATGCAGCTCTGGAACCATCGCCGCCTTCCGCAGCTCGCCGGGGATGGCCCGGTGGGCCATCGCTGCTGCTCCATCGACGACGTATACGATGCGCGCCGCGTGGCCGAACACTGCGGCTTCCCGTTTTATGTGGTGAATTTCGAAAAGCAGTTCGAAGATACCGTGGTGCGTCCATTCGTGGCCGAGTATCTGGCCGGGCGCACGCCGGTGCCCTGTACGCAATGCAATAACCACGTAAAGTTCGATCAGCTGCTTCTGACCGCGCGGCAGATCGGTGCGGAACGCCTGGCCACCGGCCATTACGCGCGAATTCAACTTAACTCATGCAGTGGTCGCTACGAGCTGCTGCGCGCGCGCGATGCTTCCAAAGACCAGTCGTACTTTTTATTCGGACTTACGCAGGAGCAGCTGGCGCGCGCGGTCTTCCCGTTGGGCGATCTCACCAAAATGGAAGTACGTGAGCTGGCGCGCGAGATGAATCTGCCCGTGGCGGAAAAGCCGGAAAGCCAGGAGATCTGTTTCGTGCCCTCCGGCGATTACACGCAGTTCATCGAAGGATATCTGGCCGAGCAGGGAAGCGGCCAGCGCGCGGAGACCGGCGAGGTGGTGACCACTTCCGGCGAAGTCATCGGACGCCATGAAGGCCTGCACCACTACACCATCGGGCAGCGTCGCGGCCTGGGCGTGGCGGCGGGACGCCCGCTCTATGTGCTGAACATTAATACCGTAGCGAACCGGCTGGTGGTGGGCGACGACGCCGAACTGCAGTCCGACACCTGCGAGGTGGATCGGGTGAACTGGATCGCCATCGCGCGCCTGGAGCAGCCCATGCAGGTTATGGCCAAGATTCGACACAAGCATGAAGCTGCGGCGGCCACCATCGAGCGCGCGGGTGAATCAGCCGTGCGCGTGCGGTTCCATCAGCCGCAGAGGGCTCTCACGCCCGGCCAGGCCGCGGTATTCTACGATGGCGAGCGCATTATCGGCGGCGGCTGGATTCGCTAGTCGCGCGTGCTCTTTCCGTAACCCCAGTTTGCGTAATCCGGTCTTCCAGCATCCATTTTGCCAGCGCGGGAGAACGCTCCGGAGAGCTTCGCAGAAGTTTCGCGGCCCGCGCGAGATCGCTGGGCCGATCAAGATCGAAATCCCGCGGCAGCAGTCGCATGGGAATTTTGTGGCGGCGGATATTTTCCACGGTGCTACGCAGGACGCTCGAAGTTCCCCAGTGGATGGCCCGAAATATTTCCCGAAGCAATTTCGCCGGGAGCGTGCTGCGCGCGCCCACCAGGTAGTAGCCGCCATCGCTCGCGGGTCCGAGAACTACGTCCGCGTGGTCCAGCGCGCGTAAAGCCAGCGCCAGCCTGCGGGGCCCCATCCACGGCGTGTCCGTGCCGATGAGGATTATCTTGGCGCATCCGCTGCGGAAACGGACCGCGCACGCCTTGCGCATACGAGCGCCCAAATCTCCGCCGCGCTGGGTTTCCACTCCCCACGGTTTTGAAAGCCCGAGGGCTTTTCCCAACGCGCGCGCCTGGGCAGCAGTCCCACCGACGTACAGCCACGGTTCGCAAGCCGCCGTGAAGCTGGACGCAGTGAAGGCATTCACCAGCGCCACAGCGTCGGCGAGACACGCGTTATGCAGCAGGCAGGCTTGCCGCGCGGTGAGCGCGCCCAGCATGCGCGTCTTGACGCGGCCGGTGGCGGGAAATTTCGTAAAGATTACGACGGCATTGCGTGACACGACAGCATTGCGTGACAACGATGAATTTGCGGGATCGGGATGGAGGGCGCGCTGACGGGAGCCGCGAGATCGAGGCACTTCAGATGAACAGTTCTTCGTCGGACTGCGCGCGCGTGCGCTCGGGACTTCTGCGCTTGGGTTTGTTACTGAAGAAATCCAGGCCGGCGCGGACGCCGCGGACCACCGCGGCCACTTGGGTCACCGGGCCGAGTATCGACTCGCGGAACTTCGAGCCTACCTCATCGGCCGACTCGATCACGCCGGTAAGGATCTGGTCCGCGTGGACGATCTGCACGCGCAGCATCTCCACGCCTTCACTGACCAGGCGGTCAAACTTCACCGCCTGGGCGTGAGCGATATGCGAAACTTCCGCCCAGTCGGCCACCATGCTGGTGATGCGGTTGCGGGAATCTTCCAAAAGATAATTCGTGCGGGTGAGAATGGGGTCCAGCTTTTCGTGCAGTTCCGTGCTGATTTTGGTGATGCGCTGAAGCGACTCGCGCAGCGCGAGGAACATGGCCATCAGCATGATCGCCTGGAGCACGATGGCCAGCGAGGCGATGATCACGAAGAAGGGCAGCCAGCGATCCATTCCACTCCTTATCGGGTTACGGCGACGCTAATTTTTCGACTTTTCACGCTGGTAGGCTTCTTTTCCCGCGTCCAGGGCCGCGGAAAGTTTTTCTTTGGAATTCTTAACCACTTCGTCGCTGTGATTCAAAAGCTCGTCGGCGCGTTCCCGAAGCTCGCGCGCTTTACGCTGCGCGTATTCACGGCCTTCATCGGCGCGCTTGCCGAGAAATTCGCGTGTGTCTTCGCCGGATTTGGGAGCGAAAAGAATTCCGAGCACCGCGCCAATGCCAATGCCCACAAGGAAAAAGCTGGCCTTCGAACCGGAGTTGTCGCTCATTGAGATTTTCCTCCCGAGTGAACGCTAACACAGCGGGTAGGGGGTTGCAAGGGTGCCGGGACGCAGAGGAGCGTGCACGCTATCCGCTGCGATCACTGCGGCGGCGCTGTGGCATCGCCGCTGCGCAAGTAGTCGAAGACGCGGCGCGCCTGCGTGCGATTGATGACCCCTTCCAGGTCGGCAATTTCGGCGGTGCGCACCTTGGCTACGCTTCCGAAGTGGCGGAGAAGCTTCTTCGCGGTGTGCTCGCCGACGCCGGGAATATCCACCAGCGCGTTTTTGCGATGCCGCGCAGCGCGGCGCTGGCGGTGAAAAGTCACCGCGAAGCGGTGCGTCTCGTCGCGAATCTGCTGGATCAGGTGCAGCAGGGGGGAATGCCGCTCGAGCACAATGGGATTCTGCTCCTGGCCATACACGTAGATGATCTCTTCCTTCTTGGCGATGGCGGCGAGCGGCTGGTTGATAATCTCCAGCGCGTCCAGGGCTTGCGCTGCGGCGTGGAGTTGGCCGAGCCCGCCGTCGATCAACAGCAGGTCGGGGAACGGTTTTTTTTCGTCGCGTAACCGCCGGAAGCGGCGTTCCACAGCTTCGCGAATGCTGGCGAAGTCATCGACGCCAGCCACGCTCTGGATTATGAATTTGCGGTAGTCCGCTTTCTTGAGTTTTCCATTTTCCCACACCACCAGCGAGGCTACCGTATCCGCGCCCTGGATGTGCGAAACGTCGAAACATTCGATGCGGTGCGGCGTCCCCGGCAGCCCCAGAGCGGTTTCCAGCGCCTCGGCAATGGCCGCGGCTTTCGGTTTCATGATGCGGAAGCGCTGCTCAAAGGAGTTGCGCGCATTTTTTTCCACCAGCTCCAGCAAAGCGCGCTTCTGCCCGCGCTGCGGGGTGAGAATCTCCACGCGCCGGCCGCTGCGTTCGGAGAGGATCTGCTCCAGCGGCTCGCGATCCTCGAAATCCAGCGGCACATGCAGAAACCGCGGCTGGTAAGTGGAATCCAGATAGATTTGCTTCAGCAGCGCGGGCACGAATTCCTGCGGCTCGAAAATCTGCTGGTCTTCCCAGTAGAATTCACGGCGGTCGACCACGCGCCCGCGGCGCAGGTGAAAAAGATTGACGGCCACCAGCGGCGGCTCGGCGTACCAGGCCAGCACGTCGGTGTCATCGCCTTCGGCGGAAGCCATTTTCTGGCGTTCGTCGATATCCTTCAAGGTGCGTATCAGGTCCCGCAACGATGCCGCCTCTTCGTACATTTCGCCGCTGGAGGCCTGCTTCATGCGGTCCTCGAGACTCGTCAGCAAGTCGTGTCGCCGGCCTTCGAGAAACATTTTCACGTCGCGCGCGGCCTGCGCAAAACGATCGTCGGTGGTGAGGCCAACCACGCAGGGTCCCAGGCAGCGGTGGATGTGATACTGCAGGCAGGGGCGGGGGTGCACGCGCAGCAGGTCCACGGTGCAACTGGGAACCTTGAACCACTTGTGAATCAGGTGAACGATGCGATAGGCCAGGCTGGCAGGGAAGTAAGGGCCAAAATAGATCGAGCCATCTTTTTTCAGGCGCCGAGTGACGTAGACGCGGGGATATTTTTCGTAGGCAGTGTATTTAATGTACGGGTAGGTCTTATCGTCGCGCAGCAGCACGTTGAACTTGGGCTTGTATTGCTTGATGAGATTATTTTCGAGCGCCAGAGCTTCGCGCTGGTTATCCACCACAATGGTTTCGACGTCGGCCACCACGTGCACCAAAGCGTCAGTCCGGGCATGGGCCTCACGCGAGCCGGCGAAATAGGAGCGCACACGGGAACGCAGCGACCCCGCCTTGCCGACGTACACCACCGTCGCGCCGGCATCGCGGAAGAGGTACACTCCGGGCTGCAGAGGAAGATTGCCGAGTTTTTCTTCGAGAGTCATTACCAGTTGGATGCGAATTGGACCCGTGGAAGTCGAAAATGCGAGCCTACGGTCCAGCGATCGTTTGGCCCACGCAACCTCAATGATACCAAAGCGAATCCAACTTCCTCTATTCCCAAGATCCGTTTGCAAGGCGCGCTCAGGCGCCCGTTTTGAAAAACCACGTCTATAACGGTTTTGCGAAACGATGATTGAGAAACGATGACAAGAAAATCGATACTTTACGGACTATTCTGCTGCGCGGTGCTGGCCGGAGGCGGTTCGCGTGCGCATGCCCAATTTCCTCCTCCTCCTCCTCCGCCCCCCGAGGAACCCGCCCCCGATCCCTTTCACGCCCAGAAGAGCGTGGAGATTGGCCAGTTCTACATGAAGAAAGGCAAGTACGAGGCGGCGATCGACCGCTTCCAACTGGCCATCCGCTACCAGCCCAAATTGGCGCTGCCCCGGCGATTGATTGCCGAAGCGTACGAGAAGCAGAAAAATAAAACGGCGGCTGTCGAGTGGTACCAGAAATACCTCGAAGCGCTGCCGCATGCCGAAGATGCCGAGAACGTCCGCAAGCGGATTGACACGCTCAACAAGGAAATTGAAACTCACCCGGTCAAACGAAAGCATCATTCGGGCGCGTAGCGGGCGCGTAGCAGGCGAGCGGCCTCGCGGCCTAGAGTCGCGCCAGGAATTTTCGAGCCTGCAGGTATTCGCGGAAGCGCTTTTCCTCGCGCCGGAATTCCGGGGAATGAATTCCCAGACCGCAGCGGCTGCGCCCCGTGGACTGCTGCAGGTGCAGCATCTCGTGAAAAACCACGTAGGCCACGGCCAAGCCGGGCACCTGCGCTCGGTCCAGGCGCCGGTTGATGACAATTTGATTCAGTCCCGGGTCGTAGACGCCCAGCTGGCGGCGCCAGGCGCGAGCGCTCCATCCAATCTCCGGCAGCACCAGCCGCGAATCGAAATAGTCCGCGTTCACGCGACAAAAAATTTCGGCGAGATGATGAGCATCTCCCTGCGGCCCGAAGTGACGCCTGCGGCCGCGCAGCCGCCGGAGTGTCTGCATGCGGCGCTGCGTCCCCGCGGCCGTGGCGTAGCGGCGGTACGCCTCCGCCAGTTCGGCGGGGACGGGACGCCGAAAGATGCGCGAGAGCAGCAGGGCCGCCGCGGCTTCGAGAATGGGCAGCGGCGCGTGGCGCAACAGATCGGAGAGACGCACGGAAGCCGCGTCGCCGCGCAGCCGGATGGTGTGGCATAGGCTGGCGTAGGGATAAAACTCCACGGCAAACTGCGGTGGGCGGCCACGGCAGCCCAGCCGCGTGAACATGCGCTCAAAAATAGGCGACCCCGCGGGAAAACTGGCGGGCGCGCCGCGCCGCGCTCTCGACGGCGGTCTCGACAGTGTGTTCGAGCCAGCCGTCAAGAAGGCTTTCTCCGCACCGGCGCCGCAGGCACGGCCTTGGCGGCTTTCTCCGTGGTCTTCATCGCCTCCTGCGTAGCTTCGCGCGCGTCGTCCAGCGCATCCTTAAATTTTGGCAGGTCGGGATTTCCCGCGGAGAGTTTGTCGAGATACAACTGAAACTCTTTCGTTTTGGCGTCCATCTCTTTTATCGCCGGGCGGATGTCTTCCAGCTTGTCGAGCGCGGCGTCGAGAGTATCGGCGGCATCATCCAGGCAGCCGGAAAAGGCGTTGAAAAGACTGCTCAGGCGGTCTTCCCACATGCGGTCGCGGGTAGTACGCTCCAGCTCGTACTGAATTTTCTTTATGCGGTCGCTGGCAAACAGAAGGTAGAGCTTCACGCGCTGCGTAGCGGTTTCTGCGTCGCGGATTTTGTCCGCTTCCAGCTCGCCCAGGTAATCTTTTTTCTGCGCCATGCACGGGCGCGCCGCCGATAGCATTGCCGCTGCAAGAAGCATGGTGCAAAGAATACACCGCCTACGAGTGCGCATAATTTGCCTCCTGCCCCGCTGGCCGCTCATGGCGCTGGGATCGCGGCGTCTTGTCACCAGTCCCGCCAGCAGGCTGCCTGGGGAAAAGAATGTGGAACAGCTCGTCGTCGATGGCGGCCACGTCACGACGCGTGGTTTCGAATGGGCGGCGCTGCTCGAACGGAACGATCAGGATGATCTGGTCCAAATCGCGCAACGTTTTGCGCAGATAGATCTGCAGCTCCTTGAAGCCCGAAGGATGCTGCTCCGCATTTCTTCCCGATTGTTTCAGCGCTCCGAGCATACTCCGCAGGTCCCCGCGGAACTCCTCGAAGGTGCGTTGCGCGGCGGCCGCATCCCCGGCTTCAGCTTCCGTGCGCATTTCCGCGAGCAAGGCATCTCCAAGCTTCCAGAAATTCTTGGCGCGGTGCACGGCGTCGTGGTCCGCCTGGAACTGCTCGCGCAGCGCGCCCAGGCGGGCTTCCGGGAAGGCGCTCGTTGCGGTGCTGATGCTGACTGCGGCGCTCAAGGGGCTGCCCATCACCGCGTACGCGGCGAGAAGCACGAGCGCGGCAATGGGCTTCCCGCTCATTATTTTTTCAGCTCCAGGCGAATAATTCGCACGCGCTGGCGCGCCTGGAACTCCTGGTCGGACTGCACGCCATTGTTGAGTTCCAGAAATTTTTGATAGGCCTCGAGCGCTAGCGGCTTTCGCCGCAGTTTATCGTAGCAGATGGCGCGTATAAACCACTGGCCGGCCCCGGGCGCCTCGCGCTTGGCCAGTTCATCCATCACCGCAAGCGTTGCCGGATAATTCTCCGCCAGAAAATAAGTGGAGGAAAGATCGCGGAGCGCATCGGTCAAACCGGAGTCCAGGCGCAGTGCCGTGGCAAGCTCCTGCTGCGCCCCTGGAAAATCGCGCAGTTGAAGCAGCACGCGGCCCAGACGAGCGTGTGCCGCAGCGTCGTTGGGCGCGCGGGCCACCAGGCGCCGCAGCGGCTCGACGGATTCGGCATAATGTTTGCCGCGCAGCAGCAGCTCGGCGCGCAGGCGATCCATCTCCGGCGAGGAGCTGGCCCCCGCGGGCACGCGCTCCAACTCTTTCACGGCTTCATCGAACTGTTCCAGATCGGCGTACACGGAGGCGAGCTGCACGCGCGTCTCCACGTCGTCCGGCGCCGATTTTAGATACGCGTTAAGTGCCTCAGCGGCTTGCGGAAGTTTCTGCTGGCTGATCAAAGACTGGGCCAGCCCGAGCTGCGCGGCGGGGTCGGCCGGCCGTATCGCCAGCGCCTGCCGAAATTCCGGTTCCGCTTCAGCCGCGTGTTTATCAGCCAGCAGCGACCGCGCCAGCGCAAGTTTGTATTCCCATTTCGATGGGTCAAGTTTCGCGGCCTGCCGGTAGCGCTCAGCGGCCGCGGCGAGGTTTCCGCTTCGTTCCAGCGCCGTGCCGGAAAAGTAGAGCGGCTCAGCTTTCGCGGGAAGAAGCTCGACCGCCTTCGAGAGCAATGGAGCAGCGCCGGCCGGATCTTTTTCCAGCAACAGCAAACCCAGGTTGAGATAGGCCGCGCCCATCTTGGAATCGAGCTCAATCGTCCGGCGATATTCCGCAATGGCTTCGTCACGCCGCTTCAGCGCCGTGAAAGCATAGGCCAACTGAAAATGCGCGAACGCTTCCGCCGGGTGATCGGCGATAAACTTTGCGTAAAGATCCGCAGCCGTGGAAAAATCTTTTTGCTCGAGTGCCTGCTCGGCATTGCGAAGCAAAATTTCACTGGCGCTGGGATGTTTGGTTTTCGAAGCTTTGGCCGGGGATTGTGCGGACTGTGCCGCGGCAGGAGCGGTGCAGAAGAGGCCAGGCGCAAGCAGGCCCAGATTCAGCAGTGCGGAACCGAGCTGCGCGCGCGAATTCATTTTTTGCCGCGACCGTTCGTACCGTGGGAATTCAAGACTCGCGCCAGAAATTTCCCGGTATGCGACTGCGAATTCCGCGCCACCTGCTCGGGTGTGCCCGCGGCCACGACGCGCCCGCCGGCCTGGCCGCCTTCCGGACCGAGATCGATCAGCCAGTCAGCCGACTTGATTATTTCCAGATTGTGCTCGATCACCACCAACGATGCGCCCCCTTCCTGCAGCTTGCGCATGGCGCCCAGCAGTTTCTGAATGTCGTCGAAATGCAGCCCGGTGGTTGGCTCATCGAGAATATACAGAACGCCTTCGGTGGCCTTCTGGCTAAGATGCGCGGCTAGCTTGAGGCGTTGTGCTTCGCCGCCCGAGAGCGTGGTGGCCGACTGGCCCAGCCGCAGATAGCCCAATCCCACTTCATCCAGAACTTTTAGCTTGGACGTCACGCGCGGCGCGCTCGAAAAAAATGCCAGCGCCTGGCGTACGGTAAGCTGGAGGGCTTCGTGGATGTTTTTTTCGCGGTAGCGCACTTCCAGGACGGCGCTTTTGAAGCGCGTCCCGCGACAGTCCTCGCAAACCAGCTCCACATCGGCAAGAAACTGCATCTCCACGGTCACCGTGCCGTCGCCCTGACAGGTCTCGCAGCGTCCGCCGGGAATATTGAAAGAAAAATGGCCGGCCGAATAGCCGCGCCTCTCCGCCTCCGCGGTGGAAGCGAACACTTCGCGAATGGCATCGAAGGCCTTCATGTAGGTGGCGGAATTCGAGCGCGGGGTGCGGCCGATCGGGGACTGGTCCACCAGGACCACGTCGCGGATGTGCTGGTCGCCCTCGAGGCGCGAGCAGAACTCTTTGTGACTTGCGCCGCTGCGCTTGGCCTGCAGCGCTTTCCAGATGACGTCGTGCACCAGCGTCGATTTTCCCGAGCCGGATACTCCGGTGATGCACACCAGCAGATTCAGCGGCAACATCAGGTCGATATCGCGCAGGTTGTGGCCGCGCGCGCCGAACAGCCGCAAGAATTTTCCATTCGATTTTCTGCGCATCTCCGGCACCGGGATGCGCAGCTCGCCGGAAAGATATCTGGCGGTCAGTGAAGTTTCGCTCTTTTCCAGCTCGGCGCGTGTTCCGGCGAACATCAGCCGCCCGCCATGCTCTCCGGCGCCAGGACCCAGGTCGAGGACGTAGTCGGCGGCCAAAATCATATCGCGGTCGTGCTCCACCACCAGGATGGTATTGCCCAGCTCGCGCAGGCTTTTTAAAATGGTAATGAGGCGGTGCGTGTCGCGCGGGTGCAGTCCGATGGAAGGCTCGTCCAGCACATAGAGCGCGCCCACCAGATGAGACCCGAGCGAGGTGGCCAGTTGGATGCGCTGCGCTTCGCCTCCGGAAAGCGTGGAGGTCAGGCGGTCCAGCGTTATGTAGTCGAGCCCCACTTCATCGAGGTACTGCAGTCGGGTAGTGATCTCCTCCAGAATTCTGCCGGCAATCTGTGTTTCCGCGCCGGTGAGAATGAGCTTCTGGAAAAACTCACGGGCCGCCGCCACGGTGAGCTGGCAAATCTCCGTAATGGCCTGCCCGCTGAGCTTGACCGCGCGCGCTTCCGCGCGGAGCCGCGTGCCGCGGCAATCGGGGCAGGTGGCATAGCCGCGGTAGCGGCTCAGAAAGACGCGGACGTGCAGCTTATATTTTTTGCGCTCCAGGAAATTGAAGAAGCCCTGGATGCCGCCAAAGCCCTGCTGCGCGTCCCCGTGCAGAATGGCTTCACGCTGGCGAGCGGAGAGCTGCTGATAGGGCACGTCCATGGGAATTCCCGCGACGCGCGCGTACTTACGCAGTTCCTGAAGGTACTGCCGGTAGCGCGGCTTGGTCCATGGCTCGATGGCGCCATCGTTCAAAGACTTGCTGCCGTCGGCGACCACCAGGTTCAGGTCGAAATCCACGGTGTTGCCGAAGCCCTGGCAGCGCGGGCACGCGCCGTAAGGGCTGTTGAAGGAAAACAGCCGCGGCTCGGGCTCCTGATAGACGATGCCGCAACGCTTGCACTCGAAGCGCTCATTGAATACCAGCCGCTGCTCCGCGGCTGTGGTCATCTCCGGCACGCCGGTGACCGCCGCCTCACCCGCGGCTATCGATGAACCATCCGGCGGTTCGGCGGGGAATTCAAAGATCACCTGCCCCTTTCCTTCGCGGTAACAGGTTTCAATACCGTCGGCCAAACGCGTCCGCGCTTCGGGAGAAACCGTCAAGCGATCCACCACCACATACACCGGCTTGGAGAAGTCCAGGTCCAGCAGCTCTTCAGGCGTGTTGAATTCGTACATGCGCCCGCCCTGATAGAGGCGGTTGAATCCGCGCTTCTGCAAATCGGTGAGCGCCAGCTTGATCTCCGCGGGGGTGGGACGCGCCGGCCGCATGCGGGGTTTGCGGCCCGCCACCGCGGGCAGTATCTCCAGCAAAAATAGAATGTAAAAGCGCTGCCCGGCCGGCCGCGAAAGAACCGCCGTGGAAATCTGGTCGAGCGAATCGCGCGTCACCTCCTGGCCGCACTTGGCGCACATGGTGCGGCCCACGCGCGCATAGAGCAGGCGCAGGTAGTCGTAAAGTTCGGTGGCGGTGGCCACCGTGGACCGCGGGTTGCGCGTGGAGTTTTTCTGCTTGATGGCGATGGCCGGAGCGATGCCGGTAATGGAGTCGACATCGGGCTTCTCGATGCGTTCGAGGAACTGCCGCGCATAAGCCGAAAGCGATTCGATGTAGCGCCGCTGGCCCTCGGCATAGATGGTGTCAAAGGCCAGCGTGGATTTCCCCGAGCCGCTGACGCCGGTGACCACGGTGATGGCGTTGTGCGGGATATCGAAGCTGATGTTCTTCAGGTTGTGGACGCGCGCGCCGCGCACCTCGATGGCTTCCACCAAGTCCACGGCGCTGGGTGGCGCTTCGGTGGTTATAGTCTTCGGTTCCGGCAATGGAGGCCTCTGGACGCTATTCGCGAGTGTCGTGCAACCCTCTATTATACGATACCGCCGGCATCTCTGCTCGGCAGACGAAAGCGGGCGAAAAGTGTGACTCCGGAACCAAACTAAAGCTAGAATCCATTGCAGGAACGCGCACTAAAATGATTTCTGAATCAATTCGGACCACTCTTTTTTGTGTCGCTTCGGCATTACTTGGCGCGACTCCCCTAACGGCCCAAGTCCGTTTTCAAGTCACCAAGCCTGAAGTCGTAAAACTGCGGCTGCAGGGATACAAGGGGAACGACCTGAAGCGCGAAAGCACTTTGAAAGCTCTCTTCGATGAAGTGGGGTGCACTCCCAAGAACCTTTCCGAGCAGCCGGTAAAAAACTTGAAGGAGCCCAACCTGCTTTGCGCGCTTCCAGGCAGCAGTGACTCGATAATTGTCGTGGCCGCACACTTTGACCACGTCGACCAGGGCGACGGGGTCGCGGACAACTGGTCAGGGGCATCCTTGCTCCCCAGCTTGTACCAGGCGATCAGCGGCCAACCGCGCCGTCACACATTTATTTTTGCAGCGTTTGCCGGTGAAGAGAAGGGGCTGGTGGGTTCCCAGTTTTACGTGCGCAGTCTTTCCCCGGAACAACTCAAGCGCATTCACGCCATGATCGATCTGGACACGCTAGGATTGGGTCCGACGAAGGTATGGGTGAGCCGTTCCGACCGCGCGATGGTCAGCGGTCTCATTGGATTCGCGCGTCTGTTGAAGTCGCCGTTGGCGGGCATTGACGTTGATGGGGTCGGAATGTCCGATGAGGAGCCGTTCATCGCGCGCAAGATTCCAGTAATCATGATCCATTCTGTCACCCAGGAAACTCTCAACATTCTTCACAGCTCGTTTGATACCATTGGCGCCATTCACTTCGACGATTACTACGAAACTTACCGCCTGCTCAGTGGTTATTTAGCATTCCTCGACAACAACCTTGCGCCCGCGTCTGTGCCTGCTGCGGCGACCTCGCCCGAATGAACACGCGCCCGCTGCAACGCGTCATTTGGATTGTGCTGGATAGCGTGGGCATCGGGCCGCTGCCCGACGCCGCTGAATACGGCGATGTGGGCCGCAACACCCTCGGGCACATTGCGCGTTCGCGCCCGCTGAATTTGCCTAATCTTGTGCGGCTGGGCCTTGGCAATATCGCGCCGCTCGATCATCTGCCCCCGGTTGCCGCGCCGCTGGCCAGCTTCGGTCGCGGCGCCACGCGCTCCCCCGGCAAAGACACCACCACAGGTCACTGGGAAATGGCCGGCATCTGGCTGGAACAGGCATTTCCCGTCTATCCGCACGGATTTCCGCGCGAGATCATCGACAGATTTGAGGCGGCCATCGGTCGCGGCACGCTCGGCAATAAGCCTGCTTCAGGGACGGAAATCCTCAAGGAGTTAGGCGCCGAGCACGTGCGCACCGGCCGGCCTATCGTCTATACGTCGGGCGACAGCGTTTTTCAGATTGCCGCCCATGGAGCGGTGATACCCGTTCCCGAGCTTTACCGCATGTGCGAGATCGCGCGGAAGATCCTCGACGGGCCTCACCGCGTGGGACGCGTGATCGCCCGGCCGTTCGCCGGCACGGAGGGCCAGTATCGCCGCACGGAACGCCGCCACGACTACGCCGTGGAGCCGCCGCGGCCCATGCTCCTCGATGTACTGGCCGAGCGCGGCATCCCGGTCTTCGGAGTCGGTAAAATTCACGACATCTATAACGGCCGGGGAGTGGCCGACTACGTAACCACCAGAAATAATCTCGATGGCTTGGAAAAAATCGGCAGCGCGCTGGCCACGCGCCCGCGCGGATTGATTTTCGCCAACCTGGTCGACTTCGACATGCTCTACGGCCACCGCAAAGACGTCGAAGGCTTTGCCCGCTCGCTGGAGGAATTCGACCGCGGTTTAGAGCCCCTGCTGGGCGCGCTGGGCGAAACCGATCTTCTCGTGCTCACCGCGGATCATGGCTGCGACCCGTGCCCGTGCTCACCCTCCACGGACCACTCCCGCGAATACGTGCCCATCCTGGCCTACGCGCCTGCGTCGGCGCGCGGCAGCTCTATCGGAATTCGCGACACTCTGGCGGATATGGGTCAAACGGTTGCCGGCGTCTTCGGTTGCGGGATAACGCGCGGTTGCAGCTTTCTCGAAACGATATTCCCGGCTTGATGGGCAGGTGGTGCGGCGGGCGGGCTACTTTGCGGCCCCGGCACGCTGGGCGTAATAACCGGTACGCGTACGAACCTCCACCTTACCCGTTCCGCGCGGTGGATTCACGTCCACGTGGACCGAGCGGAACGTTCCGTCATGGACGGAATTGGTAGGGTAGTAAGCCAGAACGTACTGGTTGCGGATGTCGTTGGCGATCTGGTTGCAAATCGCTTCCACGTCCTTCACCGATTCAGGGAAAAAAGACATCCCGCCCGTGGCCGTCGTGAGCGCCAGCAGCGCTTTGCGCGCGCGCTTGCCTTCGCGCTTGCTTTCCAGCAGCCCAATGGCATAAATCGCGGCATCCGACTTGTGGGCCTCCTGCACCGCCGCCTCCAGGGTAGTGCGGCTGGCATTGTCTTCGCCGTCGGTAACGATCAGCAGGATCTTCTTGTCGCGCGTGCCTTTTTTCAGGTGGTCGAGCGAGCCGATGACCGCGTCATACAACGCCGTGCTGCCGCGCGAATCGATGCGCTCCAGGGCTTCGCGAAGCTCCACCGGGTCGTTGGAGAAATCCTTGTCCAGGTCCAGATAAAACTCATCGTTAAAATTGACTACGAATACTTCGTCGTTGCGCTGGCTGGTCTTGACGAAAGTTATAGCGGCGGAGTTTACGCGCTCGCGCTTATCCCTCATGCTGCCGCTATTGTCCACCACCAGTCCCAGAGTGATGGGAATGTCTTCGCGCCGAAACACGGAGAGCTTTTGCTCGACGCGATCTTCGTAGACGCGAAAATTTTCCTGTTTGAGATCGGGGAGGAAGCGCGCGTGGCTATCCACCACGCTGGCCAGCAGCACCACCAGGTTGACGTCGCGAGTGATGCGATAGGGCTCGTCTTTCTGAGTGGCTCTCTGGTCGGGCGTCGGTTTGGGCGGCTGTTGTTGCGGCGACTGTTGTTGCGGCGGCGCCTGCATATCCGCGAAGCCGCCAAACGACGCCAGGGCGGCAAGACTGTGCGGGCGCGAGCGCGCCCCGGCCGCAGGAAATTGCGTAACGCCGAAGATGAAAACCAGGAATATTGCCGCGAGCTTAGCGGCCCGGTGCCAGGTAACCCGTTTTCGCGTAGACATTAAGAGGAGGCAGTCCTTTTGGGGGCCGGAGCTTGATTTTGAGTTTGCGCCATTTTCCATCATGTTGGCGGTTGCTCGGCCGGAATCCAATCACATACTGATTCCGCAATTCCATGCTGATTTTTATGGCGATATCGGGCAGATCGTTCAGATTGGCCACAGGGAAAGTTCGCCCGCCGGTCATGTCCGTCAGATCCCCAAGCATGGAAGGACCGCCTTGCTCCTCAGGGGTACTGCGGTTGCCGGACGGATCAAAAATCCCTATCGCATAAACCTGAACATCAGCCTCCTTCACAAAGCTGCGGACATCCCGCTCGCTGTAGCGGCTATGGTTATCGCCGCCATCCGATATGATGAGCAAAGCGCGCTTGGTGTTGCGTGCGCCCTTCATCTGGCTGAGCCCCAGGTAGATGGCGTCGAGCAGCGCGGTGCGCCCATGGGCCGCGGTGAACATCAGCCGCGTCTGCAAATCCTCGATGCTGGTAGTGAAAGGACTGATGAGCTGCGCGCGGTCGTTGAAACTGACCAGGAAAAATTCGTCCTGCGGGTTGGCGGTCTTGAAAAACTGCAACGCGGCCAGGCGGGACTTGTCCACCTTGTTGGCCATGCTGCCGCTCAGGTCGAAAATGACGCCGATGGAGACGGGCACGTCTTCGTTGGAGAAGTGCGCCACTTCCTGCTCGATATTGTCCTCGTATACGCGGAAGTTCTCAGCCTCGAGGCCGGTGACCAGGCGATTATAAGGATCGGTGATGGTCACGTTGATCAGCGCCAGGTCCACATCCACGCGAATGGCTTTATCGGGCGCTCCGTGGAGGTTGCGGCCGGGCGAAAGGTCGGGAACTTTAAGAGGATCGAGCGCCGGCGGCGCAGTGACTGCTGCTGGTGGCGCTGTTGGGGCCTCCTGCGCGAATAAAGAGACGCTAAAGCAAGTTGACGCAAGCAAGATTCGAACGATAGAGGTGGCTGCCAGTCCGGGCCTGAGGGTACCTACGCGCATGGGCGCGGGGATGAACTCCCGAAATTCATTCTAGCACCGCGCAAACCGAAATCAAGGCTCTTCACGAACAGGTGCAATTTTTTAAGCGTATTCCGAGTGTGCAAATTAGGACAGTCTCCCCACGGTCTCGGCGAGTCATCACGTCCGGTAATTTGGAGAGCACGACCGTCCGCCAGAACGACCACGAAACCGGCACGAGAATTTACTGTGTTAGCATCGCCTGTGATGCTGTGCGGGACTCGGCTCCCGTCAATCGAGGAACCGCCTTGGCCGATAGGTTTCCGCCGTCAACCGCAATGTCCCCTGCCGGGCAGGTCGAAGGCAGCGTCCCGGCTGCCGCCCATGCCCCCGGTGAGAGCCCGGCGAAGACGGTCGAGCAGAATGAGCAGGTGATCGCGGTTATCCCCGCGCGCTTCGGGTCCAATCGTTTTCCCGGCAAGCCATTGGCGTTGATTGCCGGCAAAGCCATGATCCTGCACGTAGTGGAGCGCGTGCGCCGCGCGCGCAATGTCTACCGCGTGCTGGTGGCCACAGACGATGCGCGCATTTTCGAAGCCGTGAGGTCCGCCGGAGCGGAAGCGGTAATGACCAGCACCGGCCATTCCTCTGGCACCGAACGCGTCGCCGAAGTCGCCGAGCGCGAGATCGCCCCGCTATACGTCAACGTGCAGGGGGACGAACCGCTGATCGAGCCGGGGGCGGTGGACGCAGCGATCGACCTGATTCGCGGCCATCATCTGGTGCCGGTGGGCACTCTGGCGGTACCCATCCACCAGCCCGAGGATATTTTGGACCCGAACATCGTCAAGGTAGTCGTGGATACGGAAGGCAACGCGCTTTATTTTTCGCGCGCGCCCATCCCTTATTACCGGGGCAACGGCACGGTTCCGCGGTCCCGCACGACGCTGCACCGAAAACATCTGGGCATCTATGTCTACCGCCGGGAAGCGCTGCTGCGTTTTCCGCAGCTACGCCCCGGGCAGTTGGAACGCGTCGAGCAGCTCGAACAGCTGAGGTTTCTGGAACACGGCTGGAAGATAAGAGTCGGCGAGACGGAGCACGATTCGGTAAGCGTGGACCTGCCGTCAGACGTGGCGAAAGTAGAAAAAATTCTGGCGCTTGGCGGCAAACAGAAAACCAGAACTTAAATTTCTGATGAGGGACACGTATGACAGAGAAAGTGAACAAGACCGACGCCGAATGGCGCCGGCAGCTTACGCCCGAGCAATATCAAGTCACGCGGCGGAAGGGAACTGAGCCTCCCGGCACCGGCGAATACGCGGACAGTCACGACGAAGGCGTGTACGCCTGCGTATGCTGCGGGCAGCCACTCTTCAGTTCGCAAGCCAAATTCGAATCCGGCACCGGCTGGCCCAGTTTCTCGGCGCCGCTCGGCGAAGAAAGCGTAGAGGAGATCACCGACGTGAGTCACGGCATGAGCCGCACGGAGGTGACCTGCAGCCGCTGCGATGCTCATCTGGGTCACGTCTTCCCCGATGGCCCGAGGCCTACCGGCCTGCGTTACTGCATGAACTCCGCTGCGCTGCGGCTCGTGGAGGACGAGCAGAACGCCGGCGAAAAAAAATAGCGCGGAGACCTCAGCGATGCATCAGCTATGCGTGTGGGGATGCGTCAATGATGCCTCAGCCCAAATCCGGCTCCGCCTGCAGCGCGTCATTAAAGCGGTTGGTGAAGTTTGCCGCGCAGACCATCAGGGTCAGCTCCACGATCTGCTCAGGCGTGAAATGCTTGGCCAGCTCTTCGAGCGATCCTTCGCGCATCGCCGCTGCGCCGCGGGTCATCCGCTCCGCGTGCAGAAGGACCGCTTTTTCCTTGTCGTTAAACAGCTTGCTGTGCCGGTAAAAAGTAAGCGCCTGAATCTGTTCGTCGGTGACGCCCACCCGCTTCGCCGAAGCGGTATGCGCGCGCGTTCAATAGTTACAGCCGTTCACCAGCGAAGTTTTCAGGTAGGCCAACTCCTTGAGCTTTGGTTCCACCGAGCCTTCACCGGTCACCGCCGCATAGAGCGGCAGAAAATTCTTCAGCACCTCCGGGCGATGCGCCATCAACGCGAAAAAGTTCGGCATTTTCCCGAATTTCCCGGTCATGCTGTCGTAGATCGGCTTTAGCTGTTCCGCAGCCTTGTCGCGTGGGAGGGGTGGTACTGTGGCCATGGACGGCTCCTTTAATTCTTGCTTGTAATTCTTTTTTGCGTGCCGACACTACGATGGCGCCTGCGGCTTGTCAAATCGTCCGCGCCGCTCTCAAAGCAGCAATGCCGCTGCGAGGAAAGGTTTCGCCGGAAAATTTTCCTGCGCGTGGCATTGACAATCTGCGCCACTCCGCCGATAATCTCTCGTACCGCATTTTATTCGGAGATTTTCGCACGAGCGAACTGAGCTATTGACCAACCGCGGGCCCAGTCCGAAATTCATATTCGTAACCGGCGGCGTGGTTTCCTCCCTCGGCAAAGGCCTGGCAGCAGCTTCCATCGGATGTCTTCTGGAGAGCCGCGGTCTGCGCGTTACCCTCCAGAAATGTGATCCCTACCTGAATGTCGATCCCGGGACCATGAGTCCCTACCAGCACGGCGAAGTCTACGTCACCGAAGACGGCGCTGAAACCGACCTCGACCTGGGCCACTACGAGCGCTTCACCTCCGCATCGCTCTCCCGCGACAACAACTGGACCACCGGCCGGATTTACGAATCGATTCTGGCCAAGGAACGCCGCGGCGACTACCTGGGAAAAACCGTGCAGGTGATTCCGCACGTCACCGACGAAATCAAGGCGGCTTTCCGCAAAGTGGCGCACGACGTGGACGTAGTGATCATCGAGATCGGCGGCACGGTGGGCGACATCGAGTCGCTGCCCTTCCTCGAAGCCATGCGCCAGATGCGCCTCGAGCTGGGCGCCAACAACGTGATTTTTGTGCACGTCACCCTGGTTCCTTTTATCGCCACCGCCGGCGAGCTCAAGACCAAGCCCACGCAGCACAGCGTGAAAGAGTTGTTGAGCATCGGCATCCAGCCGGACATTTTATTGTGCCGCACCGACCGCTCGCTGCCGCATGAGTTGAAATCGAAGATCGCGCTCTTCTGCAACATGGCCGAGAAGTGCGTGATTGCGGCCAACGATGTGGCCTGCATTTACGAAGTTCCCATGGCTCTGGCCGAAGAAGGTTTGGACGAGCAGGTATTGCGGCTGCTGCACCTCGAAGCCGGCGAGCGCGACCTTAGCCGCTGGCACGGATTTCTCAGCCGTTTCCATAATCCCGAAGCGGAAGTACGCATCGGCGTGGTGGGGAAGTACGTTCAGCTCGAAGACGCCTACAAAAGCCTGCGTGAGGCGCTGGTGCATGGCGGCGTGGCCCACAACCTGCGCACCGTGCTGGAATGGATTGAAGCCGAAGAGATCGATTCCGTTGAGACAGCGGCGCAGCGCCTGGCGCATTGCGATGGGCTGCTGGTCCCCGGCGGCTTCGGCAAGCGCGGCATTTCCGGGATGATCCACGCCATCCAGTATGCCCGCGAGAGCCGCCTGCCGTTTTTCGGCATCTGCCTGGGGATGCAGTGCGCGTCCATCGAATTCGCGCGCAACGCCTGCGGTCTGGGCGAGGCGGATAGCACCGAGTTCAATCCGCAAACGCCGGATCCCATCATCTTCAAGCTGCGCGATCTGTTGGGCGTGGAAGAGATGGGCGGCACGATGCGCCTGGGCGCATGGACCTGCCAGCTCGAGCCCGGCAGCTTCGCCGCGCGCGCTTACGGCCGGACGGAAATCAGCGAGCGTCATCGTCACCGCTACGAATTTAATCCCAAGTACGAGCGCGCGCTGCTCGCCGCGGGGATGCGCATCAATGGCAAGACTCCCGACGGCGTCTACGTGGAGATTGTCGAAATCCCCGACCATCCGTGGTTCCTGGGCTGCCAGTTTCATCCGGAATTCAAATCCACGCCGCTCGAGCCGCACCCGCTTTTCGCCGCGTTTATCGCCGCGGCGAATCTGCACCGCCGCCAGCCGCGCATCGCGCCGGCCACGCAAAGCGTCGCCGCGGATTCCGCTCCGCGACGCTGACGGGTGGTTTGCGCACCCCGCGCCGTTGAGACCTATTGCACTGCAATCCCTTAGCGTGTGTAAACGATCCTGCCGGCCCAGAGCCAATCGCGATTGCGAGCGTTGGCGCGGTGACGTAGACTCCTGCACACACGGCTCGTGAATAACAGTAGAGACAGCGCTTTCTAAAGGAGCGGGTCATGGAACAGGTCATCGCAAAAATGTTGCAGGATTTTGAACGGGGAAAAATGACCCGGCGCCAGCTTATCCAGAGCCTGGCGTTCGCGGCTACGGCAGTGTCTGCAGCGACGGCAAGCGCCCTTGCGTCACCCGTCGCGGCGGCGCCCGAAGGCTTGGGCTTCAAAGCCGTGGCCGTTAACCACATCTCCTATCAAGTTGCGGACTACGCGAAGACGCGCGATTTCTATTCCGATCTGCTGGGGATGAAGGTTTCGAACGACACCGGGAAAGAGTGCCATCTCTCCTTTGGCGAAAGTTTTTTGATTCCGCGCAACGCGCCCTCCAACACTCCACACATCGACCACATCGCCTACACCATCGACCACTGGGACAAGAACGCCGTGGAAGCCGAGCTGAAACGCCGCGGCCTGCAGCCCAAGCCCGACACCGAAAATAGTTTCCACGTTGAGGATCCAAACGGCTTCGACCTGCAGATCAGCGGGCGGGAAATGAAAGCCTGAATCCGCCGCGCAGCGGGCGGAGTTTATCGCCGCGCGCTGCTGACGTGATTGAAAAAACCATCGGCACAGCATACTCGCGCTATCTTGGTGTAAGGCTGGAGGATTCCATGCGACTCATAGCCTATCCTCTGATGTTATTGCTGGCTCTCGTCTCTGTGGCTGCTCCCCAAGACAGCGCCGTAACTCATCTGGAGCGGGGAAATGCGCTCCTCGGTAAAGGCGACCTGACCGGAGCCATCGACGAGTATCAGGAAGCGTTGCGATTAAAGCCGGATTACGCCGCCGCGCACGCCAACCTCGGCGTTGCGCTCGAGGGAAAGGGTAACCTGAATGGTGCCATCGCCGAGTATCGGAAAGCGCTGCGCCTAAAGCCGGACTACGCAGAAGCGCACAACAAGCTCGGCGGCGCGCTCAAGGGGAAAGGTGACCTGACTGGCGCTATCGCCGAATATCGAGAAGCGCTGCGCCTGAAGCCAGATTTCTTCGATGCGCACGACAACCTGGGCAGAGCGCTCTTCCAAGGAGGCGACCTCACCGGTGCCATCGCCGAGTTTCGAGAAGCGCTGCGACTGAAACCGGATTACGCCGACGCGCACGTGAACCTCGGCGTTGCGCTCAAGGGAGGCGGTAACCTGTATGGCGCCATCACCGAGTTTCGGGAAGCGCTACGCCTAAAGCCGAACGACGACGAAGTGCATAGCAACCTCGGCATCACGCTTGCGCAGAAAGGTGACCTGGATGGCGCCATCACCGAGTTTCGGGAAGTGCTGCGCCTAAAGCCGGGCCATGCCGACAGTCACAACAACCTCGGCCTCGCGCTTTCGCAGAAGGGTGACCTGGATGGCGCCATCACCGAGTATCGGGAAGCCCTGCGCCTAAAGCCGGATTTTGCCGAAGCGCACCATGGCCTCGGCATCGCACTGTCTGATAAGGGTAACCTGAATGGTGCCATCGCCGAGTATCGGGAAGCTCTGCGCTTCAAGCCGGAGGACGCGGCAGAGCACAACAACCTCGGCCTCGCGCTCCAGGGGAAAGGTGACCTGACTGGCGCTATCGCCGAATCTCGAGAAGCACTGCGCCTGAAGCCCGACGCCGCCGAGGCGCACAACAACCTCGGCAACGCGCTCAACGGCAAAGGTGACCTGGACGGTGCCATCACCGAGTATCGGAAAGCCCTGCTCCTGAAGCCAAACTACCCGTATGCGCACTACAACCTCGGCAATGCGCTCTCCGATAAAGGCAACCTGGACGGTGCCATCGCCGAATATCGGGAAGCACTGCGCCTGAAGCCGGATTATGCCGATGCTCACTACAACCTCGGCAACGCGCTCTCCGGAAAAGGCAACCTGGATGGAGCAATTGCCGAGTATCGGGAAGCGCTGCGCCTGAAGCCGGATTTTGCCGAAGCGCACTACAACCTCGGCAGAGCGCTCGGCATGAAGGGTGACCCGACCGGCGCTATCGCTGAGTTTCGGGAAGCGCTGCGCCTAAAGCCGGACGACGCCGAGGCGCACAACAACCTCGGCGGTGCGCTCATGGGGAAAGGTGACCTGACTGGCGCCGTCACCGAGTTTCGGGAAGCGCTGCGCCTAGAGCCGAACAACGCCGGAGTGCACACCAACCTCGGCATCACGCTCGCGCAGAAAGGCGACCTGGATACTGCCATCGCCGAATATCGCGAAGCGCTGCGGTTGGGGCCGGGCGACGCCGACGCGCACTACAACCTCGGTAAGGCCCTAGCGGCAACGGGAAAGAAAGATGAAGCGGCGCGGGAGTTTGCCGAAGCGCAGCGGTTGAATCCAAAACTCAAGCCGCCCAGCGAAGATCCCCGCTGATAGCTACGCACCAAGCGAGATCCACCCCGCCAAACCGTCAGAACCCCCTTTCGCCATTCATAAGCCTCCTTCCGTGCGGCGGAGAGTGTAACCTGTGGGCTGCGGCCTTAGGCGCGATTTCCCGCTGACCGGCCCGCGCCGGTGTTTCATTCGTGGTCCTATGCACGAAGAGGAGTAATCGGGGAGGCGTTTATGCGATTTAACGTTTTTGCTCTGGCGTTAATCATGGCTGTCGTAGCTCTGGCGGCCCCCCAAGAGAGCGCCGTAACTCATCTGGACCGGGGACAGGCGCTCTTCGCTAAAGGCGACCTTGACGGCGCCATCGCCGAGTATCGGGAAGCGCTGCGCCTGAAGCCGAATTTTGCCGAAGCGCACAACAACCTCGGCAACGCGCTCTCCGGGAAAGGCGACCTGGACGGGGCGATCGCGGAGTATCGGGAAGCACTGCGCCTGAAGCCGGACTACGTCGACGCGCACTACGGCCTCGGCTTCCCGCTCAACGCGAAAGGTGACCAGGACGGCGCTATCGCCGAGCTTCGGGAAGCACTGCGCCTGAAGCCGGATTACGTCGACGCGCACAACAACCTCGGCAACGCGCTCTCCGATAAAGGCAATGTGGATGGTGCCATCGCGGAGTATCGGGAAGCACTGCGCCTGAAGCCGGACGACGCCGACGCGCACTACAACCTCGGCAGAGCGCTCGACATGAAAGGCGACGTGAATGGCGCCGTCGCGGAATATCGGGAAGCGCTGCGACTGAAGCCGGATTACGTCGGCGCGCACTACAACCTCGGCAGAGCGCTCGGCATGAAAGGTGACCTGGACGGGGCGATCGCCGAGCTTCGGGAGGCTCTGCGACTGAAGCCGGATTCCGTCGAGGCGCACAACAACCTTGGCAACGCGCTCAAGGGGAAAGGTGACCTGAATGGTGCCACCGCCGAGTATCGGGAGGCACTGCGCCTGAAGCCGGACGACGCCGACGCGCACTACAACCTCGGCAGAGCGCTCGGCATGAAAGGTGACCTGGACGGGGCGATCGCCGAGTATCGGGAAGCTCTGCGCCTCAAGCCGGATTCCGTCGAGGCGCACAACAACCTCGGTAACGCGCTCTCCGACAAAGGCAATGTGGACGGTGCCATCGCCGAGTATCGGGAAGCTCTGCGCCTGAAGCCGGACAAAGCCGAGGCGCACTACAACCTCGGCGTGGCCCTTAAGGCAGAAGGAAAGGAAGATGAAGCGGCGCGGGAGTTTGCCGAAGCGCAGCGGTTGAATCCAAAACTCACGCCGCCCAGCAACGATCCTCATTAATTGCTACGCCCCAAGCGTGATCCACCCCTCCAAAAACGTCAGAACCCGCCTTGTGCCATTCATAAGCCTCCTTTCGTGCGGCGGAGAGTGTAACCTGTGGGCTGTGGGCTTAGGCGGATTTCCCGCTGACCGGCCCGCGCCGGTGTTTCGTTCGTGGCCCTTTGGACGAAGTCGAGATCTAATCGGGGAGGCGTTTATGCGGTTGAACGTCTTTGCTCTCGCGTTGTTCATGGCTGTCGTATCTGTGGCGGCCCCCCAGGACAGCGCCGTAACTCATGTGGAGCGGGGGAACGCACTCCTCAGTAAAGGCGACCTGGACGGTGCCATCACCGAGTTTCGGGAAGCGCTGCGCCTTAAGCCGGATTGGGCCGAAGCGCACTACAACCTCGGCAACGCGCTCTCCGATAAAGGCAACCTGGACGGGGCCATCGCCGAGTATCGGGAAGCACTGCGCCTGAAGCCAGATTTCTTCGAGGCGCGCGACAACCTGGGCTTAGTGCTCTTCCAAGGAGCCCGCCTGGACGGTGCCATCACCGAGTTTCGGGAAGCGCTGCGCCTGAAGCCGGGCGACGCCGGCGCGCACCACAACCTAGGCAGAGCGCTCTGCATGAACGGTGACCTTACTGGCGCTATCGCTGAGTTTCGGGAAGCACTGCGCCTGAAGCCGGATTTCGCCGACGCGCACAACAACCTCGGCGTCGCACTTACAGGCAAAGGTGATCTGGAGGGTGGCATCGCTGAATTGAGACTGGCGCTGCGTCTGAAGCCGGATCTTGCCGACGCGCGCAACAATCTCAGCATCGCACTCAAGCGCAAAGGTGACCTGACTGGCGCCATCGCCGAGTATCGGGAAGCGCTGCGCCTGAAACCGGACGACGTCGACGCGCACTATAACCTCGGCATCGCACTTGAGGGAAGAGGCGATCGGACTGATGCCATCACCGAGTTTCGGGAAGCGCTGCGCCTAAAGCCGGATTACGCCGACGCCCACATCAACCTCGGCGGCTCGCTCATGGGGAAAGGTGACCTGACTGGCGCCATCGCCGAGTTTCGGGAGGCGCTACGCCTGAAGCCAGATTTCTTCGAGGCACACTACAACCTCGGCCTCGCATTCCGGGGAAAAGGCGACCTGACCGGGGCCATCGCCGAGTATCGGGAAGCGCTGCGACTGAAACCGGATTCCGTCGAGGCGCACAACAACCTCGGCCTCGCGCTCCTTGATAAAGGCGACCTGGATGGGGCCATGGCAGAGTATCGGGACGCGCTGCGTCTAAAGCCGAACGACGTCCAAGCGCACAACAACCTCGGCATCACGCTCGCGCAGAAAGGTGACTTGGATGGCGCCATCGCCGAGTATCGGGAAGTGCTGCGCTTGAAGCCCGAGTACGCCGAGGTGCACTACAACCTCGGCAGGGCTCTGGCCGCGCAAGGAAAGAAAGATGAAGCGGCGCGAGAGTTTGCCGAAGCGCAGCGGTTGAATCCAAAACTCAAGCCGCCCAGCAACGATCCTCATTAATTGCCACGCCCCGTCACCCGCGGTGAGGGAACTCGCCACATTGAAAAAATGTGCCGCAGAGCATACCCTTACTGGTTTCGAGCGTGCACATAGCTTTGGACATGGAACCCACAAAGGAATTCTCGATTGGCCCGGTGCGCATCGGTGGCGCGCAGCCGCAAATCCTCATTGCCGGGCCATGCGTGATTGAGAGCGAAGCGCATGCCATGATGATCGCGCAGCGCCTGCAGGAAATTGCCGCTCGCGCCGGCGTGCCGCTGATCTTCAAGGCGTCCTATGACAAAGCCAATCGCTCGTCGGTAAATTCCTACCGCGGGCCAGGCATCGAAGAGGGCTTGCGCATTCTGAAAAACATCCGCCAGCGCACCGGCCTGCCTGTGCTCACCGACGTGCATGAGGTTGCTCATGTCGCTCCGGTGGCCGAGGTGTGCGACGTGGTGCAGATTCCGGCATTTCTTTGCCGGCAGACCGACCTGCTCGTCGCCGCGGGAAAATCCGGGCGCGCGGTGAATCTGAAGAAAGGCCAGTTCGCCGCGCCGTGGGAAATGGAAAACGCCCTGGAGAAAATCGCCAGCACCGGCAACCAGCGCATTCTGCTCACCGAGCGCGGGTCGAGCTTCGGCTACAACAATCTGGTCGTGGACATGCGCGCGTTTCAGATCATGCGCGGGTTCGGCTTCCCGGTGATTTTTGACGTCACCCACTCCGTGCAGCTTCCTGGCGCTGCCGGGCAGTCCAGCGGAGGCCAGCCCGAATTTATCGCGCCGCTGGCCCGCGCCGGCACCGCGGCCGGAGTCGACGGAATCTTTCTAGAAGTGCACGACCATCCGGCCAAAGCGCTCTCCGACGGCACCAACGCGCTGGCGCTGGATAAACTTCCCGCCCTGCTCGGCCAGATTACCCGCCTGGCGGCACTAGTGCGTGAAAAGTTGCCGCCGCAGGAAAACGAGAAGCAGGGCAAAAAGCAATGAGCATCGAAACCGCGCGGCGCGTCCTGCGCATTGAAGCCGCGGCCATCGAAGGGCTGATCGAGCGCCTCGACGCGCGATTCGACGCCGCCGTCGAGCTGATGTTGAACTGCAAGGGACGCGTGGTGGTGATGGGCATGGGCAAGAGCGGACTGATTGGGCGAAAAATCGCCGCCACGCTCTCCAGCACCGGCACGCCGTCACTCTTCCTGCATCCCGCCGAAGCGCTGCACGGCGACCTGGGCATGCTGACCGCGGGCGATGCGGTGCTGGCGCTCTCCTACAGCGGCGAAAACGAAGAGATCGTGGTGCTTTTGGAAACCATCAAGCGCCTGGGGTGCGCGCTGATCACCTTAACCGGAAATGCTCGCTCCGCCCTGGCGCTGTCGAGCGATGTGGCGCTGGATATAGCCGTGAAGGAAGAAGCCTGCTCGCTGAATCTTGCGCCCACCGCGTCCACCGCTGCGGCGCTGGCTTTAGGCGACGCGCTGGCGATTGCGCTGCTCGAGCGCCGCGGCTTCAGCCCCGAGGATTTTGCCGCGCTGCATCCGGGCGGCCAGCTCACCAAGAAATACCGGCGTGTGGAACAACTGATGCACACCGGCGAAAATCTGCCGCAGGTCCAGCCCACTACAAAAATCCCCGACGTGATTTACGAGATGAGCCGCAAGGGTCTGGGAATGACCACGGTGCTGGATAGCGGCGGGCGGCTGGCGGGCATCGTGACCGACGGCGATCTGCGCCGCATCATGGCCGCGAAAAAAGGCGGCACGTTCGACCTCACCGCGGCGGAGTGCATGACCCTCGGCCCGGTGACCATTGCGCCCTCGGAATTTGCCAGCCGCGCGCTGAACCTCATGGAGCAGCGCAAAATCACCTCGATCGTGGTGGTGGAGGAAGGCGGCCGCGTCGCCGGCGTGGTGCACATCCACGATCTGTGGACGCTGCAACTGTTCTAGCGATCGCCGGCTACAAAAAAAATCGCAATGAGTGGAGACAGGCGACAGATGGCCAGGAGTTCCCGCATCGCCGCGAGTGTTGCCGCGCGCGCGCGCAAGGTTCGTTTGCTGCTGGTGGACGTCGACGGCGTGCTGACCGACGGGCGCATCTATCTGCTTTCGCGTCCCGACGGCACCGCGCTCGAAATGAAAGCGTTCAGCGCCTACGACGGCGCAGGCCTGAAGCTGGCGCGGGTAGCCGGTCTGCGCACCGGTTTGATCACTGGCCGAGAATCCGCGGCCACGTCGCGACGCGCCCGCGAACTGGACATGGAATTCGTTTATCAGGGCATTGCGGACAAAATCGTCACGTTTCGCAAGCTGGTGCAGCGCGCCGGCGTCGAGGTATCCGAAATTGCGTACGTGGGGGATGACTTGCCGGATTTACCGATACTCGAACGTGTCGGACTGGCCATCGCTGTTGCCAACGCCGTGCCGGAAGTGAAGCGCCAGGCGCACTACGTCACCCGCGCCACGGGCGGAAACGGAGCAGTTCGCGAAGTGGTGGAGTTGATACTCAAAGCGCAAGGCAAGTGGGCGAATTTGTTGAGTAAAGCGAGGGCCTGAAAACTGGAGCCGGCGATGGGAATCGAACCCACGTCCGTTGCAAGCAACAATTCTGCCAGTGAACCACCCCGCTCTCGTGCCTACGGCAAATCTGAAAGTCAGTGACGAGCGAAAAGTGATGAGTAACGAGTGTGCGGCCTCGGGTGCGTAGGAATTGCCTTCAACGTGAACCCTGGATTTTTTCGATGAGTTCCCGGTTCTGTGCGATGTGGGCCTTAATTCCCCTTGCAAATTCAATTCCCGACATTCTCCCAACTACAGTACTGTCAATCTCAATTCCGGGCTTGTCAAAGTAGTGCGCGATCCCTTCCATTCGCTGAATATCGGCATTGAGGGCTTGGACTAATTGTCGTTCATTTTCAGTCATCGGATACCCCCTAAGAGGCTGGCGTTTAGGGCATGGTCTGATTGAAGGCATCTTCGATTCGTTTACGATTTGTCATATACCAAGCGGCCCAGAGATCGTCCAATTCCTTGGATTTCAGGAGGTCCGCGCGAGAATGATTCTTCATGCCGAGTAGAAATAGACGCCTACTTTCAGCAAACTGTCCTTTGAAGCGTGTGCCAAGCTCCGGGTAAATGCGGTCTAGAGTTTCCTCGTCCGTCGAATTTGCGGACAGGAGAGCTTGATTGTCGTAGTCGAGCATGCGTTTCACTTGAGCTTCTGTGAGTTCCTCGTTTGGTTTAAGACTGTTGCTTATGAAATTGGATTGCTGCGCTGTTTCCAGCGCCCTCAACACCGTCATTATCTGCATCTTGTTTACCTGTTGCTGCGTTAGTGGCGCGGGCTCTCCCTGAGA
>JAAFGT010000029.1:0-11077 GCA_010365215.1 Acidipila sp. | reverse complement strand
GCGCCATGGTAAAAGGCGTAGTAGGGCCAAACAAATGCCTTTCCAGTCGGAACAATCTCACCCAAGAGCAGCCATCTTACGAATCCATTTTCCCGCGCACACTTCCAATTGTAGTAAGGCACGGCAATCATGACGGAAATTCCGTAAACGTAGAAAATTGCGGTAAGTGCAGTTATGATGAACGGCTTGCCGGGGCTTTGATTGCCGGTCATGCACTCACCTTTTTACCAGGCTAGCAGAAGACCGCGTAGAATCTCGGCTACAGCGTCGGACTTATGAAGCTCCAAGTCCGCATCGCCCCCTTGCATCATTGACTTGTCTCTCGAATCCAAAGCGAGACCTGCTGGCTTGGACGTTCCTTGGAAGGATATTCTCTGCCAACCCATCTAAATTTCCTATTGGTCAGTATGCATTTGATCTTGGGCTCGCTCGTAGTTGCATACAGACTCGCACCGCCGAACACAGAAAGAAGTCTGTCCACAACTTTGCTCGATAAATTTAGGCCGCGCCAATCACCGGATACGGCAACATATCCAAGCTCCGGAATCCTGTCTGACAGTTCGTATTCAGTCCTCTCGGTAATTGTTTCGGCGTGTTGAAGGCTTGCCCGTTTGAGCGCCGCAACCGCTACCATTTTATTGCTGCGCTCTATGAATGCGACTTTTTCGGTTCTTTGCAGTCTGCCCTCGATGCTCTTATGGCTAATCGCGCCACCCTCATTCACCAATTGGATGAACTCGTCCAACCGTTGAAGCCTCTCCAATTCCTCGCGAGCGAGGATTTGTACCTCGTTGACTGCATCTGGCCACTCTAAGCTTAGCTGCTCCCCGGTCATTCGGGCATTGGACTTGCCGCACCGTGGGCATCGCCGCGGCTCTTTATTAACGAAGCCAGAAACTATAAATAGTTTTCCACACACAGGACAGAGCACAGCAGCATTGTTGCCATACCAATCGCCATCGCGGCTCTGGCTGAGGAAGTCTCGGTCGAGGATTCTTTCTTCCATGGCTGCTACTCCTGCGCCATTACAACTGTTTTATATATTTCCACATTCTATCATCCGCAGCGTCTCTATGAGTCTCTGCGCGCTCAAACACTTTGGCCGGTCTGGCCAATCTGCTCCTGCGCACGCTGCCTGAATTTCATAGGCGAAGCCACGCGCGGAAAAGTTTCCGCGGTTCCGCCGGTTCCCCGCACCATTACCGTGCCATACCCGAACATGCGCCCGCCGAACGACTGGTCGACAGAGATACTCTCCACTTTGTTCAGAAACATCTCCAGGCTGCGGCGATGCGCCAGGCCGGAGCGCAAAATAATTCGCTTGTTGGTGATGGCGAATTCCGCCGCGCTGCGCTCCATGGCCGCCCGCGCAAAGAGAATCAGCGAAACCAACAGTAGAATTCCGCCGCCGACCATTTTCCACGTAGAGGGAACGGCCGCCCCGAAAGCGCCTCCGGCCCTCTCGAGATTCCCCGTGTACAGCAGCACGCCTCCGGGAATGGCCAGCAGGATGGCCAGCAGCGTGGGCCAGAAAATTACCGTCCAATGCAGGCCGGAGCGATAGGCAACCGTCTCGCCGGCGATAAGATTGTGGTCTACGTAACTCATAAGATCTTCCCTCGACAGGCTTTTTCCGCCAGGCGGTTAGAGCTTAATCCAAATCCACACCAGCCGATAAAAATAAACACAGACACCACCGCGCGCGAGAAATCGCGAACACACGCACAGTGCCGCAAATAAACTTCCGCGAATTATGTCGAAGTCGTCAACCCGGTTCCTGAAATGAATTCTTTTTTTCGGGCGCGCCGATGTTATTCTCCCGTTCGAGATTTCCCAGCTTCCTTGGGGCTATAGGGCTGCAGGTTCCCGTTGCGGAATGGCGTCGCGCGGTACCCACAAGCGGCGGTGTAGCTGGCGCCCAGGCGGATAATTGCGTGTTGCCGGATGACCACCGCCGGCCAGGAGAGTCACTATGTCCGGTTTCCTCAGAACCGCAGGGCCAATTCGTTCGCTTCCGTCCGCAGCCGCAGCGCAGGCAAAGCAGTGTATGGCGCGAGTTGGGACCGCGTCCCTGGCGGCATTTCTAGCCGCTATGCTGGCGGCCGTGGCGTGTCCCTTGGCCAACGCGCAGACGGTGACGACCACAGTCACAGTCGGGAATAGCCCCTTTGGCGTAGCGGTGAACGAGGTGACCAACAAGATTTACGTGGCCAATGCTCGTAGCAACACCGTAACGGTGATCGACGGCGCCACCAATACCACGACCAACGTAACCACCGGTAATATCCCCTTCGCATTGGCGGTAAACCCGGTGACCAACCAGATTTACGTGGCCAATAACGGCGGCAACGTGACGGTGATCGACGGCGCCACCAACACCACAACTACCGTAACTGCCGGCACTAGCCCCACGGCCGTGGCCGTCAACCCGGTCACCAACAAGATCTACGTGGCCAATTTCACCGGCAACACCGTGACGGTGATCGACGGCGCTACCAACACAACCACCACTGTAGCTGCCGGGAGTGTGCCCCAGGCCGTTGCGGTGAACGCAGTGACCAACAAGATTTACGTGGCCAATCAGGGCGGAACCGTGACCGTAATCGATGGGGCCACCAACACCACCACCAGCGTCACAACCGGCGCACTCTCCGTCGCTTTGGCGGTAAACCCCGTGACTAACAAAATCTACGTGGCCAATAATTCCGCCAATACCGTGACGGTAATCGACGGGGCCACCAACGGCACCTCAACGGTGACAGGCGGTTCCGGACCCTTTGCCGTGGCGGTCAACCCGGTCACCAACAAGATTTACGTGGCCAATAATGGCCTTCGTACCGCCACGCTGACGGTCATCGACGGGGTCACCAACTCTCCGACCACCGTAGTCACCGGCGGCACCGGCGCTGCCGTGGCGGTCAATCCCACCACAAACCAGATTTACGTGGCCAATTCCAGCAGTAACAACGTGACCGTGGTCGACGGAGCCACGAACACGCCGACCACGGTGGCTGCCGGGACCGGACCAAATGGTGTGGGCGTGAACCCGGTGACCAACAAGATTTATATGGCGAATAACGGGAGCAACGACGTGACGGTGATCGACGGGGCCACCAACCTCACCGGCACGGTAACCGTGGGGAGTTCCCCCACTTCGCTTGACGTGAATCCGGTGACCAACAAGATTTACGTGACCAACAATGGAAGCAACACCGTAGCAGTGATCGATGGGGCGACCAACGCAACGACTACCGTAACCGCCGGGAACATCCCCATTGATGTAGCGGTGAACCCGGTGACCAACAAGATTTACGTAGCCAATATCAACAGCAACAATGTCACGGTGATCGACGGGGCCAGCAATACTACGAGCACGGTTCCTGCTGGGTCGGGACCCAATGCCGTGGCGGTGAACCCGGCGACCAACAAGATTTACGTTACCAACGGTGGCAGCGGCGACGTGACGGTGATCGACGGGGCCACCAACGCGACCAGCACGGTTACTGCCGGAACGAATCCCGATGCCGTCGCCGTGAACCCGGTGACCAACAAAATTTACGTCACCAATAACGGCAGCGACAACGTCACGGTGATCGACGGCGCCACCAACTCCACCGTAACCGTAACCGCCGGAATGAGACCCAGCGCCGTGGCGGTAGACCCCCTGACCAACAAGATTTACGTGGCCAACCAGAACAGCAGCAACGTAACGGTCATCGACGGGGCCACCAACGGCACGGTCACGGTAGCCGCTGGGACGAACCCCTTTGCCGTGGCGGTGAACGCGCTGACCAACCAAATTTACGTGGCAAATTTCGGCGGCAGTTCTGTGACGGTGATCGACGGAGCCGCTAACACTGCGACCACGGTAGCCGTCGGGGTCAGCCCCCGTGATGTTGCGGTGAACCCGGTGACCAATAAGATTTACGTGGCCAATCAAAGCAGGCTCTTCGTGACGGTAATTGACGGGCCCACCAACACCGCGAACAATGTAGCCACAGCAGGGGGCGCGGCCTCTGCCGTCGCGGTGAATCCGGTAACCAACACCATTTATGCGGTCAATACCGGCGGCTTTAACGTATCGGTAATCACTGAGCAGCAGGTACAAGCAATACCGCTGACCACGACTATCGCGGCCATACCTGGCGGCGTTACAACAAACGCCACGCCAACGTTTAATTTTACGGCGGCGACCGCCTTCACTCCCAACGCTCCCGCGATTGAGAACGTCTACTTCCAGCTGGATACCGGCCCTGGGTTGTCGCCACGCCCAGCGGCGGTGGAAACTTCTCCGGCACCGCACCTGCCGCATTGCCGTTGGGCACCCACATCGTCTACGCCTTTGCCACCGATGGTCAGGACGCCAACTCCTCGGGCGTAGCGCAGCAACTGATCGGAGAAATCAGCGCCCAGGTTTTCACTGTGAACTCGCCGGCCGGAGGCCTCACCTGCTCGAAGACTTTTAACGTCGCCAGCGGCGCCTGGGAGACCGCGGGAAATTGGACTCCTTCCGGACTGCCTGCCGCTACCGACACCGCCTGCGTCCCTGCGGGAGACAGCGCCACGCTATCCACCACGCCGTCCATCGCCGGGCTGGTTTTGCAGGGCACGCTCAGCGGCACCGGCGGACTCAATGTTTCCGGTGCGGCAAACCTTTCGGGAACGCTCGGCAGCGGCACGTATACCTTCGGGGGATTGGTCACCTGGAGCGGCGGAACCATCGGTCCAAACTCAGTGGCCAATACCAACGGCGGTTTGGCGATCACCGGAGCGGTGACGCTGGTCAGCAGCACCGTCAACAGCGCCAGCAATGCGGTGATGTCGGGATCAGGCCAGCTCACCATGGATACGGCGACATTCAATCAAGGCACCGGTTTCACCTTCGACATTCAGAATGACCTGCCCATCTCCGCGCCAGCCGGTAAGTTTGGCGTTTTCAATAACGCCGGAACTTTACAAAAATCGGCGGGAACCGGGACCACCGACTTCAACGCCGTGAAGCTTAACAACACCGGGACTCTGAGCCTGCTGAGCGGAACCATCAGCCTGACCAATGTCTCCAACGACAGCAGCAGCGGGCAAATATTTTTCGCCGCCGGAACCACGCTGCGGGTGTCGCCCGGAGCCACCCTGAATTTGAGCGGGCCCATCTCCGGCCCGGTGAGCAGCCCGGCGGGCACGCTGCTGGTGAGCAGCACCGCCACCGTGAATTTCAACGCCGGGTCATCGTCCACGGCTCTGGCCGCGATCAACATACCCGGCGGCAGCATCTTTCTGAATAACGCGGGGATCATTGGCGCGGTCTCCATCAGCGCTAGCAACGGCGGGCTGATTGCCAATCCCGGAATTCTGGCAGGGAACGTGTCGATCACCGGCGGCGCTGCTCTCTCCATTTTTGGTCCCGGAAATTTCCCCGGCACCGTGAACATCAACGGTAGCTTTTCGATCGATAACGTGAGCAAGATTTTCGGCTTGCTCTCCGGCACGACGCCTAACACCGGCTTCTCGCAGCTCGTGGTCAACGGCGCGGCGACCGTAGGCGGAGGACTTTTCTACACACCTGTCAGTTTCACTCCCGCTATCGGCAACAGCCTCACCCTGGTGCAGGCCACCACGCTGACCGGAACATTTGTATCCAATAATTTCCCCACTGCGCCGAACAGCGTGTGGAATTTTACGTATAACGCGCCGCCTGGCACGGCCATAGCGACGTTGCAGGCTTCCTCCGGTAATCCGGTGGTGAGCCTGCCGGCGAATATAAACTTCGGGAATGTGCCGGTAGGCACCACCAGCGCGCAGCAGGTGGTGACGCTGACCAATACTGGAACGGGGGCGCTGAATTTCACTTCAGCTCCGAGCCTCAGCGGCGGGAATTCCGCGGACTTTACCATCGTCTCGACAACCTGCGCAGTGGGAACACCGGTAGCGGCCAGCGGCACATGCACGGTAACGCTGACCTTCACACCCACGCAAAGCAGCGCCGAGAACGCCACCCTCAACTTTGCCGATAACGCCACGCCCGCAACACAAAGCGTGGCGTTGAGCGGCACGGGTACCTCCCCAGTGACCGCGACGCTCTCTCCCACCAGCCTCAATTTCGGCACGGCGACGCAGGGAACGCCCAGTGCGCCGATGTCGGTGAATCTCTCGGCCAGTGTGTCAATTGGCATCAACGTCGCCAGCATTGGCTTCACCGGCCCCAACGCCGCAGATTTTTCGCAGACCAGCAACTGCCTGCCGACAGTGCCAGCCGATTCCAGCTGCACCATCAACGTGATCTTCACGCCGTCGACCTCGGGGGCGGAAAGCGCTCTGTTAGTGGTAACCGACAACGCCGCGCCGGGCACGCAGAGCGTCGCGCTCACTGGCACAGGCACCGGCGGCACCACCAATTTCACGATCACGCCCGCGCCGGGAACGGGCACGCAAGTGAGCGTGCAGCCTGGCAGCACCGCCACCTTCACCATCGTGGTGACTCCGGCGCCGGGCTCTTCCGGCCCGGTGACGTTTACCTGCGGCCCGCCGATACCCACGACGATTTGCGCGGTGTCGCCGTCTTCAGCCGTGCTGAACGGCTCCACGCCGATCACCCTGGTAGTGACGCTGCGCACCAATTGCGCCACAGCAGAAATACCCGGCGCGCCCATGAATCTGCCTACAGGCATGCCGCCGCAAATTATCGTGCTGTGGCTGGCGTCACTGGCGGCGCTCGGACTGGTGCGGCGGTTCGCCCCGCAGACTCGCCTGGCCCGTCTCGCGCCCGCGCTGGCGCTGTTGCTCCTGATCGTCACGTGCGCCGGCTGCGGCAGCAGCGCCTCCCCGGCAATCCCCGGTGCGCCCACCACGCCGCCGGGCCTTTACACGATCAATGTCACCGCCACCAGCGGCGGCGTCTCGCAGAGCATTCCACTCATGGTCCGAGTGATCTAAGGGCGCGGCACAAGGCACACAAAGCGGGTAAAACTGAATGGCGTCTCGGCGGAATATTCCCGTGACCAACCAAGGCAGGGCTTCTCGCCACCACACGCTCCTCCATTTCGTCTCGAAATTAATGCCGTCGGATTCCTGATGGGAATTCTTTAAATACCGGTTAAGCGATAGCAATTCGCAGCAGGATTTCTGGTACCGAGAGTACGGCTCCCGCCGGTTGCTGATAGGCCTGCTATTATTCCAACTTGACAGAAATTATTGCCGCATAGTATAGATGCGCAGCTTTTCGCGACTGCCTTCCCTAATTCTGACGTAAACGATCAAGGAGAATTCGGATGGTCCCACGCCCCCGCGTCTTCCCGTATCTTATTCTGATTTCATTTTGTTACTTGGCGTTCGGGGCCGTCGCTCAGGCACAAGTTTGCAATCCACCTGCCTGCTGGCCGGGAAAGTACTATAAGTTTGATGTCGTCGCAAAAACGGGAGATGTGACCGCCGCGGGGACCCTAACGGGCTTTGGCGACCAGCCCTCCATCAACGACAAAGGCACGGTGGCGTTCGTCGGCCAGATTGGCGCCGGAAATTTTGAGGGCGTCTTTACTCAGGACCTGCAGGTAGCCCCCATTTGGATTTCTCAGGGGTTCACGAGTTCGGGAAGAAAATTTGGCCGCGCCGTTCAGATCACCAATCTGCTGCAAATCGCCGCCCGCGACACCATTCCAGGATCACCGCCGCCGAGTCTGGTTCGCATTTGGCAAGGCAATGCTTCCGGAGTGTTTACATTGATCGCCCGCGGCGGTTTTCCGACGGATCCATTTGCTTCGGTATTTTCACAGCCTGCGATCAATAACTCCGGCCAGGTGGTGTTCAGCGCGCTCGATCAGAATTTCAGCTCCCTGCTCGCCACGCCTAACTCGGCCTTATTTCCCCCTTACAATCAACTCTTCCTGAACACTCCCTTGCGTCCGGTGATCGACGACAATGGTTTTGTGATCGTGCGTAATGGAAGCCTGGATACAAACCCCATCGTCCGTTATGACAATACGTTGCTCAGCCCCATCTCGGTCGCGAACACAACCACGGATTTCAACACGGTCGGCATGAGCCCCGGCGTCAGCCGGGATGGCGTGATCGTCGCATTTGCCGGCGACATGAGTGCAGCTGGAGCAGCATTGTGGGGAACGAACCCTGGTCCGGGCATCTTTATCGCTATCATTCAAAACAATTCTGCAGTGCGCATTATCCGCGTTGCCGGCTTTTCTGCGCCCGCCCAAGTGGCTGGAGTATCGTGCACCGCTGTCGGCGGGGTTTTAGGCACCAAATGCGTAGAAGACATGAACGCATTTCCCGCCCCAGCCGGCACGAATTGGGACGGTTACTGCGACCCCGGTGAGACGTGCACGGCAGTAGGAGAAATTGAGGACAACCTACCTGCCGCTGTGGGCCCCTCCGTTCCCGTCTACTTCAAGACCTTCGACCCCGCGCAGTTCGCCGCGTCCAGTGCGGAGTGGGAGCAGCGCATTGGCGTCATTCACACGGATTTCGGCGCCCCGGGATTGGACGGCGACACCATCGTGGTGTCGTTTATTGCGACGCCGAATGTGGCGAGCGCGCTAAATTTATTCTCTGCGAATTCCGGGCTGTGGACGGTGCAGGTAGATCTCAAGTTGGTCGGCGGTTCCATCGTACCCAAGATTCACAAGCCCATGCCCATTCTTCAGGTTGGCGACAAGCTGGGCTCCGCCACGACCGTAACCGCCATCTCCGTCTTTGATCCCATCGCCGCCGCAACCGTCGACGAAGTCGGTGTGGCCCGCGTTGCGGTTCCCGGCGACCACGAAGTTGCCTTCTGGGTATCCACCAGCGCGAACACGCAAATGATACTTCGCGGCACGCATGAGGACACCGATGGAGACGGCCTCCCCGATCACTGGGAAGAATTCGGCATCGATTTCGACGGCGACGGAGCCATAGATCTGAATCTCGCCACGCTGGACCCGGCCTCGCCTCCCAACTTCAGGCACAAAGACCTTTATTTCGAGGTCGATTACATGTGCACCGGCACGATCAGCGGGAATGGTTCCTCGTGCGCGGTTGCGGCGGGCCAGCATACTCATCAGCCGGGGATCAATCCCTATACTGGCAAGGCTCTGGCTGTTGCCGTGCTCCCCATCCCTCGAGTCGTTGCAGCTTTCAATGCCGCGCCGGTTGCAAATCCTGATGGTGTTACCGGCATCAATCTGCACGTGCAAGTGGACGAAGCCATAGCGGAAGTCACCAACATGCTGTGGTCGTCCCCGGCCCCGGCTACTACTCCCGGCAGTTTTCAGAACATCAAGATGGGCACTGGAACGTGTACCGGTCATTTTGGCACCGTGGCAGAGCGCGGTGTCGCCAATTGCGCGAGCGTTCTCGGCGCCCGGAGCTTGGCGGTGCGTTACGACATCTTCGGCGACCAGTTCGACGGCGCGGCCAACTCGGGTATCGCCAAATTGCGCGGCAACGATTTCATCGTTACTTTGGCGGTTGCACCTGTTAACCCCAATCCCTGTTCGGCAACCGCAACCGACTTCGCCAATTGGGCCCAATGCCTTGGCAACACCTGGGGAACTACACTGGATGCAGAGTGGGGTGACTTGCAGGCCAGCACGTTCATGCATGAAGGAGGCCACAGCCTGGGTCTCTTTCATGGTGGCGACGACCTTTTCGCCAATTACAAGCCCAACTACCTCAGCATCATGAATTATTGGTTTCAGTTTAATGGTGTTGGCTTTGCTACCTTCAACATGGCTGCCCCCGATTGCAAAATGTTCGGTATGAACCTGAAGTGTCGCACCAACCGTACTCTCGATTATTCTCGTGCGCCCGCGCTGGCCAATCTGAATGAAGCCGCCCTCAATGAAGCGGGGGGCATTGGCGCAGCCGCCGGCACCCGGACTCAGTGGGCACTCCCCGTCGGTGCCAACTTTGCCTCCCTCATTGGCTTTGGGTCGGGAGCCCTCGATTGGAATTTCGACGGAATGATTGGGGCTGCCCCGGCGCAGGACCTCAACAAGTCCGGGGCCATCGATGCGGTCCTCACGGGCCGTGATGATTGGTCAAATCTTACCTATGGCTTCCGTGATTCAGTTGAGCTCTCTTTGGGCGCTCAACTCCCGCGGCCTGTCGTTCCGGAACCAAATATCGCGGACTACCAGGCTCTTACGGCTCCTACTCTGGCGCCTGCTGGACTGACAGTTACTCTGCAGGGGAACGGCGCGGGTTCCGTCAGCAGCAATCCGTCCGGGATCAATTGTAATTCCCGGTGTTCTGCGGTATTCGCCCAGGGATCAAGTGTTGCGCTCACTGCGACGCCGGCGGTTGGTTCGACGTTTACCGCGTGGGGAGGGGCCTGTACGGGTTCGGGAGCATGCTCAGTCACCCTGAGCTCCGTCCAGTCGTCGGTCACTGCAACGTTTACACTTGGGAGCTCCCAGGCTCCGGTAATCACGTTGAATCCCGTGGCCCAGGCCGTCACCAATGGCTCGCTCGTTTCCTTCACTGCGGCGGCCAGCGGGACCCCCATTCCCACCGTGCAGTGGCAAGTGAGCACGAACGGGGGTACGACGTTTACGAACCTCAGTGGAGCAACCAGCACGACGCTGAGCTTCAATGTGGTGCTGGCGCAGAACGGCAACAAGTACCGAGCAGTATTTACGAACTCGGCCGGTACGGCAACGACGACTGCGGCCACGCTGACAGTGAATCCTGCTTCAGTGTCAGTACCCAACGTCGTGGGGCTAACTCAAGCGGCTGCGACGACGGCCATAACGAATGCAGGGTTGATACTCGGCACGGTCACCACCGCGTCGAGCAACACGGTGCCAGCCGGAAACGTAATCAGCGAAAGCCCGGTTTCAGGGACTTTGGTGAATCCGGGATCAGCGGTAAACCTGGTAGTCTCCTCAGGTCCAGCTCCGGTGGCGGTGCCCAACGTCGTGGGGCTAACTCAAGCGGCTGCGACGACGGCGATAACGAACGCAGGGTTAAAACTCGGCACAGTCACCACAGCGTCGAGCAACACGGTGCCAGCCGGAAACGTAATCAGCGAGAGCCCGGTTTCAGGGACCTTGGTGAATCCGGGATCAGCGGTAAACCTGGTGGTCTC
>JAAFGT010000028.1 GCA_010365215.1 Acidipila sp. | reverse complement strand
CAAACCCGCCGAATCCTCCACCGCCACCACCGCCACCAAAACTGCCGCCACCGCCAAAACCGCCGCCATACCACCCACCAAACCAAGGGCTGCGTCGACGCCCACCGAAGATACCCCGATAAATAAGCCGGACTACCAAAAGGACAACGATTATCAACAGTTTGAGCAATAAGAAGCCGGAATTCGAATTGTATTCGCGACTCGATTGTGCGGGTGCACGCTGGACATCGCGTGGCGTGGCGACGAGTGAATCCAGGTGAATTCCGCGCTCCGTCGCAATTACTTCCGCGACGCGCGAAGTGGCTAAAAGCACGGCGCCGTTGGTGTCACCCCGGCGAAGCAGCGGGACCATTTCGCGCCCGAAACCGCCAACTTTGCCGTCGGGCAGAATGGGCTCGAGTCCATAGCCGACTTCAAACCAGTACTTATGATCATCGACCGCCAGCAGGATGATGGCGCCGCGATCGCTGCCCTTGTAGCCCACTTTCCAACGCTCGTTCAATCGCGTCGCGAACGGCTGCGCTTCCATCCCGTCGAGAGTATGCACGGTGACCACGGCGATCTGCGCCTGAGCTTTCTGGTCGACTTCCTGGCAGATCGCGGTGAGCCGCGCCGCAGTTTGGGAGTCGAGGGCGCCGGCGAAATCGTTTACATAGCCATGGGGCTGAAGACTCTCGACCTTTTCCGCGAGGGCGGGCCATGCGAACAGCAGAAAGAACACTGCGGCCAAGCCCAGCAGGGGCTTGCTCACCTGCTGGCGCCGGCATTCGCGCCGGCAGTGAAAGTATTGTGTTGCGCTGGAAAGGGTCGGCATCTACTCACGCACGAAAAGAATTGACGTTCAAGAGTACTTGAAATCCCGCGGGCGTCAAAACTCGGTGAAAACAGCAGGTAAGAGTAGCAGGTAAGCGCGCGGCGAGGCGGCTCGGTGACGAGGCGCGCGACGGTTAATTCGCCGGCACGGCGCGCTCGTGGGCCCAGGCACGCAGTGCTTCGATGTCTTCCCGGCGCGTGACGGAAAGAGGCCGGGTGGCGGCGATTTCCGCGGCGAGGACCTGCGTGGACAACGGAACTTTTTTCGAAAACGCGGTGTAGAGTCCAGCGACAACGGCCTGCTCGATCTCCGCACCGCTGAAGCCGTCGCTGGCTGCGGCGAGCGCGGCCAGGTCGAACTCCGCGGCTACGCGGCCGCGACGCTGGAGGTGTATGCGGAACAGCTCGGCGCGCGCCGCGGCGTCTGGCAGGTCGACGAAGAAGATCTCGTCGAAGCGCCCCTTGCGCAGCAGCTCGGGAGGCAGCCGCGAGATGTCATTCGATGTGGCGGTAATGAATACGCCGCCGGGCCGGTCCTGCAGCCAGGTGAGAAAAGTGCCCAGCAGGCGTTGCGAAAGTCCGGCGTCGGCCTCGGAACCGCCCGAGGAAGCAAAGGCCTTTTCAATTTCATCGATCCACAGAACCACGGGAGCGAGTTTTTCGGCGAGCTCGAGAGTCTTGCGCAGGCGCTTTTCGGATTCGCCAACGTACTTATCGTAAAGCGCGCCGGCATCGAAACGCGCCAGTTGCAAACCCCATTCCCCGGCCACCGCCTTGGCGCAAAGGCTTTTGCCGCAACCTTGTACACCGGTGATGAGGATGCCTTTGGGCGGCTCCAGGCCAAATTTCTGGCCTTCCGGGGTCAGCGCGCCGCGGCGCTTCTCGAGCCACTGGCGAAGCGCGGAGAGGCCGGCAACGTCGGCAAAAGTGGCGTCGGTCTTGACGAATTCGAGCAGGCCATCCTGCGGAAGCGAAGCGCGCTTGGCTTGCAGGACGGCGGCCAGAGTGATGACGTCCACACGGCGATGATCGAGCAGGCATTTGCGCAAGGTGCGCCGCGCCTCTTCCAGGGTTAGCCCGGAGAGATTGCAGGCCAACTGGCGCACGCCGGCCGCATCCAGATCGATCTTGAGGGGCGCCTCCTTCGCAGCATCGGCCAAGGCCGCCTGCACCACAGGGAGCAGCGTGGCCACGTCGGGCAGCGAGAGATGAAAGTGCACGATTTCGGCTTCGATCTCCGGCGGGATTTCCACCGCAGGCGCAGAGAGGACGATCGAGCGGCGTGCATTGCGGAACTGCTCAGCAAGCTCGCGCAGGCGGCGCAGGACTTTATCCTGCTGCAGGTAACGGGTGAAATCTTTGAGCAGGTAGATGCCGTCGCCATGCATGGCGGCAATATTGCCCAGGGCTTTCTCGGGATCTTCGGTGCCGTAGATGGCCCCGGGAGTGGTGCGGCGGCAAAGGCCGGTGGTCACGCTCCAGATCAGCAGCGGAACATTAATCTCACCGGCGATGGCGGCAAGCATCTCTTCGAGACGGTCTTCCTCCGAGGTCTCCGCGGCGATGAGCGGGTAATGCGAATTTACCAGCAGGCGCAGGTCGTCGCGCAGAGTGTGTTCCGCCGGAGCCGCATTCATAACCAAATTGACATCCCTTCGACCGTCCGATACTCTACTAAGTTTGCCGCAAGATGAGAAGGAGTTATGAATGGCCCAGGGTGCAGCTAGGAAACAGAAGAAGAAGAAAAAGTCGGTGCTCAAGCGCATCCGGCAGACGATTCACCGCACAGAAGTGAACCGGGCCAACCGATCGCGCGTGCGCACAGCGATCAAGAAGATGCGCGCCACGCTGGCGGGCGGCGATGTTTCCGCGGCGGAAAAGCTGGTCTCCCCCACCATGGCGGCGATTGATAACGCCATCCGTTTGGGCGCGCTGAAAGAAAACACCGGTAACCGCTACAAGTCGCGGATGACACTGGCCGTGCACAAGCTTCGCCGGCCCGCGAAGGCCTGAGCAGTCAACTCCCCGAATCATCCGCTGATCACGATTTGCCTCGCCTCGCGGGCGTTCTCAGGCACCGATCTCTTGAGATACCGCCCGAGCAGGTGAGCGAGCTCCGGTATGCGGATCGGCTTACTGAGATAATCGTCCATACCCGCGGCCAGGCAGCGCTCGCGGTCGCCCTGCATGGCGTTGGCGGTCATGGCAACGATCACACGATGCGTCCCGCCCTGCGCTTCGCGGCGACGTATCTCTCGCGTAGCTTCGAAGCCGTCCATAACCGGCATCTGGCAATCCATCATCACCACGTCGTAGGGCAGAATTTCGATCATTTCCACGGCCTCGCTGCCGTTCGCGGCCACATCCACCCGTAAGCCAAGTTTTTCCAGAAGGCGCGAGGCCACTTTCTGGTTCACCGCATTGTCTTCGACAACGAGCACGCGCCCTTGCAGGAGGCGATCCGCATTGCCCGACCCCGTGGAGATATCTGCGGCAGCACTGGACTCACCAAGCGTATGCCGGGTGACCAGTGGCGCGGTTCCCTCCTGCGCGCGCGCCGCCCAGACAGTTGCCAGCGAATCAAATAACACGGTTTGGCGTACCGGCTTGGTGAGGTAGGCGGCAAACCCGGCATCCCTGGCGCGGCTGGCATCCCCGCGAACTCCTGTGGATGTGAGCATCAAGATGATCGTTTCCTTCAGACTGGGGTCGGCCTTGATGGCGCGGCCCAGCGCTTCTCCTTCCATCACCGGCATTTGCTGATCCAGGATCGCGATATCCACGGGTTCGCCGGCGGCGCGAGCGGCGCGCATGAGCGCCAGACCCTCGGCACCGCTGCCGCAGATGTCGTAGCGCAGTCCCCAACTGGCCAGCTGCTCGCTCAGGACCAAACGATTGTTGGCATTATCGTCGACCGCCAAAATACGTACACCGGTGAGGTCGCCCTTCGGCAGCGGCACAATAGCAGGACGGGGATCGAGCGCCAGCGGCAAGGCAATCCAAAACGACGAACCTTCACCGGGCCGGCTGCGCACACCGATCGATCCACCCATTAACTCGGTAAGCTGTTTGGAGATGGCCAAGCCCAGGCCGGTGCCGCCGTATCGGCGCGTGGTAGAGGAATCGCTTTGCGTGAACTGCTCGAAAATGTGATCGAGTTTGTCGGTGGCAATGCCGATTCCCGTATCTTCGACGGTGAAACGAATTCTGTTGCCGCCGGTCTGCTTCTCCCTCTCGACAGCCAGCAGGACATGGCCGTGCTCCGTGAACTTGATAGCGTTCCCCAGAAGGTTCATCAAAACCTGCCGTATGCGGCCGGGGTCCCCGATCACACGCGCCGGCACGTCCTGGGCGTAGCGCAAAATCAGCTCGATATTTTTTTCGGCGGACTTGATCATCAGCAGATCCACGGTGTCTTCCACGGCCAGGCGAAGGTCGAAAGGAATATATTCAAGACTGATGCGGCGCGCTTCAATTTTCGAGAAGTCCAGAATGTCATTGATGATATTCAGCAGCGTGTCGGCGGAGTCGCGAAGCGTCTGCGCGTATTGACGCTGTTCCGAATTGAGTGGAGTGTCCAGCAGCAGACCGGCCATGCCGATCACGCCATTCATGGGCGTGCGAATCTCGTGGCTCATCACCGCCAGGAATTCACCTTTGGCGCTGCTGGCGGATTCTGCGGCCTCCTTTGCCTGGTGAAGCTCGTGGCGCGATTTTTCGAGCGCCTCTAACAAGCGGTTTATCGCTGCGCCCAGCCCGGCAATTTCGTCGCTTCCCTCCTGCGGCACCCGCGCGGAGAGGTCGCTGCTGGCGCCGATCGCGGCCACGCTGGCGCTCAGCCGGATCACCCTCGACTGAACCAGCGTTTCCATCAGAAGCACGGTCACCAGCCCGGACACGAATCCCGCCATCAGCAAGGCCACCAGGAAATGAAACAGCGTCCTTTCGCCCTGCTGGACGATTTTTCGAGGCATCACCGCCCGCACAATCAAATCGTTTTTTCCGTAGATGTCCTGAAGCAATCCATATCCGGCGACATCCTGGGAATTGAGCGGCCGCAGAAAGGTTGGCGAGGACGGCGAGAGCGCGGAACGCGCGGATTCGACCTCTCCCGGCAACCCGGGGGTATCGAGGCGGTGCACCGTCAACAGGAGGTGGGCAATTTCAGCTAGGCGGGCGATTTCCGCGGCGTCTAATTTGCGCCCCATCACAAACGTTCCGTGACTCGGTCCGCGGCTTTTGCTGTCGAGAATCGGCTGAGAATCGATCAGCGCCAGGCCGGAGGTGAGCAGCACGATCCCCAGCACCCTGCTTCCCGGGTCCGCGGGGCGCAAAAGCAGGGAGCCGGGCGCCAGGTGCGCGCGGAGACCGCCCGGAATTTCCGCCTCTTTTCCCGCCGTCTTGTCGTAGCCCTTGTTAAATATCTGCCGTCCATGAGCATCGAAAATCATTACGAAGTCGATCCGCAGGCGCGGAAACCACTCGTCGGGGAACTCGCTGACCGGAAACGTCGGCTTCTTGCCGGCCACAAATTCAACGGTATCGTCCCAGGCGGCGTAATCACTGGCGGTCTGGTCGAGGCTGGAGAGATCGTCAGCCAGCACAGCGCTGGCGCGCGCCAGGTTCTGCCTGGTGTCGTCCGCCTCCAGGGCTGCAAAACTGCGCTGTATAGAAAGTCGCGCCACCGAGTACAGAATTGCAATCAGACCTGCCAGGGACAGGCCGACGACGAGCAGCGTTCGTGTGCGCAATTTCACTTGGTGGCGTCCGCGCGTTCCGCAACTTTTACCGGCACGAGCTTGCGCACATACAGGTCCAGCAGCGCGGCAAGCTCGGGAGCGCGAATTGGTTTGCTGATGTAATCATCCATGCCCGCCGCGATGCAGCGTTCGCGATCGCCATGCATGGCATTCGCGGTCATGGCGATGATGACGCGGTGGGTCCCGTTGGCTTCACGACTGCGGATTTCGCGCGTCGCCTCATAACCGTCCATGACCGGCATTTGGCAGTCCATAAGCACCACGTCGTAGGGCAATAACTCAATCATTCGTAGGGCTTCGCTGCCATCGGCAGCCACATCGGCGCGATAAGACATTTTTTCGAGAAGGCGCGTGGCCACTTTTTGATTCACGCTGTTATCTTCCACGACGAGAATCCTGCCGCGGACCGCTGCCGGACAGGCAGCCGAACTTGAAGAGCCGGCGATCGACGAAGCCATGGGGTGTGCGGCGCGCGTCCCCAAGAACGTGTGACCGGTGACTAGCTCCCGCGATGCTGTGTGCGCTCGTGCGGCCCACACCATGCCCAGCGTGTCGAACAACTGTGCCTGCCGAGCGGGCTTCACCAGATAGGCGTCGAAACCCGCCTCGCGCATTCTCGTGGCATCGCCACGCATGCCCATCGAGGTGAGCATGACCAGGGCGGTGTCTCGTAGTTCCGGGTCGGCTTTGATGGTCCGGGCGAGAGTCTCGCCGTCCATATCCGGCATCTGCTGGTCGAGGACGGCAATCTGGTAGGGATCGTCTGCGGCGCGAGCCGCACGCAGCAGACATAAAGCGTCTTCAGCGGAGCTGGACATGTCGTTCCGCATTCCCCAGCTATTCAGCTGTTCGCGGAGGACAAAGAGATTGGTGGGGTTGTCGTCCACACCGAGAACCCGGACGCCGGAGAGGTCTGACTTCGGCAGAGCGTCCACCTCCGGCGAGCGGTCCACAGTCAGAGGCAAAGTAATCCAGAATTTTGAACCGTGGCCCGCGCGGCTCTCCACACCCATGGACCCGCCCATCAGCTCGGTCAGCTGTTTTGAAATGGCCAGCCCCAGACCGGTGCCGCCAAACCGGCGCGTGGTGGAAGCGTCGGCTTGGGTGAAGCGCTCGAATATGGTGCCGAGCTTATCGGCGGGAATTCCGATACCGGTGTCTTCCACGGAAAAGCGTAATTGCGCTTGTTCTTCGAGAATCGATTCACATTCGACGCTGATGTAGACGTGGCCTTGGGAAGTGAACTTGATGGAATTACCGGCCAGGTTGATCAGGATCTGCCGGATGCGTCCAGGGTCGGCGATTACGCGGCGAGGCGCGTCCGGCGAGTAACGCAGAATCAAGTCCAGTCCCTTCTCTCGAGCTTTTGCCGCCATCAACTCGGCTACTTCCTCGACGGCGTTGCGCAAATCGCAGGGGATCGGTTCGATGGACATCTTGCCCGCTTCAATCTTCGAGAAATCGAGGATGTCATTGATGATGGTGAGCAACGCGTCGGCGGAATGCCGCACAGTCTCGGCGTATTCGCGCTGCTCGGTGCTTAGTGGCGTATCCAGAAGAAGTCCGGCCATGCCGATGACCCCGTTCATCGGCGTGCGGATCTCGTGGCTCATCACCGCCAGGAATTCGCTCTTGGCGCGGCTGGCCGCTTCGGCCGCCTCTTTGGCCGACTCCAGCTCTTTCTCCGCCCGTTTGCGATCGGTGATGTCCGTGGCGATATTGAGAATGGCGGCAGGAACTCCAGGCGCGACTTTCCCCAGAGTCAGGCGGTTCAGAGTTGTGATCTCGCTGCCGTCCTTTCGGACCGAAACCACTTCTCCGGACCACAGTTGCTTCGAGAGCAGCATAAGAAAGACCTGGTCCCATCCTACCGGGCTACGAGGGTTGAGAAGCTCAAGGTAGTTCCGCCCAATAGCGTAATCCTCCGTCCAACCGTACATTTTCTCGGCGCCGTGACTCCACGACAGGATGGTGTGATTGAGGTCGCGAACGATGATGGCATCTCGCGTCAAGTTGAGCAGTTCGGCCTGCTGCTTCATGGCCATCAAGGCGCGCCCTTGTTTTACGCGGCTGTGGGCGGTGAACCAGGACACGGCGAAGATCAGAATCAGCGCCAGCGAATCCACTGCGGCCAATTGCGTCCTCAGCTTTTTCGCCTGCGCATCGAGGATCGCAGCCGGGACCACGGACACGATCTTCCACGGATAGGAAAAATCTGCCTTGGAAGTAGAAGGGGCGTACCTCGAAGGGTTGTAAAGCTGTTCCTCGTTGGCGGGCAGCGGAGATACTGTGCGGAATGCAAAAAATCCCTTCGGCGAATAGAGGACCCCGGATTCGACGGTGGAGATCGTGGCCCATACCAGCGGATACTTGCGCGGGAAGGTGCGATCTTTCCTCCCGGGAAGTTGAAAGCCCCACTCGTCACCAGGGGTGGGGCCCTTCAGCCAATAACCGTCGGCATTAACGAGTTGAAGCCGTCCTTCGGAACTTAGCGTGTCGGCACGCAACGCTTCGAGAATGCGTTGTCCGTCGTAGTTAATCGTCAATATTCCCTTCAGTTGATCATGCCGATCGTATAGGGCGGTACACATCCTGAGGGTGGGCGTCGGAGGTTGTCTGATTGCGTCCCTATCGCGCCAAAGATCGAAGGCCGAAGCCACGACTTCCCCTCTGGCGCTGGCCAGGGTGCGGACTACGTAAAGCCGGTCTCCGCTATTCCGGTGCTCGGCCACCGGCACGATGCGAGGGGGGCCCGAAAACCGGTCCGCGCGCGATATTTCCTGGCCTTTCAGGTCCAGGTATCGCAACTCGAAATAATTAATTTTCGCGCTGTTCCAGCGCAGTAACGAGGCATCCACTTTTCTTCGGTGGGGCTCGTCGGGGTGGTCAAAATAGTCTTCAAGGACCACCGTTTCCGAAAGAAGCTTGAGATCGCTGATCACAGCCTTAAGATCCGCGCTGATGTGTTTCGCGGCCAGCTCAACAGCATTCGTCTCCCGTGATTCGATCTCCAGCCGCGAGAACCTTAGCGACGTGAAGAACCAGCCCGCGCTAGCCAGGATCAGCACGAGTAGGAAAAAATAAGACACCGCCGGAATATGGCGGAGAATCTCCATCGTCTGTGGCGGCCGCTCGCTCATTTTCTCGTGCATTCAGCCCAACTCTCCTGACTCTCGAGACCCGGCCTCGCGCGCGCGACGACGCACGTCTCATGGGGACGCACGTCTCATCCGGACGACGCCACATGCGGACGCACGCCACATGCGGACGCGCTCCGCATGCGGTAGTCCCTTGATTAGTCCATCGGCTGAAGCGGTCGCGAAGCTTAGCCAGTAAAGCAGTGGAAAAGTAGCTAGAAAGGCAGGCTCAGGTGGTTAACGCCGGAGAAATCTCGTGGGCAGGGAGACTGCTACTTCAACTCGAAGTTCCGGGCCGAGGCTTGGCTGCGGACGTAGCCGTCAGGCCCATGACCAGAAACTCCATCACCGCTCTGGGGTTGGCCGCGCGTCCGGACTTGAGAGTGTCGTCAGCGCCGCAGAGCGCCTCAATCCCGGCTAAAAGGCGCCACCGCGGAATGGCTCGCGACTGGCGGATGGCAAGCTCTGCCGTATCGGGGCGCATGCGCAGGCGCCCGGCGGCCTGAAATTTGTTGGTCTGAGGCGGCAACTCCTGAGCCTCGATCAGCTTGCGGTACATCCACGCCAGAGCGCCGACAATACCGGCCGGCTCCTCGCCGTCGCGCAGCACGCTATCGAGAAATAAAAGTGCACGGGAACGTTCGCCGGACACCAGCAGCTCGGCAAGCTGCCAGACGGAATACTTCTTCGCGGAAACCACCAGAGCCTGCACATCGGCGATTTTAATTGTTCCGGATGCTCCAACCCAAACAGCAAGCTTTTCGACCTCAGTGCGAATTTGAGCGAGGGCCCCATCAAGACAATCGGCAAGCTGCTCGGCGGCCTCGGGATCGATGGAAACGCCCGAATCTGCCGCCATCTGCCCCGCCAGAGTCGCGGCAAACTCGATTTTTTTGCTCGTATTTACGTCATCCATGCTCACACGGACGGTGGCAGCTTTCTCACGCAGCACTTTCGTCAGCTTCATGCGTTCGTCGAGTTTGCCGGCTTCGAGAACCAGCACGGTGAACGGAGCAGGATCGGCGAGATACGCGGTGAGATCGGCCACCGCCTTCTCGCGCGAATCCTCCGGAAGCTTTTCCAGGCGCTCGGCGTCGGCGATAAGAATCACCTGGCGGGACGCAAGCATAGGCACGGTCTGCGCGTGCTGAAGAATCTCCTCAAGTGTCTGGTCGCGCAAGGAATAGCGGTTCACGGCCCACAGACGCGCCGCCACCGGGACGTTTTCCTCGATGATGCGTTTGCGGCAGGCATCGCGCAGGTAAGAGTCCTCGCCCAGAAGGACGATCACCGGCGGCGTGTTTTTTGCGAGCTGCGCCAGCAAACGGGAAAGCTCGAGCTCCGGCATTAGAAGTTCTCCAGCAGGGTGGAGACCAGCGCGCCGGCAAAATCGCGTGACAACCGGTCGAGCGCAGGGCCCTGCTCTTCAAAGAAGCTGGGAATGTCGGTGGAGATGTCGTACTCCTCTCGGAAAAGAAAATCGCTATTTTCGTAGACGATTTTCTGCGAGGCCGAGTCTACCAGTCTCACCGAGAGCCGCACGTTCACCAGCATGGTCGTGGCGCGATTGGTGACCGTATCAAACAGCAAGGCGCTGCTTTCAATGGAAGTGACTTCGCCGCGAAGAACGGCATCCGCGGACTTCTCTTCGGCAACAACGCGGTAATGAGTGCGAGCGAGCAGCTCGTGAACTACAGCCTCGGTAAGGCGCTGCTCGATACGATATGTCGTAGTGCGGTTGGTCAGCGCGGGAACGGCGATGGATTTCCACTCCGCCGGCAAAGCGTTGCCGCGCCCAGCGACGTGATAGCCGCAGGCTGATCCTGCGAGACAGAGAAACACCACGAGCCAACAAGCGCCAGATGCAGCGAACCTTGCACGCATGAAGCTTGCACGCATGGCTCGCTCAGATACGTTCAATGATTTTCTCCGCGATGCGCACGGCATTATCGGCGGCCAGGCGGATGTTGTCCACCGCGCCCCACAGCCAATAGCCCGAGTCGACATTGGGATCGCGCCGAATGGAACCGATGGTCACGCCATGAGAACCGGCTACAGTCAGATTAGTGGTCGGCGGATCCTCCGCCGAGGGGATGCTCACTCCAACCGCAGCGAGCGCCCGGCCCAGCGCCTCGGGAGTGCCGGCCTGTTGGAGCTCGACGAAAATACTGAACGCCAGTGAATAAAATACCGGCGCATGAACCACCTGCACGGCGGGGAGCGGCTGCGCGCCGCGCAAAAAGGCGCGCACATCACGCGCGGTAGCGTTGCGGACATCCTCCAGACGCGCGCGGCTCAATTGTCCGTAGTGATCCAGCAGATTGAAAGCCACTTGCGTGTCAAACACCTCGCGCGAAAAGGGCTGGAACGAAAGCAGCTTTGCCGTCTGGCTCTCCAGCTCCTCAATTCCTGCCAATCCCAGCTCGGAGACCGGCTGAAAAAATACCGCTGCGATACGCCGGGCGCGCAGCTCGCGAAGTCCTTGGGCTAGCGTGCACGCAACAATGGTCGCAGCGCCCGGGGAGTAAAACAGCTTAGCGGAAGACAAGCTCGATTCTGAATGGGCGCCGTTGAGGGTGGGGATGGAAATCGCGGCTGAATCGAGTGTGGCCACAGCGCCGGATAGATCAATAACCACCGCGCCTGCGGCCTGGGCGGCGGCCCAATGGATCGCGCTGAAGGATTCATCGCAGGCGAAAAAGACCAGGTGCAATCCGCGCAGGCTGTCTTCATTCAGAGTCTGCACCACCACCGGCTCACCCGCCGCCACGGTCAGCGTTCCTGCCAGGCTGAGGTCATCGAAAAGACGGATGCCGGCGACGGGAACGGGCAGGGGGCGCTCGTCGAGAATCTGCGCGATCTCTTTACCGCGGAGAGTGGATGCTCCGACAATACCGATGCGGAGTGGCTGGCCGTTTAAAGGAGGCATTCGAAGGACTCAGGCGGTGCGCGCAGCGGGACGCCGGCGGCGCGCAGCACGAGTCAGCCAGAGCACCAGCCCGGACAGGGTGTAGAGCGTGGCGATCAGCAGAAGCACCTCTTCCGAATACCACACGATGGCGCCGATAAATAGAGCCATCAGAACTACCACCAGCGAAGGCTGCGGCATCTGCCAGCCCAGGTCCTTAAAGCTGTAGAAGCGGAGCCGGCTAACCATCAGGGCCGCAAGAATAGCGATGACCACCAGCCAGACGAATGCCCAGCGCCAGTCGTCCAGAGGCGTTTTTTCAAAGTGCACGACAGCAGCGACCTGGGCCGCCGCGGCGGGGCACGGCATACCCACGAAGTAACGCATCCCGGAAGCCGGCATCATGCCCTGAATATTGAATCGCGCCAGCCTCCAGGCGCAGCAGATCACGAATCCGAGCGTCACCAGCCAGCCGATCTGCACGGTGTGATGCGGCAGTCCCACGCTCTGGGTAATGGTCTGCAGCCCCCACACGTAGGCCAGGAACGCGGGAGCTACGCCAAAACTGATGATGTCGGCCAGCGAGTCGAGTTGTTTGCCGAATTCGGAATTGGAGCCGGTGACGCGCGCTACGCGGCCGTCGAGCGCGTCGAACAGACTGGCAATACCGATGGCAATTGCGGCGTGGTCAAACTCCCGAGCTCCGCCTTTGTAGGTGACGAAGATGGCGTAGTAACCGCACAGCAGATTGCCCACAGTCAACAGGCTGGGCAGCAGGTAGACGCCACGGCGCAGTCCCAGACCTTTCGATGACGGATAATTTTTCATTTCCATCTCGCCAGTAAGGTAACCCCGCCGCGCACACTGTCGCCGCGCTTGACGACAATCTCGGCGGCAAGCGGGAGCCACACATCCGTGCGCGAGCCGAAGCGTATCATGCCGATACGCTCGCCAAGCTGAACCGTGTCACCCACTGCCTTCCAGCAGAGCACGCGGCGCGCGATCCAACCGGCAATTTGTTTGAAGACCATGTCTCCGTGCGGAGTGGAAACGCGAATGATGTTCTGTTCGTTTTCTAGCGATGCGCGAGCGCGCAGTGCGGCATAGAACTTTCCCGGCTTGTAGTCCACGCGACGGATGGTGCCGGCCACCGGCGAGCGGTTCACGTGAACGTCCCAGACGGAAAGGAAAATGCTGATGCGGCGTCCGGGCGCGCCCTCCAGGGATTCCTCAACGATTTCCACTACGCGGCCGTCGGCGGGTGAAACCACCGCGTCCGGAGAAGCAGGGGCCACTCGATCGGGATCGCGAAAAAAGTAGAGTACAAAAATTCCCAGGAACAGCAGTATGCCGGCCAGCCAGTGCCAACCGGGCACCAACGCCAGAAGGCCAAGCACAAGCGGCGGGGCGGCAAACTTGTAACCGTCAGAAACCATCGCGCATCGAGAGGGCACATCCCCACACCCTCACGTTATTCTACGCCAGATGGCGGAAGGGCGAGACGTTCTTTACACCCGAACCGAATGATTCTTCTGATGTCGTAGGACGATGCGTTCCATCTGATCCTTCAGCCGCAATTTCATTTTTTTGAGCTCTATTTGAAGAATCAGGTCTTCGGAGTTGAAGTACGGGGAGTTGACCAGTTGCTCGAGCTGCATTTCATACTGCGAGTGTTCCCTGGCCAGGCGCTGGTACTCATCATTGCTGGCCAGCAGGTGTGCGCGGAGTTCCTCGGGCGAGGTGGACATCGGTTCCCTCCGGATAGACGCGGATTTACATAACAATCGAAATGTAACATAGCAGAAACCGCGCAGCAATAATTTTCACGCGTCAGGTGGGCCGGGTAGTGGAAGCCGTAGTTAGCCCTCAGCCATGTGCATAGGAGGCGGACAAATATCCTAAAAAAGCGCCTGGCTCATCACCACGGCTGCTTCGGGTGGGTCTTGGTAGTAGCGCGCGCGCCGGCCGGTGGGTTCGAAACCACTGCTCCGGTAAAACGCGATCGCCACCGCGTTGGACTCACGCACTTCCAGGTAAACGCTCTTGGCACCGGCCGCGCGAGCAGCCACAAGCGCTGCCGCCAAAAGCGCGGAAGCAATTCCCTGCCTGCGGCGTTCCGGCTCCACGGCCAGGTTAAGTATCTCGGACTCATCGGCCGCGGTGCGCATAACCAAAAAACCGTGTATGCCATCCCCCACACCTGCCACCCACGCCGGATATTCGCCTGCGGCAGCGCGCGTACATCCCTCGGCGGACCATTGCGAGGCCTCTGAGGAACGCGCCTGAAGAGCCAGCACAGCCGGAACGTCGGCGGGAGTGATCCTTCGCGCTACAATTCGCACAGCCGGAGAATTCACTTCGCTTTACCAAAAACTTCGGCATCGCTGCAGCGCACATAGTGCGCGTCGAGACTGAGTGCATCCAGCGTCTCCCCGGCCAGCGCGCGTTCCAGGCCGAGGCGCCCGATGGACGGAGCGAGAACCTCGGAGACGGCGACAACCTGGGCGTCGTGAAACTGGGAAGCAGCAAGCAACGGCGCCAGCCAATCCAGCGCGGGGGTCGCAAAGCAGATACCTTCACCGCGAGCCTGGCCGGCGAGGTATGCAAAGCAGTCAGCGGGCGCCATTACGGTGTCTTCGCCGCGGGGCCGCAATATGCCGCCTTCACGTTGGTAGAGTCCGGCGTAGAGCTGGCCGCGCCGCGCATCGGTGACGGCAGCAAGCAGACGCGCAGTGGCCGGCGCCTGAACAGCCACCGCCTCGAGCCCGCTCAGCGCAGCTACCGGTTTGCCGTAAACTTCGGCCCAGGCCTTTACAGCGGTCAATCCAACGCGCACGCCGGTGAAAGAACCAGGGCCGGCGTTGACGGCATAGACGTCGAACTGCGGCATAGCCAGGTTCTGTTCGCGAAGTAACTTCTCCATCTGCCCAAAGAACCGCAGGGAATGGGTGTCGCCCGCATCATTGGAAACTACATCGAGCAGTTCACCGTCCCGCAGCGCGGCGACACTGCCATGCGGAGAAGCGGTATCGATGGCCAGGACCAGCACGCGGATATTCTATCTCAGCGACGGGCTATCTCGGCGGCGGGCAGGCAAAGGGATTTGGGGCAAGCTACGGCAGATATTCCATCAACTTTCACGGCCGCTGATAATGCGCAGCGGGTCCGGTTCCCGCCCACCTCCGGGAACTGCTGCCTCCGGCGCTGCGTCCGTCTCTCCGCCGCCTTCGCCGGGCGCTAAAAACAGATTCGTTTCCAGCCCGTGCTGCTTGGTGTAGAGATCGAAATAGCGTCCCCCGGCAGCATAGAGCGACTGGTGAGTGCCGCGTTCGATCACGCGCCCGGCTTCGATCACCAGAATCTGATCGGCGCGACGGATGGTGGAAAGGCGATGCGCAATCACGAAGGTAGTCCGGCCGCGCATAAGGTAACTCAGACCCTGCTGGATCAGCGCCTCGGATTCGGAATCGAGGCTGGAAGTGGCTTCGTCGAGAATCAAGATGCGTGGATCGGCGAGGATTGCGCGGGCGATGGAGACGCGCTGGCGCTGCCCTCCCGACAGCTTTACGCCACGCTCGCCAACCACGGTGTCGTAGCGTTTCTCGAAGCCTTCGGCGAATTCGTCCACGCGGGCGATGCGGCAGGCCGCAAGGATCTGCTCCTCGGGGGCATCAGGATGCGAAAACGCGACATTTTCACGGATGGTGCCGTCGAACAGAAACGTCTCTTGAAGCACAACGCCGATCGCCGTGCGATAGGCGCTCAGTTTCATAGTAGACAGATCCACCCCGTCGAGAAGTATCTTTCCGCTGCTGGGCACATAAAAGGCCGCAATAAGCCCGATGATCGTGGACTTTCCTGCTCCCGAAGGACCAACCAGCGCGGTCACCGTTCCCGGCGCCGCGCGAAAAGTGATGTCGTTTAGAACCGGCTTCCCCGGCTGGTAAGAAAAGTCCACATGGTCGAACACCACATCACCGCGAATGGCCCCGGGCGTTACCGTGCGCCGCGGATCTTCGTCCTCGGGACGTTCATTCAAAACCTCGCGGGTGCGTTCCAGACCGGCCAGCGCTTCGGTGATCTGCGTGCCGATGCCCACAATCTGAAATACCGGCGCTACCAAGAGACCGAGAAACAACGTGTAGGTGACGAAAGTGCCGAGGGTCATGACCCCGGCAAAAATCTGACCGGCTCCGACGTACATCACCGCGGCGCTGACGATCCCGATCATGGCCGAGGAGGAGAGTCCCATCAGCGACATCGCCGTCAGGCTCTTGAGCACGTTATCGAGCAGGCGCTGGACGCCGGCGGAGAAAACCTGCGCCTCGCGCGCTTCGGCGTGGTAGCCCTTGACTACGCGCACGCCCCCCAATGATTCAGTCAGCCGCCCGGTAACTTCAGCGTTGATTTTGGGCCGCGCGCGGAACAGCGGCCGGATCGTGCCGAATGCTTTATTGAGCGCGTAGGCCAGGACCATCAAAAACCCCAAGGCGATGGCCGTCATCTGTACGCTGATGCGGAACAGGACCACCAGGGCCAGGCAGGCGGTCAGCAGTCCGCCGGCGAATTCCACCAGCCCCGTGCCGATCAGGTTGCGCACGCCTTCCACGTCGCTCATGATGCGCGAGACCAGCGCGCCCGTCTTGTTGGCATCGTAGTAAGCCAGCGACAGCCGCCCGATGTGCTCCTGTACCTGACGGCGCAATTCAGCGATCAACCGTTGCGCTGCCTTGGAGAGCAGTTGCGTCAGCGCATAGGAGGAGATTCCCTGGATTGCGGTAGCCCCTAGAATGACCAGGACCAGGGGCAGCAGCAGTTCCTTGTGATGTTTACCGAGAATGTCGTCGAAAAGGTATTTCGAAGAGTAGGGCAGCACCAGTCCGGAGACTCGATTCACCACCATCAGTACAAATCCCGCGGCGAGCAGGCCACGGCGGGGCTTGACCAGCGCCCAGATTTCGGGCCAGAGTTTCCGCATGCGCTCGGCACCAACGGGCTTGGGGGGTTTAACTCCGGGGGGCATCCAACTATCGTAACATGCGGCGGGGCGAGGTGTTCGCAGCGATGCCCGTAACCGCAAAAAATGGGTAGTAGGCCTAACAAAAATATACAGTTACGCTGCGATTCGCCTTCCCTTCGCCTAAATCGCTTCTAAGGTTCTTTTCATCGTTTCCTTGACCTCTAGTGTGCTCTTCCGTACACTGAATTAGACACCCTAGGGGGTTCCCTTCACATGGACTTCAAGCTCGGCGATAAAGTGGTCTATCCGAACCACGGCGTGGGTATTATCGAGCAGATAAGTTATGGAGCAGTGGAGGGGCGCAGCGAAAGATTCTACATGTTGCGGGTAGCTGCCAGTGGACTGCGGGTGATGGTGCCGCATTCGAATATCGAGGCGGTGGGTCTGCGGCCGGTGATCCGCTCGATGGAAGCCGGCAAGGTGCTCGAATATCTCGAGACCACCAAGTGCGGCAGCCACCACGACTGGAAACATCGCTTCAAAGAAAATTCCGAGCGTATGCGCACGGGATCGCTTTACGAAGTCGCCACCGTTCTGAAAAGCCTGGTTTCGCTCTCCCGCACCAAACCGCTATCCTTCCGCGAAAAGAAAATGCTCGAGCGTGCCAGGCATCTGCTCATCAGCGAGCTGGCCACGGCGCGGAACGCCTCCGAACAGATTGCCGAGGACAGCATCTCCAAGGCGCTGGCCAAAGCAAAGCTTGCGCTGCCGCCAGCCGCAGAAAAGTTTGTAGACTGAGTTTAGTTACCTCCCCACTGAACACGCCTTGCGTATGAGACGGACGTAGCGATTTGTATTTTTAACTACACGGTATCGGCTGCCAGGCTAACCGCTGTGCCGCATTTCGCAACTTCGCTATATTCACTCGGAAACTACCCCCCTTTTTGACTGCCTCCGATGCGCTTGTTAAGATTTCGCTTCCAAGTTCAGTCCCTGTGGCAGGAGGTGCCCGGTGAAGGTCGGATTTCTGGGTCTGGGAGACATGGGCTCGATTATCGTGCCGCGCCTCACGGCCGCGGGGCATACGGTCACAGGCTGGAATCGAAGCCGTTCCAAAGGCGAGGCTCTGCTTAAGCTGGGCATGATGTGGGGAGACACGCCGCGCGAAGTCGCCCGGAAATCGGAAGTTGTCTTTTCCATAGTTACCGACGCCGCAGCGGTCAGGTCCGTGGCACTGGGGGAGGACGGGGTCATTGCGGGCCTGCCCAAAGACGCCGTCTACCTGGATATGAGCACCATCGATCCGGCAGAGAGCATGGCGATCTCCGCGCAGTTTGCGCGAGCCGGGTTGAGTATGCTCGACGCACCAATTTCCGGGAGCACCGCGACGATCATCCAGGGAAACGCTTCGATCATGGTGGGAGGCGACAGGAGCGCGTTCGAGCGCGTACAGCCTGTGCTGCTGGCGATTGGGCCGAAGGTCACCTATATCGGCGAAAGCGGCCTGGCGGTGAAGATGAAGGTGGCGATCAACCTCGCGTTGGTTACGCAAATCGTCGGCTTCTGTGAGGCCGTGGCGCTGGCGGAAAAAAGCGGCGTTCCTCGCGCCGTCGCCGTGGATGCGATGCTGAAAAGCGTGGTGGTGTCTCCGGTGATTAGTTACCGTGCTCCCCTGATTCTTCCCCGGGACACGCCGGCGCCCGTATACGGCAACGTCAGCCTGCAGCAGAAGGATATGCTGCTGGCGCTCGACATGGGCCGCAAGCTCGGCTCGCCGATGCCGCTCGGAGCAGCCGCCAACGAGATGCTGAACGCCTGCCGTGGTCTGGGACTCGATCACCGCGATTTCGTGACCGTTTACGACGTCTATCGCCGCCTGGGAGGCATGCCGCAATGAAACCGTATCGCACAACATTGGCGAAGGTGCCGCGCGAGGGTGGACTGTCGCCGGCAGACGGCTGGATCAATATGCAGGTGCAATTCCTGATCGACCAGAAAACGGCGGGGTCGGACAAGCTGGTAGTGGGGTGGACCGTGCTGCCGCCAGGCGCGCGGCACGAAAAACACCGCCATCATCATGCCGATGAGTTTCTGGTGGTGCTCAAAGGCCACGGACTCATCTACACCGATGATGGCGAAGAGCCTTCGGGCGAAGGCGATGTCATTTTCACTCCGCGGGAACACTGGCACGGATTCAATAATATTTCATCGGGCGAAGTCGTATTGGTCTGGGGCTGGAGTGGCGCGGGGTCGCTGGAAGCCGCCGGTTATGAACTTCCTCCCGGCAAACACTGACCCTCGCCTGAAAAACGCATGGAAAAAATAACTCCTGTCTGGGACGACCCACGGGTGACGCGCGGCATGGCGGTGCAGCTCGCACAGCGGCGAGCGCGACTCGATGCGGGCGAAAAACCTCTGGGGTGGAAACTTGCGTTTGGCGCCCCCGCGGCGCTCAAGAGGCTGGGCATCAGCGGGCCGCTGGTGGGCTACCTATCCGATAGGGCAAAGCTCCCTTCCGGGACAACCCTGTCTGCGGCGGAGTGGACGAAGCCGCTCGTCGAGCCGGAGATTGCCATTTATCTGGGCAAAGATCTGCCCGGCGGAGGTGATCAAGATGCAGCGTGCGCCGCAATTGCCGCGTTGGGTCCGGCGCTCGAGTTGGCCGACGTAGCCCGCCCGCAGCTCGACATCGAGGAAACACTTTGCGGCAACATCAATCAGCGAAATGTGATTCTGGGTTTGCGGGATGAGTCGAGGGCAAGGGGCGCGGTGGCAGGTCTTGTTGGGCGCCTGCATCGAAATGGCGCCGAGGTTGCCATCACATCCGATCCCGAGGCGATGACCGGCGACCTGATCGGCTTGGTCCGGCACGTGGCCGATCTGCTCTGTGCTTTCGGAGAAACTCTCCGCTCCGGGCAGATCATCATTGCCGGCTCCATCATGGCGCCTGTGTGGATCGAGGCGGGGGAAGAAGTTGTGTTTACGCTCGATCCGATCGATACCATTTCCGTAAGAATGGGAACATCGTAATTCTGTCACCCGCGTTTCACTTGGGTGTCCCGCGTCTCTTTTTACCCCAGCCTCCGCCGCCCGGCGATTGGATTTTCACTACATCCCCGGGCTGCGCACGGAAGGCGCACTTCCCTGGCAGCGGCATTGATCGGCCGGCGCGTTGAAGCTCGTTCTTCCCTCGCATACCCGGTTCGCCTCCCGTCAGCCCATACGGTGGAATTTTTCGCCGATCACAAAGCAGGCTGACCTGCACGTCGGCCAGCATTTCGATTTCGCGGACGATGCCATCACCGCCGCGCCAGCGCCCCTTGCCGCCCGAGCGGGGCCGCAACCCGTAACGCAACACACGCACTGGGAAGGCATGCTCGAGTACCTCCACCGGAGTATTCAGCGAGTTGGTCATGTGGCTGTGAATCCCGCTGAGGCCGTCTCGTCCGGGACGCGCGCCCATGCCGCCGGCAATGGTTTCGTAGTAGGCGAAGGCTGCGCCGCCTGACGCGCCGCCGCGCCGCGGATCGTTTCCGCCGAAAGTGAAATTGTTCATGGTCCCCTGGCTGGCCGCGGGAATTCTTCGCGGGATCGCCCGGGCCAGCGCGCGCAGCAGCGCGTCTACAATGCGCTGCGAAGTTTCCACGTTCCCACCAGCCACGGCCGCGGGCGGCCGGGCATTGACAATTGTCCCCAGCGGCGCAATTACGCGGATGGGGCGCATCAAGCCGGCGGTGGCGGGCACCTGCTCGTTCACCAGACAACGGAAAACGTAGAACACGGCAGACTCGGTGATCGCCGCGACGGCGTTCACGCTGCCCGCGCACTGCGGCGCAGAACCGGAGAAATCCACGCGCGCCGTGCCACCGCTAATGGTAATTTCCACCGCGATGCGCAACGGCGCGCTGCCGTAGCCGTCATCGTCCAGAAAATCTTCGCCACGGTAGCGGCCCGCGGGAATGCCGCGCAAGGTGGCGCGCATCATGCGCTCCGAGTAGTCGAGCAAATGACGGCCGTAGGATTGCGCTTCGCGCAGGCCGTAGCGCGAGAGAATTTCCAGCAGGCGGCGCTCCCCGGTGCGGCAGGAAGCGATCTGAGCGGTCAAGTCACCTTCGCGCTCGGCGGGCGTGCGCACATTGGCCAGGAGCAGAGCCAGGACGTCTCGCACCATGCCGCCGCCAATGCACAGCTTTACCGGCGGAACCCGAATGCCTTCCTCGAATATTTCGCGCGCCGGCCCCATCGAGCCGGCCTGTGTGCCGCCCACGTCCGCGTGATGCGCGCGGCTGGAAATGTAAAAAACCGGGCGTTGCGCACCACGCACGTAGACGGGCATAACCATCGTCAGGTCGGGAAGATGAGTGCCACCGGCGTAGGGGTCGTTGAGAATGGCAATATCGCCAGGCCCAAGTTCGAGCGCGCCTAGCGCGGCGGCAACGGACATGGGCATAGAACCAAGATGCACCGGCATGTGGTCACCCATGGCTAGAACACGGCCGCTAGCGTCGAAGACCGCGCAGGAATAGTCGCGGCGCTCTTTAATATTGGGCGAGAAGGCCGAGCGGCGCAGCGCTGCGCCCATCTCCTCGGCTACGGAATGGTAGAGATTCTTAAATATTTCCAGGCGGGTGGGATCAAAGGACATTACTTTGACCTCGCCGAACTTCGCACGTTGCGCCCGGGCGTGAAGAGAATATTCTCGTAGGCATCGACGGCAGCGCTCCAGCCGGAAGGAAGATAGGTGGTGGCGCCGTATTCCACAATCACCGCGGGACCCGCAAAACGATTGCCCGGTCGCAGCTTTGCGCGCTCGTAAAACGGAGTGGAAAGCCGCCGTCCGGCACAGAACACCTTTCTCTCCGCATCGATCGCGCCGCGAGCGGACGGGGGTGCCATGCTTCCCCGCGGCAGCCCGATCTTCGGCGTGACGCCGGTAAATCGCGCACGGATGCTGACAATTTCCACGGCGCGCTTCGGGTCCGCGTAGCCATAGCGCAGTTGATGGGCGCGGTGAAAAGCCGCCGCGAACTTTTCAGTCGCGGGCACTTCGAGATCGTAGCCCTGTCCCACATAACGGCAGTCGAGCAGGCGCGCGATTTTGATCTGCGCACCGGAAAAGCCCTCGGTTGCCATCTCAGCTTTGCCGCGACGTTCAAGTACGAGAAATGCGCGCCGCAACTCTTCCTGCGTCTTCGTGGGGGAGTAGCCCGTCAGGCGCACGGTTTGCGAAAATTCCTTCACCCAATCGGCGCGCAAGATGCCGAGCGCAGAGAGCGCCCCGGGAAATTTGGGAAGCAGAACGCGCCGCACACCGAGTGCGGCGGCCAGCTCGCAGGCGTGAAGGCCGCCCGCTCCGCCGAATGCCACCAGCGTGTAATCTGCAGGATCGTAGCCGCGCTCGACAGAAATAACGCGAATGGCCTTTTCCATGGTGGCGTTGGCCACCTCGACGATTCCCTGAGCAAAGGCCTCAACCGATCGAATCGCGCCTTTCGCTGCCAACAGCGCACGCGCGGTAAATTGGCGGGTGCGAGCCTCATCAAGGGGGAACTTGCCTCCAAGAAAACCTTCCGTTGCGATCCGCCCTAGAAGAAGTTGCGCGTCGGTTACGGTCGGCAACTCGCCGCGGCCGTAGCAGATTGGCCCGGGATCGGCGCCGGCGCTTTCCGGCCCGACGCGCAAGGCTCCGGCGAGATCGAACCGGGCGATCGAGCCGCCACCGGCGCCCACGGTGTGAATGTCCAGCACCGGAACGGCTACGGGCAGGCCGGCGACACTCGCTTCGTGCGACGTGCGCGCTTCCCCGTCGATAAGCGCCACGTCGGTGGACGTACCACCCATGTCGAAAGTGATGATGCGGTCAAATCCGGACAGCCGCGCGACATACCTGGCGCCGAGAATTCCCCCGGCCGGACCGGAGAGAATTGTGCGCACAGGCTCACGCGCGGCAAGCGTCGCGGAAACCACGCCGCCATTCGACTGCATGATGTGCACTCGCGGCGCGACCTTCGCGGATTTTTGTCTGGATCCGGTTCCGCCGCCGAACGCGGAAGCGGAAACCTCGCCGACGATAGAACCGAGGTACCGGCTCATCACCGGCACCAGGTAGGCGTTAACCACAGTGGTGGCGGTGCGCTCGAATTCGCGGAACTCAGGAAGAATTTCGTGTGACACAGAGACGGGAATCTTGAGCGCGCGCAGTTTTCCAGCAATGGCTCGCTCGTGCGCGGAATTAGCAAAAGAAAACAGCAGGCACACCGCAACGGCTTCGGCGCCGCTGCGCCGCACCAGCCGAGTCACGCGGTCCAGCTCGCCGGGCGACGGCCGGAGCAGGACCTCGCCTTGCGATCCGACGCGTTCGCGAAGGCCCAGACGGCGCCGCGAGGGCACCAGCGGCTCGGGACGTTCCACGAAGAAATCGTAAAGACGCGGACGGGCCTGGCGGCCTATCGCCAGCACATCTTCGAAGCCCGCGGTGGTGACCAGAGTTACGCGCCCGCCGCGACGCTCCAGCAGCGCGTTGGTTCCGACGGTGGTCCCGCAGAGAAGCTCGAGAGGGGAAGGATCGCGATCGCCACTGGGCGCGCTATCGGGCGCACGACCGGTAGCCCGAGTGGGCGCCACTGCCAGGGCGCGCAACGCGTTTCCAATGGCGTGCTCGGGATTTTGCGGCGTCGAGGAAACTTTCAGAATGCGCAACTGGCCGCGGTCGAGAAAAACCACGTCGGTGAAAGTTCCGCCGGTATCGATGGCGATGCGCACGAATGAACTGCCGCGCCGGGCCCTGCTTATTTGCGCGCGGGCTTCTTCCTGCTCTTGCCTCGGTCGCCGAGGATCGCCTCGATTTGGAGAATGTGGTTAACGTCGTGACCGGCAATCATGCTGGCGATGACTTCGAGCGACTCGGGGCCGCGCTCGCTGTGCAGCCCGTGCTGCTTCCACTCGGCAGCTTTGAGCGATTTAAGGACGTATACATTGGACTCGCGCACGGCGCGGAAGAGGGCCAGCGATTTTTTCGGGTCACGGCGTTTGTAATCTCCCGCCTCGGCCCAGACGTCTTGATCGTAAGCCGTAATGGGCGTTCCGTTCGCGCCGCGAATCAGGCGAATACGAAACGCGATCACCATTTCCGTTTCGCTGAGATGGGCAAGAATTTCCTTCACCGACCATTTCCCCGGCGCGGGAGGCTTCGACAGTCGCTTGGACGGCACGCCCTTAATGAGTTTCTCCAGGCGATCCGGAGTCGCCGCCTGAATTTTAATCGGGTTCTGCCCCTGGCTGTGGGCGAGAATTCGCGCCTTATATTCCTGCTGGGTCTCCGCCATTCGCTCCTCCTATGATTACGCATCAATAGGTACGGAAATTTACGGAACGCCGAGCATTCTAATCGAACCAGGCATCATGAGCGAAGGGCCAATTTGGATGCGAAGCACAAACGCGCCGGCCTACATCAAGGAAGTTCGCGAATCTTAAGCCAGAGGAAAATTTGCGGTGGCGTCGATTCCGCTGGTAGCAATTTCGCCGTGGAGCAGCCGGGGATAAGCCGCAGCAGCGATCATGGCGGCATTGTCGGTGCACAGCGCGCGGCTGGGAAAAAACACATCGATGCCGCGCTTCTGCCCTTCCCGTTCGAACGTGTCGCGAAGCTCGCGGTTTGCAGCCACGCCGCCCGAAACCATCACACTCGCCGCGAATCGCTCATCCGCTGCGGCAAGCGTGCGCGTGACCAGATCGGTGACCACAGAGCGCTGAAAGCTGGCCAGCAGATCGAGCGTGGCCGGGCTCACCAACGGCCGCAAATCTTCAACCTTCCGCCGGCCGGCGTCAAGGGCCTCCTGCCGCGCGGCAATCTCCGCTTCCATCTCGTTGTGCTGGCGGATATGCCGCAGCACGGCGGACTTGATGCCGCTAAAACTGAAATCCAGCGGATTGCCGCGGATGTTGGGAGTAGTGAAGCGGAGCGCCTCGGGATTGCCGCCGGGCGCCAGTTGATCGATCACCGGCCCGCCGGGATAACCCAGGGCGAGCATGCGCGCCACTTTATCGTAGGCTTCGCCGGCGGCATCATCGCGGCTGGCGCCAATGCGGGTGTACTCGAGACGCACGCCTTCAGGAACGGCCGCAGCGATGCCTTTGCTTACTCCCTTATTTGCTGAGCCATTTTCCTTCGCTGCCGCCACGCCATAGATGACGGTGTGCCCGCCGGAGACGATCAGACAAATGGCGGGCAGAGCCGGATAACGCCCCTGGCGGTACGCTTCGAGAAAAACCGCGTGGACGTGGCCCTCCAGGTGATTGACCGCTACGAGCGGTTTACCGAGCGCCATGGCCAGCGCCTGCGCGTAAGTAAATCCAACCAATAGCGCCCCGATAAGCCCAGGGCCGCGCGTGGCGCCGATGGCGTCCAGATCACCCAGGCCCAGGCCGGCGACGCCAAGCGCTTCGCGCACGACGGGCACGATCCGCCGCAGATGTTCGCGCGAAGCCAGTTCCGGCACTACCCCGCCATATTTACGATGAATGTCCACCTGCGAGGCGACGATGCTGGAGAGCACTTCGCGGCCGTCGGCTACCACAGCGGCGGCGGTTTCGTCGCACGACGATTCGATCCCCAGAATGCGGATGGACACAGCGGCTTTCGACCCCCGGAAATTCCCATGTTAGCATACGGTCCGTGCCAATCCCGCTCAGCAAGGAGTTCCGGAAGATTGCCCGCGACCGCACGTCCGGTGCGGCGCAAGTTGCCTTGCAGGCAGTGACCGCGGTAGAGGCGTGGATTGCGCGGCATCCCGACCCCGACGACGCGCAGCTTGAGGATCTAGTGATGCGCCTGCTGCGCTTGCAGCCTTCGATGGCGCCGCTGCTGCGTTTGGCGAATGAAGTTGCCCTCGCCGCCGATACCGGGCGGCCCGGCACGGCGCTCGAGCGTACCGTGAAAGTTTTTCGCAAGCAGCTGGAAGGAGCGCAGCGGCGGATCGCCAAGCTGTTCCGCGCCGAGCTCGATGGCGAGGACCGCTGGCCGATAGCGATTTTTTCTTACAGCTCCACAGTCGTTGCCGCCGTTACTGGAGCACGCCGGCGCATATCGTCGACGCTGACCAGCGAATGCCGGCCGGGGATGGAAGGATTGGTCTCCGTAGCCCGGCTCTCCAAGGCAGGGTTGAAGATAAAATTGGCAACCGATATCGGGATGCTGAGCCAATTGCAGGGCACGCGCGCGGTGCTGGTGGGAGCTGACGCCGTGCTCTCCCATGCCTTCGTGAATAAAATCGGCACGCGCATGCTCTACCTGCGGGCGCGCGAAGCAGGCTGCCCCGTATGGGTGCTCGCCGACTCCTCAAAGTTGCTGCCGGAAGGTATTGCCGCGCCCTTCTGGAGACCCAGTGACGGGCCCGCGAGCGAGCTATGGCCCCGGCCCACGCAGCGCGTGCAGGTTCTGAACCCGATGTTTGAACACACCGAACTGGGCGACGATATTCGTGTGCTGACCGAGAACGGCTGGCTGGAATCGGGGCAGGTGCGCGAGGTCGTGGAGGAGATTCGGATTTCGCCGCGGCTGAAAAGGCTGGCCGAGTAGATACAGGAGCGCGAATCTATTTTCGGCGCGTCTATTTTCGATTGAGGGTGTGAATGACCATGAATCGCAAGCCGGTTAGAAAGGCCGTCCTGCCCGCGGCGGGACTGGGAACGCGCTTTCTGCCCGCCACCAAGGCGCAGCCCAAGGAAATGCTGCCGGTGGTAGATAAGCCGCTGATCCAGTACGCGGTGGAAGAGTGCGTGGCCAGCGGAATCGAAAACGTGATTATCGTCACGGGCCGTGGCAAGAATGCCATCGAAGACCACTTTGACGCCTCGCCCGAGCTGGAGCGGTTCCTGGCGGAAAAAGGCAAAACGCAACTTGCCGACATGATCCGCCAGATCAGCGACATGGTGCACATCAGCTACATCCGCCAGAAAGAAGCGAAGGGGCTGGGTGACGCGGTGTTGACGGCGAAAGAACTGGTGGGCGATGAACCGTTCGCGGTGCTGCTGGGCGATGTGATTATTGACGCGGTGCCCTCGGCCACGCGTCAACTGATGGACGCCTACGACGCTACCGGGCTTGGCGCCATCGCCGTCGAGCCTGTGGCGATGGACCAGATCCATCTATACGGGGTGGTGGACGGCGAACCCGCAACGGGACCGCACGCCTCCGACCGTTTGCTGCGCGTGCGCAATCTGGTGGAAAAGCCGAAAAAAGAAGATGCGCCATCGAATCTGGGCATCACCGGGCGGTACGTGCTGCCACCGGAGATTTTCAGTTGTCTGGAGCGCACCACGGTGGGCAGCGGCGGTGAGATCCAGCTCACCGACGGGCTTCGGCTGCTGGCTAAGGAACAAGGGCTGTTGGCTTACCGCTACGAAGGGCGTAGTTACGATGCCGGCGACAAGCTCGGATTCCTGAAGGCCACGGTGGAAATAGCGCTGAAAAACGAAGAGTTCGGTGAAGAGTTTCGAGCTTACCTCAAGAGTCTGAGCCTGTAAGAGCGATGTTAGAGAATGACCCGCGAGCGTGAGGGCGAATGAAAGTTAATCCTTGCCCTTCGAGGAAGATCTGGACTTAGACGAGGAAGATTTGCCGTCGCCGGACTTGCCATCACCTGATCTGGCGGGCTTGGATTCGGACTTCGCGTCCGTCTTCGCAACTTCTTTGGAGTCGTTCTTCGCATCCGCTTTCGATTCCGTCTTGGAAGTCGAATCGCCACTCGAATCAGGGGGCGCGGTTTTATCCGTATTCGCGCTCTCGCCGCTCGCGGATTTCCCACCGTAGTCGGTAACGTACCAGCCGGATCCCTTGAACTTCACTGCGGACCGGGAAATCTGGCGCTCCGCCTTCGCTCCGCATTGCGGGCACTTTTGTACCGGCGCGGCAGTGAATTTTTCGATCTTTTCGAAGCGATGGCCTTTCGGACACTGGTATTCGTACATGGGCACGGGAACAGACCTCACGAAAACGTATTATTCTAGCATGGCGCAACAGAACCGAAGCTCTTGTCTCGCCGGCCCGTAATCTTACAGCTCGCGGGATACACGGAAAGACGTTCGACAAATCGGCCAGATTCGAAAAGACTGACAGCATTCTAGAGCACAGGAAACTTCATGCCTGCACCACCGAGCGGAACGAAGCTGGCGGCCGGCCTGTACCTGGTGGCCACGCCGATCGGCAATCTGGAAGACATCACGCTTCGCGCGCTGCGCGTGTTGCGCGAGGTGACCCTGATTGCCTGCGAAGATACCCGCCATACGCACAAGCTGCTGGCCCACTATGAAATCGCCAAACGCATGCTGAGCTATCACGAACACAACGAACAGGAGCGCGCCATCGAGTTAATCGCGCTGCTCAAACAGGGCGCGAGCATTGCGCTGGTGAGCGATGCCGGCACGCCGGTGCTGTCCGATCCCGGGCATCGCCTGGTGGCGGAGTGCATCGCGCACGGGATTCCGGTGGTGCCGGTGCCCGGACCTTCGGCGGCGGTGGCGGCGCTGGGTGCGGCAGGACTGGCCTCCGACGAATTTCTGTTTTTGGGTTTTCTGCCCTCGCGGGTTGGAGAACGGCGCCGCGCACTGGCAGGATTACGCGCCGAAACGCGCACCATGGTGTTTTACGAAGCGCCGCACCGCCTGGCGGACACGCTGGCCGATGCGGCGGAGCTGTTGGGCGTGCGGCCGGCAGTCGTCGCGCGCGAGCTGACCAAGCTACACGAAGAGTTCGCGCGCGGCACACTCGCGGAATTAGCGGCGCGCTATCGCGAGCGTGCCCCGCGAGGCGAGATTACCCTGCTCATCGGTCCCTGTGATGAGGCGGTGGCACAAACCGCTGCGGCAGAGACGCCTCTGGCAACTCGCGTCGAGCAGCTACAGGCGCAGGGACTCGACCGCAAGTCGGCGCTCAAGCAGGCGGCACGGGAGCGCGGCCTGAACAGGCGCGAAGCGTACAAGCAGCTGCTCACGTGAATACTGCGGGGAATTTTAAGCGACGACGGAGCGCGTGAAAAAACTGTCGACGTAATCGAGGACTTCGGTGGTGCAACGGGCACCGTGTACGCCGCGGCGCAACTCAGCTCCGTTGCGGACGCCGTGAGTAAACCAGCAGGAGAACTGCTTCATCTTCCCCAGCGCATCCGGCAGCTCCGCAGCGACCAGGCTGCGGAAGTAGCCGGAGAGCAGGTCGTAACGGTCCAATTCGCTGGGTTGATCAAACGCGCCGGTGAGAAGATACTGCTCGAGCTGGCGGAAGATCCACGGATTGGTGGCGGCGGTTCGCCCGATCATCACCGCATCGCAGCCCGTTTCGGCGACCATGCGCACGGCATCTTCGGGGAATCGGATGTCACCGTTGCCGATTACCGGGATGCGCACCGCCTGCTTAACTTGGCGAATGATGTTCCAGTCAGCGCGACCCTCGAGGCCCTGCATGCGCGTGCGCGGGTGCACGGCAATGGCTTCAATGCCGACGGCCTCCGCCATGCGCGCCACCTCGGTGGCGACAATCGATTTTTCGTCCCACCCAGCGCGGATCTTGATGGTGAGCGGAATGGTGACGGCCGCGCGCACGGCGCGCAGGATCGTTTCGAGCAGCGCCAGGTCGCGCAGCAGACCGGACCCGCCGCACTTCACTACTTTTTTCGCCGGGCAGCCCAAGTTGATATCTACCAGATCGTAGCCCAGCTCTTGGACGGTGCGCGCCGCCTCCGCAAGAGAGTCGGGATTCGCGCCGAAGAGTTGGCCGCTGATGGGATGCTCGTCTTCCTGAAAAAAAAGATAACGCTGCGAGCGGCGCGAGTCGCGCACCACGCATTCGGCGCTGGTGAATTCGGTCATGATCAGGCCGCAACCGCCCAAGCCGCGAATCACGCGGCGGAAGACGGTATCGGTGATGCCGGCCATGGGCGCCAGCAGCGTGGCCGGACGAAGCACCACATTGCGAATGGTCAGGGTCGCGGGAAATGTAGGTGGCTCGAACAGGCTGCGCCTCTCACTCTTTGGAAGTTACCGGCTTCGCTTTGTCGAAGCGCAACTGCTGCGACGCGTCGCCATGCCCGGCCTCGGTTTGCGGCGCGCAGCCGGTCAGGTAGCGTTCCACGCGAAGCAGGCGGCGTTCGAGCGCTGGAGAGCGTCCCGTCCAATCGCCTTCTCCCTCCGATGAGGCGAGCGAGCGCTGCATGGCGCCCATGCGGGAATCCAGCTCATCGAGATAGTTGAATAGAACCGCCTCGCGGAACTGCGGCAGCTTCGGCGAGCCGAACTCAAGCTTGCCGTGATGACTGGCCAGCATGTGCTGCACTAGAGTCTTGAGTCCCACAGGAAAACCCTCTATGGCGTCCATGCGGCGGGAAACAATCTCGTAGCCAATCAAAATATGTCCGAGCAGTTGCCCCGGAGTGGTGTAGGAGACGGCGCGCTCGTAACTCAGCTCGTCGAGCTTACCCACGTCGTGCAGGATCGCCGCAGTGATCAGCAGGTCGCAATCCACATCGGTGTAGTGGCGGGACATCAGGTGGCACAGTCCGCAAAGGCTGGCCACGTGCTCCAAAAGCCCGCCCATGTAAGCGTGATGCATGGACTTTGCGGCAGGGGCGCGACGCAGCCGGCCGGACACTTCCGGGTCCGCCAATACTTCTTCCAGCAGGCGCTTCAGCCAGGGATTGGTCAAACCCTTTACGCACTCTTGCACACTTGAAAAAAGCTGCTCGACGTTTTCGGAAGTGTGCGGAATCAGATCCTCCAGCTTGTACTCCTCCGGCTCGGCGCGGCGGATCTTCTCGACGGTGATTTCCAGCCTGCCGCGGTAAAGCTTGACGCGCCCCTGAACCTTGACGACATCGTCGCGGGCAAAAGTCGCCGCGGGCTGCTCGTAGTCCCGCCACATCTTGCCGTCCACCGTGCCGGTACGATCTCCCAGTTCCATCTGCAGCCACGAATTTCCGCTGGCGGCGCTGCGAATTTCTTTACTGAACACCAGAAAGTAGGTGACCACGGGCTGGTCGGCGGAAAGATCGGCGATGTAGGCGGACTTCATTCGGCGTCTTTTTTGGAAGCCACTACGGGCGCGCCTTTCGTTTTGGACTTCTTATCTTTCTTGTCCTTCTTGCCGCCCTTGCCAGTTTCAGCGGAGGGCTCGGCCTCGATAATCGGAGTGCTGGCCACGGCGGCAGAATCCACATAACCAGGCTTAACCACTACGTAGCTCTCCTCGCGCAAATGGGCGAGGTAGAGGCGCAGTTGCGGCTGCATTTTTTCGTAGTAGAGGCGGTTCTGAATTTCCGGCTCAACCTTTTCGAGCGGCTGCTGGCCGGCCTCGAAACTCTGGTCTACTTTTAGAATCAGGAAACCCGTCTTGGTGCGGATGACATCGGTCATCTCGTTGCGCTTCAGTTTGAATACCTGGTCTTCGATTTCCTTGGAGAGCTGCCCGCGCTGGAAGGAGCCGAGCGAGCCGCCTTCCTTGGCGGTGGTGCCTTCCGAGTAGCGTTTGGCGAGTTCCTCAAAGTCCTCGCCCTTTTTTATTCTCTCCAGGTAGGCTTTAGCCTTTACTTCAATCTTGGGAATTTCCTCTTCGGACTTTTTTTCGGTGCTGAGAAAAAACTCGCTGAGGAAGACGGACTCCGGGCGCACGAACTCTTTCTGGTGCAGCTCGTAATATTTCTTGATGTCGTCCCGGCCTGTGAGGATGCGCGAGCCCACTTCGTGGCGGATGACGTCCTGCGTAAGGATCTGATTGCGGATCTGGCTCTTGTAATCTTCCGGCACGATCCCCGACTCGCGCAGCTTGTTGTCCAGCTCGTCCATATCCTTCAGCTTATTTTGCTGGCGCACGCGGTCCATCTGTTTGACCACGTCAGGTTCCACGTTGAGGTTGAGGTCTTTGCCCTTCTGCACCAGCAGCGACTGGTCGATCAGATCGCGAAGCAGGTTTTGCTGTTTGTCCTTGATGGCCACTTCAATCTGCGCGGGCGTGCAGTTTTGGCAGTCCTGACGCACTTCGTCGGACACCGAGGCCCGCGCGCGACCCAGGTCGGAGAGCGTGATGATCTCGTTGTTGACGCGCGCGACGATCTCCTCCACCACGCGTTTCTTTTCCGAAGCCTTTCCCGGCTTTTTCTCTTCCGGCTTGGCTATTGGCCTTTCCAGGGTTAGACCAGGCGCCGGCGCGTCGGGCGGCTCCTGCTCGGGCTTGGCCTGGGGCTTTTCCAGCGTTAGGTCTGGCGGTGGCTGCACGGGTTGATCTTGTGCCGCCAAGCCACTAGCCGCCACTAAAAGGAATGTGGCTATCCATAAGGATTTCATCGGATGTCCTCTGTAAGTAACCAGTGTATCTCTAGGCTTGCAGTTGCTGCAACACGCTCTTGACGGCCTCGAGCGGGTCCTTGCTGCCGCGCGGCCATTCCAGCCACAAAACGCCGCCCGGATCGAGCCGGATGTCTCTTCGCCCGCGCACCACCTTCACAAGGCGCTCCGGCGGGAGTGGGGTGCTGTTGTGAAAGCGCAGCGCCACGTGCTCGGCGCGGCGCTCCACCGAGGCCACGCCAATATGCTCGCAAAGCGCCTTCAAAACGGCGTACTCCAGCAGGTTGACCACAGGCGGCGAAGGAGCGCCAAAGCGGTCGGTAAGCTCGCGCTGCATCTCTTCCCTTTCGGCCTCGGTGGACACGGCGGCAATGCGCTTGTAGGTTTGGAGGCGAAGATTCTCGCTGGGGATGTATTCGGCGGGAATGCGGATGTCCAGACCCAGATTAAACGTGGCACGCTGCTCGGAGGGGACAGCCTCGCCTTTTTTCGCGGCCACGGCGCGCTCGAGCATCTGGCAATACAGGTCGAAGCCCACCGCGCCGATGTGGCCATGCTGCTCGCGCCCCAGCAGGTTTCCCGCGCCGCGCATTTCCAGGTCAAGAGCGGCGATGCGGAAGCCGGCACCCAGCTGGCTGAACTGGCGGAGAGCGGCGAGGCGGTCGCGCGCCAAGCCGGAAAGAGTGACGTCGGGCGGCACCAGCAAGTAGGCATACGCACGCTGCGTGGAGCGTCCGATGCGGCCGCGAAGCTGGTATAACTCGGCCAGACCCATGCGGTCGGCGCGATTGATGACCATGGTATTGCAGAGCGGGATGTCCAGACCGTTCTCAATGATCGTAGTGGAGACGAGCACATCCGCCTCGTGGCGAACGAATTTCATCATCACTTTTTCCAATTGCCCTTCGCCCATCTGGCCGTGGCCCACCACCACGCGCGCACGCGGCACCAGCTTCTGAATCATGGCGGCAATGGAAAATATTGAATCCACGCGATTGTGCACGAAGTAGGACTGCCCGCCGCGCGAAAGCTCTTCGTCAATGGCCCGCTGCACCAGGCTTTCGCTGAATGGCGCCACCACCGTCTGGATGGCCAGGCGGTCTTTTGGCGGCGTTTCGATCAGCGACATATCGCGCAGCCCGGCGAGCGACATATGCAGAGTGCGGGGAATCGGGGTGGCGGAGAGAGTGAGCACATCCACGTCCTTGCGCATCTCCTTGATTCGTTCCTTGTGGGCCACGCCGAAGCGCTGTTCCTCGTCGGTGATCAACAGGCCCAAATCGTGGAATTTCACATCCTTAGATAGCAGGCGATGCGTGCCGATAAGCACGTCCACCTTCCCGGCTTCCGTGTCTTCGAGCACTTTCTTCTGTTCGCGCGCGGTACGGAAGCGGCTGATCATTTCGATGCGCGCTGGAAAGGCCGCGAAACGAGAGCGAAACGTCTGCCAGTGCTGAAAGGCCAGGACGGTAGTGGGCGCGAGCACCGCCACCTGTCGCGAATCGCACACCGCCTTGAAGGCGGCGCGCATGGCCACCTCCGTCTTGCCGTAACCCACATCGCCGCAGAGCAGGCGGTCCATGGGTTGATCGGATTCCATGTCGCGCTTTACATCCTGGATGGCGCGAAGCTGGTCCGCAGTTTCCTCGAACTCGAAAGCGTCTTCAAATTCCCGCTGCCAGTTGGAGTCCGCGGAATATGCGAAGCCCCCCACCGTCTTGCGTTCGGCATAAAGTTTGAGCAATTGATCGGCCATGTCGGCCACCGACCGGCCAACCTTTTTTTTGCGCGCCACCCAGGCGGTGCCGCCCAGGCGGTCGAGCGTGGGGGCTGTCTCGCCAAGCGAGTTGTATTTCTGCACCAGGTCCATGCGCGAAAGCGGCACGTACAGTCGCGCATCCTCCGCGTAGCAGAGCAGCATGAACTCAGTCGCAGCGCCTTCGGAATCCACCTGGCGCAAACCCTCGAAGCGCCCAATGCCGTGGTCCATGTGCACGACGTGGTCGCCGGGCTTTAGATCGCTGAAGTCGCTGGTGAACGCGGCCAGTTTTGGGCGCTTGCGCGCGCGTTCGGTGGCATGCACGCTTTCAAACAGGTCGGCGTTGCCATAAATAGTGAGCGGAGCCCCCGGGAACGAGACACCCTGGTCGAGAGGCGCGCGAATCAAAGTGATTGCGGGCATTGCTCCACCAGCGGATTCATCGGCCAGGCGGCCGGAGGAGCTGTCGCCGTATTCACCTATGCGGTAGGGCAGTTCGTAGTCGCGGCACAGATCGGCCAGGCGTTCGAGCTCGCCGAGTGTGGCCGAGGAAACGATGACCGGCTCGCGCGCCTGAACCCGGCTGCGTGCTTCGGCGAGAAATGCGGCGATGTCTCCGTGGTAATGCACCGTGGGCTGCGTGGCGACGACAGCGGAAGGCGCCACCGACATACCCAGATGTTCGATCGTCAATTGAGGCCGCGAGGCCAGCGACGAATCGAACTCCTCGGCGCTTAGATAGAACACGGAGGGATCACTACCGTTTTGGCCAGTCAGGGTTTCGCCGGTCAGGGTTTCCCCCGTCAAACTTTCTCCGTTCCGGCTCACAGACCGCTGGTACGACTCCGCGAGACGCTTTTGAAAATCGTTTGCAGCGTCCCGCAAAGTGGACGGCTCGTCCAGCACCAGCGTGGCCGTGGGCGAAAGATCGAACAGCATATTCACGGAAGGCTCGAGACGCGCGGCGCCAAATTCCCATCCGGGCACCCACCCTGCCAGGCGGCGCTCTTCACCTGCCTCCGGCGCCACATCCTGATAGAGCCGCTCCACCAATGCCGCGTCGCGCGGCCGCTCGACCAGCGGCAGCAGCGTGGCGCGCTCCACCGGCTGCGTGGAACGCTGCGTGGCCGGATCGAACTCGCGCAGCGATTCCACCGTATCGCTGAGCAGTTCGATACGAATCGGCCGCAGCGATTCCGGGGAATAGGCGTCCACGATGCCGCCGCGCATGGCAAACTGGCCGGGCATCTCCACGGTCTCCACGCGCTCGTAGCCTGAGGCCAGGAGAAAAGCTAGAAGTTCTTCGCTGGGCACGTCCTGGTCGCGCGAGAGCGTGCGAGCGAGGCCCTGGTAAAATTCGGGAGAGCTGACGCGCAAGAGCGCCGACGCCACCGGCACCAGCACCACAGCCGCCTGCGCGGTGGCCATCCGCCAGAGTCCCACGGCGCGCGCTTCGGAAATTTCCGGGTGCGGCGAGCGTTCCTGCCACGGTGTAACGTCATGCGCGGGCAGAACTACGATTTTTTCCGTCTCGCGGCCACCGAGCGCGCGATGAAAATATGTGAGCGGCTCGCACAATTCTTCAGCGCGCCGGTCGGAATCCACTATCCAAATGAGCGGGCGGCCCAGCGACCGCGAGGCGTGTGCCACGACGAGGGTCTTGGCCGTGTCCGTCAGTCCGGCCAGCGAGGCGCACGGAAGTCCGCGGCGGAGGGCTTCCAAGGCTCCTTCCACAGCGGGCAAACGGCCAACCCCTCCAAGCAGCTCGGCAACGATAGGAAGAATCATCGCGGCAGCTGCCGGATGCGCGCGATCAGTGCGGAAGTGGAATAGCCCGGGGCCAGCGGGATGGAGACAACGCGTCCGCCGGCCTGCTCAACCTCCTGCCGGCCGACTATTTCATCCACTCCCCAATCGCCGCCCTTCACCAGCACGCCGGGAAGCAACCGGGAGATAATTTCGCGGGGAGTGGAAGCGTCGAAGATCGTGACGTAATCGACGCAAGCCAGAGACGCGAGCATTTCGGCGCGCTCTTCTTGCGGCACCAGCGGGCGCAGTGCGCCCTTGAGCTGGCGCACGCTCGCGTCGCTGTTGATGGCTACGACCAGCAGGTCGCCCAGCGAGCGGGCCTGCTCGAGACACCGGATGTGACCGGGATGCAGCAGGTCGAAGCAGCCGTTGGTGAACACAACCCGGCGGCCGTTGCGTTTCGCGCCGGCAACATGGAGAATCAATTCTTCTTGAGATACGACTACGCCCAAGCCCGCTTCCCCCAGCGCGCGGCCGCAGCCCCACGCAAACTTCAATTCTACCATGCAGGCATCGTTGAACCGTGGAGTGCGCGAGGGACCACGCCGCGCGGAATAATTCCAGCCCGAAAATTATCCAGGAAGCCGCTGTGACGCGGCGCGAATGGCCACTGGCGGCCGTGGGGATTGCTCTTCTCGTTATCGGCGCGTACTGGGTGGCTGAAGCGCACGGGCCGTCGCGCTATTTCCTGCTTAACACCGGAGCCGACTTCCCTGCCGTGCCCGTTGTGGCACTTGAGCCAACTGCTCCCCCGCTGCATGGCTCGGTGGTGGTGATCCACGGACTGGGCGCCAGCCGCGTGGTGATGCTCACGCTGGGTCAGCGCCTCGCCGCTGCGGGGTTTCGCGTATTTCTGTTCGACGCGCCGGGCCACGGGAATAATACCGCGCGGTTCTCCTTCGCGCGGGCAGAAGCTTGCGCGGCCGCGGTGATCAAGACGCTCGCCGCGCACGGCGATCTGGATTTGCAGCGCACCGTGCTGGTGGGGCATTCCATGGGCGGCGGCATCGCGCTGCTGCTGGGCAGCCGCTTCGAAGTGGCCGCCACCGTTGCGGTCGCTCCCGCGCCGGAAATTCTGCGCCGGGGAATCCCCGCGAATCTGCTGGTTATCAGCCCGCAGTTCGATGTGCCGCCAATGCGCGAAATGGCACAAACGCTCAGGGAGTTGGGCCGCGGCCGGGGCGATACGGCTGCGGATTTCATGGCGCGACGAGCATTTCGCGCGTTCCCGCTAGCGGGCCGAACCCATACCGGCACGATATTTGATGAAGCAGCCACCCGTGAAACAGCGCAATGGGCCGCGATGGCTATGGGCGCGTCGCTGCGCAGCGATTACGCGATGCCGTGGCGGGGATTCGTGGGTAGCATTTCAGGTCTCGTGGGCTTGTGCTTTTTGTTTCCGCTCGCGGCCGGCGCCGTCGCGTGGGCTGGCGATATACGAAGTGCGCAGGAGACTTCGGTCGGCATAAGTCTTCCGGCCGCGCTTTTATACTGGACGTGCGCGAGCCTGCTGGGCATCGGCGTTTTGGCGGTCTGGGTGCCGTTTGAAAGGCTTCATCTCTACAGTGGCGATTATTTTGCTTCGCTGCTGGCCATTTCCGGCACTGTTTTACTGGCGCTTCTTGCTCCACAATGGAGACGCACTTCCCTTCCGCCGATGAATACGTGGTGGATGCTTTCCGCGGCACCGATATTGTTTCTCGCCATCGGGGGCTGGCTCAACTGGCAACTCGCCGCCGGGTGGATGAACGCCGCCCGCTGGGAACGCTTTCCGTTTTTGGCGATTGTGCTGGCGCCGTATTGCCTGGCGGAAGAGCTGGCCTTGGGTCCAAGTGGACAGTTAAGATTTGCAAATCGTCTCGCGCGATCCGGCTGGCACCTTCTTCTGCGATTCATAGTCTGGTTCGCGGCAGCGTATGCGCTCTTCGCCGTCTTCAGCAGCGCCGTGCTGGTATTGTTCTTCGTGGTCTACCTGGGAATTTTTTCCGCGGGACAACGACTGGCAACGGATGCGGTGCGGCGCAGATGCGGCTCCGCGGTAGTCGCCGCGATTTTCAGTGCTATACTCGGCGCTTGGTTTCTCGCTGCGGCATTCCCGCTCACCTAGGGCGCGTGCGAAACTGATTCGGTTGCCTAATCCATGAGAGAGATCGCCATCGTCGGTGGAGGCCCTGCCGGCGCCCTCTGCGGAGAGCGCCTGGCATCCTCCGGTTTCCAGGTGAGCATTTTCGACGAGCACCTGGCTTGGGAAAAACCCTGCGGCGGCGGGCTGACGCACAAGGCCCTGGTCGCCTATCCATTCCTGCTTGACGGCCCGCACCCCAAAAAACTCATTCGCGCATGCGAGCTGATTTCGTCCGGCGGCCGGCGGGCCATGCTGCGTCTCGACCATCCCATCGCCATCTATTCCCGGGCGGTGCTCAACGGGCTGTTGCTCGACCGCGCCACGGCGGCCGGCTGCCGCGTCGAGCAGTCTCGAGTGACCCAGGTCGATACTTCCCTGGCACGCATCCGGTTGACCGCCGCGGGCCGGGAACATTCGGCGGATTTCGTGGTATTGGCGGCGGGCGCCCGCAATCCGCTTTTGCCGGGGACAACTCCGCTGAAGGCGGCAGATCTCGAACAGACCATGGGTTACTTTGTTCCCAGGACGGCGGAGAGCATCACCATAAAATTCCTGCCCAAATTTGAAGGCTATCTCTGGTCGTTTCCGCGCTCCGACCATCTCTCGGTAGGAATCTGCGGCCGGCTCTCCTCGGGCGCCACGCTGGTGATGAAAAATCATCTGCATCGTTTTATGGAAGAGGAAAACATCTCTACGTCAGGCGCGCGCTTCTATAGCCATGTGCTGCCGTCGCCGAGTCCGGATACTCTGCGCCGGCGCAAGGTGATGGGCGCCAATTGGGCATTGGTGGGCGATGCCGCAGCCTGGGTGGACCCGTTGACCGGCGAAGGTCTGCATTACGCGTTGCGCTCCGGCCACCTGCTGGCAGATTCGCTGGCAGAGGGCTGCCCGTCAGAATATCCGGCGCGGGTGCGCAGCGAATTTGCCGCTGATTTTGAAATCGGAGTACGCATCGCGCGGCGGCTTTTTGCGGGCAATTTTCTGGGAGACGCGGTCACCACCCGGATGATTCAGTTTATCCGCCGCAGCCCCACGTTCTGCGCGTTGATGCGCGACCTCTTCAGCGGCTCGCAGGATTACCGCGGCCTGAAAAGGCGGCTGTGGTCTTCGCTGGGCCTGACCTGCTCGGAAATTCTGGCGAGCTTTCTATCCGCCGGCGTGCCCGTGGGCCCTTCCAATGCGTCGGAGACGCTGCGTTGAGCAGTCCGCAGCTCCCCCTTGCTTCCGGTCTTGAAGCCACCTTCGAAAAAGTCGTGCCGTTCGAGTGGACCATCGCGCACTACAACCCCAGCCTGCCCGCGATTCTTTCCACGCCATCGATGATCGCAATGATGGAAATTGCCGCGGCGCGCGCTGTCGAATGCGCTCTACCGGAAGGCATGATGACCCTGGGGACGCGCATCGAGATCGACCACCTGAAATCCTGTCCGCAAGGTTCAACGGTCACCGCTTGGGCGCGACTCGATAAAATCGACGGACGCTTCCTCTATTTTGAGGTGGAAGCGCGGCACGGCAACGTGGTGCTGGGCCGCGGACGCGTCGGCCGCGCCATCGTGGATACCAAACGGTTTATCAAGGCAAGCGGCGCTTAGCGACCTAGCTTTATCCAGGCGCCAAATCCCGCTGGATTCAACTCCCCCGGATTCATTACTGCTTATACTGCGCGGGAAACTGCTTTTGCAGCGCCCGAAGCTTGGGCAAGTCGTTGAAGACGATGTAAGGGTATGTGGGATTGCGCGCCAGAAAATTCTGATGGTACTGCTCCGCGGGGTAAAATCCTTTGAGAGGCGTGACTTCAGTGACGATACGCGAGGAAAATACTTTCGCCTGGTCGAGTTGTGCAATGTAGTCCTGCGCGACCTGCTTCTGTTCATCGTTAACGTAAAAAATCGCCGAACGGTATTGCGTCCCGCTGTCAGGTCCCTGGCGGTTTAGCTCGGTGGGATCGTGCGCCACCGAAAAGAAAATCCGCAGCAGTTGGGCGTAAGAGACCTGCGCGGGATCGAAGGTAACTTTGACGGATTCGGCATGGCCCGTCGAGCCGCTGCCGACCGTCTCGTACTGCGCCGTCCCAGCATTCCCTCCGGCATAGCCCGAAAGTACGCTGGAAACGCCCTTCACATGCTTGAACACGGCGTCGACGCCCCAGAAGCAGCCGCCCGCGAATACGGCGGTCTGTTCGCCTCTGGCTACCGGGACTTGAGGCTTCGCCGCAAACTCCGGGACCTGTCCGTGAACGGTGCTACAGGCCACGGCCGCAACCAGCGGGAGCAAAGCGAGCGCGCGGAGCAGGAAACCCCACCGATTGGAACTCGTCTGTAGCTTGGCCTGATCGCTCATCTCTAAGACTCCCTGGCACGCCCTGGCACGCAGCTTATTTCAGTGCGCGCATTTCTTGTCAGACTCGCAGCGAAAGAAAGTATCGAACACTTCGGCTACTGCGGAGAAGGAACCACCGACGGTCGGACCGCGCGAGAATTGCGCAATACAAACCCGATACCCGTCAGTGAATTCAACTCGACAGTTTTGTCGAGGTCCACGCTCTGGAGCGGCACGCTGTTCTCGCCTCCATAAGACGCGATGTAGTGCAGCACGCCGTGGTCCAGCCAGTAATCGACGACCCCGCACATCGTGCCGTCCTTCAGTGCAAGCAGCGTAATAGAGCGTGGGACCGGCGCGGCCTCGGGTTCGGAAGGTGTCAGCGCGTTGGGCACATAAGTTCCCGGCGCGCTCGGCGGTTCGTTGTTTGGCGATTCGTTGTTTGGCGAGTTGTTTGGCGATTCGTTGTAAGGAGCCACTGTCGAGGTTCCCGTCTCTCCATAGCCCGCGTACCCCATGCTATAAAGTCCCGGGCCGTAACCGCGGTAGTACAGCAACGCATAGGGACTACTGAACGGGCCGCCGAAGCAGTTAAACCGGTCGTGGAAGCATCGCGAACCTCCGCGCGAAAAACCGCACTCCTCCCACGACACGCAGTTCCACGAGCCGTTTCCGGAAATGCCGGCTTGTGGAGTTATCAGTTGGGAGGTGATGTACGGCGAATGCGGGCCTGCAACAGGCGCGGCGCCAGCAGCTACCATCAGACTTGCAGCACGATGACTCGAGGACGGAAGAGGCGCAATGCCGCGCGGCGCTAATGAATTCGAGACCGATCTAGTTGCCATGTACTTTGCAGCGGCCTGCGCGACGTCACCCGCTCCGGCCGTTCTAAATTCGACCGACGGAGCGCTACCGTAATAGTTGGTCTGTGATTCTGAGCCTGAACCTGCACGCGAACTGCCTGCCGTGCCTGCGCTTCGACTGCCCACGTAACGACCAGACGAAACGTATCCGCCGGACGCGGCGGATACGGACGACGATGATCCACGAGTCGAAGCTCCCGCGGACGAATGACTGCCAGCTGAAGAATAACCCCCGCTGGAAGTATGGCTCGCGCCGCCAGAATGGTTCGCGCCGGACGTCGAATTGCCGGTGGACGAACTCATACGCTGAGCGATGGCGGGTGACGCCAGAAGCGCAACTACCGAGAGCAGGGCGGCTGAGGCTTTCATCGCTGGCGCACCTCACAAATCACTAATTCTAAACACCATCCTATATAAGTGAGATGGATTCGTCAGCAGAAAGGTTGCGTTTAAGCAGCAGGTAAAGCAGCTAGAAGGAGATACGTCGGGGAACAGGCTTACGCGCCGTAGCAACGCTGGCCATCTTGCGGATCATCGCCAATACCAGGCGCTTGTTCTCATCGGTCAGCGTCGAGCTGTAACGTTTGATCTCACCCAGGAAGCGCAACTCATCCTGTGAGAGTTCGCCCAAAGCTTTTTTGGACTCGCGCTCGCGCGGCGTTTCCAGAGTCGGGAAAAAATCCGCCAGGCTCATCTCCATCGCCTCGGCGATTTTTGCCAGCGTCTCGAGCGAGGGCACGGTGTGTCCGTTTTCCACGCGAGAGAGATAGCAACGCAGCAGGCCGGTACGACGCTCGATATCGCCCTGGGAAAGTCCACGGTCGCTCCGGTAACTCCGGATTACCTGACCGATATTTACTTTGGGCCGTTCTTTGGGCATAGGCTGGGGTGCTGCGATTTGGATTGTTTCAAAACAGAATGATTCACGCAAGTCCCTTTTCGGGAATCTGTGCTCGAATACGCGCGATCGGCCTTCGCTACGCGCGAATGCCTGCGCAAAGGAGCAGAAAAGCGTAGTCGTGGGCCACCTCGCGGAGGAAGTCATAACGCCCGGAAGCGCCGCCGTGGCCGGCTGCAAGATTAGTCTTGAAGAGTAATGCATTCGAGTCCGTCTTGAGGGTGCGCAGCCGGGCGGTATATTTTGCCGGCTCCCAATACATGACCTGGCTGTCATTCAGCGACGTCTTCACCAGCATGGCGGGATATTCCCGAGGCGCGAGATTGCTGTACGGGCAGTACGAGCGCATCACCGCGTAAGCGTCAGCATTGCGGGGGTCGCCCCACTCTTCGAATTCGCCTACGGTCAGCGGCAGGCTGGAATCGAGCATAGAGTTGAGCACATCCACAAACGGCACCTGCAGCACGGCCGCGCGAAAAAGCTCCGGGCGCAGGTTCAGAACGGCGCCGATGAGCAGGCCGCCGGCGCTGCCGCCCGAAATCATGAGCCGATCGCGGGCGGTGTATTTCCGTCCCAGCACAAATTCCGCAGCAGCAATAAAGTCGGTGAAGGTATTGCGCTTGGCGGCCATGCGGCCCTGGTCGTGCCAGAACTTTCCAAGCTCGCCTCCGCCGCGAACGTGCGCCAGAGCCACCACAAACCCGCGGTCCAGCAGGCTGAGCCGCGCCGAAGAAAAACTAACCGGAAGCGACAGCCCGTACGCGCCATATCCCGATAGCAGCAGGGGTGCGGTAGCGTCGAGCGGAGTGTCCTTTCGGTAGACCACGGAAAGCGGAATGCGCGTGCCGTCCGCGGCAGTGGCGTGCAGCCGCTCGCTACGATAGTTCTCGCAATCGTACCCGCCCAGAACCTCCGTCTGCTTTCGCAAAAGCCTGTCGCGCGAATGGAGGTGATAATCAAACACGCTGGGCGGCGTCACCAGCGACTGATAGTGAAAGCGGAACGTCGCGGTTTCAAACTCCATATTCTCGCCGGGCGATGCAGAGTAGGCCGGCTCGGGAAACAATACGCGATGAGATTCACCGCTGGCGAGATCGGTTACGCGCAATTGGGGAAGACCGTCTTCGCGTTCAGAAATCACCATGTGACCAGCGAACATATCGATACCGGTGAGCATGACCGCGGGGCGTTGCGCCAGAATTTCCGTCCAACCCTGCGGACCGGCATCTGCCAGCGGCGCGGTGAACAGCGCAAAGTTGCGGCCCGTTCGGTTGCTGCGTATATAGAAGTGATCACCGTGATGGTCTACCTCGTACTCGTGGTCGGGTTGGCGCTCCGCTACGACGGTCCACTCGCCACGCGGTTCCGCTGCGCGAAGGTAACGAACCTCCGAGGTGGTGTGGCTCTCGGAGGAGAGAAAAAGGTAATAGAGGCTGCGCGACCGGGAGACGCCCACGCGGAATCTCTCGTCCTTCTCTTCGTAAACGAGCTGGTCGGCGGAGAGCTCCGCGCCGAGCGCGTGGCGGTACATGCGGTAAGAACGCTTGGCTTCGTCTTCTACCGTGTAGAAAAGCGTTCGATTGTCCGCCGCCCATTCTACGGAAACGGTCTTTTCGAATTTCTCCGCCAGCAACTCGCCGGTGCGCAGGTCTTTAATCCACAGCGTGTATTGGCGAAACCCGGTGAAGTCGGTGGAGTAGGCCAGCAGGTTCCCATCATCGCTGACACTCAGCGCGCCCAACGAGAAAAACTTCTGCTCTCGCGCGAGTTCATTGCCATCGATCAGAACTTCCTCAGGGGCATCGCTCTGCGGATTATCAAACTCAAGACCCGGCGGATTTGCTTTGCGGCGGCAACGGATCGCGTACTGCTTGCCTTCCTCGGTGCGCGAATAGTAGAAAAAGTCCCCGTGACGATAAGGCACGGAAAGATCGGTCTGCTTGATGCGGCCGAGCATCTCCTGATAGAGCGCTTCCTGCAACGGCTCGGTAGGCTTCATCACCGCGGCGGCGTATGCATTCTCCGCCTGCAGGTACTCGAGAACTTCGGGATCGTCCTT
>JAAFGT010000083.1 GCA_010365215.1 Acidipila sp. | reverse complement strand
CGGGTCCTGCTCCGGTGTCGGTACCCAACGTCGTGGGGCTAAGTCAAGCGGCTGCGACGACGGCGATAACGAACGCAGGGTTGATACTCGGCACAGTCACCACCGCGTCGAGCAACACGGTGCCAGCCGGAAACGTAATCAGCGAGAGCCCGGTTTCAGGGACCTTGGTGAATCGAGGATCGTCAGTAAGCCTGGTAGTCTCCTCCGGTGCGGCGCCGACGGTGGTATCTTTCAAAGTGCTGTTCGGCGGCCAAAGCTACAACGTCACTGGTTCCACGCGAACTCGCTTGCCATGGCAGATCACTGGCATACAGGTTGTCTTCTCCAAACCGATTACGACTGGTGGCGTAGCGAGCCTCAGCGGCGTGATTGTCACCGGCTTCGGCGGACTCGGCACCACTACCCTGAATTGGTCGATTAACCCCGTTCCGCAAGGGAATCTAGCCGTCGCGCTGTCGGGCAGCGGACCTAACGCGCTAAAGGATGCCGCTGGCAACGGCCTTGGGGGCGGCGCCGGATTTGCTCAGGCTCTCAAGGTCCTGTGGGGTGATTTCAACGACGATGGGGTAGTAAGCGCCGGTGACCTGATCGGCGTTAACAACGCAACGGTCAGTCCCTACAATATCTTCGCGGACATGAATGGCGATGGGACCGTGAGCGTTTCTGACGTGCAAATTGTTCGAGCAAGAGTCGGCACCTCGTTGCCTTGAGGCAACGACAAGTTTACGCAATGCGAGAACAGATAATCAGTGATTATTGGAGACTGAAATGAAAGCTGATGAACGTTTCCCCCGTGTGAGTTCTCGGTTCACAATCCTGCTGATGTTAGCAATCACAGTATTCTTGCTTTCTTCCGAACCAGCACGGGCAAACACCTTGACCATCTCCATTCAGTCGCCCAGCAGCGTCAACGCGGGCACTTCCGGTAATGGCCTTGACATCTTTCTGACGAACTTCAACGGACCGGCTGTTTCTATTGCTGCGTTTACATTTGAAATTTCCACCAGCAGTGCCGTTGTTGCGTTCACGGGCGCAGACACGGCGACGCAGCTGAATCCATATATTTTCGCAGGCAATTCGCTGTTCGGTCCGAATATTACTGTGGCGAACACGGGAGGGATCCTTAGCGCCAGCGATATTTTCGGTGTTCCCGCAGCGGGAGTCCTCCTGGGCGCCGGCGCCACCGTGGGACTAGGGCGGCTATGGTTCAATGTCTCCTCAACGGCGACTTCACAACTAGTCAACTTGACGTTTACCGGCTTTCCGGCGACCGGCCTTTCGGACGAGTTTGGAAATAATGTCGCCGTGGCCACGCTTACCGGCGGGCAAGTCAATATCATCGCCACCACAACGCCTGAACCTTCATCACTGACTCTGATGTTGACGGCCGTACCCTTGTTTTGGGGCTGGCGGAAGCTGCGGCCAGGCCGTTAAAATTCAAACGCTGGAGAAGCGAGTCCGGCAATCATCTGCGTCCTCCAAAACCGTACATTCTTAGCAGCAATCAAGTTGGGGGAAGTCAGTAAGGCCAACTGCATCAACAGGAATTATGGAGCGGGCGATGGGAATCGAACCCACGTCCGTTGCTTGGGAAGCAACAATTCTACCATTGAACCACGCCCGCTCTAGGCGGCTACGGTAGCAAATCCTCCGGCGCTTGCCAAGATGCATCGCCTGGGAGCGCAGGCTTCCTTCGGTGTTGCCTGATCACCTGCACTCCGTAAATGGCCGCCCGAGCCCGCGGCGAACGTTGTGCTACAACGTCTCCCACGCGCTTCCTGGGCACCGCCGCTGTCAACAATCCAGTCCTGACCATCGCGAGGACCACGTTCGCTGCGCGCGCCTTCCATGCTAGAGTGCGGTTTCGTTGGGGCGGGCTGCCGGACTATTTTTTCGCGGTGATTTTTTCGGGAGGTCGGAGTGGCTTATCGCGACTTGCGCGCGTTTATCGAGAAGCTGGAAAAAGAAGGCGAGCTGAAGCGCATCTCCGTGGAAGTCGACCCGGTGCTGGAGATCGCCGAGATCACCGACCGCGTCACCCGCGCGGGTGGCCCCGCACTGCTGTTCGAAAAGCCCAAGGGATCGAACGTTCCCGTGCTGATCAACATGCTCGGCAGCAAGCGGCGTATCGAGTTGGCGCTGGAAGTCGATTCGGTGGACGACATTGCCGCGCGCATTAAAGGCTATTTGGATTTTCAGTCCCCGCAGGGCTTCATGGAAAAATTGAAAATGCTTCCGAAGCTCGCGGAGATCGGCGCATTTTTTCCCAAGACGGTGAAGACCGGGCCGTGCAAGCAGATCATCCGCAAGGACAAATTTTCGCTGGCCGAATTTCCGATTCTGCAATGCTGGCCGCAAGATGCCGGACGGTTTATCACCTGGCCGCTGGTGATCACCGCCAACCCGGAAACGCAGAAGAGAAACGTAGGCGTCTACCGCATGCAGGTCTACGACGAGCGTTCCACGGGCATGCACTGGCAGACGCAGAAACACGGCGCGGAACATTTCCGGCGCGCGCGTTCCCGCCACGGGGAAGGGAAGCTCGAAGTCGCGGTCGCCATTGGCAGCGACCCGGTCACCTGCCTCTCCGGCATCCTGCCTATTCCCCCGGACATGGACGAAATGATGTTTGCCGGCTTTCTGCGCCGCGAGCCGGTGGAGATGGTGGCTTGCGAGACCATCGACCTGGAAGTTCCCGCCAACGCCGAAATTATTCTCGAGGGCTATGTGCAGCTCGACGAGCTGCGCACCGAAGGCCCCTTCGGCGATCACACCGGATTTTATTCGCTGCAAGGGAAGTTCCCGGTATTCCACATGACCTGCATCACCCAGCGCAAAAATCCCATCTATCTGACCACCATCGTCGGACCTCCTCCCCAGGAGGATTTCTACATGGGCCATGCCGTGGAGCGCATCTTCTTGCCGGTGATGAAAATGCAGTACCCGGAAATCACCGACATTTCCATGCCCGCGGAGGGAATTTTTCACAACCTGATGATCGTGGCCATACGAAAATCGTACCCGGGCCACGCGCGCAAAATTATGAACGCCATCTGGTCGCTGGGGCAGGCCATGTTCACGAAAGTGGTGGTGATTGTCGACCACGACGTTAACGTGCAGGACTACCGCGAGGTGGTGTGGAAAACTTTGTGCGCCATCGACCCGGAGCGCGATGTGCAGTTCTCCCTGGGCCCCATGGACACCCTGGATCACGCCTCGCGCATCCAGGATTTCGGCTCAAAGATGGGAATCGACGCCACGCGCAAGTGGCCAAGCGAAGGATTTAACCGTCCGTGGCCCGACGAAATTGTCATGAGCGCCGAGGTGAAGCAGCGCGTTGACGCACTGTGGAGCCGGCTGGGTTTGCCGCCGGGAGCGACCAAAGAGTAAGCCTTGCTGTGTTGTAGCTGATATGCCAACCCATAGTGGTGCCACCGTCGTTGGCCACCACCTGTGGTATCTATCACCGCATTGCGGGGGCAATTCTCGGAGAACAAACTACGTGGGCTGTCGCACCGCGAAATCGCCTGCTTGACACCCCGCGCGGGGGGTGACATAACCCGCCAAGCAAGTCTTCCCAGGCAGGTAAGAAACGGGGTCGGGGCCCGCATGCCTGAGGAGGTCTACGGTCAACGGTGGTGAATGGAATTACGCGAAGTCATGAATATCCGGGAGGCGTCGAACTATCTGGGCGTGTCACCGGATACCCTCTACCGCTATATTTACGAAGACCGTATTCCTGCTTTTAAACTGGGGAACCGCTGGAAGTTCAAAAAAACGATTCTGGACCGCTGGATGGAAAGGAAGATGGTCCGCGTCAGAAAAGCCAGACGAGCCTGAAGTTTAGGTTATAGAGGGGCGGGACGATGTTTGGTTTAGCGAAACAGAAGTCGCTGGTAGGGCTGGATATCGGTTCGAGTTCGGTCAAGGCGGTCGAGCTCAAGGCCAGTCGCACGGGCTATGAGCTGGTCAGCTTCGGCCTCGAGGCGTTGCCTCAGGATACCGTGGTCGATGGCGCGATCATGGATGCGCCCTCGGTGGCCAAGGCCATCACCGACATCTTCGACAGCCAGAAAATTAAAACGCGCAATGTGGCTACATCGGTCTCCGGCCATTCGGTGATCGTGAAGCGAGTCACCCTGCCGTTTATGACCGAGGAAGAGCTCTACGACCGCATCCAGGCCGAGGCCAGCCAGCACATCCCCTTCGATATTGCCGACGTCAATCTCAGCTACCAGGTGCTGGAAGCTCTGGACACGCAGATGGACGTGCTGCTGGTGGCGGTGAAGAAAGACAAGATTCTCAACCATACCAACGTGCTCGCGCAGGCCGGCAAGACTCCGGTGGTGGTGGACATCGACGCCTTCGCGCTGCAGAACTGCTTCGAGGTGAATTACGAGCCCGATCCCGGGCAGACCATCGCTTTGCTCAACGTGGGCGCGGGGGTCATGAGCATCAACATCGTGCGCAGCCAGATCCCGCTGTTCACCCGCGACGTTTCCGTGGGCGGCAACCAGTACACCGACGCCCTGCAGAAGGAGCTGGACCTGGGCTTCGACGACGCCGAAAAACTCAAGCACGGCGACGCCGTGGCCGGCGTCAGCGAAGAGCAGAAAGGCGGAATCCTGCGCTCCGTCTCCGACATCTTGATTCTGGAAATTCAGAAAACTTTTGACTTCTTCCGCGCCACCGCCAGTGGCGAGAATATACAGAGAATCTATCTGGCCGGGGGAACCGCGCGTGTGCCCGGACTGGTGGAGCTGCTGCGGGAAGAATTCGCCATGCCGGTGGAAGAACTCTATCCCTTCCGGAAAATCACCATCAACCCGGCGGTTCACAACGAGGACCAGATTCGGCAAATTGCGGCGCGCCTGGCGATTTCCGTCGGCCTCGCCCTGAGGAGTTTTGACACGCCATGATCCGAATCAACCTTCTCGGCCAGCCGCGTCCCCGGGCCCGCCGGCGTCCCGGTCCCGCGGAAGGCGGGATGCAGGTTATCTTTCTGCTGGTGGCCCTGGCTCTGGCCGCGGGCGCGCTGTTTATCCACTGGGGCGTGTTGAAGAGCGACTTGAACAAGGAGCAGGCGCAGATCAGCCAGTTGCAGGCGGACCGCGCGCGGCTGCAGCAGGTCAAGGCGCAGATCGAGCAGTTGCAGCGGGACAAGGCCGCCCGCCAGCAGCGCGTGGACGTGATCAAGCAGTTGCAGCGCAATCGTACCGGGGCTCAGGAGCTGCTCACCGCGCTGGCCAACACGGTTACCCGCGTGGATGCGCTGTGGATGACCTCTTTTTCGCGCAAGGGCAACGAGCTGACCATGGAAGGTTCGGCGGAATCGCTCGCCGCCGTGGCCAATTTCATCACCCAGCTGAAGCGCTCCGGTTATTTCGACAAGATTGAAATCAGCGAGTCGCGGCAGGACGAGCGCAGGACGAATGCCACCACCTTCGTCTTCAAACTCACTGCAAATTTCACCCTGCCGCAGGACAAGATGCCCGCCGCAGCGCAGGGCAGGAGCTAGGGAGATAGCGCATGGCGACTTCTTTCAAAGAACTTCCGCTGCCTGTGCAAGCGGGGGCCTATCTGGCGCTTGCGCTGGTGATCTTCGTGGCCGTGGAATTTATGCCCGGCTCGCCGATCAACGCGGTGCGCAGAGACCGCGATCAGGCCACGGCGCAAGCCGAGGGGCTGAAAAAGGAAGTACAGGCGCTCGAGACTTTTGACCGGCAGCAGCCGCAGTTGAAGGCGGATCTCGAAGCCACCGAACGCGAGCTCGATGCTCTGAAAACCATCGTTCCGGAAGACAAGGAAGTGGACGAATTTATGCGCCTGTTGTACGACACTTCCAAGGCCTCCAACGTCTCCATCCGGCGTTTGACCTCCAAGGCGGTGACCCCGCGTGATTTTTACTACGAGCTGCCCTTCGAGCTGGAAGTGGACGGCTCGTATTATCAGGTGCTCGAATTCTTCGCGCGGCTGAGCCATCTGTCGCGAATCATCAATGTGGGCGACATCGAATTTTCCAACATTGAAGACGCCAAGGGTAAAAAGTATCCCGTAGCGGCCGGCACCTCGGTGACCGGAACATTTATGGCCACGACATTTTTCACCGCGGGTGGCGCAGCCGCCCCGGCGAATGCCTCGGCCAAGCAGGCGACGCCGCCTGGGAAGCACTAGGCGATGGAAGGTTTGACCATGCTTTGCTTACCGCAAATCGTGAGACTGCTCGGCACTCTAGCTCTGGCTGGCGGCATTGCCGCGGCTTCGAGCGCGCAGGCTCCCGCCGCTTCGCCTTCCCCGGCCATCGGGCAGGCCCCCAGCAGCGTCAGGACGCCGAGGTCCGCCAAATCACCGGGCAGGTCCTCCGCCAGGACGGCTCCGGCCAAACCAGCGGCGTCGGCCAATTTGCCTGTGCAGCACCGCCGGGATCCCTTTGCGCCGTTGATTACCAAGGAGCAGACCGGCCCGTCAATTCCTTCGCATCTGCCGCCAGGTAAAGCCGGCCTGATGGTTTCAACTTTGCGCGTCGACGGTGTGGTGCGCGGCACCAGTGGAATGCTGGTCTTGGTCAGCAATCCTCAGCAGCGCGTATATTTCCTCCGTCAGGGCGATCGCCTGTATGACGGTGTGGTGGAAACGATCAGCATGGACGGCGTTTCTTTCAAGGAAATGAGCAAGGATCCGTTCGGGAAACCGGTTGAGCGGGTCGTCACCAAACGAATCTATCCGAGTGCAGGAGAACAGTAATGAAGACGAACGTGCGAGCCTATCGCGCCGCAGTGGTGGTTGCCTTCCTGGTGGCGTTTATGGTGGCCCTCTGCCCGGCTTCTGCCGTAGCGGGAGATAACCCGGCCAACCCTCTCCATGTCAACGCCACGCTGCAGCCTGGCGGGGTGCGCATCGAAGCGCGAGCTTCATCGGCCTTTGAGTTCTCCACCTCACGGCCCAGCGAGCATCTGTTCGTCGCCGATCTCGTTGGCGTCACCGTCGACGGGCCGCAGAGCGCGCACATGCTGGACTCCCATCTGGTCAGCAGCTATCGGGTAATCCAGTCCCGCACCGGCGATATCCCCGTGGCGCGCATCGAGATTCTTTTGCGCAATTCGGTCGAGCCGCGCGTGTCCCACCAGGGCGGGAACGATGTGACCTTCTCATTCGATAGCAAGCCGGCACCTTCTGCGGTAGCCGCTCCTAAAGCTGCCCCTGTGGCCGCCCTGCCGGAGACAAAGACCAATTCCTCTGCGCGTGCCAAGTCGATTGACGGCCTTTCACTCGATGCACTCGGCCAGCAAACTCGTGTGCGCATGAAGGGTGACGGACGCCTGGCGTATGAAGTCAGCCGCCTGACCAATCCCGACCGCTTGATCTTCGACTTTAACGGCGCGCAGCTCCGCCTGGCCAAGCACAGCCTCTCCGGAACTTCCGGTGCGGTGCGCGGCGTTCGAGCCGCCCAGCACACGCCCGATCTTGCGCGCGTGGTGATCGACCTTGCCGGCACTACTCCCTACAGCGTCACTGCTGACGGAAATGCCGTCACCGTTCTCTTTGGGCCTGCACCGGCGGCCCCCGCCATGCAATCTCCGGCGACGTCGCCTTCGGACGCCGCAACCTCCGCGGTGGCCTCGTCTGTTATGCCCGGGCAGATTCCCTCGGAAACTTTTAACTCCATGGAAGCAGCCAAAGCGTCGGAGCCCGCGAAGGAAATCTCCACGGTAGTGCCTGTAGCCCTTAATGAACAGGCCAAGCCGGAGGTTGTGAAGCAGCCCAGGATTCTCAAGATCCAGGACCAAGGCAGGCTTGTGCAAGTGGCTATGAGCACCCGGCATCAGGTTCAGCCCGTCGCTCCGGCGGTGAAACCCGAAGCGATGCCCACAGCCAGCATGGCCATCCCCGAAATCCCTGTACCGGCACCGGCGATTCTTGCGCGCCCCATCCCGGCTAAGCTGACCCCGGCAAAGGCTGACGCTCCCTTTGCGGCTAGCACAGAGAAGCAGCCGGAAATGCCTGCCGCGGCACAACCCACGCCCGTGGTTCCCGTTCGCGCTGCCGGGTGGGGCAGGCAGACATCTGCCACCAGCGTCACGCCCGTGATGGCGAACGGCGCCCGTTATTCCGGCGAGCCCATCTCCGTGAACCTGAAGGACGTCGACCTGAAAGATTTCTTTCGCCTGATTCACGAAATCAGCGGGCTGAACGTTGTGCTCGACCCCGCGGTCAAAGGCAGCCTCACCATAGTGCTCGACGATGTGCCGTGGGATCAGGCGCTCGACATCGTCCTGCAGAACAACGGACTCGAAAAGCAACTGGACGGCAACGTCCTGCGCATCGCTACCACCGACACCATCAAGAGGGAAGCCGAAGGCCGGCGCGACCTGGTCAAAGCCGAAGCCGAGGCGGTCGGTCAGGTAACCGCTACTCGCGTCCTCAGCTACGCCAAGGCCACGGCGTTGCGCGACACACTCAAGCGCTTCCTCTCCGCGCGCGGCGACATTCTCTCCGACGAGCGTTCCAACACCCTGATCATCCGCGATATCCCGTCGGTTCTGCCGGACATCGATGCACTGATCAAGCAGCTGGACCGCAAATCCCAGCAGGTGGAAATCGAGGCGCGCGTGGTTTCCGCGTCGCGTACCTTCTCCCGGGAAATCGGCACGCAGTTCGGCCTCTCCGCGGCAGCTTTAGGCGGCCGCAATATATTTGGCGGACTGGCCGGCAATGCCGGCTTCGTAAGCCCGCTCATTCGCGGCGCTGGTCTTCCCGCTCCTCCGTTGGTTTCTTCGGGAAGCACGGCCATGCCGCTGATATCGAACCTGGGAGCGCTGGCGCCGACCAGCGGCTTCTCCTTCGCGCACAGCTCGCCTAATTTCGCTCTCGACTTCATTATCTCCGCTGCGGAAGCCAAGGGCGTCGGCAAGCTGCTGTCCAAGCCCAAGGTAATTACCCAGAACAACGAAAAGGCCACGGTCAAGCAGGGTTCCAAGATTCCCGTACAGACGGTCATCAACAACACCATCTCCACGCAGTTCATCGACGCTGTGCTGAAGCTCGAAGTCACCCCGCAGATCACCGCGGAAGGCACCGTGTACATGGAAGTGGTCGTGGAGAATACGGCCATCGATAACGGCGTGCCCCGCGTGCAGAACATTCCCGCGCTCAGCACGCAGTCCGCGGAGACCAAGGTGCTCGTCAACGACGGCGGTACCGTGGTCATCGGCGGCGTGATCATCTCCAACCAGCGCACCGACGTCGCGCAAGTGCCCCTGCTGGGCAGCATTCCCATCATCGGCCACCTGTTCAAGCGCACCACGGTCAGCACTTCGTCGCAGGAACTGCTGTTCTTCCTGACGCCGCGCATCGTTCCCACCTAGTCGGCGGGAATCCGGGATTAAATCGAGGAGGAGGCATCGGCCTCCTCCTCTCGTTTTTATGGCCCACGCTCACCAGAAACGCCTGGCACGGCTCCGCGAGCTCCTGCAGGGCGTCCCGGCATCCGCGCTGCTCATCACCCACCTCCCCAACGTGTTTTATCTCAG
>JAAFGT010000082.1 GCA_010365215.1 Acidipila sp. | reverse complement strand
ATTGCGGGGAGAAACCCCGAGAGTGTGCGGCGGGACGTGCGCGCTGCGCGGGGACGCGCCGACGTGGTGATCGTCTCGCTGCACGACGGCACGGAATACACTTCGCGCGTGGCGCCGGAAACGGTGGAGTTTGCGCGAGCCGCGATCGATGCGGGTGCCGCGGTGGTGCTGGGGCATCACCCGCACGTGCCGCAGCGCGTGGAGCGCTACCACGACGGCTGGATTTTTTATTCGCTGGGCAATTTTGTGTTCGAGCAGAACACCCCGCCGGAGACGCGCACCGCGCTGATGGCGCGGGTAACTTTTGCCGGGACTCTCGTCGTGCGCGCGGAAGCGGTGCCGGTGGTTATTGATTGGCACTCGCGGCCGCGGCTGGCCAATGCGGAAGAGGCGGCGCCCATTTTGCGGCGCATCGGCTTGGAGTCTCCGTTGGTTTGGCCGCCGGCAGAGGCCGCGCGCGCGGGGATTCAGTTTCTGCCGCAGTTCAGGCCGTGATGGTGGGCGGCCAAGATGTCGCTCTGCTGTGTGGTTATCGAGGTCCGGCGGCGGGCGTTACTTCTACAAGTTCGATGAGAGCTTTTTTACCGCCGGAAGTGGGGCATAGGAAAAAATTTATGCGTGTGTTGCCGGCGCCGGCGCGGGTGTCAGGATAGACGGGAGCGAGTTGAAAGCGGGCTCGCAGAATTTCCGTAGCGCGGTCTACATCGGTAACCAGAACTTCCACCTGCTGGATTCCTTCTCCGAATTTTTCGAGAAAGCGCGCGATTGCGCCGGGCGCAGTGTCGTCGCCGGGCGTGGAGTTTTCGTCTTCGCGAACGGTGAGGATGTCGAGGCTGGCGTCGCCGGAGTGGATTTCAAACTCGCGGGCATCCTGATCGGCGGGCACGTCGGCGAGAGGCGGAGCGCCGAAGGCTTTGTGAATACGCGCGAAGGAGCCGGGGAGTACGGCGATGCCGACGGTGGGCGGCGCGTCGCGCAACAGCAGCGCAAGCTCCGCGTCTTTTTGCCAGTGCTCGATAACCCCCCTGGTAAGTTTTACGCCGGCGCGGTATAGGGCCTGGGCGGCTGATTTCCGGTCGTGGGCGTCAGCGCTCGCTAAATTGTCGATCATCTCGTTCATACCGGGCATTGCTTCCTCGCTCCGTGCATCTCTCCAACGTTCTAGCCTTCGGGGATTGAAGTGGGCGGGATTATTCTGGATGCGAGCAGGCTTGCCGCCAGGATGACCGCGATGGCCAACAGCGATACCGGCGTGGAAATTGAAACCCACTTTTCCACGAGCATCTTCGTCCCCACAAATATCAGCACCACGGCCAGCCCGTGGCTGAGATAACGAAAATGCGGCAGCAGCGCGGCCAGCAGGAAATAGAGCGCGCGCAGGCCAAGCACGGCGAAAACGTTGGAAGTGTAAACGATGAAGGGGTCGCGGGTGATGGCGAAGATGGCGGGAACGGAGTCGAGGGCAAAGGCCGCGTCGGTCACTTCAACGGCGAGCACCACCAGGAGCAATGGAGTGGCCAGGCGGCGGCCATTTTCGCGGACAAAAAAACTGTTGCCACGATAATCCGAAGTCAGCGGCAGGATCCGGCGGGCCCAGCGCAGGAGCGGATTTTTTTCGGGGTCCATGGCCTCCGGCTTGTGGAAAAACATGTGGATGCCGGTGTAGATCAAAAACAGGCCCAGCAGGAACAGCGCCCAGGAGAACCGCTGCAGCAGGACCGCGCCAGCGGCCACGAGCGAGCCGCGCATGACCAGGGCGCCGAGGACTCCCCAAACCAGAACGCGGTGTTGGGAGGAGTCGGGGACGCGAAAATAGCGGAAGAGCACGGCGATTACAAAAATGTTGTCGAGAGAGAGCGCGTACTCGATGACGTAGCCGGTAAAGAAATCAAGGGCGTGCTGGGCGCCCATGCGGAAGAAGATTCCGGCGTCGAAGGCCAGCGCCAGCAGCACCCAGAGGGCGCTGGTGACCGCGGCGTTGCGAGGCGTGATGGCTTTTGCGCGGCGATGAAAGAAGCCAAGGTCGAGCGCCAGGAGCGCCAGCACCAGGAGGTGGAAGCCAATCCAGAGCGTCAGCGGCGCCATGCAGGGAGTGTAGGGCGGAGGTGGAGAACGCGGAAGAGAAAAAAAGCCTGGGAAAAAATTAAGCAGCAACGAAGGACATAGGAAAGTACCACCGGGGAGCGCCCTGCGAAGAAAAACGGAGGGTGGGCGGCTAGCGCGGGGGGCGCTCGGCGTTGGTATTGGATAGCTCGACGCGGGTGACCATCCCGTCTGCGACGATTACGGGAACATCCCACTGCATGCGCAGGTCGCCGGCTACCGCATAACCTTCGAGGGTGCTGAGCCAGTAGGTTCCGGGCGCTACGCGAAAGCTGCCGCGGCCTTGCAGGTCGGTCTCGGCCTTGGCGACAAATTCACGGGTTTGCGAATATTGTAGGGCGCGTTCGCGCGAGCGCCTGGTCCAGCCGTCCATCAGGCGGTTCCATTCCGCGCTGTGATCCCACTCGGCGAGATGAACGTCCATGGTATCGGCGGAGTGGGGATTTTTTTCATAGTATTTGCGCAGGGCGGCAATATAGTTTTTGCGCTGAAGCTCGTATTTTTCAGGCTTGGTGAGTTTATCTTTCGGGCGATATTTGGGCGTGGGGAATCCCACGAAGCCTTCCGATTCGACGAGGTTGGTTTCGACATAGGCGTTGAGGAATTCCGGCACGCCCACCATGTCTTCCGGTTTGAGCGCATCGTGGAAGGGCTGGCCGGTGATGGCGACAGCTTTATTCTTTTTCATCCAGGCCTTGAGCTCCGGCGAGATCTCCAGACTATCCACAAACTTGTCGAAATCAGGCTTAGTCTCTTCCGCTTCGGCCTGCTTGCGGGTAGCGGCAAAACTTTCGCGCAACAGGTAAATCATCTGGCCCATGGTGGGCTCGGGATGGCCGGAGGCGGGGGTCATGACTACGTTGAACTGGATGGTTCCGGCTTGCGCGCGAGCAGTTCCCGCGACAGCGAACGCCGCCAATACCAGCGCGGTTATGGAGAAAAGTTTTTGAGAGTTCATGCCCGCATGGTAGCAGAGCGTTTCCGCCCCGGCGCAATCGGTTGTGGAGGAGTTTCTTAAATGTAGTGGAGCTCTCGATCCGCGCAGCAGCTGTGCTTGTAAGGGCACGGCATGCCGTGCCCCTACCAGTGCAAGGTTACATTATGCGGAAGACGACTTCGATGTCCATGGAGACGGGGACGGGCTTGCCGCCGGGGCCCATGGCCGGGGTGAGGCGCCAGCCACGAACCGCTTCGATCGCTTTCTCGTCGAGGCCTAAGCCGAGCCCTCGGACCACGCTGACGTTGGTGGCACGACCATCGGTCTGAACAATGACGTGCAAAATGACGCTGCCCTGGTGCTTGGCCTTGCGGGCCTCTTCGGAAAATTGCGGGGTGGGGCAATAGGCGCAGACGGGATAGCCCACGCCGTCATGACCGGGACGAAAACCTCCGCCACCGATTCCGCCGCCCCAACCAGGGCCCACACCAGGGCCGCTGCCGCTGCCCACGCCGCCACCGCTGCCGGTGCCGATGCCACTGCCGGAGCCAGGGCCGCCTGAATTGCTGACCATGGCGGCGAGCGGATCGCCGGTGTTAGGAAGGTTGGGCTGGGGAACGCGAATGTCCGGCGGCACTACCACCGTGGGGTCCACGGCGAGCTTGGGATTCGGATTCTGAATCACCACCACGGGCCGCGCGAGCTGTTCATTGAGAGAAAACTTCGGCAGCTTGCCCTTGCTGGCAGGCACGGGATTGCGTTCGCCGCCACCGCCGCCGCCACCCGCTTTGTCCTTGCCCGCAGGAAGTTTGGTGATATACGGCGAAATATCGATCTGGCCGATGTAGAGCGGTTTGTTTTCCGCTTGCGTAGGCGTGCTGAATTTGTGGATGAAGGGGATAATCAAAAGCAATCCCACCAGAACGTGGGCCAGCACGGAGAGCGACTGCGCGCGGGTGTAAACTTCGTCCTTGCTCCAGATATCGCGCACCGGAATGGGCTTGCTGGTTATTTTCAGCGGTGGAAGCTTGGGCGGCGAGATCAGGTCGCGCACGTTTTGCAGGAAAATGCTGACGCCGGATTTCCGTTCCGTCAGGAAGCGCGAATCTACAGGCCCTTGCAGCGCCCGGGGAGTCGGCTGGAAGAACTCGCGAAAGTTGTCTGCAAAGCTGGAGCGAAATTCTTCGGGAACCAGCGGCAAGGAGCCGGGCGTGGGAGCGGGTACTTTAACCGGGCGCTCGGTCAGAAATTCTTTAATACGCCGGAAGAAACCGGTCGACCAGGCTTCGTGGTTTACGATGAAGGTAGGAGTCTTCAACTTAGCTTGTTGCCTGGCCGGCGTTTCCGGTAGCCCGCTGTGCCCGCCGTTAATGTTGAGCCCGTCCATCTCTGCGCCCACCTCAGATTAGCAGTAGCAACCGCGGTCCCAGAACCCGGAGAAGTCTCTCAAATATTAGATTCCCGGGAGCGTAATTGGTTGTCCGGCCGTGGGCTCGGCTGACACCTCAACAAAAACATTGTAACATACGCGTTGTAACATACGCGTTTTGGGGTGGAGGAGAGTTTCCTGCCGGTTGCTTCGTGAGCAGCGGGATTATTGTGTCTATTATGGCTGATTCACTCAAAACTACGGACCTGAAAGCGACTCTGAACTTGCCGCGCACTTCGTTCCCCATGAAGGCGAATCTGCCCCAGGCGGAGCCGCGCCAGCTAGCGGAATGGGAGAGCGAGGGAATTTACAGGAAAATCCTGGCCTCTCGCGCGGGCGCGCCGCTCTACGTGCTGCACGACGGCCCGCCTTATCCCACCGGAAACATTCATCTGGGCTCGGGGATGAATAAAATTCTCAAAGACATGGTGGTGAAGTCGAAAACCATGGCCGGCTTTCGCGCACCCTACGTGCCCGGATGGGATTGCCACGGGCTGCCCATCGAGTCGCAGGTGGAAAAAGAGCTGGGGCAGAAAGGAAGCGTCAGCCCGGTGGAGTTCCGCCGCAAGTGCCGCGAGTTCGCTACGCGTTATGTGGATGCGCATCGCCGCGACTTCAAACGCCTGGGCGTTTTCGGGCAGTGGGACGATCCCTACCTGACCATGAGTCACGAGTATGAGGCCGTGATCGCCGACACTTTTGTGACCATGCTGGAGAAGGGTTTTGCCTATCGCGGGCTGAAGCCGGTGTACTGGTGTATTTACGACCGCACCGCGCTGGCGGAAGCAGAAGTGGAATATGAAGATCACACCAGCCCGTCGGTGTGGGTGAAATTTTTGGTTGCGGGTGGCGAAGGCGCCGACAAGTTGCCGTCCCAGACCGCGGCAGTCATCTGGACCACCACGCCGTGGACGCTGCCGCACAACCGCGGGTTGGCTTTTCATCCCGAATTCGAATACGTGGTGGCGGAGACTGCTGCGGGCCCGTTGCTGCTGGCCGAAGCGCGGGCGCGCGACGCGCAGGTGGCGGCGCTGCTGGGCATTGAGAGCGGGAGATGGAAGGCAGCGGGGAAAGGGCGCGACCTGGAGGGGCTGAAATTCCAGCATCCATTTCTGGATATGCGCGTGCCTGGGGTGCTGGGCGATTACGTGACCCTCGACCAGGGCAGCGGAATCGTGCACACCGCGCCCGGCCACGGCGCTGAAGACTTCTACACCGGCCAGAAGTACGGCCTGGAAATTTATGCGCCGCTCGACGACGACGGACGTTTTCTGGAAGGCTTGCCGGAATACAAGGGCAAGACTGTTTTTGAGGCTAACGCCCCGATTATCGCGCTGCTGGAGCAGCGCGGCGCTCTGCTGGGCCAGCAAAAGCTGCAACATAGCTATCCGCACTGCTGGCGCTGCCACAAGCCGGTGATTTTTCGCGCTACCGAGCAGTGGTTCATCAGCATCGAGCACCAAGACCTGCGCCAGCGCACGCTCGGGGAAATCGCCAAAACGAAATGGACGCCGGTGTGGGGCGAAGAACGCATTCACAACATGATCGCCACGCGGCCGGACTGGTGCATCTCGCGGCAGCGCTTCTGGGGCGTGCCGCTGATTATTTTTTATTGCCAGGCGTGTGGAAAGCGCCTGGAGGATATCGCCGCGCTGCGCCACGTGGTGGAGTGGTTCCGTCGCGAGGGCGCGGACGCGTGGTTCGCGCACACCGCCGCAGAGTTGCTGCCGCCGGGAATGAAGTGCGCGTGTGGCCAGGCGCAGTGGCGCCAGGAAAAAGACATTCTGGACGTGTGGTTCGAGTCCGGGTCGTCGCACTTCGCCGTGCTGCGCGAAAAAGAGGGCGAGTGGCCGGCGGATCTTTACCTGGAAGGCTCGGACCAGTACCGCGGATGGTTTCACAGCTCGCTGCTGCTGGGCGTTGCCGCGCGTGGCGCGGCGCCCTACCGGCAGGTGCTGTGCCATGGCTGGACGCTCGATGAGCACGGGCGCCCCATGTCGAAATCGCTGGGCAACACCGTGCTGCCCAGGGACGTGTGCGAGAAGTGGGGCGCGGACATGTTGCGGCTGTGGGTGGCTTCGCAGGACTACACCGCGGACATGCGCATGACGGATAACGTCATGACGCAACTGGGAGAGGCCTACCGCAAAATCCGCAATACTTTCCGTTTCGCGTTGAGCAACCTGCACGAATTCGAACCGGCGCGCGACGGTCTGTCCACCGCCGAGATGTGGGAGATGGACCGCTGGATGCTCCATCGCACGGCGGACCTGGTGCGGCAGTGCCGCGGATGGTATGAGAGTTTCGAGTTTCATCGCGTCTATCACGCGCTGCACGATTTTTGCGTGGTCGAGCTGAGCGCTTTTTATTTCGATGTGCTCAAGGACCGGTTGTACACCTTCGCGCCACGCAGCGTGGGCCGGCGCTCGGCGCAGACGGCGGTATACCGCATCGCCGGCGCGCTGCTGCGGCTGGTGGCGCCGCTGCTGGTGTATACCAGTGAAGAAATCTGGAAATTCTTTCCCAAGGCGTCCGGCGAGCCGGAGAGCATCCATATGGCGCTTTTCCCCGGCGCGGACGAACTGGAAACGGGCATGGCTGAGGAGAAGCTCAGCGACTGGGACACGCTCCTTCTGGTGCGCAACGAAGTGTTAAAGGCGCTGGAGCCGGCGCGGCAGTCCAAATTTATTTCCGGCGCGCTGGAAGCGCGCGTGGAGCTGCGCGCGCAGGAGGAGATGGCGGATTTTCTCAGTCGCTATGCAAGTTTTCTGCCGGGGCTGTTTATCGTGTCGCAGGTGCATATCACCCAGGGACCGGTGGAAGTTCAGCAGGTGTTGGCTAAGCCGGCGGCGGATGGCAATCGGGCGGTTTCGTTTGAAGGTGTGGAGGCGACCATTCATCGCGCCGAGGGCAAGAAGTGCGAACGGTGCTGGAATTACTCGACGCAGGTGGGCGTGAACGCCACCTATCCCACGGTATGCGAACGCTGCCTGGCGGCGCTGGAGGAAATCGAGCGGGATACTACCGGGCCAGCTAAAACCGGGGCGAAGAATATCGCCAAGCCCGAGGCGAAGCCATGACCTTGTTGGATCGCCTGCGCTGGCTGGGGCTCTCCTTCGCCGTGCTGGCGGCGGACCAGGCCACCAAACTCACCGTGGAGCGCGCTACCGAATCCGGCTGGAGCCACGCGGTGATCCCCGGGTTTCTGGACCTGGTGCACACGCGCAACCGCGGCATCGCCTTCGGCATGCTTGCGGATTGGCATTCTCCCGCCATGCAGTACCTGCTGATACTTTTTTCGCTCTCTGCCGCGGGGGTGATGGCCTGGCTGCTGCTGAGCGGGAGAGCGGGCGGGCAACGCAGCCACGTGGGATTGGCTCTAATCCTGGGGGGGGCGGTGGGCAATGTGCTCGACCGCGTCCTGCAGGGCAGCGTGGTGGATTTCATTCTGGTCTACTACCAGAGTTTTCACTGGCCGGCATTTAATCTGGCGGATTCGGCCATCGTAATCGGCGCGGGGTTAGTGCTGCTGGATCTGCTGGCCGGGCACCACCAGATGGAAGGAGCAAAAATTTAATCATGCATCCGGTACTGTTTCGGCTGGGCTCGCTAACGGTGCACACCTACGGCACTCTGCTGGCTTGCGGCATCCTGCTGGGGCTGTGGCTGGCGCAGAAGCGCGCGCGTGCCGCGGGCCTGAGCCCCGATGACGTCTGGAATCTCGGCGTGTTTATGGTGCTGGCGGCGCTAGCGGGCGCGAAGCTCTGGTTCCTGCTGGCCTTCTGGAGTTATTACCGCGCGAACCCGATGGAAATCTTCAGCATGTCGACGCTGCAGGCGGGCGGCGTGTGGTACGGGGGAATGCTCACGGCGCTGGCGGTGGCGGTGATCTACACGCGGCGCAAAAAGATGAAGCTGCTGCCGCTGACGGACGTCTATGCGGCGCCGCTGGCGCTGGGCCACGGGATTGGCCGGCTGGGATGTTTTTCCGCGGGCTGTTGCTATGGCCGGCCGACCACGTACGCGTGGGGGGTTATCTTCCACGACGAATACGCGCACCAGTTGGTGGGTACGCCGCTGGGCATCGCCCTGCATCCTACGCAGCTTTACGAGGCTGGCGCGGAGTTTTTGATTTTTCTGATCCTGCTGCGCCTGAGCGCCCGATCGCACCGCAGCGGGCAGATCTTTGGCGCCTACCTGGTGCTGTACGGGATTACGCGCTTCACTATAGAGTTTTTTCGCGGCGACCCGGGCCGAACGCTGCTGCTGGGTGATGCGGGCTCGATCATGCAGTTGGTCAGCATCGGGCTGGTGGGTTTCGGCATTTGGCTATGGACGCGCCATGGTTCGTCGGGCACCTCTACGGATATCGCCGCGGGAACTACTGGTGCCACCGTTTCGCCTGTTCCGGCCGCGCCGGCAAAATGACTGCGCCACTCGAACGCCTGCGCGTCGAACCCGCAGACGTCGGACAGCGCCTCGATCGCTACCTGGCCACGCATCTTCCCGCGCTCAGCCGTACACGCCTCGGCGAATTAATCGCCGAAGGCCGCGTCCGCGTGAATGGCGGCGAAGCCAAACGCTCCCACCGCCTGACTGACGGGCAGACCATTGAAGTGGAAGTGCTGCCGCGTCCTCCGCTGGAAGCTACCGCGGAAGACCTGCCGCTCGAGATTCTCTACGAAGATGACGACGTGCTGGTGCTCAACAAGCCTGCCGGGATGATCGTGCATGCCGGCGCGGGACACTCCAGCGGAACCGTGGTGAACGCGCTGCTGCACCGCTACGGAGCGCTCTCCAGCGTGGCGGGGGCGCTGCGGCCGGGCATCGTGCACCGCCTGGATAAAGATACGTCGGGCGTGCTGGTGGTGGCGCGGAATGACGCCGTGCACGCCGCATTGGGCAGGCAGTTCGCGGCACGGAAAGTACAGAAAACTTATCTGGCGCTGGTGCACGGCCGGTTGGAGCAGGACGCGGGGACCATCGGCTTGCCGATCGCGCGCGATCTGCACCATCGCACGCGCATGACGACGCGGCGGCGCGACGGCCGCACCGCGCGCACGGACTGGCGCG
>JAAFGT010000027.1 GCA_010365215.1 Acidipila sp. | reverse complement strand
GGGCGTGAAGAGAGGGCGCGGACGCGGCCATCAGCAGCGTGGCAAAAATCGTTGCGGCCTTCCCAAATTTTCTTCGATCCATGAACCGGCTCCTTTATAGCCTTCCGCCAATCAACGTTTATGGCCTGATGCCGAACAACTTCGCCCCGCAGCAATGCCCTAACTCCAGCCGCTGGATATTCGGGATTATTTCGTTGTTTTGGGAGTTTCCACGAGCAGGATGGTTCTCCGCGCCGGCGCGAAATATTCGCGCGAGACGCGCTGGATGTCCGCAGCGGTGACGCGGAGGTAGCGGTCGAGGTCGGTGTTCAGGAGATTGGGATCTCCGCCAATCACGGCATTGTGCGCCAGGGTACTGGCGATCTCCTGTACGGTCTCTCGCCCGAGGATGACCCCGGCGGTCTGCTGGTTCTTGGCTTTCTCCAGCTCTTTCGCTTCCACCGGCGCGGTTTTGATCTGTTCCAGGATTCCGTCGATGGCCTTCTCGCCTTCGGCCAGCGTTTTTCCCTGGTTCATGATCGCGTAGGTGAGGAAGAGATTAGGATGTTCGGTGAAGGCGGCGAAGCCTGCGGACTGCACGGCGATGCGATCGTCATACACGAGCTTGCGATAAAGGCGTCCGCTCTCCCCGCCAGAAAGAATATTTGCCGCGAGATTGAGCGGATAAGAGTCCGGAGTATATGCCGCGGGCATTTTATATCCCTCGACTACCGCGGGAAGCGGCGAATTGGCGCCGTAGGATTTGACCACGCGACGCTCCGCGGTCTGCGGAGGCTCTGAGATGGTGACTCGGGGCAAAGGAATCGCCGGGCGGGGAATACCGTCGAAATATTTTTCCGTCCAGGCGATGGCTTGGGCGGCGGTGAAGTCTCCGGCGATCACCATGGTGGCATTGTCCGGGCGGTAGAACGTGCGAAAAAAATCACGCACATCTTCGAGCGTGGCTTTATTCAAGTCTTCCATGCTGCCGATGGTGGTGTGCTTATAAGGATGGACGGAAAAGGCGGCGGCGTAGAGGTCTTCGATAATCAGGCCGTAGGGCGGATTTTCGTAGCGCGAACGGCGCTCTTCCTTGACCACTTCACGCTCGGATTTGAAATTGGCCTCATCGACGTTGAGGCTGCCGAGACGGTCGGCCTCGAGCCATAGAATGCGCTCGAGATAATTACTGGGAAAAGTTTCCCAGTAGATGGTGGTGTCGTCGTTGGTGGAGGCGTTATCGAAGCCGCCGATGGATTCGATCAGGCGGGAGTGCTCGTCCACGCCGACGTGCGCCGAGCCTTTGAACATGAGGTGCTCGAAAAGGTGAGCAAACCCGGTGTGCCCGGTGCGCTCGTCTTTCGAGCCCACGTGATACCAGACCTGCAGATTGATTACCGGGGCGGCGTGATCCTCGATCATCAGCAGGCGCAGACCATTGGCCAGCGTGCGGCTCTGTATCGGCATCGGGCGCGGGCGCACGGCCGAAGGCGAGTCAGCCGGCGCGGCGGCAGCGCGCATGGCCAGGACCACCAGCAACCCGGCGAGAAAAATGGACCTGCGGCGTATGCGCATTTCTCCTACCTCTCTTTTGGACCGGCACGGCGGGAAGCACGTCAGCAAATGGGTAAGCCTGCAGCCCCGCCCGCGGCAGACTACCATCGTAGGCGGTGCTAAATCGCGAGTCAAATTGAAGCGGGTCATTCCATCTAGGGTTGCTCGAGGGTTGCCGCAGGTTTTCTTATTTCTATGACGTTTTCAGAAGCGCGGCGGTCACGTCGTCGTGCGGAGGATGACCATCGGTGAACTCCAGGAGCGCTTCGAACAGTCGATCGAGGAGCAGATCGGGCGGCCCGGAAAGATTGTTTTTGCAGATATCCATCAGGCGGTCGACGCCAAACTCTTCGCGATCGGGATTGTGCGCTTCGATCAGACCATCGGTGGCGAACAGGACAGCGTCACCCGGTTTCAGCGTGATGTTCCACTGATCGTAGCGGGCATCATCGAAGAGGCCGGAAGGCAGGCCGCCTTCGCCCACTTCTTTACAGCCATCCACGGAAATGTGAATGGGCCGCGGAAGGCCCGCGTTGGCGTACCAGAGTTCACGCGTGGAGGGATCGTAGACAGCGTATTGCACTGCACTGTATCGGCCGGGTACGGCGCGCGTTCGAAGGCGGCGATTCAGCAGGGAAAGAACCGTGGTGGGCGGCGATCCCGTCTTATGGATACCGCGCAGGGTGCCTACGGTGAGAGCGGCATACATCGCGGCGGGAAGGCCCTTCCCGACCACGTCACCCAGGTAAATTCCCAGGCGGCGGTCGGAAAGGAAGAAGTAATCCAGGAAGTCGCCGCCAACCTCAGTGACAGGCTGAAAGCGGCTGACGCATTCGAGCGAACCGGCGCGCAGCGCGCCGTTGGGCACCAGGCACTGCTGCAGATTGCGCGCTTCTTCCAGTTCGGAATCGCGCAACTGGCGAAGCGTGACGGCGTCAAGTGCGGCAGCGGGCACAGCCACTCCTTTGCTCTCCCTGTGTAATTTGGGCCTGGGGGATAACGAATCGGCAAAATCATATCATCCGGCGGCGAGAGGGGAAGAGCAGATTTGGCGGTGTTGTCGTGGGGATACGCGCTTGCGCCAAAGCCCGCGGAGCGGGAGAATGACTTTTAAGCCGATGTTGCGACCGTGCGGGCCGTACGGGAACGGATGTGTAGATGACGAGATACGGAGCAGAACCCATGAGGAAAAATATATTTCAGCGAATCGCCGTGTTGCTGGTAATAGCAGCGAGTGTGCTTGTGGGGGCTGCTGCCCAAGACCCTGCACCGCAACGCGCTCCGGACCTCACTAGGATCAAGAATTTCTTGCGCGTCAACGAACAGATTTGCACCGGAGGCCAACCCTCGCTCGACGACCTGGCGCGCCTCAAAGACACGGGAGTAAAAGCGGTGATCAATTTACGGCGCCCGGAGGAATTCGACGCGGCTGGCGAAGCAGCCCGCGCGAAACAGTTGGGACTGCGCTATTTCCTGATTCCTGTGGACTCGAGCGCTCCAACGGATGCGGAGGCAAAAAAATTCCTTAAAGTAATGGACGCGGCGAAAAACCGCCCGGCGTTCATTCACTGTGCCTCAGCCAACCGTGTAGGTGCGTTCTGGATGATCCGGCGGGTGCTGGTGGACGGGTGGACGGTAGATAAGGCGGACGAGGAAGCGACGCGAATCGGGTTGCACAGCGCCGTGCTGCGGCAGTTTGCCCGTGATTACATTGAGCACCATGCGAAAAAGTGACGCCTCTTTGCGCTGCGAGTAATGCAAGACGTGCTTACCGGTCTGGGGTGAGAGTGTAATGCGAGGATTAATTTCATTGCTGATCGTAGCGGCAATAGCACTCGGCATATATCAGTTCTATCTCTCGCCGCACGGACGAAATCAGAGCACTGGAAACATGGTGCAGGCCATTTCCACCACGGGCGCGAAGAATGATTTGCTGGCGATCGCGCAGGCCGAGCGCGGTTACTTCGCGGAGCACGGTAATTACGCCACGCTCGACGAGTTGACTTCGAGTGGAGCGTTAGCCGCCAGCGGCAGAACGCGTCCCGGATATACTTATTCGGTGGAAGTCAGAGCGGGCGGATTTCTTGCCACCGCGCGATATAGCGGGCCCGAAAATTCTTCCGGTCCGAGTTTCGCCACGGACCAAAGCATGGAGATTCGTTCGTTGCCTTAAGCGCGAAGCGGGCAGGAATTTTCGCCATAGTGTTCGCGGCCTGCGCGTCAGGGATTGCGCTTCTGGTCGGCCACGGTGATTCCCGATTCGGCGTAGTCGGTGGGCGGCAGATCGACGAACGTTACGTGGATGTTTTCAATCTTTGCCTTACCCTCCTCGACCAGCGCCGCAGTGACGCGCTTCACGATGTCGCGTTTCTGTTCAGGCGAGCGTCCGGCAACCCAGGTGATCTGTACAAACGGCATATGCATTTTCTCCTTCTTGGACATTGTACGCACCGTCGCTGGCGGAGGCGAGCGGTGGGACTGGCGAATTGAATCCCGCACTTCCGGCCGAACCCGGCTTCTGCCTTACCGCTGACGAATTCCGGGGTGCGCAAGCGCCTGTGTTAGAATGCCCTCTTCATGCATCCAAGCCTGCCTCATCTAATTGAACTGCAGCGGCTCGACCTGCGCATCCTTGAACTTTCCGCGCAATTAGCCGCCCTTCCTAATCGTGTGGCCCAGGCGGACGAGCCGGTGACCGCCGCTCGCGCGGAGCTGGCCCGAGCCAAAGATGCGCACCTCGGCAACGTCAAAGAGCGGAAGAAATTCGAGCTCGACGTCGAATCCTGGAAAGAAAAGGGGCGCAAGTACCGGGACCAGACCGGCGCCGTGAAAAGCAACGAGGCGTATAAAGCGCTGGTCCATGAGATCGCGCTCGCCGAAAGCGAAACGCAGAAGGCTGAAGACCAACTGCTCGAGCACATGGTCTCCGGCGAGGAATTCGACCGGCAGATGAAAGCCGGGCAGAAGGCCGTGGCCGCGGCGGAATCCCTGGCCAAGGAAGAGCACGCGCGCATCGCCGCTGAGCAGCAGCGCATCGAGCAGGAGAAAGCGCAGTTCACCGCCGAGCGCGACAAAGCCGTGGGCGAAGTTCCCGAGGACTTGCTGGCGCGTTATCACAAGCTGGCCAGGCGTTATCATGGCACCGCCGTCGCGCAAATGGTGGGCGAGGCGTGCACCGGCTGCCGCGTTCATCTGCGGCCGCATATGGTGCAGCGCGTCCGCCAGATGGGCTCGGAGGAGATCGTGGAGTGCGATTCGTGCAACCGCATCCTCTATTACGTCGAGCCTCCGGCGCCGGGCGCGGCGAGCGGGGATTCTTCGCAGGCAGCACGGGCGCACAGCCCTGGCGGGTCATCTGCAGCGGCGCAGGGCGGCGGCAAGTAATCAGCAGCGCGTTCTTGCGCCGGCGTTTTATCCAGGGCGCCGCTTCTTGAGGCAACACTTCTGAGGAATTCCAATTGAAGCCGGAGTCCAAAAAATCTGTATTGCACGCGCGGCTGTTCGCCGAGCCGGATGATCGTGGCGAGCGTTCGGCGGACGTAACCACCGCTTATATCGACGGCGCTTCTCGCGGCAATCCCGGGCCGGCATCTTATGGCTTCCTTCTGAAAGGCCCGGACGGAAAAATTATTCTGGAGATGGGAAAATACTTTGGCCGAGCAACGAACAACGTCGCGGAATACTACGGGCTGATCAACGCGCTCGATATGGCCGCAAGCCGCGCCATTACCCGGCTGCGCGTGCGCAGCGATTCGGAGCTGCTGGTGCGGCAGATGGAAGGCCGCTACAAAGTGAAGAGCCCGGAACTGAAACCACTTCACGAGCGGGCGCAAAAGCTGTCGCGCCAGTTCGCGTGGTTTGCCATCGAGCATATTCCGCGCGCGCAGAACGCCGAGGCCGACCGCCTGGTGAACGAGGCACTCGACCGCACCGGAGGCGGGATCATTGCACGCGAGCCGGAAAGCGCGAGTGCCGAACCGACGCGCGCGTCGCACGCATCGAGTACGCCACGAGTGGGCGCGCGGCGAGTGAGCGCGCGCTACGCGCATGGCGCGCTTATACCCACCGCGCCGCTCGACCTACCCGAAGGGGCTGAAGTGGAAATCACGGTTCACGAACGACCATCCCTCAAGCGCCGCTAATTTTTACTGCGGAATCTTATTTAGCCGCCGATTCAACCTGGTGAATTTCATTCAGAATTAAGGATTCGACGCGGGACCACACGGCGGGATCCCGTTCCATTTTCATGTGCACGGTGGGAAGGATCATGTGGTACCAGGGCACGTCGGACAGGTCGACGTATTTCCCATCGTAGGTGTAGAGGAAGTTACCGAGAATTTCCGTTTTTTGCGGGTCCGCTGCGCGAATCTTCGAGCGTCCGCGAATGAACTTGCCTTCGTGCTGGAAAAGATTCGCGGCGCGGGCGACGTTGGGCGGAATCACGGCGTCAGCGAGGCCCACGCTATCGACCTGAACGGTCAGCGCCACGGGCACGCCCAGTTTGGCAAGCTCGCGCGCCGCATCGACCACCGCGGCCCCGCCCATGCTGTGCCCGTAGAGGATAATGCGCACCGAGCGCCGTTCACTTTCGTCGAGGCGGCCGTCATGGTCCTGGTCGAGCGCGCGCTTGATCAGGGCAATGGCGCGCCGGCGATTGTGGTTCTCCACCGTTTCCACGTAGACGCCGGGAATCTGTTTGTCGCGGAGATCGAGGGCCAGCCTGCGCACGCGGTGGACGTCGCCATCCCATTTCTCGATTCCGCCGAGAAAACCGATCACCAGAGTGGAGCCCGGGGGTAGCGGAACCGGCGTGGTGAAATCGTTGATCGTCTGGGCGGAGAGCGGCAGCGCCAGGAATATAATTATGCCGGCCAGCAATGTGGGAAGCTTCTTCACAACGGGCTACTTCAGCGCGTAGGAGCGGTAGAGCGTATCGCGCTGCGCGGGGATATATCCGGCATCGGTTATGATGCGGCGCAGCTCGATTTCGTTGGTGCGATTGCGCACGCCGGCGGCGTAGACCACGTTCTCTTCAATCAGGATGCTGCCCACATCGTCGGCCCCGAATTGCAGGCCCACCTGACAGACCTTAATGCCCGGAGTGAGCCAGCTCGATTGGATGTGGTCAAAATTGTCGAGGTAGAGGCGGCTGACGGCGAGCATCTTCAAGTAGTCGACGGCGGTGGCCTGATCGACGCGCTTGCCCAGCGGGGTATTTTCCGGGGCGAACATCCAGGGAATGAAAGCAGTGAAGCCGCCGGTACATTCCTGGATCTGGCGGATGCGCTCGAGATGATTCACGCGGTGGCGGTGCTCTTCGCCGCATCCGAACATCATGGTGGCGGTGGTGCGCAGGCCCAGGGCGTGAGCGGTGCGGTGCATCTCTTCCCATTCGTCCGAGGTGCACTTGAGGCGGGAGATTCGCGCGCGAACTTCGTCGTCCAGAATTTCAGCGCCGCCGCCGGGAATGGAGGCGAGGCCGGCGTCGGCGAGGCGCGCGATGGTGTCGCGGATGGTGAGCCCGGAGACTTCGGCAATATTCAGGATTTCCGGGGCGGAGAAACAGTGCAGGTGCACTTGCGGGTAGCGCTCGCGGAGCGCGCGCAGCAGATTTTCGTACCATTCGATTTTCAGGTCGGGATGCAGCCCGCCCTGCAGAAGAATGCCGGTGCCGCCGAGGGCCAGCATCTCATCGATTTTCTCGCAGATGGTTTCGAGGGAAAGCACGTAGCCGTCTTTCGCGCCCATGGGGCGATAGAAAGCGCAGAAGGAGCAGTACTCGGTGCAGAAATTGGTGTAGTTGATGTTGCGGTCGATCTGGTAGGTGGCTACGCGCGGATCGTTCTTTTGATTGCGCACCTGCTGCGCGGCCATGCCCAGGCCGACGAGGTCGTCGGAGCGGAGCAGATCGAGCGCTTCCTGCTGGGTGATGCCCATTTAGCTTTCCACCTGCACGCGCGCATGATGGTGGGCAAACCGCAGAGGCGAGGCGGCGTGGATGAGTCCCGCTTGAGCGGCTTTTTCGTAGAACAGCTTCAGCCCGGCGAGGTTGGCAGCGTCCAGGCTGAAGTCGATATTGTGGCGAAGATAGGAAGCCAGGCTGGCCGCAGGCAGATCCAATTGAATGGCCGTGTTGACGGCGATTTCGCGGATGCGCTTCAGCCCGTACTGTTTTGCGGCGAGGAAATCGGCCACGACTTCGGAGGTGGCGCAGCCGTGCCGCGCCGCCCAAAGCGCCAGCACGGCGGGGCGGCCGGTCCACTGGCGCCACTGCTCGGCGACGTCGTAGATAAAGAGTTTGTCCGCGCCTAGTTTTTCGGCGCCGGGGAACGCAGGCTGGCCGGCTTCATGGCGCAATTGGAGGCGCAAAGCAGGATCGCCGATGACCAGGGCGGCGTCGGCATGGGCCAGCATGGCGGCGACATCCGGCTGGGCTTCCACAAATTCGGGATGGATGCCCCAGTAACCTTGGCACAGGAGGCGCACCAGGGCTGCGGAGCTTCGCGAACTGGAATCCAGAGCGACGTGGCGGGCCTGCTTGATGGAGACTTTTGAGACCAGAAGAATGCTGCGGACCGCGCCCTTGGAGGCGATGGCCACGTCGGGGATGACGTCAAGATCGGGGATGCGCTGGCATTCGATGGCGGGGATGATGGCGATATCGGCGCGGCCCAGGCGCAGATCTTCGGCGCACTGGGAGGGGACGGTGAAGGACAAATCATACTTGCCGGCCAGCGGCCCGTGCTTGAAGCTCCACACCAGAGGCGCAGTGTTCAAGTATTCGACGACGGAGATGCGCAGCCTGTCCACTTTTCGACTCCTGGGGTTCGCTACCGGTCAGGGAGTGTTTGCCGGAAGGTTAAATATAACATGGCCGCGGGATGGAGGCCTTCGAGAGGGTGAGAAGGAAGGATGGGGTACCCCCCGGGTGGGTTTTTTGTAAGCATTCATTCCAATAGACTTTAAGTCCTTTGCGCCGTAAGCAAGGATTGCAAAGGAGTTGCAGGCGGATTTTTCATAAGCTTGGATTGTAAAGGAGTTAGCATTGATCGAGTGCTGAAGCTGAAGCGAGTGTGCCGGCACGAGCTATGTATCACCTGAATTATAGTAACTTAATAATAACATATTGTCAAGGCAAAAGAGGCGACGGCAAACCTCGGTCCCGCCTGAAAGCCTCGCTATCCCCCCGTACATCATTGATCCAGTAGTTCTCCGCAGCATGGACAGACCTTGGGCGGATACCTCCAATACATCCTATCCGGGAAGGATTCGCCGCATTTCGGGCATCCCCAGCGATCAATTTGCCGTCCTGCCACCATCCAGCGCCATATGAGGAATACGGACGGCACAGCCGCAGCCAGACTGGACAACAGAAAACTCCCGGTGAAAAAGAACACTGCGAGGAAGATGCCAACTAGTGCAAGGGCAGTTACGACCGGGAGCCCGTGGTATGCCAAAACTACCCGGCGATGGAGCGGGTGGCCCACTGAAATTCCTCTATTTTCTTTCTTGAGAACGGCACACGGAAGAGAATATCACCGCTGGACGTAGTCTCCGAGTGACGTGGGGTGCCGCACCGTTTGGGTTTTAAGGGGTGCGATGCTTTTTCTGTGATTCTCAACGCGTAGGAACCTGCTTCGTAAAGAGTCAAACCAAGAGCGCCGAAGAACCGCACCCTTTGCATAAATCTAAACCGCAAAGGGCTGCGGCACCCAAACCTCAGCCCCGTCTTAAGGGTGACCCACCCGCCGTGGAGCAACAATTCGTGACCCCACTCCCCGCAGCAAGCCAGGAAAACTATCTACATTGAAGGAATGCGCCACGCTTTTCCATCCATCGATACGATGATTTCGACATAGTCGCCCTGAGAATCGTTATTGTTGACCCACCAAAAATGCCAGCAGGGATCTTTGTCCTTATCGTTCTTACCCTGATCACCGTATAGGATGAAGTTCGCTCGATATAACCAATATGAGGAAATGTCGATATGTTCTTTTTCAATGTAGCCGTCGGCAATCCTTAAGGCACTGTGCAATGACAGCTTTGGCCTAAATTGATGATGAGACAGGGGCAGATCTACGATTTTTGGGTCTGTGGGGCTATGACGCTGGCTGCCGGGTGAAGGCGGAAGTGACTGACTGTCAGCCTCGAGGCAAACGAATAGAAACGAAAGCATTGCCACAATCATTGCGGTACATCGCATAGATCCCCCTCATCGTGTTTTCGGACAGTCCTCCTACGCAAGTCTCATCGTTTGTCAGAATTCTCCAAGGCCGTCCACTTGTCGGGAAACAATTCGGCGAATCGGCTTTCAGGATGTTGGCGGGTGGCCCACTGAAATTCCTCTGTTTTCTTTCTGGAGAACGGCGCACGGGAAGAGTCTATCACCGCTGAAGACAGTAATAACGCTGCAGAGGATAGCGTGTCTTCCACGTCTCCAGATACGAACGGCGGCGATGTTGCGTAAAAAATACTCGATGAAGGCGTGGGCGGTCGAAGGGAAAGGAGGGTCAAAAACCGCACCATTAAAACCGAAAGGTGCGGCACCCAGAAACGCTCTACGGCTCCGCTTGCGCCACTCGGCTATTAAACAGTGGCGGACACGCGCTGATAGACAAGCCAGGCAAGCATCACCCAAGAGAAAAGAAAAACCAGCATCAGTAACTTTGGCGATCTTGTCTGTGCCAAAAGTTTCCGCATTGAGAAGAACGCCCAACCCTGAATAAGAAGAGCCAGAACTCCCGCGACCATGACAACCGCACCTGCTTTCGAAATAAAAAGAAACGCATAGGACACAATCATCAAAACGAACGGGAGAGCAGGTCGATATGAGATTTTTGTATTGACGGAGGTAAGTTTGCAGTACCCGTTCAGTTGACGTTCCAGTTCTTCAAAGTTATCGATCGATTTGGGAATGAGAAAAGTTTTTGCTGGTTCGCCTCCTCGGACGAGCAGTCCGCTTCGTGACTCTCCAAGGAAATTGATCTGCTTCAGCGGAATCTCAATCAGTGGTGAGTTTTCCTTTACCAGAATTATTTTATCGTCGGCCAAATCGAATGCTACCCCTTGCCAAAATAGCCAAACACTATTTCTTGCAATCAGAACAAAAATGCCTCCCATAAACACAGGCAATAAGCCAAGCGCCGCCCAGCCCATCGCATGACCGGTTGCATCGCTATCCACCCATCCCGATTCAGAAATCAGCAGAAGAATCAGCATTGCGCCGATTGAACCATATGCAAAAATCCGAAACGCTTTCTGATTCGGATTACCGGATGGCAGCGTGTAACGCGTCATAGCTCTGTAGTATACGGCGGTCTAGGCCAACTCCCGATTAGTTACAATGAATCGCGCTGGGCTTGACTTTTGCGATGCGGTGTTCAAATGTGCTGGATTCATGCGGAGGAAAATAATGATTCGTCGGTTCGCGCAGGTGCTCTTTGTGGTGGTACTGGCTGTGGGAGTGGCACGGCCGCAGGGGAAGCCTGATGCGGCGCCGGCTCACCCCGCCGCGACTGCGGTGCCTTCAGCCCCCGCACCCGCTCAGACCGCAGCGCCGGCAGCGCCGGTTACTATTGCCGCAAAGATTGCCGGGCTGGAAAAATTGCCGGGGTATGTGCCGCTGTACTGGGATGCCCGGGCCGGGAAGCTGTGGCTGGAGATTGGCGAATGGGGGACGGAATTTCTTTATGTGAATTCGCTGTCGGCAGGGGTGGGGTCGAACGACATTGGACTGGACCGCGGCCAGCTAGGGGGTACGCGGGTAGTGCGGTGGGAACGCAGCGGGCCGAAGGTTTTGCTGACCGAGTCGAATTACGGATACCGAGCGTCGGGAGAAGATGCCGACGAACGCCGAACGGTGCGGGAATCATTTGCGGAGTCGATTCTATGGGGATTCGAAGTGGCGGGCGAAGAAGATGGCCGCGTGCTGGTGGATGCGACCAATTTTTATCTGCGCGACGCGCATGACGTAACCGCCACGCTGCGACGCACGCACCAGGGCAATTTCCGGCTGGACCCTTCACGCTGCGCGATCTACCTGCCGCGCACTAAAAACTTTCCGTTGAACACGGAAGTGGAGGCGACGCTAACGTTCGAAGGGGATGACCCGGGGGAGTGGCTGCAGCAGGTGGTGCCCACGGCGCAGGCGGTGACGGTGCGCGAGCATCATTCGTTTGTGAAGCTGCCCGTGCCGGGCTACAAAATGCGCAGCTTCGACCCGCGCGCGGGCTACTTCGGAATTTCGTACAAGGATTACGCCGCGCCGATCGGCGAGCCGCTGGTGAAACGTTACCTGGCGCGGCACCGGCTGCAGAAAAAAGATCCCTCGGCCAGCAAGAGCGAGGCGGTGAAGCCGATTGTTTATTACCTGGATCGCGGCGCGCCGGAGCCGATCCGCGGGGCGCTGTTGGAAGGCGCGCGCTGGTGGAATCAGGCGTTCGAAGCGGCGGGGTACGAGAAAGCATTTCAGGTGGAGCTGATGCCGGAAGGCGCCGACCCCATGGATCTGCGTTACAACGTCATTCAATGGGTGCATCGCGCGACGCGAGGCTGGTCTTACGGGGCCACGGTCACCGATCCGCGAACCGGGGAGATTCTGAAAGGACATGTAACGCTGGGGTCGCTGCGCGTGCGGCAGGATTATCTGATTGCCGAAGGCCTGCTGGCGGCGTACGAAAAGGGCCAACCCGTTTCACCGAAAATGCTGGAGATGTCGCTGGGGCGGCTACGGCAGCTGGCCGCGCATGAGGTGGGGCACACGCTGGGGTTGATGCACAACTTCGCTGCGAGCGTTTCTAACCGCGCGTCGGTGATGGACTACCCGCATCCGTTGGTTCAAGTGGGCCCGCGAGGCGTGCCTGACCTTTCCGAGGCTTACGCTACGGGAATCGGCGAATGGGACAAGGTGACTATCGCGTATGGCTATCAGGATTTTCCTGCTGGCGCAAATGAGCAGCAAGCGCTGGACGAAATCCTCAACCAGGCGCACGCACGCGGGTTGCTGTATCTGACGGATCAGGACGCGCGGCCTGCCGGCGGAGCGAGTCCTGTGGCGCACCTGTGGGACAACTACGCGAACGCCGTGGACGGGCTGAACACGATGATGAAGATCCGTGGCGTGGCGCTGGGCCGGTTCTCGGAAAACAATATTCGCGAGCGCGCGCCGATGGCCACGCTCGAAGACGTGCTGGTGCCTGTGTACATGCTGCACCGCTACCAAGTGGAAGCGGCCACGAAGGTAATCGGGGGACTCGACTATACGTTTGCGCTGCGCGGAGACGGTCAAAAGCCGGCGGAGATCGTTCCCGCCGCCGAGCAGCGGCGCGCGCTGGATGCCGTCTTGAATACGATTCGGCCAGAGACGCTGGCGCTGCCGGAAGCGTTGCTGCGGATCATTCCACCGCGGCCGCCGGACTACCCGCGGGATCGCGAGAATTTTCGCGCGCGGACCGGGCTGACGTTTGACGCGCTGGCGCCGGCCGAGGCGGCGGCGGAAAACACGCTGGGCGTGCTGCTCAATGCGGAAAGGGCGGCGCGGCTGGTGGAATATCATTCGCGGGACGCCAACGCGCTGGGCCTGCAGGAGATGCTGGAAAAATTGCTGGCGGCTACCTGGAAGGCTCCGCACGGAGCCGGTTATAAGGCGCAGATAGCGGACGTGGTCGATGACGTGGCGCTGCATTATTTGATGGGCTTGGCGGTTAACAGCAGCGCACCGGAACCGGTACGCGCGATCGTGTGGTGGAAACTTAATGAACTGAAGAAATTACTGAGCGCGCAGAGTGGTGGAGCGGCTTATGCGGGCGAGCGCGCTCACTTCGCTTACGCCGCCGATCAGATTGCGCTGTTTCAGAAGAACCCCAAGGACTTCAAGATGCCGCCGCCGGCCGAAATTCCTGACGGGCCTCCCATCGGAATGGACGGGGCGCCGCTGGGGCCGTGGTTTTGCGATCAAGTAAATTGAGCGGGGCAAATTGAGTGACATGCGCTCGAAAAGTTTTCAGGTCTTACGCGGGAGCTCGCGGCAATACAGTTTTAGGTACTACCTATGAGTTGTGGAATCAAGCAGCGAGGAAGCCGCAGGTTTTTTCATCTTTTCCCCACATTTCGCCTGGAGAAATGCACATGAGGCGGCTAGTTTTATTCACCGTAGTTTCCCGTGCCGCCTCGCAGGATTCTTAGCCTGGAATCGCAGGAACTTTTTCCGCGCGAGGCAGCCGAGGCTGCGGAAAAATCCGGACATGGGTGCGCTTTTTCTTGACAGCATTTCGGCGCTGCCGCATACTTTCGTTACTGCACGATTTTAAAGGGCTTTTTTCTCTCAATATGAATCTGTTTTTGCCGGCCACAGTTCCCCCGGTTTTTCTGTGCAAGCGGCAGCGCTTCGACTTTTTTCTAATCCTGTTCAACCGCTCAAAATTAAAAATACGAAGGAAGGCAAATGAATAAGGGAAGATCTATCGCTTCATCGTTCGCGATACTCCTATCTTTTCTCATGAGCGCAGCGCCGATTGCGTCCGCACAATCCAGCGGCAAGCAGAGCGCGGCACCGGATGATGAAAGGTATATCCATCTTAAAATACCGCGGCCCAACCGGGCGGCGCACACCAGCCAGACGCAGGGACAGCCCGAGCGCGACAACGCCAACGCGCGACACCTGTGGTTGACGCAGCGCATGGCCGGCCTGGGCGGCCCAGAATACGTACGGCACGTGCTGCGCGAAGCGGACAAGCAGCGCGCGCTGAATTTGGGCGCAGGCAATGCAGCAACGCCCGCGAAGCCGGCATCGAATTGGCTCTCCGTAGGACCCACCAAGGACAATTTTATCCAGAACTTTTATACTTTAGAGGAGAACGACAGCGGCCGCGCGCGCACCATCCTGGTGCACCCCAAAAATCCGGATATCGTTTATTTTCTGACTTCCGGAGGCGGGCTGTGGAAGACATCAAATTTTTCGAGTCCTCACCCGCAATGGACAGCGACCACGGACAATTTGCTGACCACCTCGGGCGGTTCCGTAGCGTTGGGCAGCAATCCCGACACGATTTATCTTGGGTTGGGTGACCCGTTCGATTCTCCCAATCTGGTGGCCGGTGTAATGGTGAAGTCCACCGACGGCGGCAATACCTGGCAGCCCTTTGTGGGATTGAATGCCAACACCATCCGCGATGTAAAGGTAGATACCAGCGGTCCTCAGGACATCGTGCTGGTGGCAGCCGACGGCGGGTTGTTCCGCTCGACGGATGGCGGCAATTCTTACAACCAGGTGGCGGGGGCCAATCCGGGCGATGCATTTTTCGGGCAGGAACTCTGGAGCGTGGTGAAAACCAGCGCCGGATGGCTAGCCTCGGCGCAAACGCTGGCATTCTTTGGCAGCGGCTTCTTCGGACTCAACGGCTCGGGCGGCATCGACGGCTCGCTGTGGCTCTCCACCGACCAGGGCGCGACCTGGAACGCGATTCCGAACGCCGGCAATACATTCACCGGCGCTGGGCGAACGACTCTGGCGGTAGCCAAGGCGGGCGACAGCGTGGTGTATGCATTCGCGGCGGATACTTTTGATCAGACGCAACTGGATCTATTTCGTTCCGTGGACGGCGGCCAGAACTGGACGGCGCTGGGCCTGGCGGCAAAGACCCCGGTCAACCCTAACCCTGATCAGCCCGACCTGAACGTGATGCACGGGCAGGCTTTTTACAACCAAATGATACTGGTGGACAGTAACGATGAGAATCGGAATACCGTCTACCTGGGCGGCAACCTCAGCACGGTGAAGTCCACCGACGGCGGCAACACCTGGACGGTCATTACCAACTGGCTGGCGCAGTTTGGATTGCCTTATGTTCATGCGGACTGCCACGCTGCCGCTTTGATTCGCAAGGGTAAGCAGGGGACGCTGCTGTTCGGTTCTGACGGCGGTCTTTTCGCCAGCACGGACGGAGGAGCGCACTGGAATTCGCGCAAGCAGGAAGGAATCCAGACCAGCCTGATCTACACGCTGATCGGCAATCCACAGACTCCCTCGACCACACTCATCGGCTTGCAGGATGACGGCACGCGTGTGCGGGTTGGAAATACCAGCATCTTCAACCAGACGCTGGGCGGCGACGGATTCGGGACAGGATGGAGCCAGGCGAATAACCACTCCTCTTTGGCCAGCTTCCAGTTTGAAAATATCTTCTACTCTACCGTGAATCCACCGAGCGACCAGAACGACTGGAATCAATCCAGCGGGCTGGACCCGGCGGATGCCAATTTCGCGACGCCCATCGACACGCCAGCGGCAACGGCCGACCCCAGCGGACTGGTGTTCTACACCTCGTCGTTCAGCAAGATATTCAAGAGCACCGACGGTGGCGTTAATTTCAACCTCATCGGACAGCAGGGTGTGAACTTCGGTCATTTTCCACGCGCCGTGTTGCACACGGTGGGGATCAGCCCAGTGGACCTGAACCACCTCGGGGTGCCGGGAACCGGTGGAAATTTAATTATCACCACGGACGGCGCAGCCACATGGACCGAGTATCCCTTGAACTCGCTGGTGCCGGGATATGCTTCGTTCAACGCGGGCGTTGCCTGGGCGAATGACAATCTGCTTTACGCGCACTCCGAGGCGCCCATTCCGGGAGTCATCCATGTAGTGAAGGGAGTGGCGGATGGGCACGGCGGATACACGTTCAGCGCGCCGGCTAACATCGGACTGCCTGACGTTCCGGTGGACAAGCTGCAAGTCGATCCTCGTGATTCGTCGGGCAGTACGCTATATGCCGCGACGTGGATCGGCGTCTATCGCAGCACGGATGGCGGAAACTCGTGGAGCCAGCTAGGTAAGGGACTGCCCGCGGTTGTGGTCAGCGACCTTTACGAAAATGGCAACACCCTCCGCGTGTCTACCTACGGACGAGGCGTCTGGGAAATCAACATCGCTCGCTAAGAGCGGGACGCGCTGATACTGGCGCGTTTTTCGAGGGGCGGTTAGAAATGGCCAGCAGGGCAGATTTGCCTGCTGGCCATTTTTTATTTGATACGGTGGTCCACCCGCTGGGGTGAAGTTCCCTCTGAGAACCTATGCTCTACTACCCTATCTTGACAATAGCGCATCGGCCTGCGTAGGCTCACCGCAGAGCATGGACCTCCAACCCTACCAAGGTTGGCTGGCGCTTGGGCTAACGCCAGGTCTAGGGGCGCGACTTGCGGGCAAACTGCTGCGGCAGTTTCGCACGCCGGAAGCTATTTTTCACGCCTCGCTGACCTCGCTCGAAGCGTGCGGCCTGATGGCGGAAAGCGCGCAGGCGATTCACTCGCAGCAACCGCTGCAGGCTGCAGAGCAGGAGCTTGCTCGCGTCCGCGCGTTTGGCTGCCACCTGATTTCCTGGGACGATGCGACCTATCCCAGCCGCCTGCTGGAAATTTACGACCCTCCGCCGCTGCTTTATGTTCGCGGGAATATCGAGCTGCTGGCTCGCCACTCGATCGCCGTTGTCGGAGCGCGAAAACCTACCCCGTACGGGGTGCAAGTGGCGGAAAAACTTGGCAGGGACCTGGCGGAGCGCGGACTGGTAATCGTCAGCGGGATGGCGCGAGGCATCGATGCCTGCGCGCACCAGGGGGCTCTGGCGGCGGCAAAGGGCGCCACCATCGGGGTGCTGGGCACGGGGCTTGACGTAATCTATCCCAAAGAAAACAAGAAGCTCTACCAGTCTATCGCCGAACGCGGTGCGCTGATTTCAGAATTCAAGATGGGCGCATTTCCCGCGCCGCAAAATTTTCCCATGCGTAATCGAGTGATCGCGGGCATGGCGCTGGGCGTGGTGGTGGTGGAAGGGGCGCAATATTCCGGGTCGTTAATTACGGCGCGGTTGGGGATGGAGTTCGGTCGCGAGGTTTACGGCGTGCCCGGAAATGTGACGCAGCCGCTGAGCTTCGGCCCGAACCAGCTCATCCGGCAGGGCGCCAAACTGGTGAGCGGCTGGGAAGATGTAGTGGAAGAGCTGCCCACCGATATTCGCGCTGAGCTGCTGCCACCGGAACAGGCTTCGTCGGAAGAACGTGCCACGCTGCTGGAGGGAAGTCTTTCCCCTGCCGAAAAAACGCTTTTCGCTTTGCTCACGATCGAGCAGGCGCGCCACGTGGATGAGCTGGTAGACCTTTCGGGTCTCAGTTCGTCGGAGGTGCTGGCGGCGCTTTTTGAGATGGAAATGAAGAGCGCAATCCGCCAGTTGCCCGGTAAGCACTTTGTGAAAGTCTTGCTATGAGGATGCCAGCAGGTCTACGGTAAAGTCTTATCTGTGAATAGCTCCGGCGGCGCCCCGCAACGCAAATGCCGGTGGAGGCATCGGATTCAGGGGAGTCACGGGTAACCGAAGACAATATGGCGCGATCTCTGGTCATCGTGGAATCGCCCGCCAAGGCGAAAACCATCAATAAGTACCTGGGCAAAAATTTCATCGTCAAAGCCTCGTTTGGCCACGTGATGGACCTGCCCAAGAAAGAGCTAGGGGTGTCGTTGCCGGGCGATTTCGAGGAGAAGCTAAAGGAACTGACCAAGCTGGCGAAGAAGGCCCGCGCCAAAGCCAAAGGAAACGGGGCGAAAGGCAACGGCGCGAAAGACAATGGCAAGTACAAGCTAAAGGCTGAAGCCGCTGAACAAGCCAGAGATCTGCACAAGAACCAGGAACGGCCCGCGGAAAATCCTTTCGAGCCTACCTACGAAGTCATTGCCAGCAAATTAAAGGTGGTCAATGAGTTGAGGAAGGCGGGGAAGGAAGCGGATGCCATTTACCTGGCAGGGGACCCCGACCGCGAGGGCGAGACCATCTGCTGGCACCTGGCGGAAATTTTGGGCACCAATAAAGTCGAGCGAAAGAAAATCTTTCGCGTGATGTTCAACGAGATTACCGCCAAGGCCATCAAAGCGGCCTTCGAGAAGCCTGGTCAAGTGGATACCAACCTGGTGGATGCGCAGCAGGCGCGCCGCGTACTGGACCGGCTGGTGGGTTACAAGATCTCTCCGTTGCTGTGGGACAAAGTGCGCCGAGGACTTTCTGCCGGGCGCGTGCAGACCGTGGCGCTGCGGTTGATTGTCGAGCGGGAACGCGAGATTCGCGAATTCCTGAAACGCGAATACTGGTCGTTGCACGCCGCGCTGGAGGCGGCTGCGCCACCGCTGTTTGAAGCCAAGTTGATTCAGCGCCAGGGCGAAGCGCTGGAGCCGGCCAACGAAGCGGAAACGCAGGAAGTGATTGGGGGTGTGGAGCACGCGCGCTGGACGGTTTCTTCCGTGGTGCAAAAAGAAAAGCGCCGCTTCCCGGCGCCACCTTTCACCACTTCCAAGCTGCAACAGGCGTCTTACAACAAATTGCGCTTCACCGCCAAGCGCACCATGGGCCTGGCGCAACTGCTGTATCAGGGCGTGGACCTGGGTGATGAAGGTTCCGTGGCGCTGATCACCTACATGCGCACGGACTCCGTTCGCGTGTCGAACGACGCGCTCGATCAGGTGCGCGGGCTGGTGGCCTCGAGCTACGGCGCGAACTATCTGCCGGAGAAGCCGAATTTTTACAAGTCCAAGAAAGACGCGCAGGAAGCGCACGAGGCGATTCGTCCTACGGAGGTTACGCGCTCGCCGGAAGATGTGAAGCGCTTTCTGGATGCCGATCTTTTCAAACTTTACCAGCTTATCTGGCAGCGGTTTGTGGCCTCGCAGATGGTGCCCGCGGTGTTCGACCAGACCACTATTGACGTTACCGCCGGAGATTACCTGTTCCGTGCCACCGGCTCGGTGATGAAATTCAACGGTTTCCTGGCGGCCTACCAGGTGGAGCGAGAAGATCTTTCCGCGGAGGATGCGGAGGACGAGTCTGGCCGCGCGCTGCCGCAGGTGAGGGAGGGCGAAGTGCTGCGCCTCAACAGCCTGCGCCCCGAGCAGCACTTCACCGAGCCGCCGCCGCGATACACCGAAGCCACGCTGGTAAAGGAACTCGAAGAAAAGGGCATTGGGCGGCCGTCTACTTACGCGACCATCATCTCCACGATTGTCGAGCGCGAGTACGTAAATAAGGACCAGGGCCGGTTCACGCCCACCCAGCTCGGCGAAAAAGTTACCGATCTGCTGGTGAAGAGTTTTGAAGATATTTTCGATGTGGGATTCACCGCGCGGCTTGAGGACGAGCTGGACGAAATCGAAGAAGGCACGCTTCCGTGGAAGCGCGCGGTGCAGGAATTCTGGGAGCGCTTCGAAAAGGATCTGGATAAGGCTGGCGGCGAGATGCTGTCGTACAAGGCAGGCATCCTCACCGGCGAGAAGTGCGAAAAATGCGGGGAGGGCAAGCTGCTCGAGCGCATCAGCCGGCATGGATTTTTCCTGGGATGCGACCGCTATCCGGATTGCGACTTTACCCGCGACCTTTCGCCGGAACTTGTGGGCGACGGAACGGAAAGCGAGGCTGGTCCGGAATATTGCGAGAACTGCGGCAAGGAGATGACCATCAAGCGCGGGCGGTTTGGAACTTTTCTGGCATGCACCGGCTATCCTGAATGCAAGACCACGCGGCGAATGGTGCAAGGCACGCGAATCGCTCGCCAGCCGGATGAGCTGCTCGACGAAAAATGTCCGCTGTGCAGCGAGCAACTGGTGAAAAAGCACGGCCAGTATGGCGAATTCGTGGGGTGCACGGCGTATCCCAAGTGCAAGTTCATACGCTCAAAGACGCTGGGCATCGCCTGTCCGAAATGCGGCAAGGGAGAATTTGTGGAGCGCCGCGCCAAAAAAGGCCGCATGCGCGTGTTTTACGGCTGCAACCAGTATCCGGATTGCGACTTCACCACGCCGCACCGCCCTATCGCCGAGCCCTGCCCGAAATGCGGCGCTGCTTTTGTGGTGGAAAAGCGCTCGAAGACGGGCGTGGTGCGTGCCTGCCTGAAGGAAGGCTGCGACTGGGAAGCGGCAGTGTCCGCGGCAGAACCCGTGGAAGCCGAGGTCGGCGCTGCGACGAAGCCCTAGGTTCGCCAAAACTTTTCTTGTACCGCCATGAAAGCCGCCATTGAAAAATATTTAAATTATCTCGCCAACGTGCGCAACTCCTCGGCGCACACCATTCGAAATTATAAGAGCGACCTCTGCCAATTTGTTGCGTTCCTCTCTCCGCCGGGCGCGGAAGTTCCCGCGATGGGGCAACTGGACCACCACTTGATCCGGGAGTACGTCGCTGATCTGTACGGCCAGCAACTGGAGAAAAGCTCCATCGCGCGGAAGCTGGCCGCGCTGCGGTCTTTCTGCCGCTACTGCGTCCGCGAGGGTTTGCTTACGGCGAATCCGGCGCGCCTGGTGCCCGCTCCGAAACTGCCCAAGCGTTTGCCCAGCGTGCAGACGGCGGAAGAGTTGAACGGATTTCTGGACAAAATCGGCAAGCTGGATCAGAAGGCAGCGCAACCGGGCCGGGCGGGAGCCGTGCCGGGGGCGTCGAAGAAAGGCAGGGGACCCAGCGCGGCCACCACGGAAAAGTCCGAGATGATTCCCAAGCGCGATCGCGCGCTTCTGGAAATGCTTTATGCCGCGGGCTTGCGCGTCAGTGAATTGACCGGACTCAACCTCGAAGACATCGATCAAAGCGGACAGATGTTGCGCGTGCGAGGCAAAGGACGTAAGGAGCGGCTGGTTCCTTATGGCAGCAAGGCGCAGGCGGCGCTCGAGGCCTATGCGCCGCTGCGTGAACAATTGCTGGGCCGGGTGAAATCCGCGCCGCACCGGCAAGCGGTGTTCCTGAATTACGCGGGCAGGCGGATCACGCCGCGTTCCGTGGCGCGAATGGTGAAGAAGTACGTGCGCATGATGGATACCGGGTGGGATTTTCATCCGCACTCTTTCCGTCACGCATTTGCCACGCACTTGCTCAGCGACGGCGCGGACTTACGCGCGATTCAAGAATTGCTGGGCCACCAGTCGCTATCCACCACGCAGAAATATACGCACACCTCGATCCGCCATCTGATGGAAGTGTTCGACCGCTCGCATCCCCGTGCGTGAAGGATGAACAGCGCAGGAAGATAGTCGCGTGCCTTGCACTGTGATAACCTTTAATTCTCGCTCAGGGCGCGGTGTCGCGCCTGGGCGCCCCCCGGTCGGGGCGTGGCTCAGCCTGGTAGAGCACCTGGTTCGGGACCAGGGGGTCGGAGGTTCAAATCCTCTCGCCCCGACCATTCTTCTCCCGTAGCTTCATTTTGTTAGCAGGCATTGACTGTCGTCATTCAATTCTGACTGATTGAAGCCGCTGATAGCCGCGGCGGCGTCGGAAGCGGTGACCCTACGATCAACGAAGAATCGAACCGATCGACCGCGCCGAGGGCGCCGCTTAAATTCTGCTGATCCCACGAAAGTGCCGAATACTGCGTAGGAGTTCCAAGAGCAGATTGCGCGGCAGTGGATAACTAATTGTGGATATGACTTTTGTAGTCCGAAACGCTGTATTAACTTCTTTAACTTGTCACTTGAAAGGAGCTCTGATTTCTGCTTGAATCGTCCCGCGAGGAGTCATCGTGAAAATATACAATGTCACAGGTTATTTGATCATTTTGTTCTACGTGCTGGTTTGTGTCTATTCCGCTCCAGCTCAGTTCGGACCTTGGGAGGGAATGTTAATCGGCGGACTCTATTTTATCTTTTGTTGGTTTCTTGCCGGGTTGTATTTGGCTGATGTTCTTCATATGGGAATCGCTCATCGGGCACTCGACTATAAAGAATGGTTCATAAAAGTCGTCACTGTCGCAAATAACTTCTTCGGGATCTATGTGGATCCGATCGCCTGGGTGAATCGCCACCGATTGCATCATAAAAATTCTGACCATGATGGAGATCCCAATAAACTTGCAGGCGATGGTTTTTGGCGAACTATGTATCGCTGTTTAATGCCGTATAAATGCAATGAGAATTTGGCCGGCGACACGATTTTGAAGTCTCGGACGTTTCGGCTCGTTGCGAACCCGCTATTTGCAATCGTTTCACAAGCTCTTAGTTTTTATCTCCTATGGAAGTTAGTTGGAGATCTGAAGTTTACGCTGGTGATGTGGTTTGGAATGCGGATTTTTGCACTGTGGGTGAATATGATTCAAAACTATTGGACCCACACGCGAGACTTCGGATACCGGCGGTATAACGATGAAGAAGACAACGCCATGAATATTGGCGAGTGGCTACCGGTAACGGCAACCTTTAGCGCTTGCTTGCAAAATAATCATCACCACTATCCGGGTCTTTTGCGGCTGAGCCACGATGAATCGGAGTACGACTTTGGATTTATAACCGTCAAACTTATGAAAAAGTTTGGCCTGGTGAAGGCGACGACAAGGGGTGAAGAGATACCCACGGACGTTCCCCTGGGCGCGCTAGATTTTTAGCGCGTTCTTGTTTTTTTTCATCAATCGTTTGGCTAACAAAGCTAGGCGAAACTTCTTCGCCGTCCAAGGGTGTCTTCCACAAAGTGGGAGCGTGAGCCCACGAGCCATCGGCTTCTTCGCACAACAGCATAGTCCCAAAATGAACACCGTTTGTCGTGGAGTGGCGGATATCATGAAGCGATGAGCCATCCCTCGCACTCAAGGAAAGCGCGGCAGCAAGAAAACAACAGGAATCCTGAAAGAGAAAATCCGGCAATTCTCTTCGACCTGGATGGAACCCTTCTGGATAGCAATTACGAGCACGTTGCCGCCTGGCGGCAGGCGTTACGCGAAGAAGGCCTTGAAATCCCTGACTCGCGTATTCATCGCTGCATTGGCATGAGCGGACGATTGCTGGTACGCACTTTGTTTGCTGAAAAGGGAAAAGTCGCCGGTCCGAGAATGGTCGACCGCCTGGAGAAGCTACACCAGAGGAATTTCCGGAAAAGAATTTCATCGGTTCAGCCGCTGCCCGGAGCCCGGCAGATTCTGGCATTCTTATCCGGCAGAAAAATCCAGTGGGCGATCGCCACCGGAGGTGATCAAAAGACGGTCGGCCAAATGATAAAACCATTGCGTGTTCCCGAGTCATCGCCGGTGATCACCGCCGACCATGTGCGACATGCCAAACCCAGCCCTGACGTTTTCTTAGAGGCGGCGGAGCGTCTTGGGTTCGCGTTGAGTGATTGCATTGTCGTAGGTGACAGCGTGTGGGATCTGCTCGGTGCCCGAAGGGCTAAGGCACTCGGTGTCGGTCTTCTGTGTGGAGGGTACGGAGCGGCAGAACTCGAACAGGCGGGCGCGTACCGGGTCTACAAGGACCCTTTAGACCTTCTGAACCATATCGGCGAATTGGGAGTTCAACCTACATAAGAATGTCTCGCTGTTCTATCGATGTGATCGTAATTGGAGCTGGGGCTGCCGGGCAGCGCGCGCTCGCTGGTAGAGGGTGCCGACGAATTGTTATCTGGCTATAAGCAATTTCATGTTGCATGCGCGTGCAGGGTTTGAGGAGCTAAACGAGACAATATTCTTCAGACCTTGTAGACTTGTTGGTTATGAAAGTCGGTTATGCAACGCCCCTGATGCATGTGGCGGACATCGAGCGATCGATTCGCTTTTACCAGGTATTGGGATTCACGACGGTGGACACGGACGGCGCGCAGCCGCTGGGGTGGGCGCGAATGCACTGCGAGGGTGGCGCGGTGATGTTTCTGAAAGCGGAAGAGAGTGTGGAGGCTTCCGCACAGGCGGTGATGTTGTACATGTATTCGCCCGACTTGGCCGGTCTGCGCGAGCATCTATTGGCGCACGGGCTTGCGGCGCCGGCACTCAATTATCCCCCGTACATGCCCAGCGGTGAAATCAGGATAGACGACCCGGACGGTTACGTTTTGTTGATTGCTCATTGGGGAGCGCCGGAGCAGCAGCGCTGGGAGAAGGAAAGAAGCGGGAAAGACCTGCGGATCTCCGGTGAGTGACCGGCAGCGGGCGGCGCCCGAAGCGGAGAGCTTGCCGAACCTTCCGCCGGCTGTGATTCACGTAGATTGCGATGGCGCTACAGATATTTATCGCATGCACGGATGGCGGTACTCCCAACCGGAGGATCACCTATTTGCCAGCGGCATGCGGAACGCGCTGGAGTTTTTCCAGAGGAACACGGTTCGCGCCACGCTGTTCGTCATTGCCAGCAGCCTGGACGATCCGCGCAAGCGCGCGCTGCTGCAGGACGCGCACCTTCGCGGCCACGAGCTGGCCTCGCATTCCTTCAGCCATCCCTTGCTTTACCGGCTGACGCGCGAGGAAAAGCGCCATCAACTCGCGGACAGCCGCGAAAAGATGGAGGCGGCGCTGGGAATTTCCGTGCGCGGTTTTCGCGCGCCGGGTTATAGCATCGACCAGGAATCCGTCGAGCTGCTGGCGCAATGCGGTTACACCTATGATTCGTCGGCGGTACCGAACAAAATCATCGCCGGGCGGCTCAACCGGCCTTTAGAGGACTTTCTTTGGCCCGCACAACCGCTGGCGGGCAGCAAGTTCTGGGAACTGCCGCTGCCGGATTACCGGCCATCGCCTGTGCCTTTCAGCCCCTCCTACGCGCTGTTGCTGGGGCTTCCTTTATTCCGCTGGGGGCTGGAGCGATTCAGCCGCAGCGGAGCGCCGCTGGTGCTGCTTTTTCATTTCACGGATTTGGCGGACCCGTTGCCGGCGAGCGAGCTGCGCGGTTGGAAACAGAGAATTTTTACCCTGTCCCACCTCGGCAAAGAGAGTAAACTAAGACGTTGCCAGATAATGCTGGATCTGGTGCGCAAGCATTTTCGGATTATCTCGACCGACCAACTGCTGGAAGAATTGAACAGCGGCAGGGCGCTCCCGGCTCCCGGGAACCGCCATCCGGCCACAAAAGCCTAGAGCGAGACTTTCCCTAAAGATGAAAAGTCTTGGCTAAAGCGGCAGAATGGATTGCCGTGGCAGATTCCATCGTGGTGATCTCATAGGGTTTACCGGGCATTGCGGCATTTGCGGGACTGCCGGACCGGTTGGCGAGGAACTTGCATATCTTTAGAGCTACGTCACCAGGAGATCTGCGTCACCAGGCGCAGGGAAATGCCTGTGTTGGTGAGTAACCAAATGCGGCACGTCCGCGAAAAGGTGTTTACGGAATGAACTCGAATGACAGAAAACCGGTGGCGGTGATCGGCGGAGGACCCGCCGGAAGCGTTGCCGCGCTGATCCTCAATAAACTTGGCATCGAAACGATTGTTTTCGAAAAGATGAAGTTTCCGCGTTACCGTCTTGGCGAATCGCTGCTGCCCGGCACCATCTCGATTCTCAGCCGGTTGGGACTCGGAGACAAAATTAAGGCCGCCAATTTTCCAAAGAAGCGCGCGGCGACGTTTATCTGGGGCGGCGGTGTGCCGCCGTGGTCGTTTACGTTTGCCACGCCGAAGACCGCGCCGTGGGTTTTCGATCATTCCTACCAGGTGACGCGCGCGGAGTTTGACAAAATTCTTCTGGATACAGTCCGCGAGCGCGGAACCCAGGTGAACGAGCTGCACGAAGTTACCGACGTGGAGTTGGGTGAGAACGGAACTCCCACGCGCGTGCATTGGAAGAGCGAGGAGCACAAGGGCGTTTGCGAGGCGGCTTACGTGGTGGATGCTTCCGGCGCGCGCGGAGTGCTGGCGCAAAAAATGAATTTGCGGCAGTGGGACCCGTACTACCGCAACATGGCGGTGTGGGCGTACTTCAAGGGCGGTAAACGATTCAAAGGCGACCTGGAAGGAAATATTTTTTCTGTGACTTTCAAGGAAGGCTGGATCTGGATTATTCCGCTGAAAGACGATACCTACAGCGTGGGAGTGGTCACCGACATCAGCGCTAACGCGCGCATCCGCGACATCGGCGCCGAGGCTTTTTATCAGGAATGTCTGCACATGTGCCCGCTGGCGATGGAGCTGCTGGCCACGGCCAAGCAGTCGGAAGAAGTGCGCGTGCTGCGGGAGTGGAGCTACGAAGCCAAGACGCTCTCCATGGGCCACGCGTTTCTTTGCGGAGACGCCGGGTGCTTTATCGATCCGCTGTTCTCCCAAGGTGTGCACCTGGCCACCTACTCGGGCATGCTCGCGGCTTCGGGAATCGCCCACCTGCTGGACCATCCCGCGGACGCCGCGGAAGTGCACGATTGGTATGAGCGCTCGTATCGCGAGGCCTATTCCCGGTACCATAAATTTGTGGCCAGTTTTTACGCCAGCAATGAAGAGCCGGAATCAAAATTCTGGTCCAGCCGCAAAGTTGCCGGAGCCAAAGATTCGCGCTTCGAAGGCAAGCAGTGGTTTACCGCGCTTACCGGGCAGCACATGGATGCGGGCGCCGAGGGCGCGGAGGAATTGGAATCGGGCGCGGCCGCGCTGGCGGAATTGTGGCAGCACGGCAGCAGCGATCTCTCCGACGCGTACGATGAAACGGAACTCTCCATGCGCCGCGTGCTGGGCGCCAGCCGGCTGCAGAAGGAACTGCAAAGCATGACCACGATGCGGTGGACCGGGAGCGAGGTGCGGCTGGTGCCTTCTTTCCGCGTGCACCCCACCACCTTCCGCCTGGAGCGCCAGTATTTTATCGGCAACGAAACCGGCAGAACCATGACCGCCTACGTAATGACTTCGGAACACCAGAAACTTTTCAGCAGCCTGCTGGAGCATCCGTTAAGCTACAAAGAACTGGCCGCCCAATTGAAGACTCTGGGTGTGCAGGGCACGCCGCTGCAGGTGGTGGCGCGGCTGGTGGAGCAAGGATTTCTGCAGGGCTATGATAAGGATGGAAAGCCGGTGAAGCTGCACACCACTCCGCGATTCGGCGGCGTGGGCGGCGAGGATGATATTTCCTGACCGGGCGATGAAGGGCTGAGGGATTTCAGCAAGGAGCTGTGGAACGATGCAACGCGAAGAACTGGTAAACAAGATGGTGGAGATGCTGAACACCGCTCTGGCGGATCAGGGTGAAGGCGGCAGCGTGACCGCCGGTCCGGGATCGTTGCTGGTGGGTCCCGAAGCGGTGGTCACATCGATGGCCCTGGTGTCGTTCATCACCGACGTCGAATCCACGCTGTTTGAGTCGTTTGGTTTGGAGCTGTCGCTGGTCAGCGAGCAGGCATTGTCGCGGAAGAATAGTCCGTTCAGGACCATCGAGACGCTGGCCGATTACATCCTGGAGCTGGCTGCCGCCAGTGAAGCGGCGACGCAATCGAAATTGAGCGCGGTAAAGCCGTAGAGCCGTACGCCGTAAAGCTGCGCTCTACGCTGAAAATCAGGCAGCAGAGCGGGCGCAAGACGCCTCACGCCGACATCGCAACAAAATGGAACATATCGACTGGCAACTGCAAAGGTTTCGCGAGGGTGCGGAAAGCACCGCGCTGGTCTGGAACGATACTCTTTGCAGCTACGGCCAGCTCTTCGCTCGCTACCAGCAATGGCTTGGCGAGCTGACTGCGGCGGGAATTGGCCCGGGTGACGCAGTCGCGGTCATTGGCGATTATTCTCCTGCTTCGGTTTCCTGCCTGCTGGCATTGCTCGAGCGAAAATGTATTCTGGTGCCGCTCTCCAGGGAATCGAGGGACCAGCACGCAGAATTTTTTAAGATTGCCGAGATCGACCATCTGATCGTGATCGATGCGCAGGACCGCGCGGAGATTCGCCGCGCGGGAGAACGGCGCAACCACCCTCTCTACCAGCAAGTGCGCGACGCTGAAATTCCCGGCCTGGTGCTCTTCAGCTCAGGCTCGACGGGAAAACCCAAAGCGATTCTGCACGGGCTGCCGCGGCTGCTGGAGAAGTTCCGCAAGCCGCGGCACTGCTTCCGCACCATCAATTTTCTTCTCTTCGATCACATCGGGGGATTTAACACGCTGTTTTACACGCTGGCCAATCTGGGCACGATCGTGGTTCCCCGCGACCGCAGCGTAACGCGGGTGTGCGAAGCCATTGCCAAATATAAAGTGGAGCTGCTGCCTACTTCGCCGTCTTTTTTAAATTTGTTGCTGCTGGCGCGGGCTGGAGAGAATTACGATCTCTCCTCGCTCAAGTTGATCACCTACGGGACCGAGGTGATGTCGGAGCGCACGCTGGCGCTGGCGAATGAAGCGTTCCCCAATGCCACTTTCCAGCAGACGTATGGATTATCCGAGCTGGGAATCCTGCGGTCCAAGTCGGAATCGAACCGCTCACTTTTCGTGAAAGTGGGAGGAGAAGACTACAAGACCAAAGTGGTGGACGGCACCCTGCGCATCCACGCTACCTCTTCGATGCTGGGCTATTTGAACGCGCCCAGCCCCTTCGACGCGGAAGGCTGGTTCGATACCGGCGACGCGGTGATTCAGGAAGGAGACTATTACCGCATTCTCGGCAGGCAGTCGGAGATTATCAACGTGGGTGGGCAAAAAGTGTATCCCGCGGAAGTGGAAAAGGTAATTGCGGAGCTGCCCGAGGTCATTGACGTTTCGGTGCGCGGCGAAGCGCACCTGCTGATGGGACAGATCGTGGTGGCCACGGTGCAGATGGCCGTGCCCATCCCCGCGGCGGAGATGAAGCGACGCATCGCCCAGCACTGCAAAGGCCGCCTGCAACCGTTCATGGTGCCGGCAAAAGTTCAAGTGGTCACGGAGTCGCAGGTTAATTACCGCTTCAAAAAGATACGGCGTTGAATGGCAGGAATTCCGAGCCGGCGGCACAGCATCGCGGACACAAATGAGCCTTGAACGACTAGACCCTGGCAACGCCGCCGACGTTAAGAGTGTGGCGGACCTGCACATCAAGTATTTGGCGGAGAGCCCGATCGTAAAGATGGGCCCGCGCTTTCTGCGCGAGTTTTATTATCCCCAACTGGTGGCCGATGGGTTGATCGGCTGCACGTTGTGCCGAGCGGGCGGCCAGGTGGTGGGCTTTATTTCTTACACCGACCGCCCGGCCGATTTTATGTCGATCGGGTTGCGGCGTCATTTCATCCATCTTTCGTGGCTGCTGTCGGTGAGCGTCCTGGCGCGGCCGGCGATGCTGAAAGACCTGATGTTCGTGCTGCGGCTGATGCGCGGGCGGGCAAAAGATTCCCGCAAAGAATCTTCCGCGGGTTGCGGAGAGGCGCTCTCTATGGCGGTGATGCCGGAATACCAAAAGCACATTCCGCCGGACGGGCGAAAAAGAATTGCGGTGCGGTTGTTCGAAAGCGCCGTGGAATATTGCCGGGCGAAAGGATTAGAACGAATCCATCTGTGGGTGCAGCCGTCAAATCTGGCGGCGAATCTTTTTTACAGCGCGATGGGCTGCCCCTTTGAGAAGATGGTGTTTGCCGGAGCAGCGGTGCACCTGTATACGTACTGGATCAAAGAACCAGCAGGCAAGTAAGGAGATTTCCGTCCCCATGAGCTTACAGGAAAAATCTGTCGCGCTGGTCACCGGAGCGCGCACCGGCATCGGGCGCTTTCTCAGCGAGCATCTGCTCCGGCAGGGATATCGCGTGTGGGGATGCAGCCGGAAACCCGCCGAGTGGCAAGCCGAAGGGTTCACCTATGTGGAAACCGATGTGACCGACGAACCCCAGGTGAAAGCGCTGATGCGCCGGATCAGCACGGAAGACGGCCGGCTGGATGTGCTGCTGAATAACGCCGGCGCTGCGTCGATGAATCATTTTTTATTGACGCCGGTGGAAACGTACAAGAAGCTGATGGATACGAATCTTCTGGGCACCTGGCTGGTGAGCCGCGAAGCCGCCAAGCTGATGCGCAAAAGAAAGGTGGGGAGGATCGTTAATTTCGGATCCGCGGCGGTGCCGCTGCGCCTGGCGGGAGAAGCCGTTTACATTGCGTCAAAATCCGCCGTAGAAAGCCTGTCGCAAGTGATTTCCCGCGAACTGATCGATTATGGGATCACCGTCAACGTCGTGGGCCCCGCGCCGGTGCCCACAGATATGATCCGCGGCATCCCCAAAGAAAAAATCGACAAGCTGCTGGAATCGCTAACCATTCGCCGGCTGTGCACATTTGAAGACGTGGCCAATGTCGTGGATTTTTTCCTGCGCCCGCAGAGTGACGCGATCACCGGGCAGGTGATCTATCTGGGCGGCGTTCCCCGCTGAGCTGTGCCCGCGTATAAGCGCCGGCGCAAAATCCGGCGCGTATTTTCAGGCGACCTGGTGTCTTAACACTTCAGACATTTCAGACATTCAAACATTTTCTCTGGGCAGGCGATGCTGCGGACAGATCCATTCCAGCATGGGAGTGGTCATAAACGTGGTAACGAGCGCCATGAGCACCATCATGGCGAACAGCGCGGGCGAGATGACGCCGATATCGAGGCCGATATTGAGAATAAGCAGCTGCATCAGCCCCCGGGTGTTCAACAGAATGCCCAGACCGGCGGCTTCGTTCCAGGACACACCGCTGGCGCGCGCGGCGAGCATAGAGCCGCCCAGCTTGCCGGTGATGGCCACCACAATGATGGCGCCGCAATAGAGCCACATACGGCCGCCATGGATCATGCCGATGCTGGTGCGCAACCCGGTGAAAGCAAAAAAGAGCGGCACCAGCAAAACGACGGTCAACGACTCGAATTTGTCGAGTATGTGGCGCACAAAATCCGCTTCCTTGGGCATCACCACACCGGCCAAAAACGCGCCGAATAGAAGGTGGACGCCGAGTCGTTCGGTGGCCAGAGCCGAGGCGAGGACCACCAGCAGAAGCAGGGCCACGGCGTTTTCACTGAGCGATCCCCGCTGGCGATAGGCAGCGTAGAACCGCCGGAGCAACGGCCTTACTCCATAGAACATCAGCAGGGTGAAAAGCGTCAGTCCGGCGAGGTTCAGCCACAGGTGCTGCGTGCCCGGCTGGGCGCGCACCATGACCACGATATAAGCCAGGATGCACCAGCCGGTGACGTCATCGACAGCGGCGCAGGCAATGGCCAGCATGCCCAGCTTGGTGTCCAGCATATTGCGATCTTTGAGGATGCGCGCCAAGACCGGGAATGCGGTGATGCTCATCGCCGCACCCATGAACAGAGCAAAACTGGTGAATGAAACGGTGTCATTGGACAGCCTGGGGTAGAGATAAAGCGCCAGCATGGCCCCCAGGGTGAAAGGCACAATAATGCTGACGTTGCTGGTAACCAGCGCGGCGCGTCCAAAACGCTTGAGATCCTTGGGATTGAGCGCCAAACCCACCAGGAAAATGTAGATCACAATTCCGATCTGGCTGAGCGTATTCAAATAGCTGAGGCTGGCGGGCGGAAACAGCGCAGCGGAAATTCCGGGGGCGGCCCAGCCGAGCAGCGAAGGGCCGAGCAAAATGCCGGCAACCATCTCACCAATCACCTGGGGCTGCCAGATCCACTTGAACAGAAATCCGAACAGCCGCGCGGCGATGAGGATGACGGCGATCTGAACAATCAATATGACCACGTAGTTCATTGTTCCGTCGCTCCGCGCTTAGGCCCGAAGGAAGATCGTTCAACAAGGGTCTGTCCTGCGTTGGCAACCTGGAGGTGGCGGATTGTCGACTGGATGTTTTGTCTCTCAAACTGCCCGGCGATCGCCTTGCCGATTTCGGCGAAATGGCCGGTAGCCAAGGCGATAACGCTGGGCCCTGCGCCGCTCAATGCCAAACCAAGCAAGCCAGGAATGCGCGGCATGCGCAGGATCCCGGCAAGGCCGGGGACTAATTCCTGGCGGTGCGATTGGTGCAGGCGATCCTGCATGGCATCCCAAAGCAACTCATAGCGCCGCTCATCGAGCGCCGCGAGGAAGAGGGCCGATCTCTGCACGTTGTAAATCGCGTCAACGTGCCGGACGTTCGCGGGAAGAACGGCACGGGCGCTCGCGGTCGGCAGATAAAAATTCGGCGTGACCGCAACTACGCGAATCTCCGCCGGCCAGTTTTTCCGGACGGCCGCAACGCTGCCATCCGCACGGACACAGGTTACCGTGAATCCGCCGAGCAAGGCAGCCGCCACGTTGTCGGGGTGCCCGTCCATTTCTTTGGCGTAGCGCAAGGCGGCATCTACCGGGAGCGCTCGTCTATTAATTGCGAAGGTCAGAGCAATTCCGGCCACCACCGCGGCGGCGCTGCTGCCCAGGCCGCCGGCAACGGGAATCGCGCTGTGAGCGGCAATCCGCAATGGCGGCAATGGTAGATCTTCTTTTTCGGCGGCGTGCAGCATGGCGCGGAAAATCAGATTTTGTTCCGCAGCGCGCGGCAAAGGAGAGGCGCCGGGCTCCGTGCGGCTGCGCGCGCGTGTGCGCGCACCGGGTTCGAGCAATACCGTTGCGCGAACGGCGAGGAAAAGCTCCAAGGCCAGCCCGAAACAGTCGAAGCCAGCTCCCAGGTTGGCTGTGGAGGCGGGAACGCGGACTTCGAACGTTTGCAGGCGCGGAGGGTTCATCATGCAATCTTGATTTTCCGGAGGGCTTGGCCGTCAGGCCTTCAGCCCCGGTGCTTTTCTCCCGGGCGTGCCAGTCTGTCGGCGTGGCGTTGCAAGCTCTCGAGGAGTGCGGCTTTCGTCGCGGCCACGCGCTCGGGAGGATTGCGAAAAGCTCCGGAAAGCACTTCCCGTGCCTGGTTGTCATTTTTACCGGTATCTGCAGAAAGCGTACCGCGATGATAGGCGGTGGCGTAGTCGGCGTCCTTCAGGAGATTGCCGGTGAGCACGGCCACGACGGATTCGTCGCGGCGGATATGTGCGGTTAAAATCATTTTGCGAATTCCGGCCACGGTTGTAGCCGACGCCGGCTCGCATCCGATGCCGTCGCGGCCGATCATCGCTTTGCTCTCGGCGATTTCCTGTTCGGTGACGGTGATGACCACTCCTCCCGAGCGCTGGACCGAGCGCAGGCCTTTCTTCCAGGAAACGGGATTGCCAATCTTGATGGCCGTGGCCAGGGTGTGAGGATGCGGGACAGGAGTGAGTGTTTCCGGGAGTGAGGCGCGGCCCGCCGCGGCATCTTTCTCGAGGCTGGCAAAAAAATTCGCGAGCGGGGCGGCGCCTTCGGCCTGAACGATGCTTAGCCTGGGTAAGCGCTTGATCAGGCCCAGGGTCAACAGCTCTTCGAAGCCTTTGCCCAGGGCCGAGCTGTTGCCCATGTTGCCTCCGGGCACCACCACGTGGTCGGGCACGCGCCACGCGCACTGCTGCATGAGCTCGAAGGCAACGGTCTTTTGGCCTTCGATGCGAAACGGGTTGATGGAATTGGCCAGATAAAAAGAGGCATCCGCCGAAAGCTCCTGAATCAGCTTCATGGCGCCGTCGAAATTACTTTCGATTTCGCAAACCAGGGCGCCGTAATCCATGCTCTGCATAAGTTTTGCCGCGGTAACCTGGCCGCGCGGCACGACAATGGCGCACTGCAACCCGGCGCGCGCGGCATACGCGGCCAGGCTGGCCGCAGTATTCCCGGTGCTGGCGCAGACCACCGTATTCGCGCCGAGCAGAACCGCTTGCGTAACCGCAGTGGTCATCCCCGTGTCTTTGAAGGAACCGGTGGGATTGCATCCCTGATGTTTGAGTCGAAGCTGGTGCAGCCCGCAATATTCGGCGCAGCGCGGAGCGTCGTAAAGGGGCGTGCGGCCCTCGAAGAGGGTGACCACGGGGGCAGCGGAATCAAAAGGAAGCAGTTCCCGGTAGCGCCATACACCGCTCTGGTCGCGTGGCTCAATCGATGCTGCGCGCGCTTCCCACTTCTTGGGCAGCGCGCCGGCGTCGATCCCGGTTTCCAGCGCCAATTCAATTTCAAGAAGCTCGCCGCAGCGCGGGCAGACGTAAATCTGCTCGCGGATCCCGTAATGGGCATGGCAAGCGGGCGATGTGCAGCGCTGGCGCGCGGTGGTGACAGTACGTTCGGATTCTGTTTGTGACACTTGCTCGCTCATGTAAAACCTGCTGCGTTCGCTTTTCCCGGGTTACGAGCCCGGCTTCTCCAGCGCAAACTCGCGATGCGTTGCTTCGAGGGCCGCCTTCATCGCTTTGCGCTCGACTACAAAAGAGATATTGGTTTCCGAGGAGCCCTGGGCGATGGCAATAATATTTACGTGGTCGCGTCCCAGCGCGCTGAAGGTGCGCCCAGCTACGCCGGGAGTGCCGCGCATGTTCTCACCCACCACCGCCACTACGGCAATATCCGGATCGAGCGTGATGTGTTCTACCTGCTGATGCGAAAGATCTTTCGAAAATTCCTGGCGCAGCGCGTCCACCGTGCGCGCGGCATCGGCGGAGGCGACGATGAAGCAGATGTCGTTCTGCGAGGAAGACTGGGAAATCAGGAGCACGTTGGCGCGCGCAGCGGCCGTGGTTGAAAATGTGCGGCCGACGACGTCGGGGACGCCGACAATTCCGGGCCCGCCCACGCTGATTAACGCCACCTCGCTGATGGCCGTCAGCGCCTTGACGCCGCCGCCATTGGTGCGGCCGCGCGGCGTGATTTTCGTGCCGGGAAGTTCGGGAGCGAAGCTGTTGCGGATCCAAACGGGGATTCCCGCCTCCATCACCGCGCGAAGCGTTTTGGGGTGCAGGACTTTGGCTCCGAAGTAGGCCAGCTCCGCCGCTTCGCGGTAGGAAATATCCGGGATGGTTCGGGCGCCGGCGACGAGCCGCGGATCCGCGGTGAGCACGCCATCGACGTCGGTCCAGATGATGATCTCGTCGGCGCCGAGCGCTGCGCCGAGAATCGTGGCTGAATAATCCGAGCCGCCGCGGCCCAGCGTGGTGAGCACGCCTTCGGAAGTCGCGCCCACAAAGCCGGTGACGACCGGGATGAGGCCATCGTCTAACAGAGGTCGCAGCCGCGCTTCCGAGCGCCGCCGCGTCGCCTCCATCAGCGGCTCGGCGCTGCCGTGGTAGCCATCGGTGACAATTAATTCGGTGGCGTCGACGGCCTCGCTGCGCACTCCGATCTCGGCTAGTGCGCCGGCGACCAGCGGAGCGCAGAGGCGCTCGCCCAGGCTGGAGATGGAATCCAGCGTGCGCGGTGTGAGCTGGCACAGCAGGGCGGTGCCTTCGCAGAGGCGCCGGCCTTCATCGAGAATCTCTTGCATGAGTAACGCAATTTTGTCGCGTTCATCCTGGTGAGAAATCAGCATGGCGAGGGCCGCGTCATGCTGTTGCTTCAAATCTTGCAGGGCTGCCGCCGCCTCCTGGCGATCGCCGGTGCCAGCCCGTGTGGCTGCGGCGATGAGCCGGTTGGTGACGCCGCTCATTGCGGAGACGACTACGATCACCGAGCTATGAGCGGCTTGACGGGCAGCGATCTGCGCGGCACGCGCGACGCAGGAGGCATCGCCGACGGAAGTGCCCCCGAATTTCATCACGCATAGCGGTTTGCTCATGTCATGCGGTCCGCGCGCGGAGGGAAGCGAAGTGGCCGGTGGCGGCGAGAAGCTCCGCATTTAAAATGGCCGCGCCGGCTGCGCCGCGAATGGTGTTGTGGCTGAGCGCAACGAAGCGGAAATCGAAAACGCGGTCGGGCATGAGCCTGCCGATGGTGACACTCATTCCATGGCCGGCATCGCGATCCAGCCGCGGTTGCGGCCGGTCCGGTTCCTCTCGCACCAGCAACGGCCGCTCGGGAGCGGTATGCAAGCGCAGCTCCTGCGGCAAGGAAGTGAACGATGCGAGCGCATCGCGCACTTCGTCGAGGCCAGCCGAACGCGCGAGTTTCACGCGAACCGCGGCGAGATGCCCGTCAGAAACATTCACGCGATGGCATTGCGCGCTGATGGAAAAGCGCGCCGCTTCGATGGCATCTCCCTTGGAGCGGCCTAAAATCTTGAGCGTCTCGGATTCGATTTTCTCTTCTTCGCCCGCGATGAAGGGAATTACGTTGTCGGTGGCGTCGAGCGAGGCCACTCCGGGGTAGCCGGCGCCCGACAGGGCCTGCAGGGTGGTCACCACCACGGCGCTGACACCGAAACGCGCGTGCAAAGGTGCCAAGGCCAGCGCCAAAAGGATCGTGGAGCAGTTGGGATTGGTGACGATGAATCCACCGGGGGCGAAGCTGCGACTGGTTCGCTGCACCTCCAGCAAGCGCAAGTGCTCGTGGTTCACTTCGGGGATCAGCAGCGGCACGTCATCGAGCATGCGGCACGCGGAAGAATTGCTGATTACCGGATAACCGGCGCGCGCGAATTCTTCTTCCACGGCCTGCGCTCCGGCAGAGGGCAGACTTGAAAAAATCAGGTCACAGGGCAGGGGAGGTTTCGGCGCCTGGACGCGCAGAGATTTCGCGAACTCCGGCAGATCGCCGGCGAGCCGCCACTGGCATGCTTGCGCGTAGGTCTTGCCCTCCGAACGATCGGAGGCGGCCAGCGCGGTCACCTGGAATTGGGGATGGTGCTCGAGCATCTGCACGAAGCGCTGGCCAACGGTGCCAGTCGCGCCGAGAATCCCGACGCGAATCTTTCCGGACATTACGACTCCTGTACTTTCCAGCAGCGCCCGGAAATAGGCAACTTCTCCGGGTGGAATCATGAGAGGAAAAACTATACACCATCGTCGCGGATCGCGGGGCGGCTGCGAATGGCACCGATGGCTAATAACTACGAGCCTGAAGGGGACGTGAGGAACCTACTGGAGCTCATTCACAGCGCAAGGCGACCATGGGATCGACGCGCGTGGCGCGCCGCGCGGGAATCCAACAGGCCGCAGCCGCAACGGCCAGCAGAAGCAAGGCGATCGCCAGGTAAACCATGGGATCGCCCGAGGAAACGCCAAACAGCAGACTGGAGATGACGCGTGTCAGAAAAAAGGCCCCGGCCATTCCCACGGTGATTCCTGCCAGAGTCAGACGCATGCCTTCGCGCAACACCATGGCCAAAATAGTTCGTGGGTGCGCGCCAAGCGCCATGCGAATTCCAATCTCGTGTGTACGGCGGCTGACCGCGTGCGCCAGCACTCCGAAAAGCCCGAATGCCGCCAGGAACAGGGCGAGCAGCGCATAAATAGTCGTCAGGACGGTGAGAGAGCGGCTGGCGTTTTCCTGTCCTGCCAGGCGGTCATCCAGCAGGGCGATATCGTAGGTGGGCAAACCCGGATCCATGGCGAGCACCGCTTTGCGCAATGCCTGGGTCATGGCCACGGTATCCCCTTTCGTTCGCAGAGCAACAACCAGCGCCTGATTGGCTCGTTGCGGGTAAGGAAGATAGACGTCGAGTTGCTGTCCAAGCGCTGCCGGCGGAATTCCGTTGGCAGCGTCAGACAAAACGAAGCGCTGGCTGTGCCGCGCATCCGCCGCTACTCCAATCACCGTAATCCAGTCCATGTTGGTGCTCGAGCGGAAGCGCTTTCCGAGTGCATGCTGCCCTGGCCAGAAAGTTTTAACGAAGCCTTCACTTACGATGGCCACGCGGGGAGTGTCCGCGTCGTCGTGCCAGGTGAAGTCACGGCCGCGCAGAAGAGGAATTCCAAGGTTGGCCAGGGCACGCGGATTCACACTGTGGCGGTTGGCCATTCCGATGTTGCGTGGATCCTCAGCGTCCGCGTCCTCGGTCAGGGAATTGATAACCCAGGTGGCTTGCCCCAGCATACTGGGTCCCCAGAGCGTGACGGATTCCACACCGGGCAAAGATTCAAGATTGTGAACCAGATTTCGGGCAAAAAGTATGCGCGCTTGCGGCTGGGTGTAGCGCTCCGAGCGCAGGTCCATGCGGAGAGTCAGCAGATCGTGGGTGTGGAAGCCAAGCTCAATCGAAGTGAAGCGATGAAAGCTTTTGAGCAGCAGTCCGGCCCCGACCAAGAGAACGAGTGCAAGTCCTACTTCCGCAATGACCAAAATTGGGGCTCCCCTCCGGCGGCCCAGGTCGCCTCCTTGCCGTCCGCCCTGGTTCAATGCTTCACGTAAATCCACGCGCGAGCTCAGGACGGCGGGAGCCAGACTGAATAGCAATCCCGTACAGATAGAAAGAACAATCGACCCGGCCAATATCCAGCCGTCCACCCGGAAGTGTACGAAGTCGGGAAGATTCGACGCGGCCCAGGCGCCCAGCCCATGCACGCCCCATACGGCAATCAGCAGCCCGAGCGCTGCCGCCGCGATGGTCAGCAGGAAATTTTCAACCAGCATCTGCCGCACTAAGCGCCCTGGCGAGGCACCAAGAGCGAAGCGCACCGCGAACTCTTTTTGCCGCTTTATCAATCGCGAGAGCAGTAGATTGGCTACGTTCGCGCAGCCGATCAACAGAATGCACCCGGAGCCCGCCAGCAGCAGCCACACCGGAGCATAAAACTCTCCAACCAGAACGTCTTGCAAGGGTCTCGCCACCATGCCGAAACCACGGTCAGTGTCGGGGTACATTTGCGCCAGCCGGGGAGCGATGGCGGCAATGTCCTGGCGGGCCTGACTGATGGTAACGCCGGATTTGAGGTGAGCTACGCCCCACAAAATGGCGCTGGCACGATCCGTGGTGCTGCTGAGGCCGGTGAGTTCGTGCGAAAGTCCCAGGGGAATCCATGCATCTGTGGGCTGTGAACCAAAATCCAACTGGGCTGGAGAATCGTGGAAGGATTCGTCCAGTACGCCGACCACTGTCAATGCACGCTGATTCAAGTGGACGGACCGGCCCACGATATCCTGGGCACCACCGAACTGCCGTTGCCAGAATGCGTGGCTCAGGACGATCACTGCCTCAGCTCCGCCGAAGTGGTCCTCTTTCGCTAGAAAAATGCGCCCGAGTTTGGTCTTCGCGCCGAGGAGTTGCAAATAGGAGGGTGTGACGTAATTCGCCGTGACACGAACGGACTCGATGCCGTCGGTAAGCGCCAAGGCGCCATAGGATTGGTAAGCGGCAAAGTTATCGAACGAACGATTCATCTGCTGGATGTCGCGATAGGCCGGATAGGTGAAATTGCCACCACCCTGGGGAAATCCCGGATACGCGCGCGAGATGAACATCAGGCGGCTGGGCTCGGGGAATTGCACCGAGCGCAGGAAAACAGTCTGGGCGATGCTGAAGATGGCGGTGTTCGCACCGATGCCCAGCGCGAGCGTGACAACAACGACCACCGTAAATCCCGGAGCTTTCCTCAACAGACGGAAGGCGTAAGCCAGATCTTGCAGAAGACTTTCCATGGTCGCTCCGTGGAGAACTGCTCTTCTCAGGGCACCGCTAAAAAGAATTCAAAACAACGGCCATTTTCTCGCGCATCTTTTCATCGGGAAGATGGCCGCGGTTGGCGCCCATATTCTCGAGTGCATGCTGGGGATTTCTGGTGGCGGGAATCACGCAGGTCACGGCCGGATGGGCCAAAATGAACTTCAAAAATACCTGCGCCCAGCAGGAACATTCCATCTCCTTCGCCCAGTCCGGGAGGGCTTTACCGCGCACACGATCAAAAAGGCTTCCACCTTCGAACGGCCGATTGACCATTACGGCGATCCCGAGCTCGGCGGCAGCAGGGAGCAGACGTCGTTCTGCTTCGCGGTCGGTAATCGAATAGTTGGCTTGAATAAAATCGGGCCGGAAAGTCCGCATTACAGTTTCGAGCTCGCGCTGGGATTCATCCGTGTAGTGGGTGATGCCGACGTAACGCACGCGCCCGGCCTGCTGCCACTCGCGCAGAGTGGCCAATTGAGTTTTTGTGTCCACCAGGTTGTGCACTTGCAGCAAGTCGATGCGGGTGGTGCGGAGATTGCGCAGCGAGTTTTCCATCTGGCGAATCCCTTCTGCGCGGCCCGTGCTAAGGACCTTAGTCGCCAGAAATAACCTGGGCAGTAATCCGCGCTGCGCAGCAATGTCACCAATGACTTCTTCGGCGGAGCTGTACATAGGCGCGGTATCGAGAAGCCGTCCACCGTTGCCAGTAAACGCCTGCATCACCGCAGCGACGGTTTCGCGTTCTGACGGGCTACTGCCAACCTCAAAAGTCTTCCAACTTCCGAGCCCGATCGCTGGGAGGGCTTCGCCTGTCCGCGGGATTCTGCGAGTCAGGATGTCAACGGGCGCTGCCAGCAAGTTAGCGAATGCATTTGTGCGCGCACCGGCGGCCGCCAGGCAGAGCCCTCCAAGCGACTTCAAGACCGCACGCCGTGATTGCTTTTGTGTCTGCATAAATGATCTCCGCCTACGCGAAAAGGAAAAACCAGTCTGCGAGGAAGCATTGATGAAGCCGGTGGGTGATTCAAGCGATTTGCGCCGAACTGGCCCCACGCCGCGACGAGGCCACGCCGTGTTGCGACGAAATGCGCTTACCGGGGAAGAGCGTGGGACGCTTACGGGCGACCCTCGAGCAATCGCTCCAACCCCTGACGATAACTGCGCGTGAGTTTGAGCTCGGTGCCATCGCGGAGCAGGACGAGATACTCTCCACTATCAAGCGACTTCAATTCGGTGACGCGGTCAATTTGCACCAAGGCGGACCGGTGAATGCGCGTGAAGCCGCGCGGAGCAAGTCTTTTTTCAAGGGTGGACAAAGTTTCTCTCCACAGCCAGGTTTTTTTGCCGGCGTGCAGGGTTACGTAGTCGCCCGCGGCTTCGATCCAGTCGATTTCCGACGTCTTCACGAATACCACGCGCCCGCCGGAACGAATTACAATTCGATCGGGCGCGAACGCCGGCTCTTCGCGGAGCCCGGAGCTGACATCGCGCAATACCGCGGTGAGCCGCCGCGCAAAGTTGCCGTCGCGCTCGCGCATGAGCAGATCGCGAGCGCGCTGGAGGGCCATCTCGAAGCGCTCGTCGTCAATCGGCTTCAAGAGGTAATCGACGGCGTTCACCTCGAAAGCGCGAATGGCGTAGCGGTCGTACGCGGTGACAAAAATAACGTGCGGGAAGACCTCCGCGCCGATGGACGCGATTACGTCGAAGCCCGTTTTGCCGGGCATCTGCACATCCAGAAAAACAAGATCGGGCGAGGCGCGGCGCACGGCTTCCATGACCTCGCGTCCATTACGGCACTCGGCGACAATTTCCATATCGCTCGATTTCGCGAGTCGCGTGCGAATCCCCCGCCGCGCCAGCTCTTCATCGTCAGCGATTAAAACGCGGATCGTCATTCGTTTTCCTCGGGCGCGGAAACCCGGGGAATTTGAGCGGTACGGAAGGGAATTTCAATTGTGGCTACGACTCCGCCGTTGCCCGGAACCCCCAACGAGAAGCGCGACTTTTCACCGTACAGCTCGGCCAGGCGCGTGGCCGTAATCGAGAGACCCACGCCGCGCACCGGCGCCGCGGCCACAGCAATTCCCGGTCCATCATCGGTGATAGAAATGTGAAGAAGGTCATCCTGTTTTGAGATGTTGAGGGTTACCGAGCCGCCAAGTTCGCGGGGCAAGACGCCATGCTTGACGGCATTCTCAACCAGCGGCTGAAGCAGAAGCGTGGGCACGAGGCCAGCCATCGCTTCAGAACTGGCGTTGATGGTGACCTTCAGGCGTTCGCCAAACCGCACTTGCTGAATTTCCAGGTAGCGCTTCACGAACTCCAGCTCTTCAGCAATTGATATTTCGGGCCGCGCAGCCGAATCCAGCGTCTGGCGAAGAAAATCGCTAAGACAGGAGATCATGCGCGTTGCGGCAGAATTATTCCCTTCGGTCACAAGAGTGGAGATGGCGTTGAGCGTGTTAAACAGGAAATGCGGCTCGAGTTGCGACTGCAGCGCCTGGAGCCGCGCGGTATGCGCCAGACTCTCCGCGCGCGCCGCCCGGCCACGCTGGTTTTCCAACTCGAACCAGCCATTGACCCCGAAATAGAGCAACGACCACACCAGCAGGACGAAACCGTAGTAAAGCAGCGTTCCCATCGGGATGGCGGTGGGCTGGAACGTAATTTGACGGGAGTAGTACATGTGAAAGAGCACGTTTTCAGCCTCGATCCATAGCGTTGCGCCGGCAAAAGAAAACGCCACGATGAGGAAGATCGATGCGGCGTGAGGGATGGCGTGAAGGCGGGCGAGGCGATAGAGATGACGTCCGAGGAGAGTGAACGCGAAGCCCACCAGAATCAGTATGGCTTTATTCGCGAGGGCATCCTGAAAATCCCAGTATTGAAGTCCCCATGCGAACATTACCGCGCCGAACGTCGCCCACCCGGCACATTGCAGGATCCAGAAAAGCGAAGCTCTGGCAATCTTGCCGTTCAGCACTCGCGGCTCGCCGCTGAGATTCCGGGCAGGCCGGCTGGGGACAAAGATCGCGGTCTTCGCATTGGAGTGGCTGGCTATCAATTGCTGCCTCATGCCGGTGAAAGTTGCCATCTGGGCCGAGCTAAGGTCATTCTAGCGCCAAATCCTCTCGCGAGTTTGCGCTCCATTTGCTCTCCGGGTGCGCTGCGGGTGCGCTACAAAGATAAGCCCGACGGCCGCGGGTTGTTAGTGTTGCTTCCTGCGTGTTCAGGGAACCCGCCTCTGTGTTAGATTTTGTTCTCGTCCCTTGGCAGGAATCGCCATTTGCACGAGCAGCAAATCCTTTTCCATACGACCATGGCATTCAAAGAAAAAGTATTCTGGCAGGATACGGTGACCATGCCGGCTGGCGACACCGCAGGAGCGCTGCCGGATAGCGTGGACGTGGCCGTAATTGGAGCAGGCTTCACGGGGCTTTCGGCAGCGCGCACGCTAGCGCAGAACGGCGCGAGCGTGGCCGTGCTGGAAGCGGAGTCTATCGGCTGGGGCGCAAGCTCGCGGAATGGAGGCATGGTTCTCACCGGGCTGAAGTTGCCGCTGGGGACGCTGAGCGCGCGTTACGGCGGCGAAGCGGCGCACCGCCTGTACGCGGCATCGCTTGCGTCGATCGATTGCGTGGAGCAGATTGTCCGCGAGGAGCAGATCGCGTGCGACTTCTCGCGCTGCGGGCATCTCGAAGTGGCCTGCAAGCCGAAGCATTTTGACGATTTCCGCCGTTCCGCCGAACTTATCGCGCGCGAGTGTAACCACACCCTGCGCATCATTCCGAAAAGCGAGCTGCGCGCCGAGATTGGTTCGGAGATTTATCATGGCGGGCTGGTCGACGATGCGAGCGCGGGACTCAATCCCGCGCAATATGTTGCCGGGCTGGCGCAAGCGGCGCAGAGGGCGGGGGCCAGGGTCTACGAGGGGGCGCGGGTCGAGAAGATCGAGCGTGACGCCAATCAGGGCGGAGCCTCCTTTCGCCTGACTACCGCGCGCGGCCCGCTGTGGGCACGCGATATTTTTGTGGCCACCAGCGGCTACACCACCAGCGCCACGCGCGCGCTGCAAAAAAAGCTCATCCCCATCGGCTCCTACATCATCGCCACCGAGCCGCTGCCTGCGGCGCTGGCGGCGGAGGTGAGCCCGCGCGACCGCATGATCTATGACTCCAAGAATTATCTTTATTATTACCGCCTTACGCCTGACCGGCGGATGCTTTTTGGCGGGCGGGCGCGATTTCTTCCGGAAACGCCGCAGTCCATCCGCGAGAGCGCGGAACTGTTGCGCCGCGGCATGCTGGATGTCTATCCGCAGCTGCGTGATATTCCTGTGGCGTACGCGTGGGGCGGTACGCTGGACTTCGCGTTCGATATGCTGCCGCACGCCGGCAAGCTCAACGGGTTCCACTATGCGCTAGGCTACGCCGGGCATGGCGTAGCGATGGCTACCTATCTGGGAAAAATTATGGCTGAAATTATCGGCGGACGCAGCCAGGCGGAAGCCAATCCATTCCACGGACTGCCGTTTCCCGGCGCGCCGCTGGGACTCTACGACGGCCGGCCGTGGTTTCTTCCGTTCGCGGGCGCCTGGTACAAATTCCTCGACTGGGTGTCGTAGCCAAGCTGTGGTGACGTGACCGGGTTGAATGTGTCCAGCGGGAGTGAGAGAGAATCACTCTAAAGGAGAGCTGGACATGCCGATGAAGAGATACAAAGCAGAGCA
>JAAFGT010000081.1 GCA_010365215.1 Acidipila sp. | reverse complement strand
CTGGGTGATTGGGGGCGCGCTGCCAGCGGCTTTGGCGGCGGACTGGCTGACCGGGGCGTGGGATCAAAACGCGGGATTATACGCTTGCGCGCCGGCGGCAGCGGTAGTGGAAGAAGTGGCCGGGGAGTGGTTGAAGGAAATTCTGAGTCTGCCGGCAAAGGCAAGTTTTGCGCTGGTCACGGGCTGCCAGATGGCGCACGTTACGTGCCTCGCGGCGGCACGCCATGAATTGCTGAGCAGACGCGGCTGGGATGTAGAACAGCAAGGGCTCTACGGCGCGCCAAAAATCCGGATTTTAGCGAATGGACAGAAGCACGGGTCGGTCGATCGCGCTGTGCGCATGCTGGGACTCGGGCTGTCGCAGGTGGTGAGCCTGGCCACCGACGCACAGGGACGCTTACAGAGCGAAGCGCTGCGGGAGGCATTGGAGAGTGAGCGGGAAGCGCCGGCCATTGTCCTGTTGCAGGCGGGGGACGTCAATACCGGCGCTTGCGACGATTATGAAGCATTAATTCCGCTGGCGAAGAAACATGGCGCCTGGGTTCATGTGGATGGAGCGTTCGGTCTATGGGCGGCAGCCAGTCCGCGATACGCGCACATGATGCGGGGGGTTGCGGCGGCCGATTCGTGGGCTACCGACGGGCATAAATGGCTCAACGTGCCGTATGACTGCGGGTTCGCTTTTGTGGCCCACGCAGAGCCGCACCGTACGGCGATGGCCTACCACGCGGCCTACCTGACCCATGCGAACGATAGACGAGACTCGATGGACTGGAACCCGGAATTTTCGCGACGGGCTCGCGGGTTTTCTACTTACGCAGCGTTGCGAGAGTTGGGAAGGGACGGGATCGCCGCGCTGATCGAACGCTGCTGCAAGCATGCCGAGTCGCTGGTGAATGGAATCGGCTGCTTGCGCGATGCGGAAGTGCTGAGCGCGGCGATGCTCAACCAGGGCCTGGTGCGATTTCGCGATACGAAACCTGGGGCGACGGAAGCGGATCACGACCGGCGAACCGACGAGACCATTGCGGGAATATTGGCCAGCGGCGAGGCGTTTTTTACGGGAACCACCTGGCAGGGACGGCGAGCGATGCGCGTGAGTGTATGCAATTGGCAGACGTCTGAAAAGGATGTCGAGCGCGCCATCCGAGCTGCTGCAAACGTGCTGCGAGCTTTCGCGGTTTCGTCCCGTTAAGTTCACAGCAGGGTGCGGTGACAATAAATTCACGACCGTAAACATCCGTTGCAATAATCGACTAGGGAATTTCCCGTCGGTTGAGCGGAACATGACCCGGGGGGCCAACGGGCACGGCAATTCTTACAGGTCGGATAACTTCAGCTCGGTGTCCGCGCCGTTCCAGGCGCTGTTGAATTCGCGTTCTATCCAGGCAGCGTCGGCGTCATGGTGTTGCGCCTTCAGACTGTTCATCAAGCCAAAGAGAGAGCGCGGGTTGCGGGGGTTGCGCAGCAGATCTTCGCGAAAAACCTGCTCGGCCTCGGTCGCAAGACCGGATTGGAGTAATGCCGCACCCAAAGATTCGCGGACGGGATAATACCAATCCGCCGGTTCGTTGTAATTCATCGCATCCTGCATGACCACTGCTCTGCGCCAGTGGGAGACAGCTTCGGCGTCTTGCCGGCGGGCAGCGGCGATGCGCGCGTCCACGACTTCGAGAGCCAAGGCGAGGATGTCGCTTGCGGGATTGAATCCGCCGAAGGTGGCGTCAGCGGAAAATGCGGACGCTTCTCGAGAAAGCGCGCCACGCTCGGCTGCGGCTTTGTCTATTTCGGAATGCGCGGCGAACGCCAGCGCGCGTGAATAGCGCCACATGGCATGAGTCCCTGGAATTTCCTTCGGCGGCTCCGGCCATTTCAGAATGGCGTCCCATTTTGCGAAACGCGCGTTCACCCACAGCGGCGTGAACATAAAGCCGTCGAGCATGGGCATCGTGCGGGCGTGCGGCGCAAGGCGCCTGGCCAGTTCTTCCGCGGCAACGCTCGCATCTTTGTAACGCCCGGCCATGGAGGCGGCCGCGGCCAGGAAGTGTTCGTTGTGGCTGTGGTACATCAGATCGTAGAGACTGCCTTCCTGTTCCGCTTTCTGCGCGTAGAGACGATCGACTTGCGCGGCTGCAGCGTTGTTCTTCACCGCGGCGGCGTAATCGCCGGTGCGAATGTAGATATGCGCGGGCATGTGCACCAGGTGTCCGGCCAGCGGGACCATGGTATCGAGCCGGTGAGCGCTGGGAAGCGCGCGCTCGGGATGGGGACCGGCCTCGACGGCGTGAATATAATAATGATTGGCGCCGGCATGGTTGGGATCACGCTGCAACACCGACTCCAGCACGCGCAGGATTTCTTCAGTGCCGTCTGCCGCCTTGCCGTCGTGGGTCCATAATTTCCAGGGATTCAGATCCATGAGGCTTTCCGCGTAGAAGGTAGCGGCGTCGAGGTCGTCGGGATAAGTTACGGACAAGGCCTGCATCGCCGCGGCAAAATCGCGCGAGAGTTTTTTGTAATCCGGGACGGCATCGCCGGAGTAGCGCTTGACGAGCGCGGCTACGTAGTCTTTCTCCACCTGGGGGGCATGCGCGGCGAGTTGTTGGGCCTTCTGGACCGTCTCGAACGCCAGCTTCTCACGCTGCGCGTCAACGTCCAGGTTGTAATTTGGACCGATGGCCATGGCCAGGCCCCAGAGCGGCATGGGCGAAGATGGATCGAGCTCGGCGGCGCGCCGGAAGGCTCGCGCGGACTCCTCATGATTAAAGCCGTAGAGCAGGGTGACACCCTGATCGAAGAAATCCTGCGCCTCGTTGCTCGCGGTGTGGATGGCGTGGTGCTGCCTTCCGACAGCGGTGAGCGCGAGATCGGGAGGAGGCGCCACGGCGGGTTTGGATTGGGCCGCAGAGCACGCGCAAACAATTGCGGTAAGCAGCAGACTCGCAGCGATGGAACGTATGGAATTTCGCATGCGCGAGAGAATAACAGGATCCTTGTGTAAGCGGCGTGCCATTGTGCGCGAGGGTACACCATTCGTATTCGTGGGAGCAATTCCGGCGATTCCGCAAGGAAGATCGTTACAGGAATAGCGCTGCCGCGCTAGAATGCGATCCTGTGCGTTATCTGGTGAGAGCAAAAGTAAAACCTGGACGCGAGGCGGCACTGCTGCGGGCGATCGAGAATGAATCGCTGGGCGCGGGCTCGGTGGCCGGCGACGAGTATCTGCGTAATATGCGCGAAGCCCGGCTTTGCGCGGATGCCACGGCGCGATGGGTGGAGGTTTGCTACTGTCCCAGCCCGCTGTTGGAAGAGCGCGCGTATTGGGAGGAGTACTTTGAGTTGACGCGGGTGCAGGACACGCACGACCGCCGCCGGTGCAGCGATGAAAACGGAACGGAATCGTGGGCCTGCGGCAATTGCGATTGCACGAATCGCTTGGAAGATAGATTGGAAACGATGGGAGAGCCGTTCCTGGAAGTGCTGCGACGCGGTCGCGCTGGAAGCGTTACGAAGACCTAACCGTAGAGATTCTTGGCGTCAAACTGGATTTGAAAGAAGTAATTCTGGAGCTTCCAGGATGAGCATATGAAAAAGTCGCGCGCGAGCCAGGGCCAGCCGGCATCGGAGCTCATCTCGAAAAGAATCGCCGAACTCGGGGACTGGCGGGGGGAAACCCTCAGCAGAATGCGCAAACTCATCAAGAAAGCAGACCCCGACGTGGTCGAGGAGTGGAAGTGGATGGGCACTCCGGTTTGGTCGCACGACGGCATCATCTGCACTGGCGAATCCTATAAGAAGGTCGTGAAACTTACCTTCGCCAAAGGCGCGTCGCTGACGGATGCAGCCCGTCTCTTCAACTCGAGTCTCGACGGAAACACGCGCCGCGCGATCGACATCCATGAAGGAGAAGCTGTTGACGAGTCCGCCTTCACGGCGCTCGTTCGCCAAGCGGTCGCCCACAACCGTTCTGGCAAGTCGAAACCTCCGAAGAAAGCGAAGTCCTGAGCGAGCCCCGTGAAAGCCGGATAATCGAGCTTGGGTGAAGCGTCAAGGTTTCGGGTTTAAGCCGTCCGCTTCAAAATCCCGCCAAGAACTTTCCGGGCGTGGGCTGGCTATGGGGCTCGCTAGGCCGCTTGGCCGGGCTGCGGTACACTGCCGCAGCGATGGCAAACTTCAATGAAATTCGCGGATTCTTGCACGCGCGCGAAGCCGAAATGGTGCGGCTGCTGGGCGACCTGGTGCGTATCGAATCTTCAACGTTCGATAAGGCTGGCGTGGACCGCGTGGGGCGGAAGCTGGCGGAGGAATGGCGGCAGCGCGGCGCGCGCGTGGAATTTATGCGCCAGCGCGACCGTGGAAATCACCTGCGGGCGGAGTTGTGGCTGGGGCGGGGCAAGCCGGCGGGGCAGATTCTGGTGCTGGGCCACACGGACACGGTGTATGAGCGCGGATCGCTAGCGAAATCGCCGTTTCGTATTGCGGGCGGCCGCGCGTATGGGCCGGGCACGCTGGACATGAAGGGCGGCCTGGTCATTGCGGTGTTTGCAGTGGACGCGTTGCGCGCCGCGCAGGCGGAACCACGCAGACGGTTTGTTTTTCTGTGGACCTCCGACGAAGAGACCGGCAGCGAAACGTCGCAGAAGTTCATCGAGCAGGAAGCCCGGCGCAGCAGCGCGGTGCTGGTGCTCGAGCCGGGCACGGGGGCAACGGGAAAGCTCAAGACAGAGCGCAAGGCCATCGGCGGGTTTGAGGTGACGGCCACGGGACGCGCGGCGCACGCCGGGGTGAATCCGCAGGATGGCGTCAATGCGGTGCACGAGATGGCGCTGCAGATCGCGCGAATCGCGAAGTTCAACGACGCGCGGCGCGGCATCACGGTGAATGCCGACGTAATCTCCGGCGGCGTGCGATCGAACGTTATTGCCGCCAGCGCACACGCGGTGATCGATGCGCGGGCCGTGCGCCTGGCCGATATGCAGCGGCTGGTGAGGAAAATGCGCGCGCTGCGCCCGATTTTAGATGGCGCGAAAATCGAAGTGAGCGGCGGGCTGCACCGGCCACCGATGGAGAGGCGCATCTCGGCGGGGCTTTTTAAGAAGGCCCAGGCGCTGGCGGGCGAGATGGGGTTCGCTGTAGAAGGCTCGCTCAGCGGCGGCGGGTCGGATGGCAACCTGACGGCGGCGCTGGGAGTGCCTACGCTAGACGGGCTTGGGGCGGTGGGCGCGGGCGCGCACACGCCCGGGGAATACATCACCACGAAGTATCTGCCGCAGCGCGCCGCGCTGCTAGCTGCGTTGCTGGCCAGTTTGTAATCCCAAATTTCACCGAAACATATTCCTCCGGTCAACTATGACTCCGGAGTCTATGACTGCGGCGTCTCGCTGGCGTTTTTGGGGATGGCGAGAGACAAAAGAGAGCCGGCAGGATGCCGGCGCTACAAAAACATTTCTCGAAGTGCGGGCAGCCTTTAGCGGTCGACGGTCCCCGGGGCAAAGTGCGCCGGGCTGTGAGATGATGCGGCTCTTCCGCGGAGGAATTCATGATTCGCGCACGGCTACTTCTGTTTGGTTTCAGTTTGCTGCAGGTTTGCAGCGTATGCGCTCAGGCGGTCAACCCAGCGCCGGATCGCCCGGAGGCGGGGTCGAGCGAGGCGATCGCGCAATTCACCACGGAGACGCGCTTTCTAAGTCCGTGGGTGGCCTATGTGCCGGCGTCGGACACGGTGCCTTCGCCGACGAAATTTCTGGGACATGTAGTGGGCGCGGCCGGCGAGCTGACGCGGCCGGCGAAGATAGAAGCTTACGTGAGGGCGGTGGCGGCGGCATCGCCGCGCGTGCGCGTGGAGACGATCGGCCAGACAGAAGAAGGCCGCGAGATCGTGCTGGTAGTGATCGCGGATGAAGCGGGCATTCGCGACCTGGCGCGGCTGAAGGCGGCCACCGCAGCGCTCGCCGATCCGCGACGCACCAGCCCCGAGCAAGCGGAGGCGCTCATCGCCACCGCGCGCCCGGTTTATTACTTCAACTGCAATCTGCACGCCGATGAAACCGGCAGCGGCGAAATGTGCATGGAACTGGCCTACCGGCTGGCCGTCTCGGAGCAGCCGATGATTCAAGCCATCCGGCAAAACGTGCTGGTGCTGATCAATCCGGTGGCGGAGCCGGACGGCCGCGAGAAAGTGACGGACTGGTTCTACCGCTACCTGAAGGGCAAGACCGATTACGACACGCTTCCGCGGCAGAGCCCGCCCTACTGGAATCGCTACGTGTTTGTGGACATCAATCGCGACGCGCACCAGAAAGCATTGGAGGTCACGCGCGCGGTGCACAAAATGTTTTACGACTACCACCCTACGGTGGTGCACGACCTGCACGAAGGAATTCCTTTCATGCTCACGTGGAACGGCACGGGTCCCTACAATCCGAATATGGATCCGATTGTATTCACTTCGTGGCTGGAGATGAGCTTTCACGAAATGACGGCGATGACCGGGATGGGAATGCCCGGCGTTTGGACGTGGAAGTTCGGCGACGGATTCGCGCACCATTATCTGGACTCGGTAGCGATGAACCATAACGCCATCGGGCGCGGCTACGAAACTTTTGGCAACGCCACGGCGGAGACGGTGACGCGCACGACCAACAGCGATGACGCGACCGCGGAGTGGTACCGGCCGTGGCCGCCGGAGCGGACTTTCCGCTGGTCGATGCGCGACAACACCAACTATCAGGAGACCGGATGCCTGGCCATTCTCGACTGGGCGGCGAAGAACAGCAAAGAGATGCTGCGCGATTTTTACCGCACGGGGTACAAGTCGTGGCGGAAAGGGATTGACGAAAAACCTTACGCTTACGTGATCCCCGACGACCAGCCCGACCGGCTGCGCGTGGCGCAGATGGTGAACCGGCTGCGTGACCAGCACATCGAGGTGGCGCGGCTGACCGGCGAGGTTACCTTGAATGAAGGCAAGTTTACGCGCGGCAGCTACGTGGTGAAGCTGGACCAGCCGTATCGCAACTATGCCGTAGACCTGCTGGAGCCGCAGCGCTTTCCGGGGGACGCGGAGAATTTGCCGTACGACGATGTATCGTGGGCGTTCCCGACGGGCTTTGGCGTGAATACCGTGCGCATCGAGGACCCGCGCGTGAAGACAGCTTCCGCTGAGCTACTTACCGCCGACGCTGCGCCTACCGGCGTAGTGAGAGATGCCGGGGCGATTTTTCTGCTGCGCGACCAGGGGCAGGAATCGCTGCTGGCCGCGCGCTTCCGCCTGGCGAACTACAAAGTGGAAATCGCCGAGAAATCTTTCGCGGCGGGAGGAATGAACTATCCGGCGGGGTCGTGGGTGGTGTCTTCCAAAGATGGCCTGTCGCAAAACAAAATAGCCGAGCCGCTTAGCGCAGCGAGCCGCGAGCTGGCGCTGGACTTCCAGGGTGTCGCGGCGGCGCCGGAGGTGCCGCGCCACGAAGCCATTCTGCCGCGCATCGGCGTGTGGGTTCCGTGGGCGGATACCGACATGATGGGCTGGGTGCGGCTGATCCTCGACCGCGAGAAGGTGCCGTACACATATTTGCGCGACGAAGACGTGCGCGCGGGCGGGCTGAAGAACAAAGTTGACGTGATTATTTACGGGCCGTTCTCGCGGCTGGATCTGGCCGGGCAGATACACGGCATCGCGGCTACGAATGGGCCGATAGCGTTCACACGCACGGCGGAGTTTCCTAGTCACGGTGCGCCCGTCGCTTCGGAAGACATCACCGGCGGACCGGGATATGTGGGCCTGGAGGCCATCCGGCAATTTGCGGTAGATGGCGGCGTGCTGCTGACGCTGGGGATGGGATCCACACTGGCGCTGGAGGGCGGTTTGGTGCGCGACGTGGAGCGCGCGCGCGGGAACAAAGTATTCACTCCGGGGTCGCAGTTGCGAGCTACGTTCGCGCGGCCCGACCACCCTATCGCTTATGGTTACGCGGCGGAAACTACGGTCTTCCGGACCAACACGCCGGTCTACGACACGCCGCGGCGGTGGGTGACCATGGCGTACTGCACTTCGTGCCTCGACGGGCCGGAGGATGTGCGGCCGGTGGTGTTGAAATGGGGCGGCGCGGGTCCCATGGTAGTGAGCGGGGGAATGCGCGGCGAGGCGGAATTGGCGGGGCACCCGGCGATTCTGGACATGCCCACGGGCCGCGGGCACATCGTGGTTTATAACTTCAATGCCATTCACCGCGACATGAATCGCGCAAACCACCGCCTGCTGTGGAATGCGATTCTCAATTGGAACGCATTGCCCGCGCGGTGAGAACGGCGCGACTGCGGCAGGCCAGTGGCGATGCCGGCGCGAGACTAGTGGGCGTAGGTCTTGCGCAGGTACTTGATGGTTTCCAGTTCCAGCTCGGAATAGTCGAGATGCAGAACACTCCTGACTGAATTTTCCGGCGCGTCGCTGGCCATGTGGTCGAGGATGCGCTCGACGTCGCCCATGCCGTCGGTGGCAACGATGTATTCGATTACGGAGACCGCCCAGGGATAGGCGACGGATACCTGGGCGCCGGACATGCCCATCCACGAACCTTCCAGGCTGACCAGCGGAAGCGTGATCTTGCGCTGGTCGTAGAGAGCGACGAATTCGCCAGCGTGGTTCCCCGCGCTGATCCCTTCCATGCGCTGGGCAATTCCCTCCTGCATCCAGGTCGGGCAGCGCGCGCGCGTTTTCTGGGCGATGAAGGCGTGCGTCAATTCATGTTTCAGTGTGCGGCTCAAATCGCTGCTGATGCCGGTGAGGCCTTGCGTGGGAACGCTGATGTGGCTGTAGCGAGTGTCGGTCACCGCGCCGCTCCAGTCGGGTGCACCGGTGGCATCGGTGTAAGCCTGCGAAGTATAAAGGACCACGCCGATGGGGTCGCGCGGAGTGTAATTCAGCGCCGCCTCGATGGCGGAGAAGTGGATTTCCAGGGTACGCAGAATTTCGCTGACCAAAGACAGGGGAGCGGCGGCGCCGTTGTAACGCACCTGGAAATGGGCGCTGCGCCCCTCGCGATAGTCGGCCTCTTCGTGCTGGTGGCGGAGTGCCTCGTCGAGCGCGGCCTGGACGGCGGGATCGCTGCGCAGCTCGAGCGCGCGCTTCCATTCCGAGACGGCCTGGGTGATGTTGTTGGCGCCGTAGTAGGCCATGCCCAGGAAATTGGCGGCGTAGAAATCTTTTGGCGCCAAGCGCTTGGCCCGTTCCAGCGAGTCGATGGCCTTGGCGAACTGGCTCATGCGAATCAGCACGACGGAATAGTTGAGCAGCAGAGGGATGTGGTCGGGGGCCAGGGTCATGGCGCGCTGATATTGCGTTACCGCCTGGTCCATATCGCCCTTGCGCAATTCGAATTGCGCGGCGACGTGATGACCGACGACCATGCGCTCGAGTGCCGTCTTGCCGCCGCCTTGCGCGTCGGTATCGAGCTTGGCCAGGTAAGCTCGATCGATCGAGCCGCCGGCGAGCACCGCTTTCACTACATCATCAAAACTCCCGGCTTCTACGGGCGGCGGCGCGGAGGCCATGGCTACAGCCGCGGAGGCAACGCTGCTGCCTGGGCCTGCGCCTGAGGCGAAAGCGGCGGCGGGACCGCGGTCCACGTGGTCGACCATGGATTTGGCGACGCTCATCTGTCCGGCGGGCGTTTCATACACCAGGCGGCTGCCTTCCTCGCGGACTTCGGTGGCGGAAATCTTGCGCCCGCTTTTGAGGACGATGGTATCGGCGTGGGCGGAGACACCTGCCGCCAGCACCAGAATGAGGACGCAACATTTTTGCATTCGCGAATTATACCAAACACACTGCGGTGGGCTGCGCGGCGCCTTGCCGCGGCTTGCCCAAGTTGCTACAGTCAACTGAATGCCAAAATTGCCAACGCGAACGTGCCCGGTGCGAAAATGGCCGGTGCGAAAATGGCGAATACGACAGTGGCGGAAGCTCGTAGTGGTGTGCGCTGTGGCCGGCTTGGCGTGGGCGGGGCGGGCCGTAGCGGAAAGGGCGCC
>JAAFGT010000026.1 GCA_010365215.1 Acidipila sp. | reverse complement strand
TCACCGGCCTGGCGGGCTGGCACCCGCCGTCCCGATTTCCTTTCAAGTTCCACGTGTTGCCGCAGCCATCGTTGATCTTGATAGCATTTCTTATCTCGGTGTTTGCCGGCGTAATGTTCGGGATCATGCCGCTCCGGCAGATATTCAAGACCGATCCTAACGATGCTATCAAGGGCGGCGGAAACCAGGCTTCCGCCGGAGGCCGCTGGGCGCTGCGCGACGTGCTGCTGGCGGCGCAGATCGCGCTTTGCTGCGTCACAGTTACGGCCGCCTTCGTCTCGTTGCGTGGTTTGAACAAATCGATGACTATGGACCTGGGTTTCAATACGAAGAATGCTGTGCGCACGACATTCGATCTGAGCCAGGCCGGCTATACAGCGGACTCCGCCGATCATTTCCAGCGCCAACTGCTGGAGAGAGTCTCGCAGCTCCCCGGCGTAGAAGCGGCAGGCTATTCGAATACCACGCCACTGGACTTCGACGCATCCCTCCTCGATGTCTACTCCCAACAAAGTGTCGAGTTTAGACCTACAAACAAAGCATTTGCGGCCTACTGGTACGACGTCTCGCCGGGGTATCTGACCGCCGCTGGCACACCACTACTCGCGGGACGCGATGTAAGCTTTACCGACACAACGACGACGCCGCGTGTTGCCATTGTGAATCAGGAGTTCGCCCGGCGGCTCTTCAACTCCAACGATGTCGTGGGACGCTATTTTAAAGATCGCCACGGTGTGTCGATCCAGATCGTGGGCATCATGGCCGACGGAAAACACTTCACGCTCAGTGAAGATCCGAAAGCAGCAGTGTTCTTCCCGATCTCGCAGAAAGGGGACATAAGGACGGCGCTCATCGTCCGGACGCAGCGCGACACGGGCGATATGGTAGCCACTCTTCGCAAAGTGGTCCGCGATCTTGACGTCGCCGTTCCTATCCAGGAATCGGGCCCCTGGAAAAGCCAGCTGGCGCTGAGTCTATTTCCATCCCAAGTGGCTACGGTCGCCCTCGGCCTATTTGGAGCTTTTGGACTGTTGCTCTCGGTCACCGGAACCTTCGGCCTGGCCTCGTATACAGTGAGCAAGCGGCTGCGCGAGCTGAGTATTCGTGTCGCGCTCGGTGCGCAGGCGAAGCAGATTATTTCGACAGCGCTCGGTCGTATGCTCATCGTGCTCGGGAGCGGCTGCGTGGTGGGCATCGTGCTGGGCGTGGCGGCGAGCCGAATACTCTCAGCCATCGTCTACCAAGCCTCCGCGCAAGATCCATTTGTGCTCGCCTCGGTTGCCCTTACTGTGCTGCTCACTGGATCACTTTCGGTCGCCGGTCCGGTGAGACGCGCCCTGCACGTCGACCCTGCAAACCTGCTGCGCGAACAATAATTTTCCAGACGCGCACTCGGAAGTAATAATTCACATGCCTGAATAAACGCGCACGCGGGAAACGTGGAATCACCGACGCAGTGCGCTCCAGTACGAGAAACGGATCTTGTTATCGCGCGCAAGCTGCGCCCGGCCAGGTTGTTCTGCTTTGACATCGCTGCGTGATGTTGCTAGGGTTTTATCGCAAGCGGTGGCGAAAATAAAAATTCTTTCATTTAGGAGTTGAGGATGAAAACGTACGCGGGAGTGGTGTGCGCGTTGTGGATGGGATTGAGCATGGGCGCGGCGGCGCAGAGCGTGAACGCGCAGGAAGAGGGTAAGAAGGAACCGGGCAACCAGCAGATGGGCAAGCAAGAGGCCGCCAAGGCTGAAGCACCCAGGCAAAGTGGGATCATCGACGAGAGCTGCGACAAAGCATCGCGTTGCCCGTTGCGGTTGATACAAAGCATTCCCTTGCCGAATGTCGAAGGCTATTTTGATCACATGGCCGCTGACGTGAAGGGCCAGCGCCTCTTCGTGCCCGGCGAGCTCCAGCGATCGATCGAAGTCATCGACCTGAAGACCGGCAACGTGCTTCACTCCATCGTCGGCTTTGGCGGGGATCCGCGCAAGATTTTATATTTTCCGGAGACCAATGAGATCTGGGTCGATGACGGAGATGCCACGGTAAAATCGTTCGACGCCACCAGCTACGAACTAAAGAAAAATATCCCTCTCGCCACGCATGAGCTCGCCGACGACTCTCGAAGAATCCCCGACAACGGCGCATATGATCCAGCGACACACTTGTTTTATCTTGGCAGCCGCTCCGATTCCAAGCCCAACGCCGGCCCCCACGGCTCCATCGAGATCGTAGACCTGAAGGCAGGCACGTATGTGGGCACCATCGAGCTACCAGCCAAAAATCCCGCTGGCCTTGCGCTCGATCCGAAAACCAACAGACTTTACGTGGTGATGGGCGACAGCAGCCAGACGGTGGTGATCGATCTGCAAAAACGCGCGGTGATTAACACGTGGCCTATCGTTGGCGGACCCGAGCCCCATGCCGTTGCCGTCGATAGCGCGCATCGCAGACTGCTGATCGGCAGCCGCGTTAAACGCTCGCACACTTATCGGCCGGGGAAGCTGGTGATCATGGATGCAGACTCGGGAAACGTCCTCAACACGATCGACACGGAAGCGGGCGTCGACGAACTGTTCTTCGATATACCCACCAAGCGCGTTTATTACAATGGAAGCGGCGGGTACGTTGAAGTGTTTAAGCAGATCGACGCCGACCACTACCAGAGCCTCGGAAGGGCAGCCACCGGCGCGATTGCCAAGACCGCGCTGCTGGTGCCGGAACTGCATCGCTTTTATGCGGCAGTCCCCAAGCACCTTATTATTACGCCCCCGGTACCCCAGGCAAAGGAAGTCTCGATTGAAGACGCAAAAATCATGGTCTTCGAAGTAATGAAGTAAACGCACCGCGGATTCTGAGGCGGAGTTCAATTCCGGCGCCTCGACCTCCCCAGGGACGATTGAGGCGCCGTTTTTTTTAGTTTTTATGATGGAGCTACAGGCCGGGGCGAATAAGCAGTACTGCGCTACTGCGGTTTCCAGCGGAGGATGGGCTTGCGGGCGGCGGTGGTTTCGTCGAGGCGGCCGATGCGAGTGGAGTGGGGAGCGGTTTTTACGCGCTCGGGGGTGGTGGCGGACTCCTCGGCGATGCTGCGCATGGCTTGGATAAATTCGTCGCACTCGGCGCGGGATTCGGATTCGGTGGGCTCGATCATCATGGCGCCGGGAACGATCAGCGGGAAGGCGGTGGTGTAAGGGTGGAAGCCATAGTCGATGAGGCGCTTGGCGATATCCATGGTGGTAACGCCGTTTTTTCGCTGGCGTGCATCGCTGAAAACCACTTCGTGCATGCAGGGCTGGCGGTAGGGAAGCTCGAATGTGTCCTCGAGATTTTTGCGGATGTAGTTGGCGTTGAGCACGGCGTCTTCTGTGGCGGCGCGCATGCCGGGACCGTACGCGAGCGCGTAAGCCAGAGCGCGCACCAGGACGCCGAAGTTGCCGTAGAAGGCGCGCAGGCGTCCGATGGATTGCGGGCGATTGTTGTCGAAATTAAGTTTGCCATCGGCGCGCTGGACGAGCACGGGCGATGGCAAGAAAGGCTCGAGGGATTTTTTGACGGCTACGGGGCCGGCGCCGGGGCCGCCGCCACCGTGCGGCGTGGAAAATGTTTTGTGCAGATTCATGTGCATCACGTCGACACCAAAGTCGCCGGGACGCGCGACCCCGGCAAGAGCGTTCATGTTGGCGCCATCCATATAGAGCAGCGCGCCGCGGGAGTGCAGCAGCTCGGCGACGGCGGCGATATCTTTTTCGAAGATGCCCACGGTGTTAGGATTGGTGACCATCAGCGCGGCGACGTCTTCGTTGACCACGGAGCTGAGGCGCGCGAGATCGATGCGGCCGTTGGCGTCAGAGGGAATATTTTCGACGGCGTATTCGGCGGTGACCGCGGTGGCGGGATTGGTACCATGCGCGGAGTCCGGCACCAAAACTTTTTTGCGCGGATTGCCGCGGCTGGTAAGCAGCGCGCGAATCATCAGGATGCCGGCGTATTCCCCTTGCGCGCCGGCGCAGGGATGCAGGGTCACCGCGTCCATGCCGGTAACTTCCAGGAGAATCTGCTGCAGCGCCCAGAGAATTTTCAGACAGCCCTGGGCGAGCTCGACGGGTTGATAGGGATGCTCGGAGGCGATGCCATCCAATCGCGCGACAAATTCGTTGACGCGCGGATTGTACTTCATGGTGCAGGAGCCGAGGGGGTACATGCCGTAGTCGATGGCGTAGTTCCACGTGGAGAGCCGGGTGAAGTGGCGGATCACTTCGATCTCGCTGACTTCGGGAAAGCCTTCGACGCGGGAGCGCGCAAATTCAGCGCCGACGACGGCGGCGGAATCGACAGCGGGGACGTCGAGCGGCGGCAGCTCAAAGCCGCGCTTGCCCGGGACGGAGCGCTCGAAGATGAGGCTTTCGCCGAGGCTGATGTGGCGTGCGGTTCGTTTTAGTTTTTCAGTCATGTTCTCAATGAATTCGAGTGGCGCGCGTCGTGAGGCGCCACATTAAATCGGCAGCTCCAGCGCGCGTTTTGTGCCCGCCACCAGGCGGTCGATCTCCGCGCGCGAATGCAATTCGGTGACGCAGTACAGACCGCGCTTGGTCAGGTCAGGAAAAAAATTCCCCAGCGGCAGTGGCCCGATGATTTTCTCGCGCAGCAGGTCCTTATTCAGGATTTTCACGGAGCGCGGAAATTCCAGCACAAATTCGTTGAAGACCGGGCCGCTGAACGGCGCGGACACGCCGGGAAGTTTGGCGAGTTCCGTGGCGGCGTAGCGCGCTTTGGCGATATTCTGATCGGCCATTTCGCGCAAACCCTGCGGGCCGAGAAGCGATAGATGGATCGTGGCGGCCAGCGCGCAAAGCGCCTGGTTGGTGCAGATATTCGAGGTGGCCTTCTCACGGCGGATGTGCTGCTCGCGGGTCGCCAGGGTGAGGACGAATCCGCGGCGGCCAGTGGAGTCAACGGTCTGACCGGCGAGGCGGCCAGGCATCTGGCGAACGAATTTATCGCGCGTGGCGATCACGCCAGCGAAAGGACCGCCGAAGCTGGGGGCGAGTCCGAAGCTCTGCGCTTCAAGCGCGACGATGTCCGCGTCGGCGGGCGGCTTTACTGCGCCGAGGGAAACGCCTTCGGCGATGGCCACGATGAGCAGCGCGCCAGCGGCGTGAGCGATCTCGGCGATGGCCGGCACTTGCTCGAGCACGCCGAGGAAATTGGGGGACTGCACGACGACCGCGGCAGTTGCGGGGCCGACAGCGGCGCGAATGGCGCTAAGGTCGATCTGCCCGGTGGCCGTAAAACCCACTTCAGAAAACTGCAAGGCGGCGTGGCGGCCGTAGGTGTCCAGCACCTGGCGATATTCGGGGTGCAGTGACCGCGCCACGACGATGCCGCTGCGGCCGGTGACGCGCTCGGCCATGAGCGCGGCTTCGGCGGTGGCCGTGGAACCATCGTACATTCCGGCATTGGCCACCTCCTGCCCGGTGAGCTGGCACATCAGGGTCTGAAATTCAAAGATAGCTTGCAGCGTGCCCTGGCTGATTTCGCCTTGATAGGGCGTGTAGCTGGTAAGAAATTCTCCGCGCTGAATCAAGGCATCGGTGACTACGGATCGCAGGTGGTTGTAGACGCCAGCGCCGAGAAACGAGCTGTAGCCGAAGGCATTTTCGCTGCCGCGCGCCCGGAAATAATCGATGATCTCTTTTTCCGAGAGCGGGCCGGGAACACTGAGCGGCCGGGTGAGGCGATACTCGGCGGGAATGGAAATAAAAAGATCTTCCATTTTCTCGAGGCCGATAGACGCCAGCATTTCGCGACGCTCGGAATCACTTTTCGGAAGATAACGCATCAGGCGTGCGCTTCCTTGTCCTTCTCGGCGATGTAGGCTTCGTAGGCGGCGGCATCCATCATGGATTGAACTTCGGCGGGAGTCTGCAGGCGCACCTTGATGAGCCAGGCGGCGCCGTGTGGATCGGTGTTGATTGTTTCCGGTGCGCTGGCCAGCGATTCGTTGACTTCGAGAACTTCGCAAGTCACCGGGCTATACACTTCGCTGACCGCCTTGACGGATTCGACTGTGCCGAAGGCGCTGCCGGCGGTGAATTTCGCACCGGGCTTGGGAAGCTCGACGAAGACTACGTCGCCGAGGGATTTTTGTGCGTAGTCGGTAATGCCGATCTTCGCCGTGCCGCCTTCAACTTTGATCCACTCGTGGTCTTTTGAGTAACGAAAATCCGCCGGATACGACATACGGGCTCCTTGTTGTTAGCGCCTTTTTTGCGCGCGGGCCAATTTTTTCTAACTGGCCGTGGCGAGCTACCGGGGACGCTTGTAAAAAGGCGTCGGGACTACTTTTGCTTTTAGCTTTTGAGTGCGGACCTCAACCAGCAGCGCGGTTCCGACTTCGGCCAGCGCAGGCGGCACGTAGGCCAGGGCGATGTTCTTTTTTAGAAAAGGCGCGGGCGAGCCCGAGGTGACGTAGCCGACTTCGCGGCCGTCCTGGTCGAACACTTTGTAATCGTCGCGGGCGATTCCACGATCTACCATTTCCAGGCCCACGAGCGTGCGGCGCAGTCCCTCGGCGCGCGCCTTTTCTAGAGCCGCGCGGCCGATGAAGTCGCCCTTATCCATTTTGCAGAAGCGGTCTAGGCCCGCCTCCCAGACGTTGATGGTGTCGGAGATTTCGTGGCCATAGAGCGCCATGCGGCCTTCGAGACGCAGAGTATTGCGCGCGCCGAGGCCGCAGGGGAGGATCCCGAACTCTTTGCCGGCGTCGAGCACGCGGTTCCAAACCATGGCGCTGGTGGCGGCGTCGGAGGGGACATAAATCTCGAAGCCGTCCTCAGCCGTGTAGCCGGTTCGCGCGATGAGCACGTTGGGGAGGCCGCAGACTTCGCCCCGGGTGAACCAATAATTTTTGACGGCGGGCAGATCGGCGGCGGTGAGCGTGCTCAAAAGATCTGCGGCACGCGGGCCCTGAATGGCGAGCTGAGTGTAGTGGTCGCCAACATCGCGGGCGGTGCAGGCGAAGCCGCGTACGTTGTCGCGCACCCAGTGAAAATCTTTTTCCCGGGTGCCGGCATTGATGACCAGGAGATAGCCTTCGTGGCCGGTGCGGTGAACGACGACGTCGTCCACAAAAGTGCCGTGGGGATTGAGCAGGGCGGAATAGTGCGCCTGGCCGATGGCCAGTTTGGAGGCGTCATTCATGCTGATGTGCTGCACGGCGGCGAGGGCCGCGGCGGATTCTTTATTCGTGCCGGTGGATTCAATGACGATGTCGCCCATGTGGCTGACGTCGAAGACGCCAACTGCGGTGCGCACGGCCATGTGCTCGGCGATCAAGCCGCCGGTAGCGGGATATTCGACGGGCATATCCCAGCCGCCAAAATTGACCATCTTGGCTCCCATCTGTCGATGGGCGGCGTTGAGTGCGGTTTTTCGAAGCTCTAAGGTTGCAGGAGAAGTCACTCGATCCGTTCCGTGCCGTTCAGCGGAACATTCAAATTAGCACGCGCATCGGAGAGCGTCAAGGAAGCGGCAAGCGGGATGAAAGAGCGGTGTTCGTTAGTGGACAGACCGTCGCGCCTCGCGCCCATAGCATCTTCACCGTGGTGGTAACGATGAATGGTTGATCTGCCGTGCCTGCCATCGGTAAGGCTAGAAGTTCTTACAACGGCCCCCTCCGATGATTGGTGAATTTGTTTTGGCGCGCGGTAACCTTTCCAGGATTCAACTCAAGAAACAAGAAAGAGGAGGCGGGGATGATGCAGGAACTGGTGCAGAAGTTGAGTGCGAAGACGGGCATGTCGCCGGAGCAGGCTCAAGAAGCGGTGAACGTAATGGTGAGCCATTTGAAAGAAAGGCTGCCGGCACCCCTGGCGAGCGGTCTGGATCGCTATCTTGCGGGCGGATCGGTGCAAGATGAACTGAAAGCCGCGACGGCCGGGCTCGGGGGCGTGTTTGGCAAAACTAATGAATAGATGTTGGACTCATCAAGCCAGTCAAAAAAATCGCGTTATCAAAACTTGGGGAAAGGAGATCAGATGACTAAGCCGCATATTTCGAAAGTACTGCTATGCCTCATCGCTGCTTTGTCGGTATGGAGCGCGGTCAGCGTTTCCGCTGAACAGGGATCGAGAAAATCCAAGCGCGCCGAGCGTGCGGAAGCCGCCGCGGCAAAACGTGCCGATGCGAAGAGCGATACGAAGACCGATACGAAGGCTAAGGTGGACCTGAACACCGCCGGCGAGAAAGAATTGGACGCATTGCCGGGCGTGGGGCCGGCGACGGCAAAGAAGATTATCGCTGGACGGCCTTACACTTCCGTCGAGGAACTTTCAAAAGCAGGCGTTTCGGCGCGCACGATTAAAAAGATTGTCCCGCTGGTTTCGGTGAGCGGCGGAGCAACGGCGAGAACTATGCCGGCCGCCGGCTCTGCTCGTCAGGCCAATCCAACAGCGGGGAGCCATGCAGCTCCGGCTGTTCCAGCCAGGTCGATGCCGGAGAAAGCAACGCCGGCGAACTCAGCGCCAGCGAATTCAACGAGGGAAAAAGCAGGGACAAGGGCCGCGTCACCAGACGAAGCTGGTCCGGGAATGGTTTGGGTGAATACTTCAACCAAGGTCTATCACCGGCAGGGAGATCGCTGGTACGGAAAGACAAAAGAGGGAAAATACATGACCGAAGAGGAAGCGATTCAGGCCGGATATCGCGCATCGAAGAACGGTCCTAAGGAATAACAGGGCACGGGGTAGAGTGCGAAACAGGCCCGTTTGCGCCGAGCGATCAACTGATCAACGTGGATTTACACCCCGGAGAACATCGCGCTTGTGGGCGGCGCGGCGCGTGGCTTATAGTTTGGGCCATGAGTGGGGACATAGTCTGCGCGCAGTGCGACAGGACGGAACAGCTCTGCACCTGCGACCGCTTCTGCATGTTGTGCAAGGGCCAGGATCACGTGCAACTCGCCGAAGACGGCCAGTATTATTGTCCCGACTGTCGCGAGGCCTGCGACGTGCGGCTGGCCAATCCGGGGCGCAGCTCGCACTAACAGAATGTCCACTGAACCTACGCGCGTTCAACTGAGGCTCACCGGCGACCCGCGCATGATCAGCGCGGTCAGCGGCGCGGTAGAACATTTTGCGCAGCGCGCGGAATTGGACGAAGCGACGCAAAAGCAGTTGATGAGCGCCGCGGAGCAGGCCTGCCAGGAAACCATCAGCCAACTGGAAACGCCGGAGACGCCCATCGATGTCTCCATCGAACATTATCCCGACCGGCTGGAGATATTGCTGGCGCACGCGTCGGACCAGGCGCCGGCCATCGGGCTGGATTCATTCTTCAGTACGGGCGACGATGCGGCCCCGGCGCACGGCCTTTTGCTGCTGGCGCTGGTGGATCGCGTGCTTTACGACAATGAGGGAGGCCAGTCGCGGCTTCGGCTGGTGAAGTACCTTAAACCTGCGAAGAAGAGTCTGCAGTAGGCCGCGCAGCAGCATCGAGTCTGCGCCAGCATTGAGTCCGCGCCAGCACGGAACCCCGCTCTCCTATTCTTTCTACCAAAAACGTTTCGAACCTAACTGCAGTAAGCGAGTGTAAGAATCCAGGTTGTATTTGGCTTGCGTTAAGAGCAATTCCTCGCTGCGCTCGGAATGACAACGTATTGAGCGGGTCCATAAACCGGCTTGGCTCGGAATGAGAGAGCTGCGATTAGTTTCTCAAGGCGAAGGTGTTCCGTCGCAGGAGTGCCATGAGTAGTTCGTTGTTTAGCGCGAGACCGACTTTGAGCCGGTCACCGCTGGCGCTGACCGTGGAGCTGTCGATGGCCCTGGCCAGATCAGGATTGGTCTTCGCTTCCTGATACCGGCGATAGAGCAGTCCGGCCTGCAGGAGTTGGGCGAAGGCATTGGCATCATCGGGCGAGCCGCATACCGCGTTGAGGTGGGTGTCGATTCCATTATCGGCTTGCACGTCGATGGTCATGGCCTTGACGCGCGCGAGCAGTTTTCCGGCGTCGGGGAACTGCGCGGCTTCGGGAAGAAGTTGGTTGATGCCGAGGCGCGTGTAGCCATCGTCCATGGCCGCCCACATCACGCCGCGTCCGTTCACTTCATCCACCAGGGGATAAATGTGTTCGTTGCGCAGAAAACTTTCCTCGGCGCCGAAACGCACGTCGATCAGCTTTTCGAGCTCCTGGCGATGGCCGAAGGCGGCGGTGTTGGAATCGATGAAGAAAAAGAAAATGTCGCCGGGGCCCGTCCCGGCACCAAAGCCGTACAGGGTGAAGCCGCGCAGTTTGAGGGTGGGGAGTTTCTGTTTTTCGAAGTATTTTTCGGCGGAGTCGGGCGAAAAATTGCCGATGGCGATGCCGACGATCTGTTCTCCAGAGATCTCGGGCAAGGGTGCGCGGACAGGCGCGGGCTTCTTGGCCGGGGAAGTAGAAGCTTTGTCCTGCGAATCTTTCGCGGGCGGCAGGGCGGGAGGCTCGGCCTTCGCCTGGACGGTCTTGGGGCCGGACATTACTGCGGCCCAGGCCAGCTCGTCCACGTGCGTATCGGGATCGATGCCGGCGGCGGCGAGAAATTTTTCGAATTGGCGAAAGCGGCTGGGCACCACCTGGTCTTTGAATTGAGCAAACCAGGAAAAGCGGCGCGCCGTCTTCAGGTCCACGTAGACAAATTCACCGACGTCTTTCGGAAACATTCCGAGCACGGACGTGGTGAGCGAGCCGGCGCGCGAGGGCGGCACGGCTGAGGGCAGCAGAAGAAGAGCGACGGCCAGTGCCAAGATACGAGTGATCGCTCTACGCTTCATGTGACCTTTTGTGTGACGTTCCGTGCGACTTGTCATTATTCCCCTTTTCCCTGGCGCGAGCTGGCGCGGCATCTTTTCTCCGCCGTACTCGTGCAATAAATTTAACGGCCGGGTGCATTTCCGGCTCCGTCCGCCACGCGTGCTCGGATGTCCGCCGCTTTCCCCCGGGTTTTTGCGGCGTATTCCGCGTCCGTGATGGACTCCAGGTTGATGGCAACATTTTCGAGCGCGCCCTTTGTGGCCGCCACCGCCATCAGCCGGCCGACGCGAAGGTCTGAGATCATAGAAGCGCTGGAGAAGCCTTCCAGTTGCCCGAGCAACTCGAAAAGTGTAGCGGAAGTTTCCGCCACTTGTAGAGGGACTTCGGCCGCCCCGCGAGTGGCGTTCTGAATTGCCGCGGTCCGTGCTGCTTGTTCGGCTGGAGTCGCTTTTGGCAGGCGGAAGGCGATCATTACGGCTTCATAGGACTGGGCGTCGCGGTCGACCGCCTCGGTGAGTACATCACCAGCAGCGCGCAGTTCCGCCAGCATAGCGGTAAGTTGCTCGACGTGTGCAGCTTGTGATTTTTTTTGCCGCGAAAGGCTGGCGACCATCTGTCCGAGGCTGGCGGCGAGAGCGCCGGCCAGTGCGGCGACGGAACCGCCACCGGGCACGGCAGAGGGTGCGGCGACCGCGTCCAGAAACGGGCGCGCCTGCGACGCAAGGGCGCCGGTGGCTTCGAGCGGGCGGCCCTCGCGCGCAGCGGCAAGTTTATTTTCGAGAACCTGCGCGGGAGAGAAATTTTCGAGCTGGAGGAAAAAATCCGCGGCCATGTCCAAAGCGCGCTGCGGCACGAGGCCGACGATCTCGCTGCCCACGATGGCGGCGCCGTACCGTTTGGCCTCGCGCTCGACCAGTTCAAAAACGCGGTGCATCGGGGTCTGTTCAAAGTCGGTGAGATTGATGGAAACCTGCGCCAGGTGGCGCGCTTGCAAGTCGACGCCCATGGCTTTCGCGTAGCGCAGGCCGCCGCTGGAAAAACGAATGGCCTTGGCAATTTTATTAGCGATGGCCATGTCGGGCGTATTCAGGTTGACGTTGTAGGCGATGAGAAATTTGCGCGCGCCCACCACGGTGGCGCCGGCGGTGGGGTGCAGCGCCGGGCCGCCTACGTCGGCAGCACGGGCGGGATTTTTGGGCGCTTCTTCGCGCAGGCCTTCGAACTGGCCTTTGCGGATATTTTCGAGGTTGGCGCGTTCGGGGCGCAGCGCAGCGGCCTCGTAGTAATAGACGGGGATATGGTAGCGCTCCCAGATTTCGCGGCCTACGTGGCGGGCCAGCGCTACACAGTCGTCCAGGGTGACGCCCTCGACCGGGATGAAGGGGATGACGTCGGCGGCGCCGAGGCGCGGATGCGCGCCGGAATGTTTGGTTAGATCTATGAGCTCGAGCGCTTTGCCGACGCCACGAAGAGCCGCCTCGGCGACCGGGTCCGGCTCGCCCGCGAGGGTGATGACGCAGCGGTTGTGGTCCGCATCCATCTCGCGGTCAAGGACGGCCACACCATCGACCGCGCGCATGGCCTCGACCAGCGCCTCGACCTTTGCGGCGTCGCGACCTTCAGAAAAATTCGGCACACATTCGATGAGTCGTTTCATTCGTGACGCTTTCCGCGCTGACTGCTCGCCTCGGTGCGGCCTAAAATAACCGGAAACAGTTACCGTCCAAAATCATACGGGATTTCCGAGCAGCCCGATAGGGTGAAGCGGGTGAAGCGGTGCTTATAACACAGGCCAACCGCGTGCAGCTTTTTAATGGATCTGCGCATCGCGCTGAACGAGGAATTTCTTCCGGCACTCCGTGGCGGCGTCGCGGAAAGCGGCGAATTCCGGCATGCTACGCAGACTGGCGTATCTCGGATCGGTATCCCCCGCCTGAATGGCGCAAAAATTGTGGTCAATGGCGCGGTGGAGGTTGTGCAGGGCTTCCATCCGCTTTCCACAGAAGACCAGGTCCGCCGTGGTGTTGTAGATGTATTCACCGTCTCGCACCGACGCCAAAGCGGCTTGCCATTCTTGGGTCAAACGGTCAATTTCGTCGGCGGGCCGGTGCATCATGCAGGCAATAATCAGCTGAGGCGACAACCAGGAATCCGCGGGGATTTTCTGAAAGTAAGCCATGGCCTCGTCGATTTTTCCCTGTTCCATGGGGATCATTCCGCCGGCTCGATTGGACCACTCCGAGCCGCTGTCCAGACGGACAAATTCCATGGCGCGGCCGGGCCGGTTCAGATAGATAAAAGCGAACGCGCAAGAGCGCAAACGGTAGTCGGTGGGATCAAGAGCGAAGGCGAGGTCACATTCCCTCACTGATTCATCCAACAGGCTGGCGTAACGCAAGACGTAGCTCAGAGTGAAATGGGCGATGGCGCTGTCAGGTCTTCGCGTGACCGCGGCTTTGGCTTCCTCATACGCTGCGTTCATTTTTCCGTTCTCCAGGTGCGAGGAGGCCAGACCAGTAGCCGCATCGACCAGGTCCGTGTCGAGCGCGAGGGCGCGTCCCAGATCCGCCTCGGTTCGCCGGAAGGCTTCGTCACCGCCGGTAGAGTACTGCGCGTCGTAGTTATAGCGGCTTCCAAGAGCGCTCCAGGCCGGTGCATACCCGGAGTCCAGCGCGACGGATTGCTCCAACAGCGAGATGGCCTGCTTATTAGGAACGGGATCGTGAGGGAGCGCGATAGCGTGCAGGTAAAGATCGTAAGCTTGAGGATTCTTCGGCTGGGTGCGCCCGGCAGCAGAGCCGGTTGACGCCGCGCCCAGACGTGTGGCCACGCCCTGGCGCACGCGCGCGGCGAGCTGGGCTTCTAAGCCAATGCGGTCGTCCGCGCGCGCGTCGACAGTATCGCGCCAAAGCACGCGATTGCCTTCCACGTCGATCAGCTCGAGGCTCATCTGGATGTGGCCGCCCTGCTGGAGAAAGTGTCCGGTGACGATATTGGCCACGCGCAAGGCTCGCCCGGCCACTTGAACGTCGACATCGCGTTCGGCATATTTCTGAGTCATCGTGGAGGGACGCACGGCCAGGGCAGAAGCGTAGCTGAGCGTAGTGGCAATCTGGTCGGCGAGGGCAAATCGCAGGTAGTCGGCGTCCGCGCCGGCGCCGAGGTTCTGGAAGGGGAGCACGGCCACTGTGGTCTGCGCGGCGTGCGCGGTTCGCGGCCCTTGCGGACTGAAAGCCCACCAACTGGCGATGGCGGCGAGCGCGAGGAACCCCACCAACGCGGCAACGATAGATAATCGTCGGTTCGAAGGCGGCCGGGCGACCAATGCAACGTTTCCAGAACTTGAAATGGCCACACGCGTTGACGTGGAATCGCGCGCCACGCGTCGCAGGTCAACTTCCAGCTCTTTGGCTGACTGGTAGCGGCTTTCCGGTTCTTTGTCCAGGCACTTCAGGATGATGGCTTGAAGCGGCGCAGAGACCCGCGGATTCACGGCGCACGGGGGAGGCGGGGGCTGATGGAGGATGGAGTCGGCGAGACGCGTGGACAGCTCGTCACGGAACGGACGAACTCCGGTAGCCATTTCGTAGAGCACGGTGCCGGCGGCATAGATATCGCTGCGCTCGTCGGCGGGCTCGCCGTGCAACTGTTCCGGAGCCATGTAGGGCAGAGTCCCCGCGAGGGGAAGCACTGCGGTAAGGCTGGCGGTGAGGTCAGGCGCTTTTTCTCGCTGCTGGAATCTGGCCAGACCGAAATCGAGCACTTTCACCAAGCCCTTCGGCGTCACGAAGATATTTCCCGGTTTCAAATCGCGATGCACGACGCCGTGCTCGTGCGCCTCTTCGAGGCCCGCAGCGAGCTGGGCGCCGAACGCAAGGACATCTTTTTCGGGAAGGGGCCCGTTGCGCAGGCGGTCCGCGAGCGTGGTTCCTTCAATAAGCTCCATCACCAGAAAATCGACGTTGTCCTGGGTATCAAATTCGTGAACGGTTTCAATGTTGGGATGATTGAGCTTGGCCAGCGCCAGGGCTTCTTTGCGGAACTGCTTGCGAGTCGCTTCGTCGGAGAGGGTGCCGGGCGGCAGGACTTTCAACGCCACGTCGCGGTCGAGGCGGAGATCCCGCGCGCGATAGACCACGCCCATGCCGCCGGAGCCAAGTTGCGCGACGATGCGGTAGTGACCGAGCGTCTGGTTAATCATAACGCGTATCCGGCATCCGAAATTTCGGTCATGCGGGCTTCCGTCGCGCGCGGTGCACGTCGCGTACGAGTCTTGGGCGGACGTGGGCTATCAGCCCGGGTCGCGGGCTGCCGCGAATACACGGTGCTGCCGCGCTTCACGGTCATCCAGCAATAGTTGACTCCGAAATAATAGGGAATCTCGCGGTAGTCGCAAAGATCGAATACGGCGAGGTCGGCGTCCTTGCCAACTTCAATGGAGCCGATGCGCGCGTCCAGGCGGAGCGAGTGCGCGGCGTTGATGGTGCAGGCGGTGAGCGCCTCGGCGGGAGTCATGCGCATTTGCGTGCAGGCCAGAGCCATGGTCATGGGCAGGCTGAGCGTGGGGCTGGTGCCAGGATTAAAGTCGGTGGCCAACGCGACGATGGCTCCGGCGTTGATGAGCGCGCGGGCCGGCGCGTACTGGCGCAAGCCAAGATGGAAATTGCAGCCGGGCAGCATAGTGCAGGTGACGCCGGATTTTGCCAGCGCGCGGATGTCATTGGTGTCGACCTGTTCGAGGTGGTCGGCGCTGGCCGCGCCGACTTCGATGGCCAGACGCGCGGCGCCGGTATGGCTGAGCTGCTCGGCATGGAGTCGCGGCACCAGGCCCAGCGCGCGCGCGGCGGCAAAAATTCGTCGGGCTTGATCCACGGTGAAGGCGCCGCGATCGACAAAAACGTCGCAGAACTGCGCCAGTTTTTCGCGGGCGACGGCGGGAAGCATGTCTTTGCAGACGCGCGCGATATATTCCTCGGCGCCGGTTTTGTGCGGGCGATATTCCGGGGGAATGACGTGGGCGCCCAGGAAGGTAGGCACGATTTCAACGGGCTGCTGGCGACCGAGCTCGCGAAGCAGGCGCAGGATACGCCGTTCGCTGGGCCAGTCGAGGCCGTAACCGCTTTTTGCTTCGAGGGTGGTGGTGCCGTGCGCGGCAAATTCCTGGAGGAATGCGAGCGCGGCGCGCTCGAGGGCCGGCGCCCGCGCGGCGCGCAGATGCCGCACGGTGGAAAGTATTCCGCCGCCGGAGCGCGCAATCTCCTCGTAGGTGGCACCGGAAATGCGCTGCTCGTATTCGGCGGCGCGGCTTACCGGGAAAATAAGATGGGTGTGGGAATCGACCAGGCCGGGCACAAGGATGCGGCCGGCTATGTCGAGTTTAAGGGCGCGGCGCGCGTCGGCGCGGCGTTCAATCTCGCGCCGCGTGCCGACTGCGGCGATGCGGCCTTCCTCAATGAGCACCGCGCCGTCAGCAACAATGCCCAGCTCGCGCATGGCGTTTCCTCGGCGGGGCGAGGCCCCGGCGAGAGTAACCAGTTGGCGGCAGCCGGTGATCAGTAGCGAGTTTTTTGGTTTGGTCATGCGATGTGGGCAACGCGGGTTATTCTACCTCTAAAATATGCTTCCACCGATGGGAGCCGGGAGAGGGAATGTCCATCGGCTAGAACTAGGGTGCGTGCGGGCGTATGATGCGATGCGTCTGGCGCCGATGGGCGATGTTTTCCGCACGGAGGAAAAGATGCTTGTTAGAGCAACGATTTTCGGGCTCGTCCTGCTGGCGTGCGTGTCGCAGGCGTTGGGACAAGCGGAACAGAATGCGGCTCTGGATAATCGCGCGAGCGGCGCGCGCTACGATGTGGTTATCCGCAATGGGAGAATTGTCGATGGCACCGGCTCGCCATGGTATTCGGGCGATGTGGCCATTCGCGATGGGCGCATCGCGGCGATCGGAGCGATTTGTGAGGTAGCAACGCCGCGGTGCCCGGCGACCCGGACGATCGATGCCGCGGGAAAGATAGTCGCGCCGGGCTTTATCGACATGCTGGGGCAGTCCGAGCTGACCATTCTGGTGAATCCGCATCTGCCGTCGAAGATTTTTCAGGGCATTACTACGGAAATTACCGGCGAAGGGGGCAGCATCGCGCCGCAGAGTGACGCATTGGTGGCAGGCGATGCGCTTGGCTGGAAACACTATGGCGTCACTGCGGATTGGCGCACTTTCCGGCAGTATTTTGCGCGGCTCGAAAAGCAAGGTATGGGGATCAATCTAGCCAGCTACGTGGGCGCGACGCAGGTGCGGCGCATGGTGCTGGGCGACGATGATCGTCAACCGACCGCTGCGGAGCTTGAGAAAATGAAGGCGCTGGTGCGCGAGGCGATGCGCGACGGCGCGGTGGGCGTTTCCACGGCGCTGGAATACGCGCCCGCGCCCTACGCGAAAACCGAAGAGCTGATTGCGCTGGCCAGCGAAGCGGCGCCGTTTGGCGGCATCTACTCGACTCACATGCGCAACGAAAGTAACGGAGTGCTTACGGCCATCGACGAAGCCGTGCGCATTGGCCGCGAGGCGCACGTGCCCATCGAAGTGTGGCACCTGAAGGTGGCCGGCAAGGCGAACTGGGGACGCATGCCGGAAGTGGTGGCGCGAATTGAGAAGGCCCGCGCGGAAGGCGTGGATATCAGCGCGGACACCTACGCTTATCCCGCGTGGTTCAACAGCTTTTCCGCGTTTATTCCGGCATGGGCGCATGCGGGCGGCGAAGCGAAGCTCATCGAGCGCCTCAAAGATCCGGCCCTGCGGGCGCGCATCCGCAAAGAGATGGAAACTCCCTCGGAAGAGTGGGACAACGAGTGGCAGGAGATCAGCGGGCCCGACAAAATACTGCTGTGCGTGGTGCAGAATCCGAAACTGCTGCCGCTGCAGGGCAAGACCATCGCGGAGATTGCCAAACTTTGGAACAAGGATCCCATCGACACGATCTTCGACGTGTTGATCGAAGACAACGCGTTCACCGAGGTGGCTGTGTTTGGGATGGACGAGCGGGACATTCGCCTGGCGGTAGCGCAGCCGTGGGTGGCTTTTGACAACGATTCGCAGGGCACCGCGCCGGATGGCCTGCTGGGCAAGGAGCATCCCCACCCCCGGGCGTACGGCACGTTCCCGCGCATCCTGAGGAAATATGTGCGCGAAGAAAAACTGCTGCGGCTGGAAGAAGCAATTCGCAAGATGACCGCGCTGGCCGCGCAGCGCATGCGCCTGACGGACCGCGGCGTGCTTAAAGCGGGAATGTGGGCGGACGTGGTGGTATTCGATGCGGAGAAAATTCGCGACGTGGCGACATTTGAGAATCCCAACCAGCTTTCCGAGGGTATGGAGTATGTGCTGGTGAATGGCGTGGCGGTGATCGCGGAAGGGAAGATGACCAGCGCGCTGCCCGGAAAAGTGCTGCGGGGCGCGGGCTACAAACCGTAGAGCGGCTGGCGTTACGCTCCGGCGGCGTTTCCGCGGAATGCCGGGACAAAAATATCAGCGACGAAGTTTTCGATGCTGGTGGGCGTGGTGTTGGCGGCGGAGCGGTTCTCGAGGGGCGTCATGTAGCCGGAGTTTAGCGCGCCGGCCATTTCCAGGAGCAGATCGACCATGCTTGAGGACATGCCGAGCTGCTTGAGCGCGGGCTTGAGCATCATGTCGGGGACTTTGGAGTAAGACAGACCGGGCTTGGCGATGGCCTTGCCGATAATCGCCGCTGCCTCGTTCATGGTGACGTCGCGCTGGCCGAGCAGCTCGCGGGTTTGCTTGCCGGTGAAGTCGCGCGCTTGCAGCGCCGCGGCGGCGGCCGCGCCTATATCTCGCGTGGCGATCATCGCTACTTGGAGATCGCCCTTCAGCGGGCCGGCCATCATTCCCATTGAGTGGATCACGCCCATCTGCGGCAGCAGATTTTCCATGAAGTACCCCGCGCGCAGGTGCAGCACGTTTAGATTGGCGATGCGGTTTAGTTTCTCCTCGAACTGGTGCAGACCGACGACCGGGCCGGTTTTTTCCGATTTGTCAGCGCCTACGCTGGAAAGTGAAACTGCGTGGCTGACGTTTGCGCCGGCGATGGCTGCGGCAAGCGCGTCGCTGGTGCGGTCTTGCGTGGCCCGAAAATCTTTCGCGGTGATATCAGGCGGAATCATCACGTAAACGGCGGTGGCCCCCGAGAATGCGCGGGTCATGGCGACGGAATCGTCGAGGGAACCGACGAAAGCTTCAGCGCCCTGGTTTACGAAGGGCTGCAATTTGTCGGCGCTGCGAGAGATCACGCGAACTTTTTGTCCCTTGGCGAGCAGAAGTTCCGCGATTACTTTTCCGGTGTTGCCGGTGGCGCCGGCGATGACGTACATGGCTTCCTCCTCACGCCATAGGGATTTTGATGCCGCGCTCGTTGGCGCAGTGACTGGCTTCTTCGTAGCCGGCGTCGACATGGCGGGCCACGCCGATGCCGGGATCGTTGGTGAGCACGCGTTCGATGCGCGCGGCCATTTCTTTGGTGCCGTCGGCCACGGTTACCTGTCCGGCGTGCAGCGAATAGCCGATGCCCACTCCGCCGCCGTTGTGAATGGAAACCCAGGACGCGCCGCTGGCGGTATTGAGCAGCGCGTTGAGCAGCGGCCAATCGGCCACGGCGTCAGAGCCATCCTTCATTTTTTCCGTTTCGCGATAAGGGGAGGCTACCGAGCCGCAGTCGAGATGATCGCGGCCGATGACGATGGGGGCTTTTAATTCGCCGCTGGCCACGAGATCGTTGAGCGCCAGGCCGAACTTGGCGCGCTCGCCATAACCGAGCCAACAGATGCGCGACGGCAGCCCTTGGAAGCGCACACGCTTTTGCGCCAGCTTGATCCAGCGCTCCAGTGTTTTGTCGTGCGGGAAGAGTTGCAGCACCAGTTCGTCGGTACGGTGAATGTCAGAGGCCTCGCCGGAAAGCGCGACCCAACGGAAGGGGCCTTTGCCTTCGCAGAACAGCGGGCGGATGTAAGCGGGGACGAAACCGGGAAAGTCATAGGCGTTTTTCACGCCCTGCTCAAAAGCAAAAGTGCGAATGTTGTTGCCGTAGTCGAAAGTTACCGCGCCAAGTTTCTGCAGTGCCAACATACCTTCGACGTGCGCAGCCATGGAGAGGAGCGACCTGCGGCGATAATCGCCGGCATCGCGGTCGCGCAGCTCAGCGGCCTGCGCGACGGAGAGTCCTTGCGGGATGTAGCCGCCCACAGGGTCGTGCGCGCTGGTCTGGTCGGTGAGCAGGTCGGGAACTACGCCGCGGCGGGCCAACTCGGGAATGACGTCGGCGCAGTTGCCGACGAGGCCGACCGAGGTGGCTTCGCGTTTGCGAACGGCGTTCTTGAGAATGCGCAAGGCCTCGTCAAGGTCATTGACCATCACGTCGCAGTAGCCTTGCTTGACGCGGCGCTTGATGCGCTCCGGGTCCACGTCGATGCCCAGGAATGCCGCGCCGTTCATGGTTGCGGCCAGCGGCTGCGCGCCGCCCATTCCGCCCATGCCGCCGGAGACGACTAGTTTACCTGCCAGATCGCCGCCAAAATGCTTGCTCGCGGCGGCGGCGAAAGTTTCGTAAGTGCCCTGCAGAATTCCCTGTGTGCCGATGTAGATCCAGCTTCCGGCGGTCATCTGGCCGTACATCATCAGGCCGGCGCGCTCGAGCTCGCCGAAATCTTTCCAGTTGTTCCAGTGGCCCACCAGGTTGGAGTTGGCGATTAGCACGCGGGGCGCGTAGGAGTGCGTGCGAAAAACGGCCACGGGTTTGCCGGACTGCACCAGCAGCGTTTCATCATTTTCCAGCTCGCGCAGCGATTTGACAATGGCGTGGTAGCAGGCCCAGTTGCGCGCGGCGCGGCCCGTGCCACCGTAAACGATCAGATCCTCGGGTTTTTCCGCCACCTCTGGATCAAGGTTGTTCATCAACATCCGCAGCGCGGCTTCCTGCTGCCATCCCTTGCAGGAAAGCGTCGTGCCGCGCGGCGCGCGGACGGGTTGATAGCCGGTGGCGGGTTCGATGGCGATGCGACTCATCGGGCGGCTCCTGCCGGAAAGTGTACCGCAGATGGCGGCGCATTTTGAAACTGGCCCGGAGCAAACGCACGAGCGTGTGATGGGCGTGCGAACCAGCCGACGATCCGCAAGAGTTTGCGCGGAAGAGAAGCGCGGAGTAGAGTCCAAAGCGGACCGATGGATTATCTTTCGCTGCCTCAACGCCTGCTGGAAGCACTCGACCGCTACCCCTCTTCGCGGACTCTTCTTTATCGTGCCGCTGACGGCTGGAAAGAGATTGGCTCGGCGGAGATGTTGCGGCGAATCGCGGGATTTTCAAGTGCGCTGGCCCAGTTGGGCGTAAAGGCCGGGGATCGCGTTGCGCTGCTCGCACCGAACTGCCCGGAATGGCATATTGCGGACTTCGCGATTACCGGCCTGGGCGCGGTGGTGGTGCCAATTTATTTCAACGAATCGCCGGAAAGGATGGCGTTTATCCTCGAGCATTCCGGCGCGCGACTGGGGTTCGCCGCGGGGGAAGAACAGATTCGAAGGCTTGTCGCCTGCCGCGACCGCGTACCTGCGATGGAGAAAATCGTAGCGGCCGGGGCGGCGGACGCGCTGCCGGGTGCGCTCGCGTCGGGGGTGCTGAGTTACCAGGCGATGATTGCGGGTGCTGATGATTCGGCTGTCGTGGAATATCGCCTGCGCGCCGCCGAGATTCGCCCCGAGCAGCTGGCCACGCTGATCTATACCTCCGGCACGACGGGCGAGCCGAAGGGCGTGATGCTCAGTCATCGCAATTTAACCTCGAACGCCACCGACGGGATGCGCGACGAGGATTTCAAGAGCGGAGATGTGTCGCTGTCATTTTTGCCGCTCTCGCACATCTTCGAGCGCATGGTGGACTACGGTTATCTTTTCCGCGGCGTGACCATCGCCTATGTGCGCAGGATGGAGGAGGTGCCGCAGGCGCTGCTGGAGGCGCGGCCGCAGTTCGCGGCTGCGGTGCCGCGCTTCTTCGAGAAAATTTACGCCAATATTATGGAGCGCGGGGGGTACGCAGCGGGATGGCGGCGAAACGTTTTTGAATGGGGAATTAAAGTGGCGGAGAAAGCCAAACCCTGGCGTGCGTATGGACGCCCGGTGCCGCTGGGTGTGCGGCTCGAATGGGAAGTGGCTGATAAGCTGGTCTATTCGCGCATCCGCGCGGGCATCGGAGGACGCATTCGAAAATTTGTTTCGGGTGGCGGACCGCTGACACGCGAGCTGGCGGAATTTTACTGGTCGATTGGCATCGAGGTGTATCAAGGATACGGATTGACGGAGACCTCCCCGGTCGTCTCGTCGAATGTGCCCGGGGCAAACCGCATGGGTACCTCAGGGCAGGTGATCCCCAATGTCGCCGTGAGCATTGCGGCGGATGGCGAGATTTTAGTGAAGGGACCGTGCGTGATGATGGGTTACTACCAGAAGCCGGAAGCCACGCGCGAGGTGTTGAGCGAAGACGGATGGCTGCACACTGGCGACATCGGTACGCTCGACGCCGACGGCTATTTGAGCATTACCGACCGCAAAAAAGATTTGATCAAAACAGCGGGAGGGAAATTCGCGGCGCCGCAGCCGCTTGAGAACGCGCTCAAAAGCAGCCCCTACATTTTGAATGCGGCGGTGGTAGGCGACAGGCGTAAGTTTGTGGCCGCGTTGCTGGTGCCGAATTTTGCGAAGGTCGAGGCGGCGGCGAAGAAGGAAGGGCTGACGTTTCCCTCCGCAGCGGAAGTTGCAGCGCATCCCTGGACGCGCGCGCTGATCGAGGGCGAGGTGGAACGCCTGATGCAGCCTTTCGCGCAATACGAGAGAATCAAACGATTCGCGCTGGTCGATCACGATTTTACGTTTGATGGCGGGGAGCTGACCTATACGCTGAAGTTGAAGCGCCGGTCGATCGAGGAGCGCTACCGCGCGACGATTGAGCAGCTGTACGCTGACGTGGCCGAGCCACGCCCACCGGCGTTACAATAAAACGTTACACAATAAGAGCGGAGAAACCCTCATGCAAGATTCACTGGCTATCGATTCACTGGTTATCGCGGGACGTGCATTCCGCTCGCGCCTGATTGTGGGTACGGGGAAATACCGCAGCTTTCAGGAGATGGCTCGCGCGCATGCCGCCAGCGGCGCGGACATGGTGACCGTGGCGGTGCGCCGTGTGAACCTCACCGATCGCACCAAGGAATCGTTGCTGGACTTCATCGACCGCGAGAAGATTTTCATTCTGCCGAACACCGCGGCTTGCTACACGGCTGACGAAGCGATTCGCACGGCGCGCTTGGGGCGCGAGGTGGGATTGTCCAACTGGGTGAAGCTGGAAGTGATTGGGGACCAGCAGACGCTCTACCCGGATACCGAGCAACTGGTGGAAGCGACGCGCGTGCTGGCGAAAGAAGGCTTCGTGGTGATGCCGTACACGACGGACGATCTGATCGTGGCGCGAAAACTGATTGATGCCGGGGCCGCGGCGGTGATGCCGCTGGGGGCGCCGATCGGTTCGGGGCTGGGAATTCAAAACATGACTGCCTTGCGGATTCTGCGCGAGCGGATCACGGAAGTGCCGCTGATTATCGACGCTGGCGTAGGCACCGCCTCGGACGCCGCAATCGCCATGGAACTCGGTGCGGACGGAGTGCTGATGAATACGGCGATTGCCGAAGCGCAGGATGCCGTGCTGATGGCAGAAGCGATGCGGCTGGCGGTGGAAGCGGGGAGGAAGGCGTTCCTCGCTGGACGGATGGCGAAGAAGTTGTACGCGTCGGCGTCGAGTCCGCTGGCGGGCGTGGTGCGCTGAACGAGACGCGGCGTGTATAGCGGGTGATTCGCGGGCGCCGCGGCAGGCGCACCCTTACAGCGTGCGAAAGAGCGCGTACCAGGAAACGTTTACCAGGGCGTGGACGATGGCGGACGCGAAGATGGAACCGGTTTTGCGCCAAGTCTGGCCGTAGGCTAGGCCCGCTAGAGTGGCCAGCAACGCATAGCGCCAGTTGGGAAAAACGCCGTTGTTGAGATGGGCCAGGCCAAAGATGGCCGCCGCCACGAATAACGCTAGCCGCTCACTGCCGATAGTTTTTGAGAGAAGATTCTGAATCAACCCGCGAAATAGAAATTCCTCCGGCCAGGCTGTAAAAATCAGCATCCCGACGGCAACGAGAGGCAGCGCTTGCAGCCGGGAAAGTTGCGGACGAAATGCTATGAATCCAATCGCGCGACCCAGTGGAACGGCTACGGCGATAAAAAGCAGAAAATTGATACCGATGATGAAGCTCCAGCCCCGCCCCCACGCCAACGTGTACCCCACGCCTTCGAGTCGCCGCACCAGAAGAAATGCGATCAGCGCCGCGGTCACCGCAAACGCAACCCACAGCGGATGCGAAAGCCCCGCGGCCGGGTAGGGAAAGAGCTGCTGGAGAAAATGAAATTCGGCTGGCAGCCAGATGCAAAGCAGCGCTGCATAGTCATTCCAGCAACCGGACGGGCGGTCCTGGACGTCGAGGAGAAGAGCGGCGGGCACGAAAACGTACAAAGCAGCGAAAGCGATATGCAGCCAGCCGCCGCCGCCGGCGATGGAGTAGAAAACATAGACGAGCAAAGGCACCAGCGGCATGGACGAACGCAGTCCCCGAGGCGCTGCCGCGAAGCGCGAGGCTACGCCTTGCGCGGCGAGCAAGACTTCGCAAGCGACGAGCGCGGCAAATGCGCCCAGCGCCGCAGCGAAGGGACGGCCACCTAGACCGCGCCACGTACCGGCAAACGCAGCGAGAAAGCAGACGGCCATCCAGAGGCCGGCGGCGGCGGGGACTCCGATCTGGCGGGTGTCGCGGCGGGTGATATCCGTGTCGCGCGTAATATTCATGGCGCGTTGATATTCATCTGGCGCAATTCGGTCACAGAGCGTTAGTCTAACCGAACTGATGCCGGAAACGCCCAGGGGTCGGCTGGTTTATATCGATTGGATGCGCGGCCTGGCGTGCGTCCTGATGTTTCAAACGCATTGTTACGACGCGTGGTTGAGCGATTCCGCGCGTCGAGGAACGCTGTTCGGCTGGTCGCGGCTGGGCGGAACTTTTCCCGCGCCGATATTTCTGTTTCTTGCGGGCGTGTCGTTTGCGCTGATGACCGGCAAGCTGCGCGGCCGCGGGGTAACACCTGCGGAAATCGCGCGCACGACGATACTGCGCGGCGCGCAAATTTTTGGACTGGCGCTGCTGTTTCGGCTTCAGGAGTTTCTGCTGGGGCAGCCCGGCGCGCCGTGGAGCGATCTGCTGCGCGTTGACGTGTTGAATATCATCGGGCTATCGATGATGTTGATGGGCGCGATGTGTTACCTCGCGGCTGACGCGAGGCGCAGCGCGGTGACCGCGGCCGCAGTATCGCTGTTTATTGCGCTGGTTACGCCGCCCCTGTGGACTACCTGGCGACCGGGCTTTCTTCCGTGGTTCCTCGAGTCGTACATCGACGGTGTCCATATATTCGATGTACCGCAAACCTGGCTGTTTCCGATTTTTCCGTGGACGGCATTCGCATTCGCCGGACTTGCTGCCGGATTTCTGCTGACTGCCGATTGGGCGCGAAAACGCGAAGTCCAGACAATAGCGGTATTGGGCGCGGGCGGGGTGGCCTTAGTGAGTTTCGGGAGGTTCTTTGATTCACTGCCGGTGAGAGTCTATGAGGTATACGATTTCTGGCACACCAGTCCGGATTTTTTCCTGATCCGCGTGGGCATTGTGCTGCTGATGATGGCGGGCGCCTTTGCGTGGTGCCGGTGGGGAGCCGGGCTGCGCGGATTCAGCCCCCTGGTGCAGATCGGGCAGACCACGCTGCTGGTCTATTGGGTTCACCTTCCGTTTGTTTACGGCCGCTTTTCCATTCTCCCCAAACGCGCGATGAGCGTGCCCATGGCATCGCTGGGGCTGCTGATTATTTTCCTGGCGATGCTGATGCTGTCATCAGCGCGCACCAGGCTGAAGGGTAAGGGAAGAGGCTGGGTGCTGTTGCTGCGCCGGCGCATCGCTGTGTGAAATTGAAGTTGCGAGCAGTCCAGGAAGTTATTTATTTCGGTTCAGGAGCCGCTGGAGCGGGCTTCGCGGTTTCGGGCAGCCGGAACACCAGCTCGCCTGGCCGGGCGAGGCCCATATCTTCACGCGCGACGCGCTCAACGGCGGCGGGATCGGTCTTGAGTGCGTGCACGTCGCCGGATAGTTGATGATTCTGTTCGTTGAGCTGGTCGATTTCTTTGTGCAGTTTTTGCACGTCGGCATGCGCGCGGCGCAGAGCGAGATAGCCATTCTGGCCGAAAAGACCGTTCATGAAGACCAGCAAGAGCACCGCGCCCAGGGCGTATCGGATCGCGCGTTGAAACGTCTCGGCGTGTTTTTGTTTTTTTCTGCCGGCGCGGTTTTTGGCGGCGTTTTTTCGTGCGGGCGTCATGCTGCGATCCATTTATCGGCGTCGGCCACGAGCTGCCGCGATTCCTGGGGCGTGGCGGCTTCCGCGTAAACGCGGAGAAGCGGCTCGGTTCCTGAAAGGCGCAACAGAACCCACGAGCCATCGGCGAAGATCATCTGCAGGCCGTCGGTGCGGTCGAGGCTGGAGACCGGCCGCCCCTCGAAAACTTTGATGTCTTCTTTCAATCGTGCCACGGTTCGCGCCTTCACTTCGTCGGACAACTGTAGATTCTCACGAATGGGCCAATATTCTTTCCCGACTTTCTTGAAGAGTGTCTTAAGTTGCTCTGCCAGCGAAGCGCGGCGCGCGGCCACCATTTCCGCCACCAGCAGGCCGGCCAGGATGCCGTCCTTCTCGGGGACGTGGCCGCGAATGGTCAAGCCGGCGCTTTCTTCGCCGCCCAATGCAATGACATCCTGCTTAATAAATTCACCGATGTATTTAAACCCCACGGGAGTTTCATGAATGGGGAGGCCGTGAAATCGAGCCACCGCGTCGATGAGATGAGTGGTGGCCACGCTGCGTGCGGCGCCCAGGCGCCATCCACGCGATTCCACCAGGTAATCATAAACCAGCGCCAAGATGTGATTAGGAGCTAGAAAGGTTCCGTCAGAGTCGATGATGCCGAAGCGGTCGGCATCGCCGTCGGTGGCCAGACCCACACTGGCTTTGCGTTCGCGCACCGCCTGCGAGAGTGGCTGAAGATTTTCCTCGGAGACGTCCGGGCCATGCCCATCGAACAAGACGTCGCGGTCGGTGCGCAGGGCGCTCGATTCGATTCCTTCCTCGGCGAGAATGCGGTCGAGGTAGCCGGCGGCACAGCCGTGCAGGAGGTCGCAGACCACGTTCAATTTGGCTTCGCGGAGAATAGGGAAGCGGACGAGTTCGCGAAGGCGCGCTAGGTATGGCGCCCGCGGATCGATCAATTCGGCGGGCGCGGGATTTTCATGGGTAGTAGTGCTTTGTGCGGAGCCCAAGCCGGACTGGGCGAGTTTCGCGGCGCGCGCTTCGATGTCCTGGGTAACTTCGGGCAGCGCGGGGCCGCCATCCGCGGCGGAAAATTTTAAACCGTGATATTCGGCGGGATTGTGGCTGGCGGTGAAATTGATGGCGCCATCGGTCTTGCGGCGCAGAATTTCGTACGCCAGCGTAGGCGTGGGCGTGGGTGCGTCGGCAAACAAAACGCCCACGCCGTGCCCGCGCAGTATGCCGCTGGCCAGCCGCGAGAATTCTTCGGACAGAAAACGGCGATCGTGGCCGAGAAGTAGTACCGGCGATCTGCCGCCATCGCAAACATGCTGCGCGATGGCGGTGACGGCCAAGCGTACGTTCGCAAAGGTGAACTGGTCGGCGATGATGGCGCGCCAGCCGGAGGTTCCAAAGTGGATGGGGTTGTCGGCCATTCGCGTCCATTGTATCTTGCCGGAAGCCGAAGACAACCGGCGGTGCCGTGTTGGGGAAAGCGCCGGCACGAAGGAGTCACCGTGACCAATAAAGTGCTCGTGCTGGTTACCTGCGCAAAGCAGGGAGAAGCGGGAGCCATAGCGCGCGCGCTGATCGACGAGCGCGTTGCCGCCTGCGTTGCCGTGCTTCCCGTGCCGGTGCTTTCCACGTATCGCTGGAAGGACAGAATCGAAGCGACGCCCGAGGATCTGCTGCTGATTAAGACTTCGCGGAAATTGGTGCTGAAGGTGGAAGCGGTGGTGACGCGGCTGCATAGCTACGAAGTTCCGGAATTCATCGCGCTGCCGATCGCGGCAGGATCGAAAAAATACTTGAAGTGGATGGATGAAAGTCTTCGCGTACCACGCGCTGCGCGAAAGAAAACAAAAACTTCTCGGCGGGCTTAGGGCGTGGCACATCCATTCCGCCTGGCCTATCCGCTATCGCGCAGGCGTCATGGCAGGGAATATTCTATTTTGTGCTGTTTCAGAAAGGCGGCCAGTTCCTGCGCGGCGAAGGCATGGCCCGCGGCATTCCAGTGGGCGTCATCGGGGAAGTAGAGATTGTTACCCTGCTCGATTTGCTGTTGGATAGCTGGGGTCAAATCCAAAAAGGGCAGGCCATTGTCCTCGCAAAATGTACGCATCAACTCGTTCTGCGCTAGCCTGTTTTTGGCCATGACGGCTACATTGGCGTCGGACTGGTTCTCGCGAAAGTAGAAACGGAAATCACGGTTGAGGTCGCCGGAAGAAAAAGCGCGCTGCAGCAGCGGCAAGAACACCTGGCTCTTGAAGGGAATAAACATCACCACCAAGGTGGCGCCGTTTTGCGCCGCGGTCTGCTTGATTTCCAGGTAGGTGCGGCGAGTCAGCTCCCAACCTGGCCTCGCCGCAAACCATTCCCGCGAATAGTTCAGTGTCCGCAGATACGCGGGCATTATGGCTACAGACATTTCTTGACCGTGAACGGGGAAGTGGAACATACCGCGGTTGAAATAGGCGCGCGGCTGCGAGGCGGAATCGGGTAGCGATGCGGCCGCGGCCGCCGGCGCAGGCTGCAGCGTTTGATCGGCGGTCTGCACGTCGCGTCGCCACACTCCCTGCAGCGCCATACTGGATAGCGTGTAGGGATAAAACGTCTGATAGCGCATGACTACTTTCTTGATTTTCCACCCTGGGATTTCCGCAGAGTCCGTGGGGGACTGCTGGAACTTGGCAAACGATTCGGCATCGAAAATATCGTTGCCGGCGAAGAATGCGATCACTACAACTTTCGGGTGGTGGTGGATGGCGAAATCTTCCAGGACATATCGTTCCTGCTGGGGTCCGAAGCCGGCGGTGCCGTAATTTTGCACCGGGGTGCCGAGTATTTTCTCGAGCTGCGCGGGCCAGGTTTGCTCGCGAGGAACGATCAAGCCGTCGGTAAACGAGTCACCGAGCGCAGCGACTGCAATACGCTCGCGCGTAACGGGATTGCGGAAGCCTTCCGAATCCGTGCTGATGGGGAAGCGATTTACCGTGGGGCTGCTAGCTTCGGCGGGAATGGCGGCGGTGGTCACCAGGTCTCCGTAATTCCACTGCGTGTAGGTATTCGAATTCGGACGCATGCGCTTCTTGTAGCGTGTAGAGAACTGCCATCGCGGGTCCAGACGAAAGACGCCGAGATCATGGCGGCTGTCGGCGACGGAGAAAGGTAGTTTTTCATTCACCGTGCGCATGCCTAACTCGATGAGCACGAAAGTGACGCAGATAGAAGCGAGCGCCAGAGCGAATTGAATCGGCGCTGCGGGCAGCGGGGTATCCCGTTTGAACCGGCAGGTGAATAAAAAGAGGATGGCGAAGGCGAGCAGCTCGGGAAGAACTCGAAATCTTGTGACCACGCGCAAGTCTGACCAGGTGATCACGCCATGATTGACGATCTCCACATCGACTGGTCCCGAAGGCACCAGCGCCGAAGCAGAGAAGGGACCTGATAGCGAGGCCTGCAGGAGCAAAGTGCGCGCTCCGTTTTTTACCAGATACACTTCGCACGCCGCGGGGCCATCGGGCGTTGCGCGAACATGAAGGACGGAGCTTGTGTACAGATCGAGATGGAAAGTGAAGCGCGCATCATCGCGCGTGATGATCTTGGGAACGATGAAGCCGTTCTCGGCTACAAAATGTTCCCAGGCGGTTCCCTGGCTGGCATCGTCGGTGCGATCTTCCAGGTAGAGGCGGTGAGTAGATACGAACAGCCATTCGCCGACGATCAGGCAGATCAGAGCAAGCTGGAGGAATAACAGCAAGCTCAAAACTGATTGGCGACTCCACTTCATTTCCTACCAGTCCTTTTCCAGCGGTGCACGAAGCTCTGCGCGCGGTCGACGGTAACAGCCATTTGTGCGGCTTCAATTCTATAGTCCCGCGCGCGCGTTGCATAATTCTGATCGGGTGGATTAAGCGGAAGGGTAGAAATAGCAGAGGCTGGCGTCTATCCTCGATGAGAGCATGAGCGCGAGCAGGCTCGACGCCACTGCACCGCGTGCATTTATTTTCCGGCGGATTGCCCCGCACGGAAAAGCGTCCACGGGCCGGCCTTCATGTCGCCGAGGATTGGCGCTTGCCAGGCGTACTGGGGATTTTTCTCGTGAAAAGGCTTGGCGATAAAATCCTGCCCGCACGGGTGACCGATGCGCGCGCGGAAACTCATCGCCGCAGCCATGGCGCTGTCCATGGCTTTCCCTTGAACGGCGCCGCCAGGATAATTGGCATGCCACTCCCACTCGGGAACGCCTCGTAAAGATGTATCGGTGTGCCCGCAGAGCGTGCGCTCGTCCGCTTCCTCGCGCTGCAGGACCACATCGTAGTGATCGCCGAGGAACTTTTCGGCCAGCGCCACGTCGATCTTGCCTTTATTCTGTTTCATCAGCTGCTCCCAACGAGCGCGGCGCGCATTCGGCGAGCTGGCGGGATTCTTAGGATCGAAGTTGGTCTCCTCCTGAATGAGCTTTGGATCGCTGGCGAAATTCGAGCCGACGAAATAGCCGTCACGAGTGCGCCAGAGCTTGTGATTCTTCAAGCCGAGCTCGAGCTGGGCGATCTCGCCGGTTTTGCGGTCGCCGAGCAGCCAGTCGTTTGCGTAACCACCGTTGTTGCCCTCGAGCATGAGGCTAACGTACTCGTCAATCGATGCGGCGTATTGGAGGGCTTTGCGGGAGCGCACAAATTCGGGCTTGCCCTTGGGGTCGTAACCGTTGAATTGGGTGATGGTGGTTTCCGTGGTCATGATACCGGCGTCGTTGACGCCAAAATCATCGTCGCTGGTGATGACGCCTGGGAAACCGTCAACTAACATGCGATGGCCCTGCGCGGGGACGATGTCGAAAATAATGCGCCAGCGCTGGCCGGCCCAGTAGCCCGTCCAGTTGTTGTGCGCGATGACGATTTTGCCGTCTTTGGTGTAGCTGCCTGTGGCCACGAAGGCGCTGCAGTTGCCCGGACTGACCAGATGCGGGGCGTTGGCGACTTTTTGCTGAGCATTGAGCCACGGGACGTAATAGTCGGGGACTTCCTCGAAGGCGTTCATGGCCACGATGTCCCAGACGTCGAGCGCGATCCCGTTGGCGCGCGCGCCGTCAGCGATGCCGGTGAGCTCTTCGCGGTATTCGGCGTCGATGCCCGGCCACAGAACATCGCGTGCGGTGGCGCGGAAGAAATCCCAGTTCCGCCCGGTGCGATGCGTGTTGTCGAGGCGAATGGCGCGGAAGGCGTCGTCAATTTCAGGAGCGAGAAGATAGCCGTGTTGGAAACCGAGCTGCGCGGGCGGGCCTTCGATATGCAGATAGATCCATCCCCCCTCCTCGTGGCGCGCGCTGCCGTTGAGGCGTGCGTCCGCGGCCGCTTTGCCTGGGGGAGGAGTGGCGGAATCATTCTTTGCGAATGCGCGCGACCCTGAGAAATAACTCAGCAGGCCATCCCGTTGCATCACCAGGGATGCGAGGAGAACAGCGCAGACGAGAAATACAGTCGATGTGGCGATTCGGCGTGTATGCATTTGCTGGCCTCTTCGGGAAAGCGCGCCAGGGGATCTCCGTGTTCACGCGCAGGGCGGATATTACTGGAGTGGGGCGAGACACGCAAGGCTCCCCGGTTAACCCGCCGGCCTAATTAAACTCACTCCACAAAGTCAGTGTCCCAAACGGGGCGTGTCCCTTAGGGAACAGCCCATGCGAAGGATCGAATTGATACTGAGAATGTAGCTGGGAGGCTGTTCGCGAAGGTATTTGCGGGGCTCCGGAGGAAGGAAGGAGTTGTTATTTAGAGATGTTCTGGTCCCGAATGCAAAGAAACTTGCGGAGTCCTGCGTTCACGCCCGCAAATCGTTGCAGGGCGTTCTGGAAAAATCTCTCGCTGCGCGCCTGGTTTTATTTTTAGCTTTTGCCACGTCGTTCTTCGCCGCGCTGGGCATTTATCACATTTATTTCGACCGGCGCGAACTGCCCGATCTCGACGGATTTATCCGTTTCGAGCCGCCCAGCGTGGGACACGTTTACGGCGCGAACGGCGAGGTTCTCGCGGAGATGGCCAAAGAGCGGCGCGAAGTTCTGGATTACCGGGAAATTCCGCCGGTCATGCGCGAGGCTTTGCTGTCGGCCGAGGATAAAGATTTCTTCTCCCATTCCGGATTGAGTTACACAGGAATTTTCCGCACGCTGGGCAAAATCAATTTTGGGAGTTCAAAGCGCGAGTTTTTTCCGCAAGGCGGGTCGACGATCACGCAGCAGCTTGTGCGCGGCTACTTTCTGCGCGGGATTACCAGCAATGAAAACGGCGCCCAGCTGGAGTGGAACCGTCCGGTTCCATGGCTGCTGAGCGTTTTCATCGGCGCGCGCGGCACCAACAAGTTGCTGCGTAAGATCGAGGAGATGCGCCTCTCCGTGTGGATCGAAGAGGAGATGCAGAGGCGGTTCGGCTCGAAGCAGAGAGCAAAAGAGGAACTGCTGGCTCGGTATGCGAATTATATTTTTCTGGGGAACCGGAGGTATGGATTCGCAGCGGCGTCCGAGTATTACTTCGGCAGGCCGCTGACCACGCTGACGGCGGAAGATGCGGACAAGGCGGCGCTGCTGGCGGGAATTCCGAAGTCTCCGCGCGACTACGCGCCAACCGATGCAAACGCATCCCGAGTGCTGCGGCGCCGCAACCACATTCTCGCGCAGATGGCGGCGAATCATTATTTGACTGAAGAGTCGGCGGCGAGGTGCGCGCGGAAGCCTTTGGATTTTGTGGCGGCAACAAATTCAGGCGTGGCAGCGCCGGCGGCCGTCAAAACAGTTCTAGGTGAGCTGAACGAACTGGGTGAGAACCTCAAAGGAGAAAATCTGCTCACAGGGCACATTCAAGTATATTCCACGGTGGACAGCCGCATTCAGAGAATTGCGACCGAGGCGCTGGAGAGCAGCGTGAAGGCCTACGAGAAGCGGCACCCGAAAAGCGTGGGGATGCTGCAGGGGGCCGCCGTAGTTTTACGCAACAGCGACGCGGCGATTTTGGCGGAGGTGGGGGGCCGGCAGATGTACAACGCGCGGCCGAGCGCCTACCCGGATTATAACCGCGCGACCGAATCGCTGCGCCAGCCGGGCTCGGCGATGAAGCCGATCGTTTATCTGGCGGCGTTTCAGGCGGGGATGTTAACGCTGGATTCCCCGGTGCCCGATGCCCCGATCCGCGTAGCCAATGGATCGGGTGGCGCGGTGAAATGGATTTCGAATTACGACGGGCGCTTTGAGGGAATCATCGCAGCACGACAGGCGCTGGCGGAGTCGAGAAACGCCGTGGCGGTCTGGATCAGCGAGCAGATCGGCATTCATTCGATCATCCGCACAGCGCAGTCGTTGCGCATCCACTCGCGACTGGAGCCTTACGCGACGACAGCGCTGGGCGCCTCTGAAGTTACTTTGTTGGAGCTGGCCAACGCCTACCGCACGCTGGCCAGCAGCATCGATGCCGACCCGCATATCGTGGAAAAGGTGCAAGGAGGGCGCGGCGAGGTGCTCTATGCGCACAGCGGCTGGCACAGCGATGTGCATGACGCGGCGCTTTCCCTGATTCAAGAAGGACTGCGCGGGGTGGTGCGCATTCCGGGGGGCACGGCGCACGCACTGGATTCGACGGCCATTCCGGTGATGGGCAAAACAGGGACGACGAGCAACTACCGCGATGCGATTTTTGTGGGGTCCACTTATGGTCCGCGAGGAATTACCGTGGCCGTGCGGCTGGGGTTTGATGATGCCCATTCGCTGGGCGCGGGCGAAACGGGCGGGCGAGCCGCTCTGCCAGCTTTCCGCGAGATCATGGCGAAAATTTACAAGAGCAAGCTGGCGGGCAGCGCTCCCGCGTTTCCCGCAGAGATCGAACAGAGCATCGACGCGTACCTGCGGGGAGAAAAACCGCTGGATCCGGCCGCCGCCGCGCGCCTGGGAAGTGGCGGAACAGAAGCCGTGGCGAGTATGTGGCCATGCGGGAATGAGAGCGGCGAATTCAAAGTGCCGTGCAGAACGGCGCAGACTGCCGCGCCGGTTTTTTATAAGACGCAAGACAATCGCGGACGCGTTGTGTACGTGAACGAGTAGCGGATCATTTCCAGTGTCTCCCCGGCCGCAATCTGCTTTCTATACGAATTCGATCTGATGTTTGTGGGATTATCTTCCGAGTTACCTCCCCCCTTTTTTGGGCGAAGGGACAAGAGTAAAGACCCGAAGAACCGCACCCTTTGCATAAATCTAAACCGCAAAAGAGCGCGGCACCCTTAAGCTAAGCCCCGTCTCGAGGCCTGGCCAACCGCTCAACAGTCAGACCTTCCTGTCCCGTTCGTGCTCTCGAATCGATCTGCTCGATCGAGGGACAAGGTCGGTCTTACCTTAACTCACCGTCGGAGGCCGACTCGCCGCTCGATTTCCTGAAAGCGGGGATCGTCGCGCAAATTGTCGAAATGAGGCCACACTTTGATCATAATCAAATTGGTCTCGCGATTTTCGCACGCCCTCTGCAGAGAATCGATCGCGAGATCCTTCTCCATCAGACCGTCATAAACGATGACTGAAGCCACTGAGGGAACGTAACTGGTCTTGGACAGCTCCTGCAACTCACGGACGGCATCCCAAGCTTTTGCCCGCTCGCCGGATTTGCCATGAACGTGAGCTATGAATGCTCTAGAGAATGCGACGGCGCCGCCCAGCGCGATACATTTCCCATAGGCTTTAATAGCCTCCCGATACTTCCCTTCTTGTTCATAAGCTGTGCCAAGAGTCCAGTAGCAGAGAGTCATATTGGGGTCCAGTTCTGCCGCGGTAAGGGCTTGCTCGATGCAACGGTTCAGCTTGCGCGCATGCAAAAGGACGAATGCCAGTCCTGCGTTCAGGAGGGCGGACATGGGGTCACGGCTCAGGGCTTCGGTCGCTTCACGAATCGCTTCTTCAAAGCGGCCTAATTCAGCGAGGAGGTACGAGTAATGATAGTGGGCAGTTGCGTAGTTCGGATTGAGATCGATGGCACGTTTGTATTCTCTCTCGGCCTCAACCCAATTCCAGTCATAGTTTTTCAGAATGGTAGCCAGAACCTCATGGCCTTCGGCCAGGTTGGGATCGATTTCAAGGGCGCGGAGCGCCACAGCCCTGGCTTTTGGGTAAGCAACATTGGGATCAACGGAACCGTAGTAACAAGGGATAGAAATGCATTGCGCGAACTCGGCGTGGGCCAAAGCGTAGTTTGGATCCTTCTGAATCGCCTGGTTTAAGTACTCGATTCCACGTCGAAATCCTTCAGCGCTTCTCTTCTCGCACCAATGGCGGGCGCGCACGTAAAGCTGATAGGCTTCGATATTTTCGGTGTACCGCTTGGTGAGCCGTCTCTCGGCCTCCCCTGTCATCTTTAACCGGAGCTTCTGAGAAATCTCGCGGGAAATTTCGTCCTGCACTGCGAACAGTTCGGTGAGGTTTCGGTCGTATTGATCCCCCCAGATTTCCTCCCCGTTTGCGGTATCCAGCAGATCAACATGCAGCCGCAACTTATTTGCGCGCTGCCAGATTCTCCCGATTAGCACAGCTCGCACGCCAAGTTTGCGGCCGATTGCCAACGGATCACTTTGACGATTCTCGTCGCTGGAGGTACTCCTCCAGGAAATCACTTGTAGTCGGGGGATCTGAGAAAGACTGTGAATGATACTCCCGGGGATCCCCACAGCGAGGTACGCGGTATCCGGGTCTGTACTAGCATTCTCGAGTGGGAAAACTGCAATGGAGTCGATGGGGCCGCCGCGTGTTTGAAGGGCCTCGAGTGTTCCATCGAGGGATGCGAGGAGGCGATATCCGCCACGGGGAATCGTCTCGATCACATGGGGATTTTTTGCATCGTCCTCGAACGCTCTGCGCAACTCGGAGATGCAACGAGTGAGCACATCGTCCGTGACAAAGGTGTCCGCCCACACCGCGCCGATCAGCCGTTCTTTTGTAACCACCTCGTCGGTGTGCTCAGACAGATAGACGAGCACCTGCATGGCCTTGGGCTCGACGTGTTTCGTCCCTCCGTCGGCCTGCAGGGCGTTTATCTGCGGCTGGATGAGCCATTTGCCGATGCGGAAATCGCCTTGCAAGTTCTGGCTCCGAAGCACTAGGATTCTGCTGCGGATTATAGCTTTTCGCCGCGGCATGGGGCTACCGATTTACTTCGAGGTACAGATTGTTGCTCCGGAAATCGAAAGCCATGCGCGTGATGCCCAAGGAGGTAGGGCCGAGCATGCCGTCGAAGTCGCGCAAAGCCGATGCAGCGGTTTCGACCATTGTGGCCTGCCGCTTGCCCCGTTGCATTCCACCCAAGCGGACCTCCGCGAGCTGAACGCGAGCCACGGCATACTCGCCGCCGGCGTTTACATCTTTGCGCGCGCCAGACGATTGCAATGCGGGGATCCGCCCCTGGAAACGCGCGGCAAACAGAGTGATGCCATCGGCTCCGGTATCCACGAGTAGCCGTACAATTTGCGAATTCATCGCCATACGCACCACCACATAAGGTGCTCCCGCTTCACTTCGCAGCTCGAAAGGAATGGCTTCGCCGGCGGCTGCCGCGCCGAACAGAATCTTACGCTGCCGGTAATCGATCGTGAAGTCCTGACGGCCGAGAACGTCGAGACCGATGATGGCATCCAAACGGAGCCCCAATCGGCTTTCGATTGGCGCGAGGTCGAGGACTACTGCGGAAACGGATGGAAATTCGAGCAGCCCAAGGCGCAGCTGAGGGAGCGCCACGCGCTCGAGGGAACGGCTCTGGCTGACTACGGCGATGTCTTCACGAGGGCCGCTCAGATTCAGCTTTCGTGCCAGCCGTTGATGGACGACGCTTGGCACCGCGCCGGTGTCCACCAGAATATTCAGGTTGTCCTGGTTTCCGAATGCTCCGCGAACCACGATGGCAAACCCGGCGTACAGCTTGAAGGGAATCTCGGTGGGTGGGTCCGCGGCAAACAGCGGCGAGCAATTCCCGGAAATTATCACCAGCAGGGTCGGCAAAACGAAAGTCCTGGATTTCATGCTTCCTCCCGGCGCGCTAGCGCACACGCAAGGAGATAGCGGTTGGCTGCTGAGGAAGTCCTGTGGGGTCAGACAGATTGCGATGAGGTTTTGCTGAGGGAAGGCGAATGAGGCGTGGGGAACCTGACGGGCGCTACTTCCGGGGGGAGTCCGACTTCCACACCACTTCCGATTTGAACAGCCGGGACCGAACTTTTGTTTGCAGCGGGGTTTGACCGCCGTTACACGAATTCAATTTGGTATTTACGGCAGGCGGCGCCGACTTTTTCCATGTCGGGGTGGCCGTTGACGGTGGCGGCGGCAATTTCTTCGTAGAAGTATTCGAGGCCGGCGGGCTGGGTGCAGACGAGGATGCGGCCGCGCGTGGCGCCGACTACCTGGTAGCGGTGGGGGATTTCGCGCGGGCCGAACAGGAAGGCTCCGGCGCGCGCGCGGATTGCGCGGCCGCCTACGTGGAACTCGTATTCGCCTTCGAGGATGTAAAACGCTTCGTCCTCGCGGTGGTGGACGTGCATGGGCGGTCCGGTGCCGGGGTCGGTTTCGATTTCAAAGATGGTGGAGGCACCAACGGTTTCGCCGCCGGAAAGTTTTACGGTGACGCGGTCGCCGAGGACGTTAAGAATTTTTCCGGTGATGCTGGTGCCCGGCGCGAGATAGGCGGGTCTGCGCTCGTTGATGTCCACTGGTTGCTCCTGTCGGGAAGATACTGTGCTGGCCTGATGCTGTGCTGGCCTGACGGGCGGGGCCATAACCCTGGCAAGCTGGGGGCAATTATGCGATCGACAAGGCGAACGATTATGAGAACGATTAAATGTGGTCGAGCGCCTGGTTCAGATCGGCGATTAGGTCCTCAACATCTTCGATACCGACCGAGATGCGCACCAAGCCTTCTGTGATGCCTGTTTTTGCGCGCACTTCCGCGGGGATGGAGGCGTGGGTCATGCTGGCGGGGTGCGAGATGAGAGTTTCCACGCCGCCGAGGCTTTCGGCCAGGGAACAGAGGCGCACGTGGTCGAGCAGGCGACGGGCGGCGGCCAGCGAGCCGAGGTCGAAGGCGATCATGGCGCCGAAGCCGCGCTGCTGGCGCTTGGCCACTTCGTGTTGCGGGTGAGAGGCCAGGCCGGGATAGATGACGCGCTTCACCTTAGGATGGGCTTCGAGATGGCGGGCGATGGCCATGCCGTTCTGATTGTGGCGTTCCATGCGCACGGCCAGCGTTTTGATGCCGCGGGAAACCAGAAAGCAGTCCATGGGAGCCAAGCCGGCGCCGGTGGAGCGTTGCAGGAAGTAAATTTTGTCGGCATCTTCCTGGCGAGTGAGGATGACGGCGCCGCCGGTCATGTCGCTGTGGCCGTTGAGATATTTGGTCATGGAATGGACCACGATGTGCGCGCCAAAGGTGATGGGCTGCTGGAAGTAAGGGCTGAGAAAGGTGTTGTCCACCACCAGGGTGACGTTGCGCTCACGGGCCAGGCTGCCCATAGCGGCAAGATCGGTGACCAGCATGGTGGGATTGGTGGGCGTCTCGATATAGAGCATTTTGGTGGAAGGGCGGATGGCCTGGGCCACGTTTTTGGCGCAGGAAGTGTCCACGAAAGTGAACTCCATTCCAAACTGCACGAGGAGCTGGGTGGTGAGCCGGTAGACGCCGCCATAGACGGAGTCGGAGAGGATGGTGTGGTCGCCGGGGCGCAGAAGGCGGAAGACGGCGTCGATGCCGGCCATGCCGGAAGTGAAGACGAAACTGGTGAGGCCGCCTTCCAGGCGAGTGATGCAGCGCTCCAGGGCGCGACGATTCGGATGAGCCGTGCGCGCGTAGTCATAGCCCTTATCTTTGCCGAGGGCCTCCTGGAGGTAGGTGGAGGTCTGGTAGATGGGCGCGACGATAGCGCCGGTGGAGGGGTCGGCCTCCTGGCCTACGTGGATCGCATCGGTTGAAAATCCCATGTGTCTCCTCGAGAATCCGCGCAGCCAGGTGTGCATGCGGGCTTTCCCTAGCGGCGCAAGATCGGCGCCCGTGCGCATACGAGTTGCGGAAAGTGTTCTCCGGGTATATGAATGGAGATTCTTTCGCGTGGGGCGCGGGAATCCGAAGCAACGAAATTAGCTTACCCGCCGCGCGCAGTCAAATGCCGAGGCGGGAAGCAGTTAACTCATAAAACTGGGCATCGAAGAGCGCTTCTGGACGCATCCCAGATAAGCGACCCGCTGCAACGCTAGGCATCGAGGAACGAAATGAATGGAATGAGAAAGACCCTGCTCTCCATCTTCGCGGTGCTGGCGCTGCTCTGTGCCGCGCCGAATTATGCCAGAGGCCAGGAGCCACAGGGGAAGCCAAAGCCTGACGCAGCGAAGCCGGAGGCGGCAAAGCCCGAGTCGACAAAGAGCGAATCGACAAAAACCGACGCGGTGGCAAGCGACAAGGCGGTGAAGCCTTCCGGTGTGTCGACGCTGCACATTGAGATCACCGCAGGAGACAACGACAAGCCGGTGGACAGCGCCAGCGTCTATGTGCGGTATCCCAAAGCGCGAATGTTCGGGCGGGAGAAGCTGCCGGAGATGGACCTGAAAACCAACCGCGAGGGGATGGTCAAAGTTCCGAATGTGCCGCGCGGGAAGGTGCTGGTGCAAGTGATGGCGCCGGGCTGGAGGACGTACGGGCGTTGGTATGACCTGGATCAGCCGGAGCAGACGATTAAAATCAAGCTGGAGAAACCCACGCGCTGGTACTAGCGCCCGTGCCAACGCCTGAGCGGCGAGTTAACTTACCTGCATTCACCTACCTGCACGTGCTCGCATTTGAATGAGGGATGGATCGTGCCGCAGCACCCCCCTGGAACCGAGTGGATCTTCTATGACGGGCAGTGCGGCCTGTGCCATCGCCTGGTGCGATTCGTGCTGGCGCAAGAATCCACCCCCGTGACTTTCCGGTTTGCGCCGGTGCAGGGAGAACTGTTCCGGGCATGCATCGCCCCGGGACAACGTCAATCTTCAGGGGAACGGGCGATAGGGGATAGCATCGTGGTCCGCACGGCAGACGACGAAATGTTGGTCCGTTCCGCTGCCGTGATTCATATCCTTCAGAGCATGGGAGGATTGTGGCGGCTCGTGGCCGGGATGCTTGCGCTGATCCCGGCGTTCCTGCGCGATGCCGCTTATGATGCGGTGGCGCGGAACCGCCATCGGTGGTTCGTCCGTCCGGTAGACTCCTGCCCGGTACTTCCCGAGAAATTGCGCGCACGATTCGACACGTAACCGGATGGATCGGGCACTGCGACCGCAAAATCTTATTTTGGGAAATTTTCCCACGGACTCACGAATGAGAAGAAATTTCCCTGTGGGCATTCCGCTGGCCAAAGAAAATAAAATTTGTGCTGAACAATGGTGCAAACCGGAAGAAAATCATATGCGGTATAGAGTTGGCGGTGAGAAAAAGGTTTTTTCCACATGGTTTTCAACACAACTGTTGAAATCTTGTAACAGTTCAAAGTTTGAGCGCATCGGCGATAGCGTCGCGCGAAGACCATTGAATCACTGATGGATAGTCGCGGCCCAGTTCTGATCGCAGGCGAGAGGTGTCCATGGTGTAGGAACCGAGAAAATAGGGAAGCGCCTCTGGCGGCACGCCGGAAAGACCGAGATTCCAGAAGAGTTTGAGTAGCAGGGAGACTGACGTTTCGCCAGGAATGCGCAGGAGGGGCGTGCCGGACATCCGGGCGCACTCGACGAAGGAAACCGGAGGCCCGGATCCCGCCAAGTTGAAGATTTTAAGCTCGCATGGGGCGAAGTTGGTCAACGTCCAGAACAAAACGCGCGCCATGTCATCCACGTGAATGAACTGGATGAGATTTTCTGCTTTGGAAAAAGCAGGGAGCAAAATGGGAATGCGCCAGCGCTGCCGTTCGGCACGCCGCGCCAGCCATCCCCGGCCGCTGGCCCGGCCGCGCATCGCGTGCAGGATGAAATTGTTGACCGTGGGCCCGGCGAAAATGTGCGGACGGTAAATGTAAACGGCGCATCCTCCGAGCGTTGGGTGGAAGCGCCGGCAGAGTTCGTCGCTGACCTTCTTATGGATGGCGTAGGGGAGCGTGTGAGCGGCGAGCGGCGCGTCTTCGCCCACGAATGGCGGTAGATCGGGTCCATAGGCGGAAACGCTCGAGGGAAAAACAAACAGCCGCACGCGAGTGGACGAACGATTGCAGGCGGCGACAGTCTCGAGAAGTTTTTGTGTGGCGACGACGTTGGCCCGCCACATGCGCTGTGGGTCCAGAATGCCGGTCTGGACCGGATCGATTACGAATGCCAGGTGAAGAATGGCTTCGATGCCTTCCCGCTCGATCAGTTCGCCGACGGCGGACTGCCCTACCGTGGTGGACAGGTCGAGAAGAAAGAATTTTCCGGCACTCGTGGATGACGGGGGTGCGTACAGATCAGCGGAGAAGAGATCAAACCCCTGCAGCAGGGGCGCGAGGCGGGCGCCGAGGTTGCCGGAGATTCCGGTGACAAGCAATCGCCGGACGGGTCCACTGCTGGTTCCGTGCGATTCAGATTGCGGCGTGTCCATGGCCACGGGCTCTCCCTGGCGCACTCTCTCGGGAACGAACGGTGGTGCGCACAAATCTAGCATGGCTAGGGTTGTTAGCGGAGCGTGCTCCGCCGAGGCGCTTTGACCACTGGTAAGGGCAATGCTAAAGTGCGTAGATCGGGTTCTGAGTGGGGGATTTGTGGCGTGGAACGGCTTCTCGATGACCCAGTTGCTGTGGAGCAATCTGCGCGCGCGCCCGCTACGCACGGCGCTGAGCGTGGTGGCCGTGGCTTTGCAGGTTACTTTCGTCCTGCTGATCGTGGGAATGACGCTGGGCGCAGTGAACGACTGGGGCAAACGCGTCGAGGGCGTGGGCGCGGACATTCTGGTGCAGCCGCCGAACGCCTCGATCTTCTTTCAGTTTTCAAACGCCGTCCTGCAACAATCCCTGGCAGAGACAATCGCTGCGGTGCCGGGCGTGGACCAGGTGGCGCCGGTGCTGGTGATCGCCAACGCGCGCAACCTGGAAATCGTTTACGGAATTGAATTTCAGAGCTTCAGTGCGCTAAGCCAGGGATTCGTCTTTCGCGACGGGCGGGCTTTCCAGCGACCGGATGAAGTCATTCTGGATGATATTCAAGCGGAAAAGCGCCATTTGCGCGTTGGCGATCACTTCAGCATTTTCAACCGAGACTTCACGGTCTGCGGGGTAGTAGCGCACGGAAAAGGGGCGCGCTCGTTTATTCCCCTGGCGACGGCGCAGGAGATCGCCGCGGCCGATAAGCGCGTGACGCTGTTCTACGTGCGAAGCACAGGGGATACCGAAGCCACGCGACAAGCCATCGTGCGAAAACTTCCCGGCCATCTGGTGCGGTCCATGCAGGATTATCTGACGCTGATGAATTCCTCCAACCTGCCGGGAATGAAGCCGTTCCTGAATGTGATGGTGATCATTGGCGTCTCCATCAGTTTCCTGGTGGTGTTGCTGACCATGCACACCATGGTGCTGGAGCGCACGCGGGAGATCGGAATCCTCAAAGCGTTGGGCGTTTCCAGAATGGAAGTGGCGCGGCTGTTTCTGAGCGAAACGGCGCTGATGTCGGCGCTGGGAGTGATCATTGGTCTGGCGGCGACGTTCCTGGCCTGCCGGGCGCTCAAATCGTATTCGCCAGGACTGATGATTCTAATTACCAGGGCATGGGTGCTGAGAAGTGTTGCGCTGGCATTCCTCGGGGCGTTGCTGGGGGCTGTGTTCCCAGCGGTGCGCGCTTCCGGCAGCGACCCGGTAGAGGCGCTGGCCTTTGAATGAGCGAAGTCTTAAACGCAGAGATTCGAGCAGGGCGACGCGGCAAGCTTGAGAAAAAACGGCGATCGGGAAGCGGTGGGAGGATTGGCGGGAGGATGGTTATGAAACGTAAATTAGTTTTTGCTCTGGCTGGTCTGTTCTGTTTCGCGATTGGCGCACGGGCTGGCGATCCCTGGAAGCAAAAGACGGATAAGCAGTGGGATGATGTGGATCTGCGTCAAATTATGACCGATTCCCCGTGGGCCAGGAAAGTGAAGATCCCATTTGATACAGCATCGAACCAAGCCAACTCGTCGTTGAACACGGGGGGGCCAGGCAAAGGCACAAGCGGTTCCCCCGGCGCGGAGGCGAACGTGCCGAATCAGCGCGGCGGTGGGATGGATTTCACCGTTCAGTGGGCGTCAGCGATGACCATCCGGCGCGCGGCGGTGCGCGCAGCGGTACGGCGGGGTGCATTGACCGAAGCTGACGCTGAGAAAAGCCTCACCGGTGCAATCCCGGATTATGAAGTAGCCATTCTAGGCCGAAATTTACTAGCCTTCGAAAACGCGGACGCGGCGGCGCTTGAGGGTGTGACCTATCTGCGGGCGAAGAAGAACAAGCAAAAAGTTCCGCCAACCGACGTCGAGTTCCAACGCGGGCCGGACGGCAAGACCATCACCGCAGTGCTCTTTCATTTCCCCAAGAATCTGGCGACTGGTGAGCCGCTGGTGGCGCCGGAGGAGAAGTCGGTGGAATTCGTGTGCAAGCCCAGCACTCTTTATATTCAAACGGAGTTTGAGCCGCAGAGAATGGTGACCCAGACGGGCCCGGACATTTAGGCGGCCGCAGGGCTCTACTCAGGATGCGGGCTGCAGCTCCTCGAGCTCGGCGAGCGCGTGCTGCGCGGTGCGGAGCGGGACGGCCACGTGAACTTCCGCGTCGTCTGTGTCTACGTCCACTTGGATGCGGCCCCAGGACTTCTGCACCAGGACGTGCTCCCTGGCTGTCTGCACTTCCACGAAGATTGCGTCGGGCGATTTTTGCAGTTCGCGAAGCGCGGCGTGCACTACCGGCAACCACTCGCGCGAACAGCGCATCTGTTCTTCCAATTCATGCCTGGGCGCGAACTTTAATCCCAGCGGAACCAGTACGCCCGGGGCCGCGACCCAGATGTGATGGCCGCCGGGATGTTTTTCCCGGACATTGACGGTGACGATGCCATCCTGCATGGCTACCGCGCCGCCCAGCACAGCCGTTCCTAGAAGTATCTTCGCAATGATCATGGCTTTCCTGGCCTCCCGGTCAGTCCCCGTTAAAAACTCCCACAAACTCTCAGCGTCGCTGCCGCTAAGCGGGCACGGCATGCCGTGCCCCTACAAAACTCGCCGCGCGTAATTTCTGTGATCTGCCGCACGGCTGACCAGAGTTAGTCCGTGCTGTTTTTCGAGTCCACCCAGACGCGCACGGTGTTTTCCGAGTCTTTCACCGAGACCAGCTCGGAGTCGCCGTGACTGGAGAGAACGCGCAGCGCCGCGAGAACATTGAGTTCGTCCGGCTTGCCGGAGAAGAGCGCGTCGACGACGGCGAAAGGCATGCGCACATAGATATTGGACTCCTTCTTGCTCTTATCGTTGGCGCGCACGATGAAGAAACCGTTATCTTTTGCCACGCGCACGTTGCAGGAAGCGCTTTCGACGGTTACGTACTCGCCGTCTTTAGCGCTTTTTAGACTAGCGTACAGCTTGCGAAAATCCACTTCGTCCATCTTGAGCTGGTCCACTTTGATGACGCCGTGGTCGAGGCGATCATGTTTAACCGAGCTCAGGACTCCTTCAGCGACGGAGATCGGCAGATTGACGCGTACGCGGTCGCCTTTGGGGTCGCGGTTAATCACCGAGACGTGCAGCCAACGGTCGGCGGTTGCGCTAGCGCCCTGCGGCGCGGCGTTGGGGTCGTTTTGTGCCGCCAACGTAATGGCCGAAACGCCGATAAAGGTCAGTGCGGCAATTGCGGCCAGCGCACCCGCGGTTTTTGTTTTTCCGGTGGTCATGGGAGAGGCCTCCTCGCCTCGCTTGTACTATTCGTTACGCGAGGTGGCAGAGAAAAGTTCCCCGCAATCACGAAGGGCGGCCACTGGACACATCTGCAGGCAGAGCGGTAGTCAGGCGCGGGAGGGCTTGAAGAAAACCGCGGCGAGCGGCGGCAAGGTCAGCTTTAGCGAGTAGGGGCGGTCACCCCAGGCCATGGGATCGGCGGGCACGCCCCCGAGATTGCCGACGTTCGTGCCGCCGTAGACTTCTGCGTCGGTGTTGAGAACTTCGGTGTAGAAACCCGGAGCGGGAACCGGTACGCGGTAATTTTCTCGAACCACCGGGGTGAGGTTTACCACCACCACCAGGAAATCCTTCGGGTCTTTCGCGCGGCGAAGAAAGCTGAGAACGCTGTGGTCGGAATCGTGGCAATCCATCCACTCGAAGCCGCGCCACTCGAAATCGGCT
>JAAFGT010000025.1 GCA_010365215.1 Acidipila sp. | reverse complement strand
GGGTCGTAACTCATTTACCGCTCCTTAGACGATCCACCACGTGTCGACGCCATTAGAGATAAGCGTAAGTGCCGCGTACTGAATGGTAATGCTCTGCGTTGCCGCGCCGTCGATCACGTCGCCGCCAGCAGCCGTCATGGTAACGGCGTTTACCGACGCATCGGTCTTCTTCACGTTAACGATGCGGCCTTTGTTCGCAGCCGCCGCAGGCAGCGTCACCGCGAACGCCCCGCCCGTGGCATCCGCCGTCACCAAGTAATCCGTGATCAGAACTGCGTACGTCGTCGACGCGGCGGTGACACCGGACGCGATCTGTGATGCCGACTGCACCGTCGCGTCGACGCCAGCGCCGTCAGTGATGGACAGGATTCCAGCGGCGATGCGGAGCAGTCCTACGTCTCCGGTGCGAATGATCAGGTCGTTGACCGTGCTGGACGTGACCGACGCGCCGATAATGATTGATGACGTTGCGCCGCTGGACCCGGCACCAACCACAATCACGCCGCTTGCGTTAACTACTACATCGGACGCCGCACCGATCAAAACATTCGAAACTCCCGTGCCGCCGTTCGTACCCGCAGAGTTGGCACCAATGCAGGTGTTCGCCCCGGAAGCTGATCCAGTAAAGGTGCGACCTGCGAAGTACCCAATGAACGTGTTGTCGGAATCAGTCGCGCCTGCCGTGGACAAGCCAGCGCCAAAACCAATCATCACATTGTTGTTTGTGACGCTCTGGTCTCCGGCCAATGAACCGATGAATACGTTCTGTGAGCCGTTAGTTAACTGCCCAGTGCCGACACCGATGCAAACGTTGTCAGCGCCCGTGGACAGCGTCGTACCAGCGCTGTTTCCAAACAGAATGTTTTGATTACCGCTGGTCAAGCCAAAACCCGCTAAGACTCCAGCTAACAAGTTATCCGCGCCAGTCAATGAACTGGTCGGCTGCGGAACGCTGAACACTGAGACGCCGGTGTCGGCCTGAACGTCGAACACCACGGACGTTTGACCGGCCTTGCCCTGCACCATCAAAGCACTGTTCGCGGTGTTGTTAGTGCCCCAGTACACAGCAGACACCGCTGACGGCGTCGTGGCATTGTTCGCGTCCAGCAGGCTGACCGTATCGCCGCCCGTCACCGTCAACGGGATAACGGCGCTGGTCAGGAAACCCGGATTGTAGTTGGCCTGCGACACCACAATCCATCCGTTGACACCGTTCGAAATAAACGTTGCCGATTCGTACGACTTGAGCAGGTTGTAGAGGGCCGCGCCGTCGATGGTGTCCGCGCCGTTCGGATTGATCTGAGTGGAGAAAACAGACGTATCGTCCTTCTTGACGGTGATGTACCGCCCGATGAAGTCAGTCGCCGCAGGCAGGTTGATCACCGTGATGCCGCCGGTGGTGTCAACGCTGATCGCTGTGTCAGTCAACAGCACTGTGTACGGACTCGCCGCGAAGTTCACCGTCGTGTACCCGACGATCAGTCCGGACGTCTTGAACGTCGCCGACGCGCCTGCGCCGTTGGTGACCTGTAGCACGGACGCTGCTGTGCGTCGCAACCCGACGTCGCCGGATTCAATAATTAAATCGTTGGCGACTGCGCTGGTTTTGTTCTGTCCGATGATCACGGAATTGTCCGTGCCGGACGAGAGCGCGCCGATGATCACCGCGTTCGACGTGGTGCTGACTGTGTTCGCGCCGGAACCGATCACGACGTTCAACGCACCGATGGTCAGCGAAGTGGCCGCGTTGTAGCCGATCAGCGTATTCGCTCCGGTCGCAGAACCTGTTGCGCTCTGCCCGGCGAACGCAAACGTATTGTTGATGTCCGACGCACCGGCCAGTGCCGCACCCGCGCTTGAACCGACCAGCACGGAGTTTGTATTGCTCGCCGTCAGCGCCGCGCCCGCAGAACCCAGCACGGTCGTGCTCGCCACCAGCGAACTGGTGCCGATTGATCCGCCCTGCGCCACCTTTAAGGTAGCGCCGTTGCCGACGATCATCGCCGCAGTGGTGTTCGTCCCAGAAGTGATCGCACTAAACGCGGTAGAGCCGGACGCGGTCTGCCACGTCGGCAACGTTGCAGCACCGTTCGAAGTGAGCACCTGCCCGGCAGTACCAACACCGGTTACGTTCTGGAACGTGCCGGTCGCAGTCGTTCCGGCACAAATCACTGAGTACGCCGTGAACGTCGTGTTTCCAGTACCGCCCTGTGGCACGGTCACGGCTGCGTTGGTCGTCAGGATTGTTGTGGTCGCGTCTGGGAACGTATACACGCGCGGCACTGTGGGACCGGCAATCGTGAAGTTTGTTTGCAACGACGACGCATTGATCACGCCGACTCCAGAGAAGTCCAACGAAGCGCCGGTGCCGACAGTCATAACCGCCGTCGTGTTCGTGCCCGTTGTGATCGCGCTGAAACTGGTATTGCTCAACGGAGCCCACGCGGCACCGCTGACAGATTGTTCGAAGCGCAAAAGCGCGTTGTTGTAACGAAGACCTCCGTGCGCCGCCGCCGTCACCGGCGCAGTCGTGCCGTCAATAAAATCGAGCGCAGCCTCGCTGGTCACCTTGAAGACCTGACGATTGCTGTTGATCGGACCGGCCAGCGGCACCAGCGACACGGCGAAATCGGTTGCCACCCACGTTGCGTTCGTTCCGCCGGTCGGAACTTGGAGCGACAAAAATCCAGCGAGCGGAACATTGATATTGTTGCCCGTCACGCCGATGGCCGTGGCGCGCCACAGCACGTCGCCGTCGGCAACTGAAATCAAATCTCCGACGTTGGTGCCGCGCGACTTGAAACCGGTGATGCCGGGGACGCCTGCGTTGTTGCCGAATTGATTGGTACGAATCGACCCGCGATTCGACGTCGTCGAGCTGTACTGAATGCCCGCGTTCGACCCGATGAACGCCGCCCCGCCTTGGTTGACAAACACCTGCAGCGTGCCGAGCACTCCGGGCGCGGTGCCGATGCCGATGCCCGACGCGTTCGTGTTACCGATGTTCAACACCGTCGCGGGCGTCGCGGCGTCAATCTGCTGCCCGGTGGTGATCAACGCGTTGTTTGCGCCGGTGGTGTTGCCTGCCGCGAGCACCGCCGCCCACGTCGGCGTCGGTGTCACTGCGGTCGCTTGCCACGTCGGCAGCGTGCCTGCTCCATTAGAGGTGAGCACTTGACCGGCGGTGCCGACGCCGACGATGTTCTGGAAAGGCCCGGTCGCCACGGTGCCCGCAGCGATCAGCGAGTATGGTGTGAACGTTGTGTTGCCGGTGCCGCCCTGCGGCACGGTCACGGCTGCGTTGGTTGTCAGGATTGTAGCGTTTGCATCCGGAAACGTGTACACGCGCGGTGCCGTCGGGCCTGCAATCGTGAAGTTCTTCTGCAACGAAGACGCGTTGATCGTTCCCGTTCCGAAATAGTCCAACATCGCGCCGGTGCCGACGATCATCAAGGCACTCGTGTTCGTGCCAGACGTGATTGCACTGAACGCCGATCCACCGCCACCCTTTGCGCGAAATCCACGTGCCATGTCGATACCCTCTTGTACCCTAGAATCCGCGCCGTCAGGAAACCAATGTCGCTCTCGTCGTGCCCCGGATTCTCACCCAGCTCGGACAAGTCGCCCTGTTCAACCGGATCGAGTAGAAGTGCGCCACGTTGACGACGTTCGTGACCAAAACCACGTCTTGATCTTCTGCGGAGCTGGACGCGGCGCATACGAGCTGTGAGAACGCTTCCACTAATCCAGTGGTCTCGTTGAATAGCTCAACTGTGTACGGGATGTCGCCGAGCGACGCTGCTGACTCCAGCGCAACTTGAAACGTAAAGACGCCGACCGTCTGAACCTGAAACGTGTCACCTGCCACTACGATGTTCTGCAGGAAAGCACCGGCCCCGATGGGGAGCCGCGTCGTCCCGCGAGGGAGCCGGTAAGGAGTGGTGATGACCGGTCCGGAAATTACGCCTGAAGATGCCATGTTCTTCCCCTTACCTTGGTATTAAGTCTTCCGGCTCCGCTTCGGCCAGTGCACGGTTTAAGATCATGACAAGTCCCGGATCGGTGATGACCTTGACTCCGGTGCCAGTGCGCTCAGTCTCGCCGATGTTTCCCATATGTAAATCCGCGATGACCATTTGGTTGCTGATCGCCGCATGCAGCGTCTGCCCGAGCAGCGACACGTCGGCTATCCGCTCATCACCATCGTCGTCAGGTGTGTTATACGTCGGCATGTTCTGCAGTTTGTCAGCGTACTGCATGCACAGGAACATAAGCCACGCGTACTGGATGCTCGTAGCATCATTGTGGAACCGCGTCGGCAAGCTCGCCGACGAAGCCAAGAGCGCGGTGGTCGAAGTGCGCGGCAACTCACTGTAAATTAAACTGTCAAAGCCTTCGGTGCTGGCAAAAGCTGATTCAAAATCTTCAAAAAGCTCCTCATGTACGTCCGAAGATTCACTAAGAAATTGCCAATACTTCGTATTGGTTCTATTGCGTTCTTCGTACTCGTCTATTTCCAGCAAAGCTCTGGAAGATTTGTGGTACATCTCCCGCAGCTTGCCGCCTTCGTCGTACCCACGCCACTTTCCGATCTGATGCGCTTCTTCCCGCCAGATCGCGTAGGTCCGGCTACCGTGAAACTTCGACGGGAGTTTGACGATAGCAAAATACTCGACGAGACCGGGCATGTAATCAGGCTGGAGTCGTTGCAGCAGCACGGCGTTAACAAATTTTGCTTCGTTCACGTCGGTGGTGACTTTAAACACGACGTCGTGGCGGTCGGTTTTGAAAACGCACCCAAAATGACCGCAGTGCTTCGTTTCTCCCGTGTAGCCGCGCACGATTGGCTCAGCTTTAAACCCGGTCGGGAACAACATCTCCGGTTCGGATTCAAACTGCGGCAACGGCAGATCGTGCGCACTGGCGTACGCAATCAGATCGTGACCATACCGCTCGATCAACTTACGAACGTACACAGCATCGATAGGCTGTTCTCGGAATTTTGGATTCGACTCAAACATCACCAGTACCCCGCCGGACATCGTTCTTGAATCACCCGCGTCTTGGCATTGATCGCGCATCCGCACAGTCTGCACTGCGGTCCAATCACTTTATGCACTAACGGCAAAAAGAAACGGTTCGGACAATTCGCACAAACAGCTTTTCGTGCTTCCGCTAAAGGGTGGCTCGCTGGCATGATGAATTTAGCCGCGTAATGACCCAGTGACATTACATTCCCTTCCAAAAGTTCCTGCCCATCGGGCGCTTGGTGTCCGGGATGTCGTCAATCTCCGGCGGCAACCCTGTCAATTCACCAACGCCTTTTCCGGACACGTCGAGAATTTTTTCAGCTTCCTCTTCGATCACGTCCGCGATCAGCTCCAACTGGTCAGCTTTGTTTTCATCTCCGTCACGTTCGTTGTCGGCCAGTTCCTGCGTGATCTCCATCCACGCGCCCGCTTCCTTGACCGGAATGATCACGCGGACATCGTCGCCGTCTTCCCGCCACTTGGAACCCGTGATGCGCCCGTCGGCGTTGACGCTGTCCAGCAGTTCTCTGAAAACGCCCACGAGGCTTGCTTTCAAGTGCAGCTTGATCTCAGCCACCATGACTGCTCCCTTTACAGTGAACCGTTGATCAGGTAATGCCCGGCCATCTGATTGTTCGGCGTCGTCAATCCCGTCGGAGCGACCGCAACACCCGCTTCACCGCCGTTCTGAGACACAACAGCCACGTCCACACCGCCGGTCGTGTCGCGCCACGATCCCGTGGCTCCCGAGTTCGGATTGTATAGCGTGATCACGGGACCGTCGAAAAGTTTACGCTGGCGATATTTGATTCCGCGCAGCGCCGCCGTGCCGACGTTGTTGTAATTCTCAACGCCCACCAGCGTGGCCGTGCCCGGAATCGTGTCCATGTCGAAAGACTTTTCGATCATGCGCTCGCACCGCGCCACGTCTTCCGTCGGCGTCAGCGGGCGAGCGATGAACTGACCGGCGCTGCCAACGCAAAACGACGTCTGAAACAAGCCCATCGTTTCATTGACCGCGAATTGCTCGTCCGCGATCACCGCGACGCAGAGAATGTCGTTCGCTCCGAACGTCCCCGTGTTCACCACCAAATTGTACGCGGAGTTTCCAACCGCCACGAGAGCACTGAACGAGTTGATGAAAGTGAAACCAGCGTTCAACGTTGGGATGACACCTGCACCGTTCCACGCAGACACCGGCGCTGGCACGACAGTGTTGGGTGCTCCGCCGGTGTACTTGAACAACGCAAACCGGACCAAGCGCGCCACACCCAGCCTGATCGAAAGCGTGAACGTCACCGTGGCGTTCTGCAGACTCAGCGTCAACTGCGACTCAAGCGGCTGATAGACCATGAACTTTCCAGCAGCCGTGATTTTCTTGAACACACCCAAGTAGCCAGACGTCGCGCCGACTGACTGCACCAACCGCTGGTACTGAACGTCCGCGTTTTCACGGGTGACTTTCCAGCCGTCAGGGCCGACCTGATTGTCCGGGATCGTGGTCAGCGTACCGGGCGTTTGAAGCTGCGCCCAATTGAACCATGGATTGGTCAGCAGATTTTCAGCCGTCAGCAGCGACGCGTTTACGTTCTGCTCGGTGACCGTGGCATTCGCCAGCATGCCACCAGCACCGCCGGTGACGACGCCCGGATTAATGACGTTGGCAAGCAGCGGTCCAGAGACGTTTCCAGCCAGCACTCCACCGCCGCCGCCACCACCGCCACCCTTTGCGCGAAATCCACGTGCCATGTCGATACCCTCTTAGTACCCTAGAATCCGCGCCGTCAGGAAACCAATGTCGCTCTCGTCGTGCCCCGGATTCTCACCCAGCTCGGACAAGTCGCCCTGTTCAACCGGACCCAATGCCGCGTCAAACGCTGCAAATTCGGCTTCAATGTTATCGTCGAGCCGCCCGCCGTCACGCTTGACAGCGGCGGTGTATGCGTCATCCAACGCGGGAAAATCAAACTTCAACTGCGGACTTTTTCGGATGCGTTCCAAAATCACATGGAACGGCTCAATTGTGTCCGAGGGATCGCCGCACATTTTCTTGATGCCGACCCACGTCGCCGCTTGGTACTGGCGCGGCTGCACTCCAGCTTTGTATGCCAAATCTTGAATGGCACTCTGAATGCAGCGATACTCAGGAGGCGACGGCGCGTCTTCCTTCTTATCGTTGTAACTATCGTGAACACACTTTCCGTTCACCATGTCGGTGGAATCGTTGAAAATTCGCATCATCCAGCGGTCGACCGTGACCTGCTCCGGATCGCCGAGCAAATTATCTTGGAACGCATTGACCTTCGGACCTTCGATTTTCTCCCCGCGCACAATCCGGATCAAGTTGAAACGGTGCGCGTCGAACTGAAATTCGCGCTCCCAAATCGTTCGTTGCGAAAGCGGAGCATCTTTCAACACTCGAATTTTAGTGTCGGCCAAACCAAACGCGTCGTACAGTTCAAGCGCATGGTTCGCCAACCGGACGTTGTCGATCACGGGCGTGAGCGGAGACGTCGCCGCCAGAAACTTAATGTACAGCGTCGTGCGGTCTTGGTTGCGCCCCATCATTTCGAAAATCACAGCGGCAGTATCGTCGTACCACGTCAAGCCTTCTTGACCCAGTTCGAAGAACTTGCGAGCCAGATCGAGACGCAGAGGTTTGGCGCACCACGTCGCCACTTTTTTCTTGCGCTGCAACACGGGCTTGTCGTCCACCTCAAACATCGTGTGCTGATGAAACGGAACACCGGTCTTGGGGCTGCTGGGTTTGGCCAGATACTTCCCCGGATGCGGCTTCACGAGCTTGACCGGGTTGGCGGCTTCGTCACGGGAGGGGTAAAATCCGGGGAACTCACGATACGCGGCGCTCAGCACGGCAATTGTTCTGAACTTCGCCGGGAGAACAAAAACTTTCTGATCGGCATACGGGCGCTGCATCACTGGAAGATGCGAGAACGGCCCGAAGTTAACATAGCTATTCTGTCCGCGTGTCTCCGTGGTCATGGCCTTCCGCGCCAACGGAGAAAACATTTTGCTGTGCTCAATCCACGCGTTCTCTTCCCCGCGTGGCCCGAATGCGTACCCGTACTGTGCATGCCCGAAGAAATCATGCACGGCGCGGAACTTAAAGTTCTGCTCGCGACTGAACAGCGGGTGATCGTCGCCACCGGTGAACACGGCGAGCCTGCCGTTGTGCATGACATCGTCCATCATTTCAGGACTTGTCTTGTAGGGGTAGTCTTCGCTTCCGACCGGAATAATTTCCACCGGCAGCACTGAGAACTGAGCTTCTGTTTCGTTGGCAAGAGCCAAGTACGCTTCGCGCGTCTCAGCGTTTTGGGGATCGCTGACGGTAGCATCGTAGAACGCTGCAATCTCTTTGGCGACGGCGACGTTGACCGTGGCGTATGGCGTGCGCTGCGGCTCCGGGAAACCCAGCGAATGACAGTACTCCGCCGCGATCCGCTGCGCCGCGATGTTCTCGACGTACGGATTTGCTTCGAAAGTACGCTCTTGTGGATTATTGAATCGAGTCATTGAGATCAAAAATCTCCACCGCGATTTTTACTTTCCGAGCGATCACGTCTTCCTGCAACCATTCCGGAGCGTACGCCGCGTGGAACTGCTCCACGACCAACTCACAATACTTCAGGGAGTCGTCAGTCAGCCAACCAAGATCGACCAGCGCATCCTCGACCGGCTTCACGGCGGCATACAGATTGACCTTTTCGAACAAATGCATTTTCCCGGTCGTGACGCGCGTGACCTTCAGCATGCGCCGATGATTTCCCTGCGACACGGGGATGTCGAGACCTTCTGAAGATCGCAGCAGCGTCGCCCAGATTTTTTTCTGCTGGGTCGATTTGCTTTTGTGGCTCCAGTGCTGACCCTGCGACGCGTTGTAGCTGACGATGTCTTTGGTCAGCGCGCAGCGCGCGATCAATAGTGGTGAGATCATCACAGTGGTGTTCATCGTGTACCTCTCTTTCGCCCAAAACAATTTCCGTTAGCGTCGCACTGCACTCCTCCGTAGTTACGTCGTACCGGTGGCGGTGTTCCCGGCGGCGGCTGACTTGGTACGAATGCCACTGGATGCGCTATTGCCCACGACAACTGCGCTGGCGTGAGTGGCGGCGCTGGTGGCGGCAACGGTGGCAACCGGGGATCGTTACGAGCAACACAAATTGATCCCCCATTACTTAGCATCATCTCTCGCAGCCCGCTGAACCCACAATCAATGGCGTGCGGCACAGGATCGGGTGGCGGCAGCGCGTATGGTGGCGGCAGCGCGTATGGTGGCGGCAGCGCGTAAATATCCCCGGTTGCCACAGGATCGGTACGAAGCACTGGGAAACCGGGACGTACAGGAGGGAGCATTGGCCGATACTGATTCGGCGTTGGGGTTGACATCGGTCCCGGCATCGGTCCCGGCATCGGCGGCGCTATCGGCGGTGAAATTGGCGTCACCGGCGGAGGCGGCGGCACCGGCGCAGCGTCACGGCGCTTCGCGATAAAATATGCGGTTGCGAGACCCCCTACTAAGAGCAGACCCATGTGTTTCATTTGCGTCCTCCAAAAAGGACGCGCCATAAAACATACGCAGCGCCGAGCGTCACTGCGACATTGAACAGCTCACCGGTCTGCACCGGATCGAACGCCCCTAACGGCGGCGAATACCCACCATAAGGTGGAGCGTCACCGGGCGGAGACGTATTCGTATTCGGATGAAACGTCGGTGCAGGCTTCGGCGTCGGCGTCGGCGCAGGCTCAGCCGGGCTGGGCTTAGGAATTTCGGGTTCAGTCTGCACGGAGGGCGCGTCAAAACTCCACTCACCGCCGCTGCCTGCCGCGAGTATTACGGAGTCGAGCATGTGCCCAGTTTGAATCGCCTGATTCAGACTTCCGGTCAGCATGTCGTTCGACGCGTTTGCCGCGTCATGTCCCGGCGTGCCCCACGTCGGCGTCGTCGACGCGCCCGACGCGACCGTGGTCGTCGTCGAAGGATGGCTGGGTATTGGGCTGAACGGCTGTCTCGGGCTCTTCGGCTGTTTCACGGATGCAATGGCTTTCGACATAGACGCAAGAGCTTTTGACTTAGTAGTTTTTGCGTACCCAGCGATCCACGGAGAAAATTCCGCGTTGTTGATTGTTGCGTACCGCATGAGACGCTGCAACGAAGCTGCGGTCGCTGGTGCAGTCAATTTAAATTTCTCACCCATTACAGCTTTTTGAAGCAAATTCAAAAGGTCGTTTGGTCCCATGGGAGAAGCGGGGTTTAAACTTTCTGGGTACGTGCCCAACTTAACCGCCGCCACCGTGTTTTTGTGATCAGACGCCAGCGCGGACAACATCGCTTTTCCGTATGCGCCAGAAATAATTCCATCCGCCATTAGTTGATAAACAATGGCGACTGATGTGTCATTCGCGGTCTTTTCAGTGGTAAGGGCTACGTTCTGACTTTTCTTGGTGTTGAGCCCACCTGTTTCGTCGCCTGTAACATCTTTGACACAGTTTCCCTGTATATACATCCCGCCGGGGCATGCTGTACCATCAAAATTCTGGCAGTTCAAAACCATTTTTGCTTGGTGTGTTGCAGGGTCTTTAACCATCACTGCTGTGACCTTTCCGATGAACGGAATATAGTACCTCTGGGTCGCTGGGTCTAAAATAGCGCCATGCGTACTGGCGTCGATAACAGTGATAGCATCCTTGTCACCAAAGAACGCACCGTTGCACGGATCGCCGGGGTTACCGCCTGAATTAACTGGGGCTGGAGCTGGGTTGTCAAACGGGTGCGCAGTGAACCCATGGCCTTTGGCCTTGGTTCGCACCGGGCGCAACGCATGACTACGCAACTTCGGCATCAGTCCCCCGTGACGTCAGTGAGCAAAGGCTGCTGCAATGGCTGGAACTGCGGCGTATACATCTGAACCGGCTGAACCGGAGGTGGAAACTGTGAAGAGTACACAGGCATTGGCTGCGGCGCGTTGGGGTTGACAAACGCCAAGTCTGGCGATGCCGTGAATCCCGGAGCAGTGCAGTTCCAGAAATGCAACGGGGATTTTTTGCGACCGTACGCGCCCGGCATCGCACCCTTCACGACTTTCACTTTTCCTTGCGACTGACGGCAGCGAACTTTTTCGGCGCGCTGCAGCTTCATCAGCGCCGCGAAGTATTTGTTGACAAGACCCTTCGGGTATTTTCCGTTTGTATTCGGCACCGGCGGCGTCGGCATGCTCCCTTGCGTCGGGTACAGGAACACGGGGGTGACCGGGGTCAACGGTGTGACGATCACGGGGGGTTGCTGCGGAGGCGGCACGGCGTTGACCTGCGGAGAAACCGTCTGGATTGAACCGTAGTCGATCACCTGCGATCCGGAACCGGGCACAGACGTCGAGCTGACCTGAGAACTCACCTGAGAACTCACCTGTGCCGACTGCTGCTTCCCCTTTAAAACAAAATACGCCGCAGCGGCTGCAGCGGCGGCGATCATGATCGGATGCTTCATCGGCTCCCCCTTACCACTTTAGATTCCTTCGAGCCCGGCGCGCCTGCAACCGGACTATCCTTTGGAAAACCCGGCGTGACTTTGACTTTTGATTCTTTGGTACTCGCATCACCGGCAACCGGACTATCCTTCGGAAAGCCCACGGTGACTTTGATCTGGTCGCTGCTCATGCCGGTCCCTTTCTGAATATGCTTGTCGGCGCGTTTGAACGACGTCGCGCGAACTACAATCAGCTCAGCTTCCACGGCGACTCCTTAAGCCCGGTGAACCATCTGATGGCGACCGTGCGCGTGCCGTGTTAACTGACGGGGGGTCGCGTGACTGTGATTATGCCTGCCCAAAAATCCGGACAAGCCGGACATGGCCGAGTCCAACGGCGACGTCGGAGCAGCAGCAGCGGCGGCTCCGGCTGCGGCGACTTCCGCGAGCAGGGCACCGGAACCGTCCGAGACCACGTTGCGTGTGAACATCCCCGACGTCGGCGACGTGAACGTGATCGTGCCGCCGACGTTGCCGGTGGCCTGAACATAGCTCAACGCCGGATTGACACGGCGGCTTGAAATCACACGATACGTTCCGGCGCTGACTTCCTCGTTGGCGTTGATGGGAGCTGGGACCAATCGAGCCGGTGCCCCCGCAGTAGCGCTGGATGAAGAGCTGAAGGCGGATTTCTTCCTGCCGAAGAGCATTGCCGCCAATCCGACGCCTCCGATGACGATCCATGTGGTTGCTTTAGCCATGCTTCGTTCCTTTCGCGCTTACTCAGTAGCGCTTTGATGCCTTCGCGGTGATCCGCTTCCAGATACTTCACGTCCGGATGCTGCAGCACGAACGACAGAAACTTCGGAGCGACGTCCAGTACAAACCCATTCAATGACGTGTACCACGGACCCATGATGTACACGTCGTTTCGAAGATCACCCGACGGATCGTGCAAGACAAACGTTCCGATGATCGCGCGCCCATCACGGATCAAAGTCAGCGGTCGCAGAAAAACAATTCCAATCGGTTCGTCCGCGTCCCTTAACAGCGTCTGTGCCGTACAGTCATGGAACAGATCAAGCGAAAGTATCCGGGCAAGCTTTTTAAGGGCTGGTGTTTTTATTGCCCACGACGGAAAGACAGTCCGATTTGGTTTGGGCACTTACCTTCTCCTGAACCTGACAGTTATCGGCCACCGCGAAGTGCAACCCGCTGGTCGTGGCTTGATGCATGATCACCGACAGGTTGCTGTGCGCCGCAGCCTCGTCCAGCTTGGTATTAGCGCAACTGCGAGCCCGTCGCTTGAACAACCATGAGAATAGAGTAGCCATTTCTGAGCCCTCTTCAACTTCTGCTGACACGGTTTCCGTCCCTTCCTTCCATGTACGACAACAGTGATGCGTTTTGCCGCGTATTCACGTCCAGTGCTCGTTTCAAATCTTCGTTCGAACGAGAATTTGAATCGATCACTCCGGACACTTCGTTCAACGCCTCAGTCGTTTTTTCGAGCAACGCTTGGTACTCTTTTTCGTTCCGGCGCTGTGTCCAAAAATGGTAGAACAACAGCACAAGGAAAACGAAAACGAACAGTCCGGCGAATCCAAACCTTTCGTATGTTTCGAGCCCTGTTTTTACGCCCTCTTCAGCACCCATGCGCACTCCCTGTACCGGCGTTGAAGATCAACCCAAGTAACGGCCCAGACCACGGAAGCCTGACATCGAATCGATCTCCGACGAATCGATTGACGACTGCGACGGATAGCCGCCCGACGCTCCGGCCTTGGCCGCGCCTGCGGCGTTGCCAGCTGACGCCCCGCACACGATCTGAATCGGTGTCAACGGTCCGTACATGTCCGCACTCGGCGGAGCAATCGCTTCCTGTGCGCACGCCGTCGCCAGCGACGGATCGCCGCCGGGAACGCCGCCCGCTGCCTGATTGAACGGCGTCGTCTGCGAAGCTTGCGCCTGCGCGACCAGCGCATCTTCAACGCCACCGTCGCCGCCGCCGCCGCCGCCGACACCTTCATCAATGGGAGTCAGCAACGGCCCGCCGCCCGGCATTCCACCGCCAGAACCGCCGGAGTGGATGTCTTGTCCGCCGCCGGAGTAAATGTCACCGCCGCTGGCTTGACCGTCGTCGATTGGTGTTAGCATCGGACTGCCGCCACCGCCGGGGTAGCCGGGATAACCACCGGGATAGCCGCCACCGCCAATTGAAGCGCAGGTGCCGGAGCCATCAGGCATCGTTCCGGGAGGACACTGCTGACCGGACGTCGCACCGCTGGCCCACTGAGTACCGTTCCACGTCCACGTCGTGCCGCTGTAAATCATCGTTTGGCCGACGAACGTTCCGGAGTAAGGAGGTGGCGTCAACCCGGTTCCACCGCCGCCGAACGGAGTGCATTGACCGTACTGATCGTACGTGCTGCCGGTCGGACACGGAGGCATTGGCGGCATAATCGTCCCACCACCACCGCCGCCCGGCGGAATTCCGCACGCTTGACCCTTCGGAGTCATCGCGAGCTTGTTGAGCCGATTCTGGATGGCCTGTGCGCGCTTCGCGTTCTTCGCCTTCGACATCTGGTTCATGAGATTCTGAAACTGTTTCATCGTCGCCGGTTTGCACGCGGCTCCGGTCGGGAAGCTCGGCATCGTCGGGTACCCCGGCATCTGACCGGGCATCGGCATCTGACCGGGCATCGGCATCGGGTACCCCGGCATCTGACCGGGCATCGGCATTCCACCCGGTGACACAGCGCACGCGGATGCTACGCGCTGTTGCAATCGTGGCACGGCGGTCTGCGCGCGCTTACTGATGGCGACCATCTGCTTTGAGTTGTTCCGCCCCTTAGCTGCGGTCATCTGTTTCTGCAGTGCCGCGATCTGCTTTGAATACGCGTTCTGCGCTGCCGTGCAGGCGCGTGCAGACGGTTTCGCCGCACCCAGATCGGCGAGACCGGTGAACTCGTCGAGACCACTCATTGCGTAGAACATTGAAGACCCCTTTCAAGCGCTCGAAGCGCTTAGCGCTTTTTCAACAACAGGTACGCAGCGAGCAACGCTCCGCCGATCAAAAGAAGATTGGGGCTGTCACTGATCGCACTCATCCCACCGGGCTTGCCGAACGTATTGTTGAGCCGATTGAACGCGCGCGGCTGTGCAGACTGAGGCCAATGCTGGTGCGGAAAAAACGCATCGAGCCCGGACATCCCCTGCAAATCGTAACTGGGATCGTAATTCTGTGGTCCGGAACCGTCCTGCATTGCAGCGGCATCCGCGCCCTGATCAATCGGTGTCAACAACGGACCACCACCCTGCGGTGTCGACGACGCGTCGGCTACCGCGCTGTCGGGCGCGTACGCGTTCGAGTAATCGGGAGTGGGTATGTAGAACGTCGTGGGGAGACCTTCGACGTAGTCGTACGCGGCTTGCGCATCCGGTGAAATCCCCGCTGGCTGTTTTACCGGTCTGCCGGGTCTGCCGGGTTTCGGGTTCGCCGCTTGCCACGCGTTTGACCCCACGTAGGACTGCGTGGTGTCATCCCAAACCGCGCCTTTTGCTGCCACGCCGCCGGTGCTCCACGTTCCGGTTGTTTCGTCGAACACGGCGTGCGGGTGCTTCGCATCGTACGCAGTTTGCTGCGCGGCTAACCGATCCGATTTATTTTTCGCAGCAGTGGCTAACCGATCCGCTTTATTTTTCGCAGCAGTGGCTAACCGATCCGCTTTATTTTTCGCAGCGGCATCCTGCCGGTCCTGCCGCGCTATCTGTGCCACAGTCCGTGCTGGAGCCGGAACCGGGTTCGCAGCTTGCCACACGTTCGACCCGACGTAGGACTGTGTCGCAGCGTCCCACATAGGGGCGGGAGCGGAGAATCCGGGGTCTCGGCGCGCCTGTGCCGCAGTACGCGCTTCCTGTCGCGCGGCCTGACGATGTGCAGCAGCAATGCGCGCCGGTGAAGCAACGGCGGCAGCGCCCAACTTAACTTTTCCAAGACCGTTCAAGTAGTACATGGTTTATCTCCGGGACCGGCGGAACCGACGGCGCAGACGCGCGGCTGCGCGGCGCACACGACGCTTGGCGCTGTGCGGACGAACTTTTCCGCCTTTGCGGCGACGCTTGAGAAACAAATATCCACCGATGCCGACCGCCGCGACAATACCGATGGTTGTCCACGGGATGCCGCTGCCCCCGGTGTTGCTTTGGAACTCGCTGGACGACACGGTTCCACCGCCGCCGGGAATTGCGGTCATGTTCAGTTGTTGCGCGGCTGCGTTGGCTAACGGCGTTTGAATCGCGCCTTGCGTTCCAGCTTTGGACCCCGGAACTTGCCCGGTCGAAATCATCGCAAGCACGGCGTTGGACAGCGGCATCGCCTGCGGAGCAAGCCCCGTGTTCTGCTGGCACTTCACGTACTGGCCCCAGCGCAGGTTGATGTTGCTGACCCACTTTTTCACGTACTGCTTTTTCTTTCCGGTGCTCAACGCCGTGTCGATCAGCGATCCGTTTTTCTGGACACGAGCGTACAAGTCCGAGCAGTTCGTCAGATCGACGCTGCCGCCCGTGCCCGCACCCAAATCATCAAGTCCAGAAAACTCAGCAAGAAAACCCATCGCATCACCCCTTTAAGAGAACGTTCGCTCAGCCAATCGTCCGCCAACCGCTGCCACCGAACAACGAGCTGGAACCGCCGCCACCGCCGTTGCGCGCCTTCTTGCGCTTCATGATGAAGATCAACGCGCCGATAGCCGCGAGACCGACGCCGACGGCGATCACGGTCTTGGTCGTGTTACTCATGCCTTGATTCGCGTTGGCCTGCGCCATCGCGATGGCCTGCTGTTGTTGCAGCGCAAGTTTCTGCTGCTCCAGCGGCACACTCGCCATCGCCATTTCATACTGCGCGTACTGATTGGCGAAATTCTGTCCGATCTGACCGATGGCCGGAATATCCGTCGCCGAGTTGAAGAACGGAGCAGCCGGAGCAACCGCTGCAAAATTTCCCATCTCGGTGGACGCGAGATCATCCATGCCGAAACCATCCAAACCATAGTACATGTTATTTTCTCCGTTTCTTTTTGCGCAACAGCAAAGCAGCAACGACGCCGACCACAGCAACCGCACCCGCTACCATCCACCAGTTTGTCAGCACCCCGCCGGTCGCGTTAACAACGCTGATCTCGGCGTTTGATTTTCGGCGTGACATCGGTGAAATCGAAAACGCAACTTCAGTCAGCTTGTTGCCGTAGTCGACCGCTTGCGGTGTCAGCCCACCCATCCAATCCGGAGCGTACTGCTGCGCAAACGTCCACGCGATCCGGTCGCGCAGTGACGACTGTGTATCGCTGCCAACTGGCTGCAGCACAAAGTACATGTCGAGCGCATGCTGCGCCGCCATGTACATGTCGTTCACGGGGACACCCGCGTAAGGACTGCTGACAGCCATTAACCGCGCCTCCCCGACATCGCCGTCATGAGCACGGCACCTACAGCAAGCACTCCGACTCCGACCAAGACCCAGTTGAGGGGTTTCGACGTCCACGACGCTTGCTGGATCAACGCCGGGTTCACGTACACAGGCTTACCCTGCGCTTGAGCTTTCTGTGCTTCGATTGCCAACTGTGCTTTGACCAACGGCGTCGCTGTGTCGGACACCGCTTTGAAAATAGACGCGAACAAACCGCTGTTCGGATCAACCGGCGTCGTTCCCGGCTGTGGCATGCTCAACAGGTTAGGATTTGCGCGTAGCTGAAGTCCTGCTGCGTTAGCAGCAGCCTGTGCGGCGGAAGCATTGCTCGACGATGCGGTGACAAGCACGCCGTCACGGCAGCTATCGGGTCCGTAGAATCCGTTGGTGCCTTTCGGGCAACACGGATCATACGGAGCAACGAACTGCGACGAAGGATTCTCCGCAGTTCCGCAATTTACTGACCTTCCGTCTGCGTCAGCCATTTTACTTCCTTACAGAAAACGCAATGCCGAGAACTGCAAGAACCGCCAGACCACCGAGCACCCACGCATACGTCGGCGTGGATGAGAAAAATCCAGACGACACCATCACAGGTTTTCTTTGCATTGCAGCTTGGTTCAGTGTGATCTGGTACTGCGCACGAATCAATGGATTGGCAATGTTACTGACTGCCGTCGCCAACTGGTTGAACTCCGACGTTCCGGGATTCACCGCAACTTTTCCGGGATTCACCGCAACTTTTCCGGGCGCAGGTGATGTTGAAACGCTCTCCGGAGACGAATAGTACTTTCCGCCGCTGCCCTCTGCGAACGTCGCCGGAATCTGATTCCATGGCCGGAACATCGTCGACACGGGCGCAACTGACGGTTGCTCCCCTGCGTGTCCGGGATCAAACGTTGAACTCGTCAAGTCCAACGAAAAACTAGGCGCAGGTGAAATCTTGTCTCCACCGCTGTCCATCGGAATTACTCCCGATGCGTCGGTAACAGCACCCGCACCCAGCCCGACCATGCCGTGGTCAGGCAACGGGCAGTTGAAATACGTGCCCATGCGGCTCGGCTGCAAACACGCCATCTCGTTGTTCAATTCTCTCATCGGCGCTTTCCCTTCCCCTTTTTGGAAAGCATTGCCATCGCGATCAAACCGACGGCGGCGATGCCGACATACAAACAGATGTTGTGTCCCTGCCACGAACAAAAACTACCGCCACCGCCGGAGCCTGTGTTGTAGCCTCCGGGGAACGACCAACCCGGCAACGTCTGTCCCGGAGCTTCCGGTCCGTATGTGCCGTAAGCGACAGGACCGCGAATCGCCGCCAACTCCGCGTCGGTGGGGTGTGTGTTATACGGGGCCGGTGGTCCCATGTTCGTCTGTCCAAACGCGTTCATCGCTTCACCCCTTTATGCTGCCACAGGTAGTACGCAGCCAACGCCGCTACCACGATTCCAGCGTACAAACAAACGTTGTGTCCGCGCCACTGACACGCGCCCGGAAGCGGCGGGTTCGACACTTGCAGCCCGCCGGTCGTCGTCGACCAGATCGCAGGATCGTAGGTCAGTTGGCCTTGGTACATTACATCCACCCTTCCGACTCACTTCGCGGCGCGCTCTCAGGTTTTTTCGTCGCGTCCCAGATCACGTAAGCTACGGCAGCAATACCAAGACCGGCAATGGCGATGAACGCCGGGCTCTTGTACCACGGCGTGGGGTCTACTTGCCCGAGACCACTCATCGCGTACGGATACTGCTGCTGCAAGATCGGCGTCATCGCAAACTTGTCCTGCCATTCACGAGGCACAGAGCCGCCGCCTTCGGAGTGACGCAACGTAGCATCCTGCGCCTCGATAGCGTCCATCTCGTACATCTCGTTCATGGCATTCAAATTTGACATGCTTATTTGTTCCTCATGAACTTATGCAACGCGATCAGAAAAATTCCGAACGTAGCCACGGTCGCCATCGTCTGCAGCCCGATCTGTGCAAACAAGTACGTCTCGACGTCACCGGTGACCTTATCGACCTGCTGACTGAACTGCGGCGTCTGCGCGTACCCCGCAGCTTGCACCGCTGTGTTTGCCGCGTTGACCGCGCCCGTCGGCAGCATTTTAGCCAACGTCGACAAGTCAATCGCGTTGAGTCCGTGCATGCGGTGCCGAAACTGGGGCCGAAGGCCCAGAAGTGCGTGCGCTGAATTTTTTCCAGCCATTCCCATCATGTTCATGCCGCCCTCACTTTTTCTTCAGCGCGTTGTACAAAAACAAAAGAGAGACCACAGCGGCGACTCCACCAATTCCGATCAGCGTGTACACTTCCGTCGAGTACTGCTGTTGCTGCGCTTGGTACGCGGCCTGCTCGTTCTGCAACTTGGCGGCGGCTTGCACGGCCAAACGCTGTTGCTGCACCTGCTGCGCAGCAAGCTTCTGCTGCGCGTTAGCCGCCAACAGCGTCCCACCGACGCCGAGCACCGCAGCAATACCAGAAACAATAGGCACAATAGGCATGCTGTTATACGCTCCGGGAGACGACCAACCCGGCAGCGTCTCTCCCGGCGCTTCCGGGCCATACGCGACCGGTCCCATGGTTACTTTTTCCGCGACATCCAGAACAACACCGACAGCGCCACAATCGCTATCGAACCGTACAACACGTACGACTTGGTCTGCGCTGAAACTCCGGGAAACAAATCCGGAATTTGGCCGAGACCGTTAAACCCCGGAATTGGTGTATCTGCAAACTCCGAATCGTCCACGGGCTGCAGCCAATAGTTTTTGGTCTGCTGCGCGTACACAGCCTCCTGTGTCGGCACCAAATACGCACCACCAAACTGACCGGAGTACGCATCTGTCGGATAAATGGTGTCAAGACTTACTGCTGGCATGGCTGTCCTTTCTGTTCACGAGGTAGCAATCGGAATCCAATCCTTGCGACCGTTTGGAGAAACCACTTCAGCCCACTGCCCGGCACCGAAACCAGAAACCTCTTCAGTGTAATTCGGCGGACGCGCGTTGTCCGTCGTCTGGATGCGACCGGTGAGCGTTCCACCGGGCGGCAACGGCAACAACAATTTGAACGCCGGAGCCGGAACTCCCGGAGCCAATCCCGGCAGACCTGTTGAAGCGGCAATCCCGGTCACGGCTTTGTATGCCGCGTATCCGCCGAGTGCCACCACGATGAGCCACATTGCGTTTTTCATTCGCTTCCCTTCTAACCGTTCGCCGGAGCGGACACTGACACCGCCGGTGTTGCAGATGCAACCGAGGTCTCCGGTGTCGCTGGTGTCGTCACGGTCACAACCGGCGCAACAGGCGGAACCGCGACAACTCCAAGGTTGACGATCTGCTGCTTAGCAAAGAATCGCCGCAAAAGATTCTCGGCCAACACAATCCCATCTTCAAACGAGCTGTGTTCAAGGTAGTCGTGCGCGCCGCCAATGATCTGACCTTCTGCTTTCGCCCACAACGCGTGCGCCATTGCACGCCACTGCGTTGCGTCGGTCAAAGTTCCGTTCTTCAGCATCACCTGCACGTCAGCGCTTAACGTGACTATGATGTCAGGGATGCACGCTTCGATGATGCCGATGCACGCGTCGTCAGCGTTAATTTGTCCAAGCAGCCCACCGAAAATTTTACTCTGGTTAAGTTCGGAACGAAACCCTTCCAGCTTCGCGTTGACCATCGCAACACCGTTTGTGTTGAGCCACGCGAACACCTGCTGACCCAGCAAAAGTCCAAACGCGCCGGTCAGCGCAATTCCGATATTGTGGAGAGTAAAAAGGTCAGTAAAAGAAGTCATGGCGTTCCTCCGGTCACAGGCGGCTGGATTTTAATTCCCAAGGCCGCATCACTGGTTTTGTTGTTTGCCGCCGCCGCCGCGTTGTACGCTTCGAGCTGCGCCTTCATCTGTTTGCAACACACTTGAAGCTTATCATTATTGTGCACCAATTTCACTTGCAAAGAAGTGGGAAGCTTCTCGTACGCTGCCAGTTCCTCCGGAGTCATCGCTTCAAGCTGCGGCAGCTCTGGAATATCCAAAATCGGAAAATACGAACGCACCGACGCCGGGGCTTGGTGTGTAGCTACGGTGCAACCGGACGTGAAGATCAGGCCGGTGACGGCGATGATCACGAGAACTGCCCGGACAATTGTTAACGTTACTTCTTTTCGTTCCACGCGTTCACCCCAAATGGATCGGTGCTTGGTCGGTTTGACGCTTCCTGCGCGTACTGCCCGGCCACGGTCTGGTTCAACTTCACTGAATTCACTTCCACTGCCGCGCCTTCTTCGACGGTCTGCGCCTTCAACAGCGCCGCGTCGGTTTGCTGCTGTTGCTGATCCTGAACATGCATCTCGATGTTTCCAAGAATGCCGCTCAAGAACTGCTTGAGCAACCACATGCCAATCGAAGAAAGAATCGCGAGCATTACTTAAGGTTTCCGTAAAGACCTTTTTTCATCTCCGCATCCACGGCCCAGTAAATCTTTTCACCCAACTCGGCCAACCGCCGCGACCGATCCAACTTTTCTTCAACCGTGATCGCAGAGTCGTAATCTTTCTTCGCGCCGAAATACAGCGGCATGACCTGTGCAACAGTGATGCCTAAATCAGAAGATGCTCCGGTCTGCTGCTGCAATTTCTGCAAAATTTTTCCTGCGGTAGCAAAGTTATCCGCGTACCGATTTGCATCGTTGAGTGCTTGCTTCGCGTAGCTTGGAATTCCACCGTAGTTATCCGGATTCACGACACGATCATCGGTTGTGTAATCTTTGAGAATAGAGCTGGGTGGCACCAACAAAGCTTGTGCATGCAGTGCTGCTGCAAGCTGGGCTTGTCCCTGCTGCGCTTGCGTGTAAACGCTTGCCACTTGAGCAGGTGCTGCTTTCAGTTTTTCGTAAATGTTAAGCACCGCCGCCTGTTCTTCCGGCGTGAACTGCGCAGTAGCCGCAGGTGTTTGCGACGGCTTATCCGCAGGAATGAAAGGTTTGTCAACTGCGAACGTTCCCGGCGGAAACGCTTCGTTAAATGTCAAACCATAGTACGGTCCAACCGGCGGTGTTCGCAGTGACGGCACTCCGGTGCCCGGCGGCAACGTCACCACCGCTGGGCTTGCATTGCCCGGCATAATTTCTGGATAGCCCGGTCGTGGCGACCAACCCGGAATTACCGGCGCGTGACCCGCGTCGCTGACACGTTTAATTTCCAAAGCAGCCGTGATTGCGGTCTGCAAATCTTTCGCAGCCTGTGCTCCAGCTAACTGGTAACTGTCATCAACCAACTCAAGGGGGCCACCACCGCGCTTCGCTGCGTATGCACGGGCGAACGGCCCCGCAGCGACCTTCACGCGCGCCGCGTCACGCGCGGCCATCTCTTTGTCGTACTGCAAAGAAAACTTTTCAATGTCGGCATTCTTGCGCGCTGTTTCTGCTTTTGAAATACCCAACCCCGAAGACACTAACGCTGCTGTATTTTTACCGGCTTGCAGCAGCTTAACGAACAGCGCCCCAGCCGCGTATGGTTGGTCAGGCAACTCCACAATTGGCGCGACAGGAGCAGTCACCGTTCCCGGAGGATACTGTTTTGTGAAATCCGGAAGCTGAATGTCCGACGTTACAAACTGACCATCTTTGTACATCTTCAGCGACGGAACAGAATTGACGCCTGCGGCGACCTTTGGACTTTCGTCAATGTCAACATCAACAATTCTGACAGACCCATTCATGACGCCGTTGTTTCTGTACGACGCTCCGTTAGTGAACTGACCACTCACCACCTGATTTGCATATCGAACAAAATCGGGGCAATGGGGGCACCACCTAGCATGGAAGACGACAATCGTAGTAACACCGGAGCCGCCAATCATCGTCGCAAAGTTTCTGTCGGTCGCGTGCTGCGTGCCAGACCCAGTTTCTGTCGGACCAACTGACGGCGCTTGCGCTGTCTGCTCAGGTGGTGGCACGTACACCGGCATCTGCCGAGGCGGAGGCGGAGGTGGAGGTGGTGGTGCTGAAACATCTGACGCTGCAACTTGGTCGACTAACGCTTTAACTTGTTCAAACGTGTGATTTCCAATTGCTCTCACACGAGGGTTCACCAACGTTGGATCGTTCCAAGTTTGTGGAACACCATTTTTAAAAACCATGATGTTCGGGTAACCGCGAATTCCATACTGATCAAACTTTGCGCGGTTTGCGTTATTCTCAGTTGCGTAGTACTCAACAACTTTGTACGCCTGCGATCCATCCGCGCGTCGTTGTGTCGTCAGCGTAGTAATATTCTTCATTTGTTGTGTGCACAGACCACAGTGAGGCCCATGAAAAAACACAACCGTAGTACCACTAGCAACCGTTGTGTCGAAATCGCTATCATCGACATACGGAACATTCGGAACCGGCGCAGGTGAACCACCGCTTCCGGCAACAGGTTTCGGCTGCACAAAAACGTAAGGAGTGATCGGCTTCGCCGCTGCAATTGGAATTGTAACCGGTGGTGGTTGGTACGCGTAGCTCGGCGCGATGGCTGCTGGTGCTCGCGGCGGTTGATACACTGGCGGTGTGTACACAGGCCGCGCTGGGGCGTACGGAATTCTGATCGGCGTTATATCAGTGTACTTGGAAGCAACCGCCGCGTTGATCGCTGACTGCAACGCATCCGTGCCCGAGCCTGACCCCGCTGCAACGGCGGCGTTATGCGCGGCCTGTTGCTGCGCTGCCAGATTAGCGTAATCCGCTGCCGTCCAACCGGGAACGGACTGCACTACACCTTGCGCTGGAGGAACGTTCGTTCCGGGCAAAGCTCCCGGAGTCGTGATGTCAATCGAAGTCGGACCCGACGAAGGACCAACACCGGGAACTAAATTAGGTGGAAGATACTTAATCCCTGTCGGCGTATTTACCGCGACCACGCCGCCGGGATAGCTACCGGGCTGACCAATCGGAGGTGGCGTAAAAATTCCGGGCTGCAACCAAGCTGGCGTCGTTGGCCGAATTCCCGTCGGCGTAAAATTAGGCCGCAGCGGCTGTACATACGCCGTAATAGAGCTGCTGCCCGGATCGTACGTCGAATCTCCGAGCCCGCGAAGTCCACGGAACACGAACGAATTGGAACGACGGATTCCGGACATGCCGTAGCTGTGCCCGGCACCGGGAGCCATCATCGCTTGTAGCTGTGCCGCCATCGCTTCCTGCAATCCCGGATACGCTGCGTAACTCGCCGCGACCAATGCGTCGTTCTTAGCTTGCGCGCGAGCGTTTCTGAAAATGCCGGAATACTTTGGCGCACGGACGTGTACACGTGCGTTACGCCGCGCGGTGGCTGCGTTGATGCGTGCAACCTGCGCTGCTGTGTAACCGGAACCACGTGAATCTCCGGTGCCATAACTCACCATTGACGCGGGCGCGGCACCACCCGTTTGAAACGGCTGTGGGGTTCGATCTACTGAAACGTTCGGTGCGAAACTCTGTGCGTCGTTGACGGTCGTGACCGGCGGCACGTAAGCAGGTGTCGGTGCTGAAAACCACCACGACTTACATGGCTGACCCATCGGTATAATGCTACCGTCAGGACACCGCGAATACCCAAGAACAGGGCTCACCGGCGTAATCGGACCAACCTGTGGCGACCACGGTTGAACTGGAGGCGTTCCAACGAACGCGCCGGAGACGGGATCGATGTAACCACCCGGACGCGGAGATGGTTTAACGAACGAAGGAACAAACGAGCCGCCGCTGCCACCGCTACTGCTGCCCGCACCCCACGCCGCAGTCGCGTCAGGAACTTCGCCGGTGACCTGCGTGAAAATGCTATTCGGATCGGCGTGCGGATTGTTAATGCTCGGATCAACAACGTACGGATTATTGGCGGCACAAAAGCCACCCGGAACGCAGTGCTCATACGGATCAACGTTTACGGGTGCGCGAGTTGGGTTATCTCCCAACCAGCCAAGAAACGACGCGACACCCCGTGATGCAGGGCGTGTGTACCGTCGCTGTTTCTTAGGATAGAACATTTACACCTCAACCGTTGAAACCGTTGCTTCCGCCGTCGTCCTGCACCGCCACGATCTGAACCACAGCCGACTGCCCACCAGCAACAATGAGCTGAACATTTTTGAAAGCCATTCGATCCCAGTTAAAGATCGGGGCCACCGACGTATCACATTCAAACACGCCGTCTGAAAGCGCGGCTGCTGGCGGTGTCGAATCGAACGCGAAGAACACCGAGTTCGGTCCCAAGTTAGCAATCGACACCGAACCCATGATTCCAATCGCGCTGAAATCCACGGTTACTCCGGCTGGAGTGACCGTGATCGGTTTCGAAACCAAATCATACGGACTTGCCATGCTTCACCTCAACCAATGCCGGACTGCGGCGTCGAACCGTAGCGTTTGTAAGACTGCAAAAGTTCTGTCCAACCCACCAACACTCCGGACACGTCGACTGGCGCACCGCCACCGTTAAGAGCGACCAACTGCACGCGGCTGCTTTGCGTCAGCTCCATTGCAAACGGAATTGGCGTTGCCAAATTCGACGCGTTAAAAACGCGATTGCTGAACAACGGATGAATCGATCCGTTGATTCGAATTTGCCACATGATATTCGCAAGTGCCGCCGCAGAAGCTTGCACACCGACAGCGGTCAAGAAACCGGCAAAATTTTCGCCAATCTTCTGATCGACCACGGCTACTGCCGCGCCAACTCCGACCGAAACCGGCCCGCCCGGAGCAATGAAACTCCACGTCTCTCTGGGCTGAATAATAAAGCGCGTGCGAAATTCATCCGACAGCGCCGTCGGCATGCGCGAAAGCAAATCGCGGATTTGCCGCAGAAACGAATTGTCGTCCGTCGGCAACGGTGCTTGCACCGTCGGCGATGTCACCGGACCTTTGTCGCTCAAGTCCTGCGTGATCATGACCCGGTTCGGCAAATCCGCCGGGTAGTCACCCAAAGGACGAACACCGGCGCGGGCGCGAGCACGGGCAAGCACTGCGCTATTGTCCGGCCCATTAACAGGTGGTTGAAAAAACGTGTTCATCGTTTACCTCACTGCCACATTCTGTCGGCCAAGTTGCTTCCGCCGAACGTTACAAACACCGTGTTGGGCGCGCCGGAACGATCCGTCAACGTGATCTGCAACTTCGATTTCAATTCAACAAAGAGAGGCTCATGAAACTTGAACGGAAATCCTGCGCTGGCGCTTGAACACAGATTGCTCGAAATCGGAAAGCTCTGTGCCAGTGGTCCGTCGGTCATCGACTCGCCGGTGGAGATGTTCACGATCTCCATGTCGAACACGCCGGTGGAAACTGCTGTGATCTGCACCAAGTCGAAGTGGCTTTCTTGGCCGACCGTGATCGTCTCGACGTTTGTGCCGTTCGCCGCGATAACGGAACTGCCGTTATCCAATGTGTAGAACGACGGCAACGACAGGTACTGCCGTTTTTCCATCTTGGCGCGAGCACGGGACAAGTCGTGATCAGCCAACCGGGTCAGCAACCGTTGCGCGTCCAGCGAAGGTCGGAACGTGTTATCCGCTCCGGAAATATCCGTCGCTGTGATGATGACCTGACGCTGCTCGTCCAAGTACAACGCCTCGGGCAGCGTGTAGGGCCGGTTGTTTGCATTGTAATTTCCGAAGATCGTGTCGACGTGGCACGCTTTGTTCATCAACGCACGAACGCCCTGACCATCCTGAATCTGAATCATAATTTTGCAGGGAGCCAAGCGCTCCGCCGCGAGGTGAAACAACTGTGCCGGGCCTTCGCCGGAAATGCTCATCGACACCGGTTCGGAGGATTGGTTCGCCAACATCGAGATGATGTTGTTCGGTGTGTTCCCCAACAGGAAATAGGGAATCTCCGCCAACCGCTTGATGTTGACGCCGCGAATGGTTCCATCCGGCGCGTCTATGATAGTTGGAATTCTTGGCACAGGCGTACCCCTTTAAAGCGGACTTGGAACCAACATCGTCGGCGAATCTGCGGGCGTCGGAACTGCCGTCCGTTGCAACGTCTCTGCGACCTGACTGATCGGCGCATAAATCTTGCGACCGAACAACGTGAAAAAGACCAAGTTCGGCGCTGCTGTCAGGTTCAAAAAATTCCAACGCAAACGGTACCCCGCCGGAATCAAATACGGTGACGGGAACAACGTTGGCAAGAACGAACTTCCCACTGAGTTCACGTTGCTGACCTGACCGTTCATCAACGTCTGCTTTGTTTTTGTTTCAACGAGATCGAGCGCGAACTTTCCGGTTGAAACCGCGCACCAACCGTACGCTTCAAAATGACCGTCGTCACCGATCTTGGCTGTGGTCTGGAATTTTCCGGTTCCCGCTCCGGCTGGAATCGTCACGCTGCCCGGCGGCGTCAAACCGTCCTGCGGCACGTTGTCGGTCGTCAGCCAGAACGGCGTCACACTCTTGCGCCGGTTCATCCACTGCGACAGCAACTTCAACAGCTCGCGCTTGTCCGCCGGATACTGGATCAACGTCGGAGACCACGGGTAATACTGCGCGCCCGCCGCGTAGAAACGCATCTGCGTTGTCGGCCCAGCCACCTTCACGAACTTGGCGCTGACGTTGTGCTGGCTCAAAAACATGTACGGCTCGCGCAGAATCGCCGGGAACTGCCCGCTTCCGGCAATCGTGCGAATGTGCACCGGGTTGTTCATGAACTCGCGCGCTTCACCGACTTCTTTCAACATCACGGTGAAGTTCGCCGCTGCCGTGCCGTCGACGTCGTCTTGGAAAATCAGCGAGCGCATTTCGAACGGCGTTCCGAAACCCTGATCCGCGCCGTTCACCGACGAGTACGGCTGAAAGATCGTCAACGGTGGCGTACCCGGAGAAACGGGAACCGAGATCGGCAACGCGGAATCCGTGTCGCGGATCGTCAGCCAGCTCGGCAAAATTTCACGCCGCCACCGCACCGGCTCGAATTGACGATGCGCCGGGTTGTACCGCAGAAATTTATCGACTTGTCTAAGCATGGCTTATGGCGCTCCGTAGCTTGCCGCTGACGGATCGGCTACCTGTACACCCCGCATTGGCGTTTCGAACGGATTCTCAAGCGTGTAGCTCAGCGCACCGATCAAGGTAACGAAAATGTCGATGGATGTTCCGCCGCCGGTGACCAGATTCTGAACTTGCCACTGCATGCATGTGTCGGGTTCCAAAATCAAACCGGTCGGATTCTGGTACGGCAATCCTGCGCTGCCGGTGCAGCACGAGCGAACAACGGGTTGGTTTTGAAGTGGGCGCTGCGTCTTCGCGTCGAACATGGTCACCGCAAAACCTTCGACGAGGTTTCCGCCACCCGCGCCGTTGACGATGAACGTCGCCGCTGTGCCGAGCCAAATGAAGTAGCTCGACCGCGTGTTCGTGAACGTCAGCAGTCCCTGCCGTCCAACCGGCAAATTTACATTGCCGTCTTGGCCGATGAAATACGGCTGCAGCAGCGTCTTTCGGAAGCGCTGATTTTTGATGTAGTTGGTGACGAGATCGCGCGTCAGGCTCGTGCTCTGGAACTTGCGCTGCTCCAGCATGAACCGGAAAGCGGTCGGACCCGCGATGGAGTTGTTGTTGAAATCGAACAGCATCGTCTGCTGTTGTTCCAGCAAAATACTTTCGCGCAGAAACAACGGAAAGTATCCGGGAACTCCGCCGGAACCGTTCACGCCAGCACCGCCGAAAATATGCTGCGCCGGAATGTGCTTGTTCATCAACCGGCGACGGAAAGCGACATCGGTGATCTGACACGTCATGCGCGCGGCCACGTCGGGATCAACGCCTGTGTCCTGCTCGCCGACGAACGAGAAAATTTCCGCGACTGAGTCAGAAGGAGCTTCGATCACGAGAGACGGAGCTGACCTCGGAACCGTGGCTGAAACAGCAGCGGGAATAATAAGAGGGGTTCGGGATTGTTCGGGGACTAAAAAGCCGCCCTTGACGTACCGGATCAGGTCGTTGAGAGAGACCGATCCATCCTTACCGTTGATCCATCGTGGAATCATGGTCGTGGTTTCCTATTCACTTGTCATCTGCACGGGTACTGTTCCGCGTGCCGTCTATCGGGTGTTTCAAACAACTTTATACGTGTACCCATCAGCTACTGGATTAAACCACTCAGCGTCCATCGTTAAAAACCCAGCCATCACCATGCTATGACAAGCCTGATTGATGTCCAAGATTTCTATCTTCTCATTGAACGCGTAGAACAAACGCCAATCCAAAAACGCGTGCACTCCGTTGTTTAACAGCCACATTTTAATGAGTGTTTCGAGCGGCGAATCAAGCTTCAAGTACGCCAGCGACCGAAACATTCGCCCGTTCAACAACACTTTTTTCGCACTGACAAGCTGCTGTCCCGCCTGCATCACCTCTTTGACACAGAGGTATCTCCTTTTTTTGCGGTGATCAGGTGATTTTTAAAACTGGCTCGGGGGTCGACGTCGACCCCCAAACCATGAACTTGAAAAGAACAGAACGATCAGAGCGGCGTCCACTGCAGGCCGGTGATGTAGACGCGCAGGCGCGTGGTAAACGCCGTTCCGGCGATCGTCGGGGCACCGTTCGGCCAGCGGATGCGGGCCTGAAACGATTCCGTCGGGCGAATGCGCAGCGCGCTGCGACCGATGGTGAACTTGTAGAAGTTCGAAATGTGCCCGACGCCGTTGTGAACCACGGCCAACGTGGTTGCAGCGACCGTCGTTGCCGCGAAACCTTCGGCGCTCACTCCCTGCGGAATGCGCGTCGTCGGGATTGACAGGTAGACGCGGTTGCCGGTGTACGTGAAGATGAACGCCGACGCCGTGTAAACCTGCTGAAAGTCGGCCAGCGACATCGCGGGCGCGACTTCGAACAGGAAACCGAACAACGAGAACTCCAGCGGGTTCGCGAGCTGGCCGGGCTGCTGGATGTTGGTTTCCGCTTCCGTCTTCGTGATGCCGCCGAACGCCGTGGTCTGACCGAGCTGGCGCTGGAAGAACACGAGTTCAATCGGCGTACCTGCCGCCGGGATGACTTCCGTGTCGTACAGCGGCTGCTGGAGAGGGCGCAGCAACGCGGACGGGAGAGGCTGACTGTAGGCATACGGGTAATTGGCAGGGAAATTTCCCGCTGCAGCAATCACCGGAGCCGCTTGACCCATGACACCCATGGTATGTTTCCTTTCGCTGAGTGAAGAAGATCGGGTTTCGTGGCCCGCTTCAACATCTCGTTTTCGTGCCGTGATCGCCCAATGCGATCACGGGGTTGCGGAACTATTACAGTCCCGCGAGTTCTTCCGTGAAGTACGCGTCATTCATGTCGCCGAGCGGGCGTGCCTGCGCGGCGTTCATCGGGGTCAAGTAATCCCCCATGTAGCCGAGCGGGCGAGCGTTCGCGGCATTCATCGGCGTCAGATAGTCATCCAGACCCATCATGCCGTGCATGCCCGGAATGTACGGAGCGACGAGCGGCAGGACGTACTGACGCATCGCATCCACGACGACTTGGACGACGCCGCCGAAGGCCACGGGGATGGCCGCACTCCGCGAAATCATCGCGGTGCCGAGACCGAGCAGACCGGCGGTGCCCAGACCGAGCACGTAGTTGAACGGCGTCGAGGAAACGACGGACGGCAGGAAACCCCCGACGAAGCCGGACAACCACGCGTTGCCGATCATGCCTGCGCCGACCATCAGCGCTTTTTTGGCGGTCGGCAAACTGAACCCGTACTTCGCCGCCGACATTGGCGAACTCAGCGAACCGCCCGACATCGCCACTCCGTTCCGGCGACGGCTCCGGTGGTGCCGACGGTTGTGACTCCGGCGACGACCCTTTGACGAGCGCCGACGACGGTTGTAATGACGATGACGCCGATTGCGAGAGACACCCCGTCGGCTCTTGCGGCTGCGGCGTCTTCGATTCGAAAAGTAAACCATTCCTAGCCTCCTTCCCAGAAAAAACCTCACGCCACAGTGCGCGACGGTCCCAGCTTAGCTTCCGAGTTCATCGGTCGCCGTGCCTTCAATTGCGAAATCATTTCCCGTGTGCCCCAGATAACCGAGAGGGCGCGCATTGGCGGCGTTCTGCACCGTCAAGTAATCGCCGAAACCTTCCAAACCCTGCTGCGCGTAATCGAGCTGCGGCGTCAGGTCTTCCGGCGTGATCGGCTGCGTGAAATCGCTTCCCAGTTCGAACGGATTCATCGCCGCGAACGACTGCGGTGTCCTGCCCGTCACCCAGTTCCCCGCGACGTAACTGGCATTGACGAGACCCATCCCGCCGCATCCGCCGTTCATGCATCCGAGACTGCGTGCCGCCGCTGCATCACCGCGTGTGATGTAATCGGCGATGCCGCTGGTCGCATGAGACACAACCGGCATGATATACTGCCGAATCGTGGACACCATCACTTCGAGTACGCCGCCGAACGCGACAGGAACCGCGTGCCGTGGCGAAACGAAATGAACCGCGAATCCGAGCAATCCCGCAGTCGCAGCTCCGACCAGAGCCTGTCCGAGATTTCCCTGCAGCATGCTCGGCAGGTAACTCGAAACGGTGCTGGCAAGCGCCATGTTGCCGAAGAACCCGACCGCTACCGGAACCGCACCGGTCAGCAACTTCAAATTGAAACCCGACTTCACGCTGCGGAGAACACCGCTCGGGTTCATCGCAAACTGCGGTGCCCAGTACGGATTGGTGGCGAACTGCGGCACCCACGTGGTGTTGCGGCGACGTGACCGGCGGCGACGTTTGCCGTTGTTCGCGACCGAACGGTAACCCCGTTCTGACGCGGACGGCAGACGGTCGGCCTGCTCAGCGGCGTACGCGGCGCGCGAAGCACGCAGCGCCGGTGAAGCGCGACCGTGCCACATGCGACGAGCGGTCGTGGACGACCACCGGCGCGACCGGCGACTGCTCCGACGGCGACCGTACTTCTTGGCCTTGCGGCCACGGCGCGACCGGCGACTGCTCCGGCGTGTGTAACAAACCTTCATGCGTCGGCCCCGGCTCCGACGTCGACGACGCTTGGCTTTTCGGCCACCGGGATTCAAAAGGAATGCGAACATGTCAGTTTCTCCTGATCCATTTGCCAACCCGGTAGGTACCACGGGCGTACACGAGATTTCCGTACTGGTCTGCATACGCCTTGGGCCACTTGCCGCCCTCGTCGCTATGGCTGTGAATCCAGTACTTACCTTTCTTGAACGTTCCGGCTTTCTCTTCGCCGGGTGTTAGCACGTAATGCGTTTCGGGCGCGTATCCAGCAAATCTGAGTTTCTTGCCAGCATCACGGCGCTGGCTTTTGTTCAGAATGTAAATCCGCTTTCCGTCCGCATCCGTTGCCGCCAGCTTCCTGCTTTGCTTCACGCGCTTGATTTTGTGAACGCTTCGAGCGTCACCATCCGCGAGCTGCACTTCAGGACTCCGGCCCATCCCAACCAGAATTTTCTTGCCCGGACCGCGAATGATTTCAGGAGGGAAGGGAAGGCCCGTGAAACTGGAGTACCTTCGTAACGCCTTCCGTCCCTCGTTCGTTCGCGCCACCTCTTCGTAATCTGCTTTGTAAGCCGCAGGCATCTTATCGAAGAGTTTCCGGTTGAACTTTTTCTTCGGCTGACCGTCTTCGGCGTGCCAACTGTTCGCCGCGATCATCCGTTTTCGGAGAGCACTGGCTCGCGCTCTCAGTCTGGTTTTTGCTTTCCCTTTTGTGTGCCTCAACTGCTGCAGCATCGAAAGATACTGTTCAGCCGATTTACCGGCGCGAACGCTTCGATTTGTTCCACGCCTTTGCACCCGCCTTGACACCGAGGGCGCGTACCGCCGCTTTGTAAGTGCGAAAGCGTTTACTGCGGCGACTCCCCCGGCGGCGACTGCCCTTCCGGCTGCGGCGGCTCGCCCGGCGACTGCCCTTCCGGCTGTGACGACGCTTGCGCCATCCCTTCAGCGCAGCGATCCGGTGTCCCCGGCGATTGCCTTTCCAACTGTTCCGACGTCGACGTCTTCGCATTGCGGACTTCCTCCTTCTAGGCTGTGCCGGATTCGACACAACAAGTAACTCTGGATTACGGGCGCGAGTACGCCCAGAAGAAACTCTCGTGATGTTGCTCTCGTCAGCGATCAGTGGTGATCCGTAACGGCCACCAGTGTTGATCACCCATCCCCCCGACGAAGACGGCATCACGGCCCGCCCCGTCACAAGCTTTCCGTTTTCTCCGACCACGGTCACCCTGTCACCCGCGCGAACTTGGCTGGAGTGGCGCTGCGGATTCATGGTCGGCAAATCTTCATGCCCGGCAACGTACCGTGGCGTGATGAGATGCGGTTCGACCCGCACAGCAGTCCCCCACGGTGACTTCCACGACCGTGTCTTCGTGCGGTATGTCGGCGGTCGAAACGCGACCGTGTGTCTCGGCGTCGGATACGACTTACGCGTATACTGCGAGCCCAGCCCAAGCTGCGAGCGGCAACGCGCGAGGTACTTGCGCTTGCGCTGTGCTTTCTTGAGCCACTTCAACCGCAGACTTCGCGGTGCTGTAGCCACAGTGTATTTTTTGCGTCGTCGAGCCATGACTTACGCCTTTCGGATGGTGACGATTTTCCAGCCGCGTGCCTTGTACTTCGTCTGCGCCTTCTTTGCCGTCCGCTTCTTGCGGTAGACCGACCGGGCGCACGTCCACTTTCCGCGCCGCGTTCTGCGCATCATCAGCCTGTAGCCTTTGCGGCTGCTGCGGCGGCGTTTTGAATAACTCTTTCGGCGTCTTCGGCGCATTTTCATCTCTTTCTTACCGTTGTTGTTCGCCAGCTTAGGTCGCAGAAGAGTCACACCCTTCATTCCAACTCGGCACCGACCTTTTTTCCAACTCCCACGCGGACAACCGACGATCATTTTCTTTCCACCGCCAATTGAAATCGTTCTGAACGACTTCACGGCGAACTGCGACTTCGGTCGAACGTACTCATGATCGTACTTCGCATCTTTGTACGGCATCTCTCACCGCCCAAAGTATTGCTTCGCTTTCGGCCACGCGAAATAAGCGGCCACACCAATCGCGCCGATGATCGCCACCGTCGTCAACGCCGAACTTCCTTGCAGCGCCGCGTCGCCTGCTGCCTTGATCGCGCGCGTAGCCGCGTCCACGATTCCAGTGAACTGATCCATAAAACTGTGCGAGGTATCAATGTGTCCGCGTGCCGTGTTGATCAGCGCAATCATCGCGTAAATTCCGGCGATGACGGCGGTCGCAACACCAACAGCAACCATTGCTGTGAACAGATCGTCGATACCCAAAATTCCCATGCTTCCCATACCACTTAGCTGCGGCGGATAATCCGAGCGGCCCAGTGACCGAAACGCTGTCTCGATGTAGCTGACAATCGACGAGTACTGCGCGATGGCTTGCTGAATCGACGTTCGCGCCGCCGAATTAGCGGCAAGTGCCCGCTGCGCCAGTTGACGCACCTGCTGACCAGCGTCTCCCGTGTACTTCATGATCGTCGTCAGATCGTCGTAGTTGTTCGACTTCATCGAGTGCAACTGCGATGCAGTCGTGCCGTCCAAAATTTCAGACAGCGTTGCCTTAACGACCGGATCAGGTAAAGCTCCAAGCATTTTATTTCTTCCTCAACAGAAGAAACAAAGCGGCGGCTCCGGCCAACCATGCCCACTTAGGAATGGAAGAAAATTGTCCGAGCGTTGTTGGTGCAACAGCGCGCATCGTCATCTTCGCCGGGAGATGCGTCGTCACCGACGGAAAGTTCGTTTCATGCTCGTCGAAAATCTGTTGCGCCTGATCGGCGTAAACAAAACTGTTGCCGGGCATGATCGGCGGAGTCACCGGGATGCCTTCACCGGAGATGAACGGCTGCAGCTCCATCTGATCCGGCGTTGCCGTGATCAGGCGCGGCTCATCACGCCACTGCCAAGCTTTTTCAACGATGACGCCGGGCGTCGTTTGCACGCCGACCAAATCAGGATCGCCGAAAAAACCCATTCCAGCCATCTCATCGCTCTCCCGGCCAGCTTCGCCCATATCCTTCGAAGCAGGCCACGTCTTGCGCGCGTATTCCGGACCGGGCTTCCAACCAAATTCACGTTCCGGTTGCGTCGGGTCCGATCCAACCCAGCCGCGTCCGGGAACTTTCACCTCAAGAAAAACATGAGTGAAATCACCGGGGCGCTGCTTGTCCGCCCTGATCGTCACGAACCGGCACGGAAAACCCATCTGCTCGCAAAGCGATGCCATGAGCACCACGATGCTGTCACAATCGGCTACGCGAGATTCCAAAATCCGAACTGGATTCTCGATCAACTCCACGCCATTGGGATCAAAAACGTACCTTATCTGATCCCGACAGAAGTTGTGCGCGGCCTGAACGTAGCAGTAATAATTTTTAGGAGGGCAATTGAAAATGAACTGTTTGATAAGCTTTCGAATTTCGAAGTCACGCTTGTGCCGCGTAACCAAATTCTGCATTTGATCGATGGTCGCTGCCGTGTCTGAATTACTTGAAGACCCGCTTAACATTATCCGCCGGTGCCCCGCCGGTAGCGGCGAGACGAGCGGCACAAGCGAAGCTCCAAATGGATTCATTCACAAGTCCACCAAACAAAAATGCGCAAAGCTCAATCACAGTAGCCCGCCTTCTGCCACGTTGATCGCGCCCCGCGCAATTCTTTTGGTCTCTCGATGTTGCCCAGACCTAACTCCCATCTTCAGTTGTCTTACGTTGTGCCTTCCTTCTAGCGGGGTTTAGATAACTTGTCAACACTTTTCCCGGAGTGACCACACAAGTACAGGTCGAACACGGAGTCTTTGCGGCACTGCGCGCAGCGCATATTCAGTCGCATAACCGTTTCAGAATTTGCGCTTGTCTGTAAACATTCAAACGAAGCAAGGAACGCTCCGCAGCGAATATTTGAGCATTTCAATCGCTGCGTTGTTGCCACATTCAACGTTTCCGTTTGCGTCGTCGCGGTGCAGGCGCAACTGCGTCTGACTGCTGCTCAACCAAGTCGTTCATGTGTTGCAGCTCTGCAATAAGATCGGTCATGTTGTCATTCAATTCCGCGAGCAACTGCGGACTCGAAGTTTGTTGAGGTATTGGGCGGTTGTCGACATCACGGCGAATAACTTCAACGATGCGTCCAGCCGGTCCCATAGTCTTCGCCACTTCTTGCAGATGCGCTTGCAGCATCTGCGCCATCGACTGTCCGACGCGCGCGCTGATCCCCGTGATGACAGCTTGGAACCGGGGATCAGCGATAACATCTTCCGGGCTAGGCATTGACATTCTCCGGAGTCAAGATTTCTTTCACCAAGTCCTGCAAGTTCAACAAGAACTTTTCGTACGCCTTCGCGTTGCCAAGCAAAATTTCTTCGACCTGAGCGAACAGCGCCGGATCGGAATTATCGCGGATCAATACAACGCGGCCCATGTCATCGGGCGCTTGCGCGATCCGCTGCAGGAACTCTTCGTCCCACTTACTGAGCGCGTAGTCAACCCAATCATGCTCCGCAACTCCGCGCTTCAGATCGCCGATCATAATTTCAAGCGCGTGTGAAACGTGCTCTTGAAGTGCGGGCACTTCGGCTTCAGCGCTCTGTTGCGACGGCTGAAACGTTTGAACCGATTCAGGTGTGGCTTGTACAACTTCAACTTCTTCAGTGACCATCGGCGGAGTTTGCGCAGGCACAACCGCTACCTGTTCTTCAGCGATCTCGAAGACGTAGTTAAACAAACGGCGCGGATCGGCGCGACGCTGTTGTGGTTTCTGCGGCGGACGTGACATCGGCAACGTCAGTTGCTGCTGCATCGGCGGAACTGTGATGCCCTGATTAATCAACTCTTGCCGTTCCATCACTTTCGCCGCGTGGACTAACTCCGCTTGACTGAACTGCTGTCCCTGCGGTTTCTGCATCGCGTTAGCCAACGATGCCATGATCTGTTTTCCGGCTCCCTTCGCGCCACTGCTTGCGAAGCCTTGCAACGTACTGAGAATAACGTTTCCGAGATTGGAAAAGAATCCGTTGTCAGGGTTGATTACTTCTTCCGGCCCACCACCGCGCATCTCTTCAACGTCCTTCATAATTTCCATCGCTTGCTTCCAACCGGATTCGCGCAATTCCAACGCCTGCTTTACCGCGTTCTCCGGGTGTTCCATCTTCGAGATGATTAACGACTCCAGCAGCTTGTCGTTCTTCGTCGCCGTGAGCCTGAAGTTCTCCAGCATCGAAGCTGAGTTGCTCATCGCCATCTGCGTGACTTTCTCGTTCGCGGTGTTAGTCATCCGCATGATCTCTGCCAACTCCATCGCCCCGCTCTTATCGTTGCCCTTGTTTCCTAGCGCGGTCAACATCGCGACTTGGTTGTTGCCCATCGACTCAAACATCTTCGCGAACAACATCATCACGCCGGTGTCGTCCTTCTTGGGTTGGTTGATCACGAGCAACAGCTTCTCAAAGTTCTGCTGAATCTGATCCATGCGACGATCAGCGGCGTACTGAATTTCGCGCAGCTCGGAACGAAACGTTGTGAACTCCGTGTGCTGCTGATTGTTATTGTTGTTACCTTGCGCGCGCTTCTCGTCTTGTTCCTGTCTCAACTGCCGCCGACGCGTGAGCTGATCCATTGTTTCTTCCGCGTCGAACTCCGCGATCTTCAAACTCTTGCTGGCGCGCGCCAGTGATTCCGCTTCCTTCAGCTTGACGATCTCTTCGCTGATCGGGCTACCGGTGAGCCCGTTTTGAAACGACGTGCCAACCGAACGCTGCGAACCCTCCACCGTGCGGTAACCGACCGTGGTATTGTTCCGCGTCAAGATCGGCGGATGAATCATCGTGTCGATGTTAAACGGAAAGTGCCGCATCAAGATGCCGTCGGAGTTAAGAACGCGGACTGTGTACTTTCCTCCGCCGTGAATTTCTTTCACACGCTGCATCACGTCCGGGTAGGGCAGCGGCGGCGACAAAACTTCAACCGGCCCCGGCACCATCACGACACCTTCGAACTTTGGCGGTCCGATGCGGTCGACTTGCACCGTCCAGTTCATGCACTGCGGATCGATGTACACCTGTGCCATGTATTCCACGGCGGGCAGGTCTTTGCGCGCCACCCCGCTCGCTTCAGTCATGCCCTGCATGATCCCGCCGCCACCTCCACGGGAAATCACCTGCTTGGTGTACGTCTCCTGCGTCACCGGCTCACCCGATTTTAGTGTTTGCCGGGCCGGTCCGTTCCACGGCGGCGGCGTCACTGCGTTCGGTGGTGTGATGGGAACTTGCGGCGGCGGCGGTGCAATAAACGTCTGAGGTACATCGGTCGGAACAATGTCAACCATTTGTGGCGCGGATTCGTCGTTCATCTGCGGCTCCCCGAAAAACCACCATACCATAGGTGGTATGAAACGAAGCGTGCAACCCCCAAGGGGTGGCAATCTGAAAAATTTTGAGTGTGATGTTCAGTTTAACGTTGCCTGAAAGTTGCCGCCGAGGTATGGTAGCCCCTCGCAATTAACGGAGACCAGAAGCAGGAAAGAAAAAGGGTCAGAGTTTTTTAAGCTCTGACCCTCGTTCCTTGAATCCGATCCGCCCCCGCGTTCGGTTCAGGCACTCGCAACCCCAATCCACCGTGGAGCAACAGGTATCATGGAACTGCCGTATGATTTCTAACAGCACCGGCGTAGCTGTCAACGCTAAAAACCCAATTTTAAAGCTAACGCCAACCGGCCAACCCATAGTGGAATGCCCGGACGGATTAACCATTGCTCTGCCGGATGTCCCGTGGGGACGCTGGTACGCGCGGACCCACTTTTCGCACATGTCCGGCACTCCGGAAGGTCTTACTTGGTATGCTAAGCATGACCCCCTCAAACTTGAGCATATCTCGTTACTGCGCTCCACTTTACGCTCATACCAAGTCTTAGCTGTCAACCGCATGATTATGGGGAATTGCTGCCTATTTTTACCGATGGGTGTAGGCAAGTCCTTCATCTCAATAGCGTTCGCAATGTGGATGTTCCAACGCGGTCTTGGTAACGTCTTTTTAGTCGTTTGCCCACCAAGTGTTTTTGTGACTTGGGAAGACGAAATTGAACTGCACACCACGGACTACAACATCTGCGTCGCGCACGGAGCTAAAAAAGAGAAAGCACTCGCTGCTCTGCGCGCTCATCCGATCACAAAACCAACGTTCGTTTTAACGTCGTACGAAACGCTGGAACACATTCGCGAAAAACTGCAGAGCTTACCGATCTGCTCAGTGTTCTTCGACGAAAGTTCCAAGATCAAAAACATCGAAGCGCAACGCACGCAATCGGCGCACAAGCTCATCAACAGCTTGAACAACACGCGCCGCTTTTGTTTGTCGGGAACACCATCGACAAAAACGCCGCTCGGTCTGTTCAGCCAGTACGAAATTCTTGGCAAAGGATTTAGCGGGCATCCGTCGTTCTTGTCCTTCGAGAATCGCTACGCGGTGACAAAGACGTTTGCAACTGTTCGCCTGCCGCATGGAAAGATCACGAGCCTTGAAGCTGACGCCGACTCAATGAACTACTGGCTCTCAGAACACAGGCCACCAAACAGCAGCGCGTCGTACCTGAGCCTCGGATACAAGTTTGAATTCAAGCCGACCAAGCCGCACGACATCCGCGTGCTCAACTATCACAAACGAAACGTGAAGTTCGTCAATCAAGACGAGCTGCATGCGACGACGCAGCGCATGGCGTACACAGTCGAAAAAACGGACGTGCTCCCGGACCTTCCCGCGAAGACGCGCGTGCGCCGCAGCATTGAATTGTCAGACGAACAGCGCAAAGCATACAACGATATTTTGAACACCTGCCGCACCGAGCTGGAGAACACGACGTTCTCGTTCGAAAGCAACAGCCCGTACGCCAAACTTCACCAGATCGCAAACGGTTACCTGATCGGCGCGGACCATGTGCCGGTGTTTTTCAAAACACAGCCGAAACTTCACGAGCTACGGCAGATCATCGAAGAAGCGGGCGACCAGAAAATTGTTTGCTGGGCTCCATTCCGCCCACTCATTGCAAACACCGCCGCGTTTCTCAAGAGCGAAGGCATTTCGTGCGTCGAACTACACGGCGGAATTTCACCCGACAAACGCCGCGACGTTGTCCACGAATTTCAAAACCCCGGCGGCGCACAAATTCTACTCGCCAACCCTGCCGTCGGCGGATTGGGATTGAATCTCGTGTCGTCGTGTCTCGAAGTGTTCATCGCAAATTGGTTTTCTCCCGACGTACGCATTCAGGCAGAAGATCGACTGTGGCGCTCCGGACAAACAAAACCGGTGACCGTGGTCGATTTAGTTACAAAAGGAACGCTCGAAGCGCGCGTGCTTCGCATTGCTCTAAACGAAGTCAAAGCGGAACAGCGATTGATCGCCATGTCCGTGCTTATGGGAAAGGAGGCGTAAAAGTGGCCGACGCATTAACAGAGGCGGCGATGTGTTTCGCTGTGCTGAAGGCGGCGAAAGAACAAAAGGAACGCGAAGTGGAACTGATCAACAAAGCGCTCACGGAGCTGGGCGAAAAACTATTTGAGCTGTTCGCCGATTCTGGTGCGGCACAGCTTCGGCTTAGCGGTGCCGATATTTTTACTGACGGTCAAGACCGCTTCGTAAAACCCGAATCGAAGTACAGCGTTTCGGTTGTCAACGCGCCTGCTTACTTCGATCTCCTTCGTGCTGAAGGACACGGAGCAATCATCAAAGAAACCGTTCATCACACCGCGACAGAAAAGTGGGTGAAAGAAAAGAAGGAGCAGAACGTCTCACTTCCCCCCGAAGACGTTTTGAAAGTATGGACTGTGAATGGGGCCAAGGTAACCCGTGCGCCGAAACGCGCAGAAAGAGAATAGCACGATGTCCACGCCGCAGTCACTCGCAGTACAAGCGCAGGTTCCCGAGTACCTGCAGAAATACGTGTACGACAAGCCGAACATGAAACAGGTCGGCAAACTCGATTCCAGCGACATCGGCATCAACATGCTGAAGGTCACACAGTCGAATAGCAAAGAAGTCAAACGCCCCGGCTGGGGCATCACCGGTCAGGAGCCGCAGCTTCCGATGGGAACTATGTTTTTGTCGCGCGACGGCAAAATCGTAACTCCCGGAACGCCGTTCATCCCGCTGCTGCGCTCGGTGAAGTACATCAAGTGGAAAGGAAAGCAGCCGGGCGAAGGCATGGACTTCATGACCGACGACGAAAACGATGCGCGCATTCAGCGAATTGACGGGCTCGCGTTTCTGAAAGACCCGCAAACCGGAGACACCATCGCCCCGCTGGTCACCAAGTACGTTTCGTTTTACATCATGGTCGCCGGTTGCGAACTTCCGGTGCTGATGTCGTTCAAACGCACGAGCATGCCCGAAGGGCGCTGGCTCACGCAGAACTGCGTCATGGGAACCGGCGGCAACATGATGCCGTTCTTCACGCTGTGCTTTAAGTTCAACATCCCGAAAACCATTCGTGACGGCAGCAACGATTGGTGGGCGTTGTCGATGGCACCGAACGGAAAAACTCCGCCGGAAGTCTGTGAAAAAGCTGAACGCATGGCGCGCATGGCGGAAGCGTTGAACGAACTCGTCACCGGGGAAGCTCTCGAAGGCGAAATGCCAACGGCGAACGTGGCGACTGAAGTTGCCGGAGTTCAGCACGACGTTTACAACGCCGGGCCGGTCACGATCAACGGCACCGCGATGGCTGTGGCCCCGCAAGCTCCCGCTGCGCCGCAACAGCCTGTGCAACAGCAGCAGACCGCGTTTGTAACGCCGCCCGCAGCGCCGCTTGCAGCGCCGCCCGCAGCGCCGCCCGCAGCGCCGCAGCAAGCGGCCCCTGCCGCTGCAAACGCTCCTGCTGGTATGTGGTAAAGCTCTCGGTCCGGGAGAAATAAATCTCCCGGACCTTTTATTTCTTCTATCGCAGCGCGGGAGCACTCATGTTTGAAATCATTCATCAAGCTTACTGGTTGTTAAAGCAACTGAACAAGCGGTACGCGCTGGCTGAGTACTACATCAACGTGCGCGCGATCCACAACAAACAGCCGTACACCGACGGCGAAGGAAAAAAGCAAGCGCTCACGGAGGTCACGTTCAATGAACTGATCCCCGTTTGCGAAATGAAAAGCAAATGGAACGACGGGTTGTTCGCACGACTGCTGAAACTCAACAGCGGACCGTCGCCCTCCAACATTTATTTCGGCGTCAACCCTCGCAGCTCTCAAGGACACAAAAAAGAAAACTGCGCGTTCTTCACGTGCTTTTATCTCGACCTTGACGATTCGAAAAGCTACACGAAGGAACAGCGCTGGCTGCAGATTCAATTCTGGATTGCTCTCGGCTTCGCGCCGTCACTCGTGGTCGACTCCGGCCACGGGTACCACGTTTACTGGATTTTGAAATCACCCGTGTCGCGCGAAGAAGGCGAAATGATTCTGAAGCGCATGGTCGCGCTCTCCGGCTGCAAGGAAGGCGGTAACACCTTCGACATTTCCCGCATCCTGCGCCTGCCGGGTTTCTTGAACGTGAAAGAGTGGTATAGCGACGACAAGCCCGCGTGCGGCCTTGTGTACGTTAACGACGGCGTCGGCGGCAACGTCGCTGAGCACTACGAAAGCGTCGAAGAAGCGCCGTGCTTCGATGTTGAAATGTTTAAAACGTTTCCGCCAAGCGAACTCAAAAATCTGCAGCAATACTACGAAGAAGCACAAAAGCTCGCTGTCGACGGAAAAGAATTCAACACCGCTGTCAACGAAGTGCTCGCCGTCGCGCGCAAAGCTCAAACGACATTAGCCATGCATCAGAACGTAGAGCATATCGTTGCCGAGAACGCAATGGACGCGCCCCCGGCTGGGCAGGCATGGGAGCCCACGCTCAACGTCATTCCAATGGTCGACGAAATTAAATGGGACCGCAACCGCCGGTGGATGAAAAAGTATTGCATCCTCGGCCACTCCGGACTCGGTCAAGGTGAACTCGACGAACTGAAAATTAAATTCAACATCTCCGACGTGAGCGCGAGCAATCTCGATTTCCACGTGATCTATTTTCTGGTCAAGACCGGGTACACGAAGGACGCTGTGCGTGAATTCTGGAAGCGGCCCGACGTGAAGCTCTACCGCGAAGACAAAGAACAAAAAAATGCTAACTACTTCGACATGACCTTTGCCAACGCACTGGCCCGCGTCCAAGCGTCCAAGTCGCAAACCAAAACCGGCAGCACTGAAGACCCGGACATCTGGGAACAGCATCACCAGACGTGGCACCGCGACAAAAAAGGAAACATCGAATCAATTCTCTCGTTCAGTTTAAAGCTCAACGCGCTCTACATCGACGAAGACGCGCTGCAGCCTGAAATGCGCCAATGGTACGACGTCACAGCAACCTGTCTTGACCCCGTCGCTACAGACGGCGTTTCCACGTTCAACCTTTTTGTTCCGAACGCTGCGTTTAACAACATCGGCGACTGCAAAGAATACTTTAGCAACGACCTGATGCGTGTGATGACTAACAGCAACGCTATACTGCAACGCGTCGCGTTCCATCTAGTCTCAAAATACCGCAACGTTGAACGCTACTCGTTTCATTCCATGGTGGTCTACAAAAACGAAAAGTTTGTGTACCCAACTTTTGACGTCACCAAGGGCAGCATCATCCGCCGTGACAGCCTGCCTATGACCGACGCGCTCAAACACAACTTCCCGATGTTCGGAAATTTCGGCGTCCGCTTTGAACCATGGGACATGACACTAAAGCAACTCAAAGATCACTGGGGCAGCGTGCTCACCATGCACTTGCCAACCTTGATTTGCTCAATCATCGGCAGCATCGCCGCGACTGCAATCAAACCCATGTTCGAAGAACAACTCAACGTGGAAAAGTTCCATTTGCCGACGATTAACATTCGCGGCGCGTCGCACACCGCAAAAACTGAAACCGTCCGGCACCTTTGTACGATCACCGGCGTAAAATCCGGCAAAAACGCAGTGGGCATGAACTCGTCAGAGTTCTCGATGGCACGCTACCTGTCGATGACCAATTTTATTCCGATCATCATCGACGAATTCAAAGACGACGGTGAGAACAGAAAAGAAATGACACGCGTCCGCCGCCTGATCCGCGCGCTCTACTCCGGCGAAACAATCATGCGCGGACGCCAGAATCTTTCCGTCGCTCACCTGCCCATGCACGGCAACCTGATCGTGGTCGGTGAGACGGCGCTGGAGCGTTTGGGCGACGTCTCCGAAATGACCCGCGTCATGCCGGTGAACACGGACCTATTCAACGCCACGGTCAATTACATGCGCTGGTCGAAACTGCAGAACATCTACTGGTACGAACTCGCCCCGCTGTTCTCCCAGTGGCTGCTGAACCAAAACATTCAAGCGCGCTACAATGAATTTGAAGCACTGAAGATCGACGTCATCAAAATGCTCGAAGCGGACTTCGGCAGCGAACGCCTGCGCGTCGGCCACAACCTCGCGGCGCTCTGGTTTGGTTGCCGCCTGTACGATCAGTTCATCCTGTCGCTTGATCCTTCACTGCCCACCATCGAAAAACTGTGCAACCCTCAACAAGCTCTGGTGGGAACGCTCTGCCGCCTGATGCGCGACCACGGTCAAACGATGACCGCGAAGACTGTTGAGTTTGATCCGACAACAAAAACCGAGGTGACCCGCACAGTGAATATCTCACTGAACGAACTCACAAGTACAATTAGGACTTTCGGTGAGATGGTTGAAACCCGCGACAAGGCGATCTTGGATTTGAACAAAGCGTACTCGCTCGTTTACGGCATCGACAAAGCCAAAGATGAACTTTACCTCAACGTCATCAGCATGAGTGGTGCCGTACGTGAGTTCTGTCTGCGTACAGGACGTCAACAGCCGCCGACTGACCAAAAGCTCAAAGCGCTGGCCGGAGCCGCGCTAGCGGTCAGCCAGCCGTGGATAAAGAGCTACCTCGGAGTACGCCACCGTTACCGTGGAAATCAATACCGCGTCATGGTTCTCAAACTTTCAACGTGCGTAGAGATGGGTTTGTGGCCCACAACGTACTCCACCCCGCCCGAAGACCAAGAATCTCAGATTTACGACTTTCCGGACGAAATTAAAACACTCTGACACCCTAAGTTTGCTGTCTCACCCTTAAACACGGTGCCTCACTTGCTTTACGAGTATAATACTGGTTTGCTGTGACAGCGAGAAATTCACTGTCTCACCCTTAAACCCTGTGCCTGCGACGGTTTATAACACATTAGGGTATGTAGCCGGGTCCGAAAACGTACTGGCCTATTGGGCGCGGTATTTCGCTGCCAAGGCTTGGCAGCAAAAATGCCGCCTAACCCCTCTCTCTAATATATCGAAATAAATTATTCATATAGTATTAATATAGTAGTTTTTGTCCGTGTAAACCCTTTGACGAGGACACTAAAAATCATTTGCTGTCTTGCGGTTTGTCTCAGGCTAACACCCACCACCCTACAAGACTTGTGAGAGTGCACATAGTGCCGTGAATACTAAACGATGTTCGCGCTCACATTTCTGTTTCATGTTATTGTTGAGTACAACACAATAAAACCAGCGTAAGTGCTGTGGGGTGGTGGTAGTTGTGTGGACGGGTAAGACTAAATATCGAACTCTTGGAGTTAGTACCTGAAATTCTACTACAAAAAAGCTAAAAAAAGTATAATGTCTAGTTTTCCCCACTTACCACAATTTGAGATGAACAATGTAAAAATATATCTGTTCCCAAAACATTACAGTAACACGGAAAAAACTGCGAAATCAATTTCTGGGTTCAATTTTTTTCTGCACAATTGCGTCACAACAAATCCCTAACAATTCTTGTAACTCAAAGACGTTATGCAGTTACAAGTGTGGTACCCCCCTCAAAAACAAGCAAAAACAGAATAAAAAACTTTATTAAAAAATAGCCTTGTTTTCAGGAGTTACGTTATGTACAAAGTACCCTCATTTTACTCTTGGAGGAAAAAACGGTGGCGAAGATGCGGGAAGAGATCGAAGCGTTGATCATAGCGGCAAACAAGGAGTTGGCCGCTGGCAAGCCTGCGCCGGGAACGGCGGCAAAAATTTTGGATGCGTTGTTGTTGCTGAGTTTTTCGGAAGAGCTGCAGAAAAAATTGACGCACACACTCGGCGCGTACGCGGTCTTTGGCGAAATGCTGGCGTCCGCAATAACGAAACCGCAGACGCCACTGCAGACGCCACTGCAGACGCCACTCTCATCCGCAGCATCTGCATTGCTGGACCGCGCGGTCGCCGACCGGATTTCTCCACCTCTGCCGTTTGAAACCCCGCCAGTGCCCGGCGCAGCGACGCAAAACGTCATGCCACCGATGGTAGCGGTGATCATTCCGCAGACCCCGGCGGTGCCGGAGATGATGACGATCGCGCAGCCGCCAGCGCCGAATTTTACGCCGCCAGCTCCGGTGTCCCTTCCAGTGGCTGCGGCTGCAGCACCTGCTGCTGGAAACAACAAACTCCCCACCATCCCCAAAGTGAGATCAGCGGAATTTTACGGCTGCGACGTGGCGGGCTGTGGTTCAGCCGATCTGGAATTTTCTGTCAGCATGAAGTCGTTGGGTGATCGGAGCGCGTCAGGATTCATTCCGTACTACTGCTACGCCTGCGGGGCGTCGGGCAACGCGTGTCTGACGCGGGAAGAGATCACGCGGCTGGGCACGATGATTCAGGGTGTCAGTGTTCTGCCCAACGGCAGCGTCATTGCTCCGGCGGCGCTGGCACCGTCCACGCAAATCCCGGCCAGCGGGCCGGAGAGCGTGACGATCCCTGAAAAGCCGAAGCGCACGCGCACAAAGAAAGCCGACGCACCAGCACAGGAGGAAACGGTGAAAGCCACGACCTTTCCCGTCCAGCAAGCAACCCCGCCGGACGTCGAAGCCATCGTCGCGCAAGCACTCGGCGCTGAGGCGTCGAAAGAAGTAGACAACAGTTCGGCGTTGAACACGCTGCTGTTGTCCATCGGCAAGTGGCCGCTCGAATCGGTGATCAAGGAGTGGGAGTCGATGACCGGCCAGACGTACCAACCGGGCGTGACCGATCAGGCTGGAATGGTTCAGTTGATCGTCCACCGTTGCGCCGGAGTCCCGTTGCCAGCAGGAGCAAAATAATGATCGAGTTCATAAAAATCGATCCGATAGAAGAGCTGCTAAAAGCTCTCGCCATCGTCCACGGAAGAGACTACGCACTCGCGGCGCGGCGGATCGTGGACGCGATCGCACAAAACGAGAACAACCACGGAGCTGGAATTTAAAGGAGCAACGGCATGCGAGTAAATGTTTACGCAGAGGAAATGACTGATCGCATCGAGATCATCGAAAAAGTGATCGAGGGAAAAACATTCACGGCGGTGCGCTTCTACTTGTACTTGCCGACGACGATCCCAATGGCCGGGACTACAGGAGGCAAGCCCACAACAAAGAACGTCCGTGGTCCATTCATCCATCACGCGGGTGACGACGACAGCGCCGCCGTGACGTTCTGGGGAAAGCGCGATCTCCGGAAGGTGCTCGGCAAGGCCATCAAGCAGTTGGACCGCCACTACGCGAAGCGCCGTGCTGCGGCCAAAAAGAAACGCGAGTCGGCCAAGAAACTTCGCACTCTTCTCCACGGAAGGAAGCACGCCCATGCGAAAGCGGGATGAGATCGCCGATCCAAACAGTTGTCTGAACCGCGCACTGGATGACGAGTGGCTGTTTGTTTTTCGCTGGTGGGTCGAGGAACGAGTCAAGCTCGGCCTGAACACCCGTGCTGACGCGCAGATTGTGGAGGCGTTGCGGTGGGCCGACACCGTCGAGGCTGAACAACGCGGCGGCATGACGGTCGCGGAGGCCCGCGAGAAGCGTGTGTGCCGCGTCTGCGGGTTAAAGCCGGATTTTGGCGACGCGATGCCTAAAGACTACGCTGTTATGTTCGATGAAATGCTCAAGCCGGTACAATTCACATTCAAGTACGGCAAAGAGTTCGCGCACACGGAGTGTCTGAAGAACAATCCACGGAGCATTTGACTAAGTGATTCTCGTCCAGCGTCTTTCCGATCTTCCGGATTTGTCGGCGACCACGCATTGGTTGTACGATTCGGAAACGTCCGGGCTCAGCCCGTACCACGGCGACCGGATCGCGGGGATTGCTGTTTCACCGTGGTCGTCCGACGGAGAAGCGCCGGAATACTATGTGCCGATCCGGCACCGGCTCCACGACGACGGCTGCGAAAATCTGCCGGTGGAAAATGTGCTGCGGTGGATCGGCGACGCGGCGCGCGATCCCAAGAAGACCTTGATCGGCCACGGCCTGAAGTACGACGTCAACATGCTGCGGGCCGACGGCATCCTGACGGAAGCGAAAGTAATCGACTCGCTGCCGTACGCGCACGTGGTCAAGGGTGACCGGCTGAACTATGAACTTGATCGTTTAACTAAAATCTACGTACCTGATTTCAAGCACACGTACTTGGAACAGCTTGAGTCGTGGTTTGCGCAGAACCAACCGTCGAAAAAGACGTCGGTCGGCAAGACCGGGCGCAACTACTCGCTGGCACCTATAGAATTGATGGGCAACTACGCGTGCGAGGATTTGCAGGCGACGCGGTTGGTGCTCCGCGAGCTGAAAAAGCAAGAACTGTGGGGTAAGATTCCAAATTTCGGGTTGCCGTCGTTCAGCGCGGCTGAGTTGCTGGTGCACGAAATGGAACTGGTGCTGACGCTGGCCGACATGGAGTGGAACGGCGCGCAGCTTGGCGAGATGCATTGCTTGCAGCTCCGCGACAAAGCGAACGAAGAAATCGAACAGCTCTTCGACGAATTGTACAAACTCGCCGGGCGCAGTTTTCACGTGATGTCGTGGAAGGAAATGTGGCTCGCGTTCGAGTCGGCGGGTGGCGTCGTGTTGTTCTGGACTAAACCGGAGTTCGACGAGCAGGGCCGACGCCGGGGAAAACAAAAAGACCAGCAGTTCACGACGGACCGTTCCAAGAGCACCGGGCGACCGTGCTGGAACTCCGTCGCGATCATGCGCTACTTGGAGTTCTTTCGCCGTGCCGGAAACACCAAAGCATTTGAGTTTGTCCGAATTTACCGTGAGGCTTCACAGCGCCAGCGACTTGTTAGCACCAACCTCGACGTCTACCTCCAGAAGCGGGACGCGGCGGGCCGCATCCACGGACAGTTTCACCAGCACCGGGTTGTTACGGGCCGCTTGTCTTCTACCGATCCCAACGAAGAAAACGTCGCCGTCGTCAAGGGCAACGCCGATCTGAAGGCGTTGGAAAAAGTGCTGGGCGCGAAGGACGACAACGCGCTGTCGCGGCAGTTGCGCAAGCTCTTCGTCGCGGAGCGCGGGCACATGATTGTGTCGCTGGACTTGAGCCAGATCGAGTACCGCGCCGCCGCGTTCATGGCGAACGATCTCGTGCTGCTGAACAAGTACCGCAACGATCCGAAAACGGATTACCATCAGGCCACCTCAGACATCATCGGGTGCGACCGTGATCTTTCCAAGACGCTGAACTTTTTGTCGCTGTACGGTGGCGGGCCGACGGCGCTGGCGGCGAAGCTCACGGCGTCCGGGATTCCAACCACGGTCGAAGGGGCGAAGCAAATTCTCAACAGGATGTTTCAGGCGCGTCCGTCGTTGCGGGCGTTTTTGGATCGCATGTCCGAGTCGGCGCGCAAGGGATATGTCCAGAATTGTTTCGGTCGCCGCTGTCCAATTCCGCAGGGGATGGAGTACATCGCTTGTAACTATGTGGTACAAGGCTCCTGCGGCGATTTGCTGCGACGCGCGTTGACGCGCTTTCGCCGTGAAATTAAGGAGCACAAGTGGCCGATCAAAATGTTCTTGCCGGTCCATGACGAAATCGTATTTCAAGTCCCGACTGAACTCGTAGCTGAGCTTGTTCCTGAGCTGGTTAAAATCATGTGTTATTGTCCGTGGTTTGGTGTGCCGATTTTGTCAGATGCAGAAGTTGGGTCCAATTGGGGTGAAGTAATCCCCTTCAGCGAATGGGTTGAAACCCGAAAGGCGGCGTGAGATGGGAAACAAAAAGAAGAAAGAAAAGGAGAAGGGCAAGCTTGAAAAACCGACCAGCACCGTCGAGGTTACACCGGATCAATTATTCCGGTTTATCCGCGACAAGCGCGTGCAGATCGGAACGGTGTTGTGGTCGCTGCCGCTTAACTTGAACGACGATGACGTTGAAGCGTTAGAGGCTGCGCAGGACGGCATCGTGGATTTGATCAACGACATCGAAGACGACAACGCTGGTGGTGACGACGACGACGATGACGATGACGATGATGACGACAACGACGATGAAGACGACGAGTAAGTGTTGCGACCTGTAGCCGCAGCATAAGCAGTGAGCGCACGACAAGGAGAGCAAGCCATGAAGTGTCAAGACGAAGTGATCCGCTTGGCGGAGACGTACGTCAAGCAGTTGGAGGGGCTGGAGTACTCGAAGAACCGCGATCTCGCGTTGAAGTTGACGGGTTGCGTCGATACGTGCATCCATATCGGCGAAGTCGGCGGGGACAACTGGAACACGCGCGTCCAGCAGGCACTGAAGAAGTGCATGATGGACCGCGTGCCGCTGCGCCCCATTTCGGTGGAAATTCCGCCGGAACTCGCGCAGCACACACCGCCGGTCGCGCCGCCGCTGGCCGCGCAGCAGCTCGACGCCAAGGGCTACGCCGTGGCTCCGTCGGCGACGGAAGAGTAACGATGGCGAAGCGCACCGACAATGATCGCGCGGCGACGTTCGCAACACTGGAGCTGAAATTCAACACGTTCCTGATGTTGCGGATATTCGTCGGCATGCACATGCATTTTCCGCGCGAGCAGTTCGACGTCGTGGTCAACGATCTCTTTGCGACGTTTGTGCAGCGTCGCAAAGAGGCCATTGCGCTGGTCGTGAGCGCGGAGAAAGAAAAGGCCGCGCCGAGCACGGAGAACGCGGAGCTTCACCGCTGGCGGCTGAATCAGCTCGAAGCGTTGGAAGCGCTCGTGATCGATCTAAAAAGACAGGTGGCCGACCTGCGTGATTCCTGCACGCCGCCACCGGCGGGGAGCTGACCGTGTACCACGTGTTTATCGTCGAGACGAAGGGCCACCGTTTCTGGGCGTACAAGGTGGCCTGCGAAAATCAAGATGAAGCCTTGCGGCGCGCCACGTCCGCGTTTCCTGACCCGGTGAACGCAAAGTTTGTCGCTTCTGGGTCCGCAGAAGCTGCAGATGGGCATTACGACAAGGCGTGCCGCAAGGCAGTGGAGTGTGAAGAAAAGTTGCGACCGAAACCTGTGTTGGGCTGTAACGAGAAAACCGCGATGGCGTTTTAACGCAGCCCCCGCTGCAAGGAGCGAAGGTGATCCAGAACATTCTAGCGCAGATCGGCCATAGCCTCATTCTGAGAGAGTCGACCAAGTTTGACATTGCACCGACGCCGGTGATGAGCCTCGACATCGAAACATTCGGCGCGAACAAACTGCCCGGCGATTCCGCGTACTCAACGATGCACGGCGTCGCCGGGATTTCAATCGGGAACATGCGGGGCGACGCGGCGTACTTGGTCGTGAACGACGGCAAAGATTATGACGCGTCTCCGATCCACATGGCGATGACGGCGGTCAACCGGATTCTCCACCAAGACGGCGTCACGACCGTGCTCGTTCACTACGGAAAATTCGATTTGGGTTTCCTCGTGAAGCGCGGGCTGCAATTGGCCGGTTTGCGCGTGATCGACACGTGGATGCTGCGCAACATCAAATGCTGCGGTGTGTACTCGACCGGCAAGCTCAAGCAGATCATGCGCGACAAGTTCAAGATCAGCACCGACACGGAAAAAGAAAAAGACGACTGGATGGCGGCGAACAACACACAAGATTATGGCGACGTGCCGATTGAGATCATGGGGAAATACGCGTGCGATGATCCCCGGTACACGATGCTCGCGTTTTTGAGCGAAGCGAACGTGTCGCAGACCGATTGGAAGAACCACGACCTGTACATGGCAAACACGATGCACGTGATCCGCGCCGAAGAGCGCGGGACGTACGCGAACATTGCGCTGCTGAAAAAACGCTTGGAGATTTGCGCGACGGCGACGGCGAAGAAAAAAGACGAGCTGAAAGAATTGCTCGGCGCGTCGGAAGTCGATCTGGAAGACGAGACCGCGATCATGCGGTACCTGCACGACAAAAATCTGCATTCAGCGCCGCGCGAAAAATATGGCGAGATGGTGTACGACTTCGACCGTGATTTCTTGCTGTCGGTCGATCACCCGGTGTCGAATACGTTTTACTGGTACCACCGCTACCGGACGTTCACGCAGTGTTTTTCCGGAGCGCGGGGTGAGATGGGCGCGCGTATTTTCTTCGACACGACCGGCGGCGGATTCCATCTCCAACATTTGCTCTCGACGTTTTCTCGCGGTGGAATTCCGCAGTGCAAGCAGCCGGATTTGTCCGACCGTCTTGCGCCGCTGACAAACGAAATCCGCGAGGTGTTTGTGCCGCGACCGGATCACGAACTCGTGGTTTGCCGTGCCGTGGACCTGCAGGTCATGCTGCTGGCGTTCTACTCAAACAATCTGGAGCTGCAGAACGCGGTGCGCATGAACGCGGCGGACGGCACCAACATACTGCCGCTGCTGGCGAAAGGTTGCGGGCTCACGCACGAGGCGACGAGCTTGCTGCTGCGGCAGGCGTTGGAAGGCTCCGGGTTTGAACGGCTGACGCAGCGGCTGACTGCCGCGAAGGTGAAGGGCGTCGGCGACAAAAAGACGCTCTACAATTGGCGGGACAAGTTTGTCAATTCCATCGCCGGGTTTCCGGTGATGAAGCAAAGTCTGGAGGCGAGTCTCAAAAGCACCGGTGGCGTGTGCGACCGCATGGGCCGGGTGCTGAACGTGCCGCAGGATTCTTTGTACCGGGCGCACGCGATCCTGATCAACTCGTCGAACGGCAGCATCCTGTCTTTCTATTTGGATATTTTCTGCAAGGTTGCCGCCGCGACCGGTGCGCATCTGGTGCTCGCGCACGAAAAAGAATTTGTGTTCGAAGTTCCGAAGGGCAACGAAAAGTTTGCACAGGCTTGCCGCGCCGTGGTGCAGCAGCGTTTGATCAATCCTCATCCGGCATGGGAAATTCGTTGTATTCCTTCGACCATGTCCGATCCCGGACACTGGCGCAGCCACACCCCGGACGCGCACGAAGTCGCTAACTTGGAGAAATAACGCCACTTATCATGGCGCGGTGTGAAGAGGTTAAGGCGCAGAAAAAAGAAGCGTTGATCACGACGATTGATCGGTTTCGGCGTTGGAGAGAAAGAAACCGTTCCAAAAAATTTAAGGAAACCGTTGATTGCGTCATACAGATTTTGACGGATTCGCATATGGAGAAGTAGCCATGGCAAAAGACCCAATTGAAAAGATGGTTGTCACGTACGTCGCTGCGATAAAGAAAATTTTTGCCGCGTTGTTTGGGCTCGCTCTTTTAGTCGTGGCGATTTGGTCGATTTGGTCGCCGTGGGGCGCTAACGCGGGCTCTGTAGGTTTTGTACTGTTCTGTGAGGCCGCAGCCGGTCTATTTTTTATTTTTTGGTCTCTGACAGGGGAGAAATGGTAATGGCATTGCTACAAATTTTCATTCACCGCGAACTGACGCCGGAGCAGGGCCAAGCGTATTTGCAGCGCATGGTCGATCAGATCGATCAGCAAGCGGCGCAGCATCAACCCGGCACGAACGCGGTCAAGGTCGCGGAGATTTCGCGCTGGGAAAATCCGTTCCCGGAGAAGCTGCAGCCCGTGTTTGAACAACAGGGCTTGAAATATGACTCGGTGAACCTGTGTTACTTCAACCGGTTTCCCGGCGAGCACGAAGCTGAAGTATGGCGGCGCTGGTTCGAACAGAGCATGCGCCCGTGGATCGTTGAAAGTTTTCCAGCCTTCGACGCGTCGAAGGTACACGTTCGCGTGATGAGTGATCACGAGTCGGTTCAAGGCGCGGAGTCTTTTTAAGGAGTGGTTTGGCATGGCGAAGAGGGACGATCCCGGCGTTCCGATTTTCGGGCAGAAAAAAGATAACCCCGAAGTCGACAACTTTTTTGGTGTAGCGGTTCCCGTCGCGTGGTTGACGGACGTGGTGCGCAGAATTCGCGTATTGGATCGCGAGTACTTTACAAACGCACCCATCGTTAACGAAGGCGGCGCGGTGGCGTGCGCGCAGGCGTTTGAAGCGGGTGAAAACTTTACCATTTTCGAGCATCGCTGTCTGGTGTTTTACAATACGCCGGTGGAGTGCGGCATTGTTGTGCCGCCACCGTGGTGGGAAAAAGTCATCGAAAAGAAGTACGTCCTCGCGAGGTAACGTCATGCCATCAGGCAGACCGACCGGCGGAAACTTAAAGGTGTCGATGAAACGCGTCGCGGCGTTGCCGCCGACGGGGACGTCCAACAGCTACGCAAAATTGCTGGGCCTGACGCCGACGACGCTGCGCAATTGGGCGTTGTACAGCGGTCTGCCATTCACGCAGGAAGGGGCCGTGCGTGTGATCACGCGCGACGCTTTGATTCAGTGGCTTGTCACAAACAACCGTTTTGAAAAGGAGACGTCATGATCATTGCAGTTGACGGCGCTGATTGCAGCGGAAAAAGCACTGCGCTGGACCTGTTGTACGACAAGCTGACGATTGACCGGGGCATGAGCACTGACCGAGTCAAGCGCGTCAGGCACCCCGGTTCCACGCGCGCCGGGCAGGAGCTGCGCAAAGTCGTGAAGATGCCGGGGCTGACCATTGCACCGACAGCGGAGCGATTGATTTTCGCGGCGGACTCCGTGCAGTTCGAAGCGGAGTTCGCTACGTTTTCAGCCGAAGGCGGCATTGTACTGTGCGACCGGTTCAATCGCATCACCGACTTCGTGTACGGGCAGGCCAGCGGGATGCAGGCGGATTGGTTGATCAAGCTGCAGGACTTGGTTGGCCTGAATTTGATGGCCGACTATTACTTCGTGTTTCAGTTGCCGGTCGAGGAAATTCTGGCGCGGCAAGCGTTGCGTCGGAAGGACACGCGGCAGGAGCATTGCCGGATCGAGGACAACGGCGACGAGTTCATGCGCCACGTCAACGATCAATACAATTCGTTGAAGATCAAGACCGGTTCTTTTCCGTCACAGTATCCGCACGGCGAGTACATTGGCGAGAAACCAAAGTTCAATCACCTGCAAGCGATTGCGGACTCGCGCGCCCACAACATCATCCCCGTCAACGCAACGAAGATGCCGCAGGAAATTTGCGGGCAGATGCTGGAGCATCTGAGCAAAGTTCTCGGTTGCCGGAAAAGCACTTGAACACGTTATAACCGAAAGGATCGCCCCCGATGATCGAAGCCAAGATCGTAGCTGACAGTTTTAACGTTGAGAACGGTGCACGCATCACGACGTTCTTGCTGACGTACCCGCGTTTTATTCACAGCGAGTTCATGACACACCGGATGTTTTCACGCAACGCCGCAAGCAGCCGTGCAATCCCGCTGAAGAAGATGATCGAAGCGGTGAAAACAAACCCAGCCATGCCCGTTCACTGGGGTGCGGAACAAAAAGGAATGCAGTCCGGTGAAACGCTTTCTTCTGAGCAAAAAGAACATTGCATAGCCACGTGGTTACACGCCCGTGACCAAGCAGTGTTGCACGCCCAAGCGATGGCTGAGCATGGACTCCACAAGTCGATCTGTAATCGTGTGCTCGAACCGTTCGCGCACATGACGACGCTCTGCACGGCAACCGACTACGTGAACTTTTTCAATCTCCGCGCGCACAAAGACGCGCAGCCGGAGTTTCAAGCGCTCGCGTTTAAGATGCTCGATCTTTACTTGGACGGCACGCCGGTCGAGAAGAAAGAAGGCGAGTGGCATTTGCCTTTTGCTGATAAGTACATCGACGAAAATTTGACCACTGAGCAGATGCTGAAGATCACAACGGCACGGGCGGCACGCACTTCTTACCTGACTATGGAAGGTGAGATCGACCACGCGAAAGACTACGATTTGCACGACCGGCTGCTCGCGTCGGGGCACTTGTCACCATTCGAACACGCAGCACAAGCGTTGAAAAAACCCGACGAGTTAGAAGACATTCAATGGTTCCGTGATCGGTTAGAGTTCATTGCTGAGGGTGGTAATTTTACCGGTTGGCGGCAGTACCGTAAGAATTTTCCGAAGGAAAACATGACAGTTCTGACCGCGCAGCGGGCAAGTTGATTTTTCATGTGTTCGCCGCTCTGTCCGAGTTCGAGCGAAATCTGATTCGGGAGCGCACACAAGCCGGATTGGTGGCCGCCCGTGCCCGAGGTCGAGCTGGTGGCAGAAAACCGAAACTTGACGACAAGCAGGTGCGAGAGATAAAGGCGCTTTTGCGCGATCCAGATATTCATGTGGCTGATGTCGCCCGTCGCTATGGCGTGTCACGTACCACTCTTTACAAGCACGTCGGCGTCGTTTCGCCGCGCCAATGAGGAACGGAAATGCTGCAACTACTTGAACACGCTGACAACGTTCGCCGCCGAGTGGCACCACTGACCGCTCAGAAGCACAAAGCCGAATTCGGCCAGTTCATGACACCTTCAAGCGTCGCACGGTTCATGGCATCCCTGTTCCCGGCCAGTACCCTACAGACCTGCAAACTTCTTGATGCAGGCGCGGGCGTTGGTGCATTGTCATGTGCGTTTCTTGACCGCTGGGCAGTTGGTGGCTTTGGCTTTGCCAAAGTGGAGGCGTGCGCTTATGAGATCGACCCGGTTTTGCGCACCCACCTTGCACAAACTATGGCGGCTTATGGCGAGCGTTTGGCCGTGAAGTCAAATATCGTGACGGATGACTTCATCGAACATGCTTCGATGCTCTGCAAGCAGGGCCAAGGCCGTTTTACGCACGCGATCCTGAATCCACCGTACAAGAAGATCAAGAGTAATTCAGAGCACCGGCTGACGTTGCGCACAGTCGGTATTGAGACAGTTAATCTGTATTCGGCTTTTGTTGCACTCGCAGTGGCGCTAACCGCACCGGGTGGACAAGTCGTTGCCATCATCCCGCGCAGCTTTTGCAATGGCCCTTATTACCGGGATTTCCGCGATTTTGTGCTTGAGCGAGCGGCAATTCGGCACATGCACCTGTTTGATTCACGGAGCAAAGCATTCAAGGATGATGATGTCCTGCAGGAGAACATCATCCTTTTGCTGGAGCGTGGTGGCGAGCAAGGTGATGTGACCGTGACTACCTCGACCGATGACAGCTTCGACGACCTCGTGACGCATACGCACCCCTTCAATCGGATCGTATTCCCCGATGATTCCGAGCGTTTCATCCATGTACCGACTTCACAAGAGCGTAATGCCATCGAGCTTTCAACCGCGATTCGCTCTTCATTGGCGGATGTAGGTATAAAAATATCGACCGGGCCGGTTGTCGATTTTCGACTGAAAGAGCATCTCTGTGAGATGCCAGAACCGGGCACGGTGCCCCTGCTGTACCCCGCACATTTTGCTGGTCAAAACATCGACTGGCCGAAACAGGGCATCAAGAAGCCAAATGCCATCAAGCGCAACGCTGAAACTGAAAAGTGGCTTTATCCGAATGGCTTCTATTGCGTGGTTCGTCGTTTTTCCTCAAAGGAAGAAAAACGCCGGATTGTTGCCTGCGTGGTGCAGCCAGACACATTCGGCAATGCCGAAATGCTGGGCCTAGAAAATCACCTGAACATGTATCACGAGAACAAGCACGGCTTACCAGAAGCTCTTGCACGTGGCTTGGCTATGTACCTCAATACGACCGGCGTTGATGAAAATTTCCGCCGTTCCAGTGGACATACCCAAGTAGAAAGGCGCTAATTGAGCTTGGGGAATGGGCAATGCGTTGTGGCGAGGCGACGCAGGAAATGATTGATGGGCAACTGGATAATCTGACCGCATGACAACGAACAATAAAAATCATATCGACGAGGCGCATCAAATCCTCATTTCTCTTGGCCTGCCGCGTGCGCAGCACAACGAACGATCAGCGTTGTCCCTTTTGGCACTGCTGAATCTGCCCCCGAACAAGACGTGGGCACAGGCTGGAAATCCCCTTGTCGGCATCACGCCAATCATGGATTGGTCACGGGAGCACTACGGTAAGGAATACGCGCCAAACACGCGAGAGACGTTCCGACGCCAGACGATGCACCAGTTTGTCGATGCCGGAGTTGCCCTCTATAACCCTGACAAACCAGATCGTCCGGTGAATAGTCCAAAGGCCGTTTATCAGTTTTCTCCTGCTGTGCTGATCTTGTTGCGCAGTTTTGGCACCCCACAATGGCAGACCGCGCAGCGCAAACCAAAGGAGGGATAATGAAATACGCCGTGCTGTTGCTGTTGTTTGTAACGTCCGCTTCCGCGCAGGATTGTTTTCTGCGCGTCTGGGAGGATCGCGTCAACCAGTCCGACAACCCGGACGCGAAAGCGATGGACATGTGTTCTGATTGGGCGTTCGATCACCGTAATCAACTCGCGGTGATGGACCCGGCCACGGTCGAACACGGGCGACAGATTATCCAGTGGATGGAAGCACACGACATTGCGCTGCCGTGTAAAGTGCGATTGCTTGCGGAAGGATTGAAGCGGCAACTGGAGGCGCACACAATCGTGCTGACGCAACTGTTCGTCGCGCCGCCGGTCGCGCTGCCGGAGCCGGAGTCGTCCGCGAAAGTTGATGCAACCGTGGAACCGACGGCGTACGATTCAACCTTGCAGGGGGAATTGCTTCCTCCGCCACGCGGCGCGGATCAACCATGAGCTACAAACGAAGCAAGGGACACAATCCCGGACTAAACGGTGAACCCAAGCGCGGCGGCGTGAAGGGCAAGCCGGAGAAATACAAGTTCCTCACTGAAGAACAAGTCTCCGCGTTGCTGAATGCTATCGCATCCGACACCGACAACCGCAACCGTGCCCGTGATCACTGTGCGATGTTCTGCTGCTTTTATTTTGCGCTGCGCGTGAGTGAATGCGCGATCCTCGACCGTGAAAGTTTTCAGTGGCTCGCTGACAACAAAGTGGATTTGCAAACGCTTAAGCAGCGCCGCGAGAAAGGTGCGCAGGGATTGCCGCGCCGGTCTCCGCCGCAGGTTGAGGCGTCCGCCGTGTTGTACGTGACGGAGTACCTGAAGCGAATGCACCCGCGTCAAAAGTTCTTGTTCACGTCGCACAACATTGCGCGGCATGTTAGCTCGCGTACGCTTGACCGAGTGTTCAACACGTACGCTGAGAAGATCGGGCTTTCCATTCACTATTCGTCACATGCAATGCGGCATGCGCGCGGCGTCTACATTTACGAGATGTTTAAAGATGTGTTGATGGTTAAAGGAATGCTTAGACACTCATCGCTAAAATCGTCTGAAGTGTACCTGCATTTGTCGCCGTCAACGCTCGCTGAAAATCAACGCAAGCTGGACGAAAGAAGCATCACAGTTAACCCGATCAAGTGAGCTTGACATGCCTGCTAATCAGAAGAAACGTTTTGCACGCGGGCGCGCGATTTTAAATCGCTTACCATCTGCTCCAGAGTTGATGACCTTACCGGAGTTGGAGTTTTACACCGGCGCAAGTCTCCGTGCTATCCGGGGTTGGGTGCAGGAGTGGATAGCAGAAGGTTTCATAGGGCAAACCAAGATCGGTTATCAGGTCGCCGGGCCGGGCTCACCGTGGCAAGTTAACCGTAAGCCGCTCATAGCATGGGTGATCGCCCGGAAATACGTGCGCTTCCCGCCTGAATATGGTTTTCCCTCTACAGAGGCGGCAGAGGACATGTTAGGTGCCCTTAAGGGTAAGGTGAAAAACACCTAGAGAAGCAAAAGAACTGCACCCACTAAACCATAGGTAATCTGCACCCAATGTCAAAGAATTACCATTTTATGACCAAAACACCGTTGACATAGGCCGGGCAGCGGGTAATATCACCTATGGAGTTGAAGGGCGTAGGTTGAAAACCGAATACAGAAGCGCGACCGGGCCTGACGGCCATCTTGACGGATCGACCCCAAACCAATGGGGGCGACAACGGCGCGCGAGTGATCCCAGTTCATGGGAGAGCGACTGACAAGTAACGCTGATGAGGGCGTCGCCGGGGTGGCCTATATCCGGTGGCGTCCGTACGGGAACCCCAAGGGGTGACTCAAAGCGTGCGGCCCAGTAGCGACAGCCAACCCCCAGTGACAACCGATTACCATACGGTGGAGCGGAAGAGGCGAACTGACCAGCCGAGTGACCACGCATAAAATCCGGTGGCGAAAGCCCGATAGGATTAATGGACCCATTCAGCGCGAACGCAGGGCGACAAGTGAGGCGGAGTGATGGCCTCTCACGTAAGCCGAGACAATATCCGGCTAGATGCCGGTGAGCCCAAAACCAAAAACAGACCTGCCGCAAGTATTCGCCACTCAACTGAGTGGCGTTTGTGTTGAAGAACAGACCTTGCGACTTTCGAAGCTGACCCGGGGAGTGATGGCCTACGGCAGCGAAATACACAACGAAGTGAAAACAATTGCGGTCCCCGGCGTGGCAACGCGCCGGGGACCATTCATTTTCAACCGCGCCTTTGTGCGTGCGCCTCGCGTAACGTAGTCGGTGTGTCAGCACTGACGAAAACGGCCTGACAGCCGTGAAGCGAGGGCGCGCACAACGGCACGTCAAACCCCCAACCGAAAGGATCACCCCATGCTTGACCAAATTCTCAGCCGGATCGCAACGCGCCGCTTGACCGTCCGCCGCAAGGACGAAGAGTTTACCGTCCGGATCACCGACGTCGGCAATCGCGTGCTCAACTCGTACTACACGACGGACCGCGACGACGCGAACGATACCGCCGACGCAATGCTCGAAAAACAGCGCAAGGCCGGGCACTCCGTGATTGACACCCGCGACCGGGCGTCGTGAACACTCACCATGAAGCGCGGGAATGGGTACAACCACTGGAGAACACGACCATGACCACAACGAAAACGCTGGCCGAGCAGATCGTCACCGCCATCAAGAAAATCGCCGAGACCAATCACTACCTCGTCGGGCTCAACGTCGCGTTGGTCAGCACCAACGATCTGGATGACGCTGAACAAATTTTGATCACCGAGGAAAATGCGAAGCGCTTGAAGCGCGCCGACATTTGCTTCATCGTGATCCACGAAGCTAAAAAACAACTCGCAGCGAAGAACGCCGTCGCCGCGCCGGTGTTGCAACGCAAGGCAACAGCGGAAACCAAACGACTGGAGTACCGCAAGGCAACAGCGAAAGAAACCAAACGACTGAAGTACCTGCACGGGGAACTGCGGGCCGAGCGCATCAGTTACGGTGATCTGGTCGAACTGCAGCAGTTGCTGGATACCGTCATCGCGCCGGACGATGTTGAGTTGCTGGAAGCTGCTGGCGTTCCGGAACACGATGACGCGCCGGTGTTGCTTGACCCGTTCACCACCGCGACGAAATGACCGAGTACTGCCACGCGCGGCGGTGTGAAGGGCCGTGTGTCGGCGACGGCGGTAAAATTTATTCCTTCTAACGTTCAACCCAAACCAAACTGGAGCACACGACCATGGACCCGATTGAATCGTTCGAACACGCTGACGTCACCGTCGACATCTTCATCGACACGGACCCCCGCAACCCGCGCACGGAGAACGAAAACGTTGCGACGTTCGTCTGCTTCCACAAAAAGTACAAACTGGGCGACGTCGGGCACGATTACAACACCAGCGACTACAACGGATGGGCCGCGCTGAAAGCCGCGATTATGGAACGCAACGACGGCGCGTTGGTCGTCCCGCTGTACCTGTACGATCACAGCGGAATCACGATCAGTTCCACGCCGTTCGATTGCCGCTGGGACTCCGGCCAGATCGGTTTCGCGTTCATCACGAAGGCGCAGATCGCAGACGAGTGGGGCACCGACCCGGACGCGCTGGCGTCCGCCGAAAAGTACCTGCAGGGTGAAGTCGAAACTTACGATCAATACCTTCGCAATGACGTGTACGGCTTCGTCGTCCGCGACGCGAGTGCTGTGCAGTCTTCGTGCTGGGGATTTTACGGCATCGAGCATTGCCGCGACGAAGCGAAGGCCACCGCGCTGACGTGTGGCGTACGCCGCATGGAACAAAACTACGCCGACGAACAGAACGCGCTGGCGTTCTTCAACTAATTTCATCCCGTTGCTCGCCTCACGGCAAACGGCGGTCATCGGTGTTGGTCCGTGAGCAAGCCAGCACCGACGCGATTCTTGAAAGGATCACAATCACAATGGACACCGACAACAACGGCCTCCCCAGCCGGTCCGTGCTGGGCGACGTGTTCGACCGAACGTTCCGCGCTCTCGACGGCAAGCCGGACACGTTCAAGACGAAGGCAACGACGGTGCGCTCATCCAGCAAAGTCATCGAACTGACGCAGACGTACATCGTTCAGACCGTCCGGCAGCGCGAGGAAGGCGACACGGTGTTCATCGAATACATCGGCAAGGAAGGCAGCTTGCGCTTGGCGCTGCCGCCGTGCGTCGCCGACACGATTGCGCGGCAACGCGATGCGCTGTCCGGTAAGGTGCGCAGCACGATTGCGAAAGCGACGATGGCGCAGCGCAAGGCCGATGGATACGTGCCGAACTTCAAAGCCAAAAAGAAAAGCTGACGCGCCCCGCCCCACTCAACCCAAACCGGAGAACGCGACCATGACGAACACAAACACATTCGAACGCGCACTGCGGTTGATCAAAGCCGCGCACGTCGCCGCGAAGACCATCGACGGCAAAGGCCGCTGCGACGACGTCACGCTCTGCACCGGCTACGCCGAGCCCGGATACACGGACCCGGACAGCGGCGTGATCGCCTTCTGCAACTGGAACACCATTTCCAGTTACAACAACGCAACACAGAAGCGCGTCGACGTCGACGACATCCCGAATCGACTGTGCGCGGCGCTGGAGAAGATCGGCGTCGAGATCGAATGGAGCGACGAGTGGGCCGTCTGCGAAGGCTGTCAGAAAGCCGTGCGCACGCAGGCCGACTCTTACGGTTGGAAGCGCAGCTACACCGACGACGACTGTCTCGTCTGCCGCGACTGCGTCGACCCGGTGGCCTTCCTTGAAGAACTGGAAGGGGAAGAAAACAAAGCACTGACGTTCGACAACATCGACCCGGCGGAGCACGGTTACAAGAAACTCGAAGAGGAATTCCAGCACGGCCTGTACGGTGGGCAGGACGCCTCCCCGAAGAAGATCGCGAAGGCGTGCCGCAAGCTGGGTTGCACGCGCTTCCTGTTCGTGATCGACGACGTCGGCCAGTTTGATCTGAGCTTCGCGTTGTGGATTCACGAGAGCGAGTACGACAAGGTCACCGCCGCGAAGCTCGACGCGCTGGGGACCAAGACCGACATCGATCCGGCGGACGCGCTCAAGATCGCGCTGCAGAACGCGCCCGTTGCGACCGGCGGCGGCGACGGCATCACGGTGACGACCATCGACGTGAGCACCGGCACTTCCACGGTAAAGAAAGTTACCGCGCAGGAATTCATCGAAGGCACCGCGTTCAAGCGGTAACCTCCACCCACCTCTCTTGAAAGGAACGCCCCCATGCCCGAAATTAAACTGACCGAATGGGAAGACGCGCTTTGTGCCGTGATCCGCGCACTGCATCCCGGCGTCGTCATCCAGAGCACGGAAGAAAAGCGCGCGCTGGATTCCGTCACGCGCGTGCTGCAGTACGTCGCCATGAATCAACTCGGTCTGCGCGAGTTGAAAGTCTGGTCGCCGGTGTCATATCGCCAGATCAGCGTCGAAGACCCGAGTAAAATCACGGAGTTGGCCCCGCTTGATTTCTTCAGCGCCGTGGCGGAGTTCAAGAAGAAAACTTTAGACGCCGACGAGAACCGCGCTGTTCTCGTGCTGGCCGACGCAGGGCACCTGCTCAACACGCCGAACAACCTGCGCCTTGTCCGCGAAACGCTGTGGGCGATCCGTGGATCGCGCTGCGTGTTGGTGTTCCTCGGTCTGCCGTTCACCATCCCGCCGTCCATCGCACCGGACCTGAACATCCAAACCTTCGAACTGCCGAACGTCAAGCAGCTCGAAACCGTGCTGGTGCCGTCGGTCCACTGGTACAAGAAGCTCCCGGCGTTCAAGAATTTGAACATCGACGAGTCGGTCGTCCCGCGCTTCGCTCGTGCTTGCGCTGGCCTGACCGAGATCGAAGCGCGCGGGCTGCTGGGGCTGAGCGTGTCGCGCTTTTCTGCGTTCGATCACCGAGCCGTTGAACTCGCGCTGCAGGAGAAGGCGCAGATCGTGAAACGCAGCAACGTCGTCGAGTACAAGACCTGCAAAGGTGGCCTCGACTCCGTCGGCGGTCTGGAGAACGTCAAGGCGTGGATTCGCGAACAGGACGACGTCTTCACGAACTACGACGCGGCCCGCGCCGGTGGCCTGCAACTCGCGAAGGGATTGCTGCTCACCGGCATCCCCGGCACCGGCAAGTCGCTGCTGGCTGAAATGCTCGCGGCTCACTGGTCGCTGCCGTTGCTGCTGCTCGACGTCGGCAGTCTGTTCGGTGGGATCGTCGGACAGTCCGAGGAAAACGTCAACGCGTTCATCACGTTGGCTAAGGCGTGCGCCCCCTGCGTCGTCCACATTGACGAGATCGAGAAAGCGCTGGGCGGCGGCGGCGGTGAACTGGATGGCGGCACGACGGCACGCGTGAAGGGAAAGTTGCTGACGTGGTTACAGAACAAACCCGCTGACGTGTTCGTCGTCGCGACGGCCAACGACGTCACCAAATTTGAATCGTCCCCGGAACTGATCCGGGCCGGGCGCTTCGATCTGGTGAGCTTCGTGGACCTGCCCGACAAAAAGGCACGGCTGGAAATTCTGGCGATCCACTACGCGAAGGCGTGCGCGTACGCGAAAGCCGGTTCGGTACAGTCGACGCTGCAAGAAAAGATCAGCGCCGACGTGCTGTTGCCCGTGGCCGACGCGACGCGCGGTTACAGCGGAGCGGAACTCGAAGCCATCGTGAAGCGCGCGCTGCGCTTCGGCTTCGCGGCGAAGGTCAATCAGCCGACCGCCGAGCACTTCGTCGAAGCGGCACGCCGCACCAAGCCGCTTGCCGTGACGATGGCCGAGCAGATCGCGACGCTGCGCAACTGGTGCAAGGAAGGCCGGGCCGTTCCGGCTGGAGCGACAATCGAAGACGACGCGTCCGATACCGCCGCGTTCGTAATGGACGGCGTGCCGCAACTGCTGCTGCCCGCGAAAGGAAACTAATGGAACGGTACTTCACCGGCCCGCACTACACGATCGACGTCCACGAGCGAACATCTGTCGGCAACTGCAACACGCTCGTGACGCTGCCATGGACGCCTCGCGGCAGAGTGGATGCCGCGATTCTTGTGATCAAACTCAACGCGTTCGACGCGATGACAAAGTGGCCGACGACCGTAATGGCCGATGCACTCAACGAGATCGCTAAACTCGAAGACGAACACCTGAAACAATATCCGCGCGGTTGACACCGACGCGGCCCGCAAAAAAACCTAAACGGTCTGACGACCAGAAACGAGTACGACCATGGCCCTGTCCTCACTGAGCAACGCCGTCACCAACAAAGACCAGTACACGCTGGGTTGGGTGATCATCCCCGAACTGGCCGAGCGCCCCGCCAAGGACGTCCGCCGCGCCGCCGAGAGCGCGGGGATCGTCGAGAGCGTCCGCGACATCAAGGCGCGAAACAGCTTTATTCGTTCCACGCGCCGACTCCAGAAAGAAGGGGTGATCGCCGAAGGCACCAACGGACTGCTGCGCGACAAGATCGCCGACGACGAAGTGATCCGCTTTCAGTTTTCGAAGCGCTTCGTGGAGTCGTCCGGCGCGACGTACGACAGCGCCGCGTGGATCGAGTTCAATAAAAACTCGGGCCGCATCAACGCGAGCACCCCGCAGCTCGAAGCGCTGGCCGAAAAGCTGATCGACGAAATCAGCGGCAAGTGCCAGACGCACGACATCAGCGCATTCATCCAGCGCGTCGTGGCGACCGACACGCGCCGCATCAGCGTCGGCGTCGGCGCGTTCTTCATCTCGCAGTACCACGGCGAACTGGTTCAGCGTCTCGAAAAGTTTTATCAGGCTCTGAATTTCCCCGTGCTCGTGCTGCCCGTCGGCAAGAGTGCAGGACAGCAAGGCAACCTGATCAAGCACGTGGTCGCCGATCTGAAGTCCAGCATGGACTCGCTGTCCGCCGAGATCGCGACGCTGAAGGCCGACAACAGCGAGGACGGCAAGGCCGCGCTGACCAAGCGCATCGCCAACCGCCGCCGCAAAGACCTGACGGCGCAACTCAAGCAGTACCACCAACTGGCGTCGGCGCTGCAGGTCGACTTGAAAGACATCCTGAGCACGGCGGGCAAGCACGCGCAAATTCTCGTGCAGGTCTCGCAGCCCGTCGATCAGCTCATCGCCGCGTGCCAGCGGGGCGCAACGCTCGATCAGGTCGTGATCGATCTGCTGCTCGCGAGCGAAGAGATCACGCCGACGCAGGCGTTGACCTTCGTCGACCCGATCACGGTCCCCGAAGGCGTGCCGGTCAACGCGCCCGTGGACCTGATCAGCGCGTTGAAGTAAACTCTTTCAGCCGGGGCACCGCGCCCCGGCTTTTCTTCCACTCCGATCCGGAGACTTTTTTCATGAGCCACTACACTGAGATAAAACTGAACTTCACCAACGTCGAAAACCTCGTCGAAGCGTTGGTGCGCTGCGGCATCCCGCGCGAGGAAATTGAAGTCCACGCGGAAGCGCAGCCGCTGATCGATTGGAAGGGCCGCAAGTCCCGCTACTACGCGAACGATCACGCCAACGACACGCGCTTCACCGACTGCGACAAAGCGCACGTCATCATCCGCCGGTCGTACCTCGGTGGCGGGCACAACGATCTCGGATTTTACATCGACAAAGAAAAGGGCAGCGTCGGCTTCGTGTGCGACTACGCGCGCTCTTCGTCGTCGTTCAACGACAAGTGGATGGACAACGTCGCGCAACGCTACGCGGTCTCCGAGACCGTCGCCGAGTACGCAAGCCAAGGCCAGTCCGTGATCGAGCAGGAGCACGAAGGTGAAGTCTACGTTTACGTGAAGGTCGGGCAGTGAGCCCGGCGGTGATCGACGGCCTATGGTTGCGCCCGGACGTCGTCCGGCGCTTGACTGCACTTGGTGAACTGGAGCGCGCTGACCATGTACAAACTGATCAAGGTGACACGAAATGGCACGATCCAGACCCTGTACAGCGACGATCTGGCGCGTCTGGCGGAGAAAGGGCACCAAACCGTGACCCGCGCCTCTAACGTCGAGCCAGCGGCCACCGGACGCGGCTGGGACGTGGTCCTGACTGACGCCGAGCAGAACGGGCGCTTCAAGGCCCACGTGGTAGCCCGAAACGTACCCTTACGAGCCGAGGCGTTGCGCCTCGAAGTGGAATTCATTCAAGAGCACATTTTGGGAGTCAACGCCAATGCCAAGTGAACCGACACGACCGATCCAGATCGACGAGACCGAAAAGTACATCCGCGTGAAGATCGGCAAGGGCGGGAAGATCGTCGTCGAAGCGTATAATTTCAACGGCCAAGGTTGCCGCGCCGCGACCGAGCGACTGGAAGCTCGGTTGGGCAGCGTGACCAAGCGCAACGACAAGGACGACGGCACCGCCGGTGCCTGTCAGACCGTCCGGAACTAACGGGCGGGGTAGCGTTGCGGTTGTGGCGGTCGAATCGTTCGGCGGCGTTCAAGGTTATCAACCTTGCGCCGCTTTGAACGACGGCACCACGCGACGCGTACAATCGGTGCGGGTGAAAATCCCGCCACTGAATTTTTTGCGCCCATGGTTCACGCGAGACAGTTGGAATTGTACGGTGCCTCGCTTGGGTGGTCAGGGAAACCGCAAGCTGGTTTTAACCGGCTACCATCGGGTTCGATTCCCGACGCTAGAGCTTGCCGGGGTCGCGCCCCGGATGGACCGGCGACGAGAATTCGCCGGAGTGAGCACGAGACTAAACAGTGCCGGTGCGCGGGCACCGAAGCGCGAAAGGCTGGAGCAACCTGAACCGTTGCTGAGAAGGCCGACGCGTCCCGCACCTACTCTATCGCCGCTGACGCGGCAGAAGGATCATGGCATGATCACTCGCTTCAAGCAGGTCCACACCAGCAGCATGGTTGCCCATCTATGGGCGAACAAGTCGCAACCCCACGCACGCAACGCCAGCAACAGTTTGTTCTTCGAACACAGCACAATTTATTCGTACGGTTCGCACTTCCCGGTTGCCAAGCACATTGAAGTCGGCAAGAAGCCCGTGATCCTGTTCACGACCCGGTGTCGCAGCAACACCACGGCGAAGCATATCTGTTATGTGCGGCGCGCTTTGCCACCCGGGCGCGCTTTGCCACCCGGCGACACGGCAAATGTTTTCTACGTCGACAACGTGCTGGCGCAGTGCAAGATCGAACACCTTGAAAATCACGCTGCGTACCGTGCGACCGCCGCTGAACTGGTCAAGGAATTCGCGAAGGCGACCCGGCGCAAAATCGAGTGTTTCGCTCGGTTGGAAGCGTGCTGCCTCGAAGCGAACTGCTACGCGCAAGTGTTCAAGCTCCGCGTCAAGTGTCTCGACCCGCTGAAGCTGGTGGGGCTCACGCAAGCCGAACTGGATGCGAAGCTCAAAGCCGCTGAACTGAAAAACGAAGCGCGCGAAAAGCTGCGGGTCGAACGTGACGAAGCGCGCCGGGCGGCGCTTGAAATCACCAACGCCGGGAACGTCGAGCAGTGGATCGCCGGAGTAATTAAGACACTGCCGAGAAGCTCCGAGCTGCCGGTGTACCTGCGTACGGCACGCGGTCTTGTGAACAGTCCGTTTCCACGAAATGGCGAAGACCCGAACGAGTTCGGGGCGATCATGGAAACGTCGCTGGGCACTACCGTCCCGCTGGAAGACGCGCGCCGGGCGCTTCGCGTGGTGCTCGTTTGCCGTGAGCGCACTCGTTCGTGGCTGCGCAACGGCGCAACACTGGGCGCAACACTGCAGGTCGGCGACTTCTACGTCGACTTGATCACGGAGACCGGCGACGTTGTTGCCGGGTGTCATAAAATCCGGTGGGCCGAGATCGAACGGTTCGCCAAGTCCATGAGGTGGCTTTAGCAAATGACCACGTACAAGACGTTCATCCGCTCCGCGACGAATTGGCGACAGTTCGCTTCGACCCGCAAGCTGACTCAGGAGCGCGGGCTGAGTTACGAAACAGCGCGCGAGCGCTGTGCCGAATACAACGGGCGGCGCAATGCCGCTCAAATCCGCAAGGGCACCGCGATGGAGTTCACCGTCGACTGCTGAAAGGATTGAAAAGTCATGAGCATGAAAATCAGACGCGCCGAATCGTGCGCGGTGAAACTGCGGGAACTGGAACCGGGCGCGACGTTCGTGTTCGCGTCCACGGCGGCGGACGAACCGGCGCTGCATATCGCCGCGCGGGCGCGCGACGAGGACGTGCAAGCCGTCATCCCCGGCGGCGCTGTGCTCGTGATGCATGTCGAAACCGGAATCCTCACGTTTTGCGGCGGCGAAAGTATCGTGGTCGTCGTCCGCTGCGATGCGGTCTTTACTTTTTAGAAGCAACGTCAGCGCCCCCGCGCTAAGCTGTGTACTCTCAACTCTGAAAGAACAGTCTGAAAGAACAGGAGTGTGGATCATGTAGCGACGCGACAGGTACGTGAACCCCTTAAGCGAGTTCACAGAAAGTACCCGCAGTAAAAAGAACGCTGGCCCCTCACACTTAAGAAAGGAGTCCCCCAATGACTCTCGTTACGCGCTAATACAAGGATTGAAGTCCGATACGATGAGTCAAGCTTAATGCTTTTCAGGCCGGTGTTTTTCTGGTATAGTTTTTTCTCCGCCGATTTTCGGCACACTCTCACTTGAAAGGACAATTCATGTTCAACCGACGTTTGCTCACAGGCATAGCCTTCGCCGTGCTGGCACTGCTCGCCGGATGCAATCACGACAATGACAACTCCGGCGACGGCCACATGGAATGCTCCGACGGACATTGCCACTGGGTCCACACGCTGACCGGCGCGCCGACGCTGATCACGAATACGATCACGACCGGCGTCACCCCGCTGGTGGGCTGCACCAACGGCCACTGCATGCATCCCGTCGAACCGGTCACACAGTACGCACCGCCGCCGGGCACGCATCCCGAACCGCTGCCCGAGCAGCACTGGGCCAGCGACGCCCACGGCAATCCGATTGACCTGTCCGTGCCCATCGTCGTCGACGTCGCGCCGACACCGGCCACGACTCCCGCTGCCGAAGCTAATCCGATCCCGGCACCGGTGGTTACCGCCCCAATCCCAGCCGCAGTACCCGGCAACATCTTTGACATCGGCGTCACCGGTGAAAAGCGGGCCGTGATCGTCGGCATCAATAAATTCAGCGACCCCGGCGCACCGCCGCTGAGCGGCTGCGTGAACGATGCGAAAACGATGCAATGGATTTGCATTCACTGCTGGGGATTTAAAGCCGAGAACATCGTTTTGCTTTTGGACGAACAGGCCACGGTCGCCAACGTGAAGAAAGCGTTGATCGCCATGGTAGCCGCAACGAAAGACAGCGACGCATGGGTGTACACGCAGTCGAGTCACGGCGCGGAAGACGCGATCACGCCGGACGCCGGTGGCGAACCGGATCACATGAACCAGATGGTCTGCTGCACGGACTTCGCATGGGATCGCGCGCACGAACTGATCGACAAGGACTTCGTTGAAATTTTCTCCCCGCTGCCCAAGGGTGCGATTGGTTTCTGGATGTCCGACAGTTGCCACTCCGGCGATCTCGACCGTGACCTGCTCGCACCGCACGCACGCCGCCACACCGCCAAAACGATTCCGCCGCCGCCGTCCGTCGCGCCGCGCATCGCCAAGGCCAAAGCACGCACGCTGCCGGTGCGCTCGATTAAAGCCGGGCTCTTGAACGTTGGTTTTCTTTCCGGCTGCAAAGCAAACGAGACGTCCGCCGACACGGAAGACGATCAGGGCGTTCCCTGTGGCGAGCTGACCAACGCGTTCAAAGTAAATTATCTGAGCGGCGACAATTTCAAACTGCCGCTGAACCAACTGGTCAAGCTCATTGATAAAGACGCCAAGCCCTACGGCCAGACGCCGCAGGCCGAAGGTGCCCGCGCCGCCAAGCCAGTGCTGTTTCCATGAGCACGCGCATACTTCAGTGGATCAAGGCCGCGCTGCGAACCAGCGCGGCCTTTCTTTTTAGGAGCACCCGGATGGATGAAGAAAATTATCTTCCGTACTTCCGCGACGCGGACGGGCTGTGGGTCTACCGGATCGTGCCGTCCGACGACGGACCCTGCGGGCACAAACTGGTCTTGGTCGAACTCGCCGACGGTCGCATCGAAGTGCGCGGCAAGCGCCAAGACCCCGACGAACGGGCGCTTGCCACGTTCACGTCGCTTGAAGCCGTATACATTGCGATGCCCGCACTTCCCGGTAAGGCAGACTTCATACCTTTTCTGAAAGGACCGCCGACATGAGCACGAAAACAGTGAGAGCAATCACGGACCGCCCGGTGGTCAGCGTCAGCGGCGTGCGCCGTTACAAGGCGAACAAGGTCGTCGTGCACTGCCTCGCGATGGCGAAGCAAGGTTCGAAATTCGACCTGAACATTCTGGGCGACATGTTTGGCATGGGCCTGTTCTCCATTGAGGACTACAACGAATTCATGCAACTGATCGGATACAGCGTGAACGGTTACAACGAAGTCAAAAAATCCTGAGCAGGAGATCGCCCCCCGTGAAAAAAGCGTTCAAAGAAATCAACTTCAAACCCGCGTCGCACGCACTGCTGGTGCAATGCTCCAGCATCATCGCGGAGTTCCAAGCGCAGGGTTTGCTGATGACGCTGCGGCAGCTTTACTACCAGCTCGTGTCGCGCGACATCATCCCCAACATCCCGCGCAGTTACAAAAATCTCGGATCGCTCGTGAGCGACGGTCGCCTCGCGGGCATTCTTGATTGGTCGGCCATCGAAGACCGTGGCCGTCAGCCCATTCTCTGCTCTGAATTCACCGGGCTGGAACAATTGGTTGACGCCGCGTGTCACAGTTACCGTCTGCCGCGCTGGGCCGATCAGGAAAACTACGTCGAACTGTGGGTCGAGAAGGACGCGCTGTCCGGCGTGCTCCGCCCGCTCGCGTCGCGGTACCACGTGACGATGATGGTCAACAAAGGTTACAGTTCGCAGTCGGCCATGCACGAAAGCGCCAACCGTTTCATCGAAAACTGCGAAGGCGGAAAAAAGCCGATCCTGCTTTATCTCGGTGATCTCGATCCGTCCGGCGAAGACATGGTCCGCGACATCGAAGCGCGCCTCAAATTGTTCGGCGTCAATTCCGACGACGGCGTTGTCAACTACGACATCGACGTGCGGAAGATCGCGCTGACGCCGGAGCAGGTCGAACAATACAATCCGCCGCCGAACCCCGCGAAGATGACCGACACGCGCGCCGCCGCCTACGTGGCGGAGCACGGCTCTTCAAGCTGGGAAGTCGACGCGTTGCCGCCGAACGTGTTGAACCAACTGATCATCGAAGCCGTCGAAGAGCTGGTGGACTTGGACATGTACGAAGCCGTGAAAGCGAAAGAAGAACTCGGGAAAGACGAACTGCGCAAGGCGACAAAGAAGCTCGTCAAAAAACTCAAGGAGTGATCGACCCATGAAAAAGCTTTTTGCAATCCTCGTGCTCGCCGCGCTGACCGGATGCGGTCCCAATTTTCCCAAATCGATCAGCATTCCGAATATTCCGGTTGAGCCTGCCGATGAAGACGATCCGATCAAGGCCACGTCGGATGAACGAAAGGTGGCGGAAGACATGCTGCAGGATGTCTCCGTCGCGAACATTTTGGCGTGGAAAAAAGAAGTCACCGACGAGCTGTCCAAAGAAAAACCGGACTCGAAAGTCATACTTAAGCACGTGCTGTTTCTTACACTGGTCCCTGCGTTGTTCTTTGACAAGTGTGGCGCAGCGGCGGCGGCGCGGGGCTGGAGTAAAAAACGCCTCGAAGAAATCAGCTTTTCAAAATTTACGGCGTTTGTGGTGTCGGGTAACGAAGCGTCGGATGGATTAGCGGAATACGGCACTGTCGTTATGCAGGCTGAAATAAAAATACTGGGCACGGACTCTTTGAACACGCTGGTAAACACGATCAAAAAGGAAACCAAGCCATGAGCACGGAAACAACCAACCCACCCCGCATCGAAGTGCTGTCCCCCGGCGTCAAAGCGCAGTTCGAACACTGGATCGCGACGCGCGGCGGCGTGATCGTCTGGAAGAACATCAATTTCAGCGACCCCGACGCTGGTAATATTTTTACTCCGGCGACGACGCAGGACGGCAAGCCGGGTCGCGACGCGAAGCCGCGCTGGTCGCACGAGTACAGCGAAACCGTCACGGACATCAAACGCTTCAAATTCACGGCGGCACTCAAAGAAGTGAAACGCTTCCGCGTCGGTGTCCGCATGGGCTCACAGGGCATGTCCCTCAAAGTCACCGACGGCGGGACGCGGCGCATCCGCAAGGAATGCGCGAAAGCAAAAGAGAAGTACAACGCCGAAGCGACGTACCGTTTTGATTACGAGACGCAGGAAGCCGTGATCGAGATCGTCGTTCCTGAAAAGGACGAGTGACCATGCGTAAAAAACTCTGGTCGTACATTAAAATATTCATGTTTAGCATGGGAAGCACCGGCGTGGTGCTGGAGTTGTTCGTACCTCACCATGGTCACGTCAACGCCGCTGCACCGTACATCACAGCGTTTAATTTTGCGCAAGTTGCCGTAGCCTGTTCCATGCAAGCCATCGAAACTCTCCGCAAGCGAAAGGAAACACCATGAGCGCCACTCCCCCGAACACCGACCCGCTGAAAAGCATCAAAGAAACCGCAGCCGGGATCAACAAGCAGGCCGCAGAAGCGACGGCGGAAATTCGCCGCGTGAGCCAAGAACTCCGCAAAGCTTACGTCGGAGTAGAAGTGTGGCTGGAAGAGCCGCTGATACTCGACGAAGGTGAGTACGAGTACAAGCTGGGTTACGCCAAGCACGAAAGTGGTGGATGGGGTTTGGTCATGCACGAGGTATCCAGTGATGCCGAGATCGCCATGCTTGAAAACGCGCCTCGGCGCGTTCGCATCGCCGCAGCACCCTTTATCCCGGCGCTGCTGAAATTGATCGACGAAGAGTTGAAACGGCAGTGAACCGGCGCTAAGCTGCATCACCCTTTGGAGGCACCCCCGTGGCACAGAACATTCATCAGGCGTTCACGCTTCGCACCCCGCACGGAAACGTCACGTTCACGCCGCTGGGAAACAATCCCCCGATTCCGCGCGGCACGCCACGAAAAGCAATGCCCGTCGAACGCTGGGGAAAATCTTGGGGCGCGCAAATCTTCGTCGGACTGAATATCGGCGACGATGAAGTCTTCACCGCCGAACAGGTCCGTGACGCCGTGCTCCGCATCCGCACCGAGCAGCTTGAACGGTGGGGCGGTTCCGACATCGAGCACGGCGCTTCCGTCAAACCGCAGTTCGGTTACTGGGGAAAAGTGCGCGGCGAAGTCCGTGAACGGTCCGTGGCGATCCAGATCGAAAGCCTCTCCGGCGAAAGCGCCGAAGTGGACGCAAACGGGCAAGTGTCCGGAACATTCATCGACCACATTTCTGCGCTGATCCAGCAACTCGCCGTCGAGTTCGAACAGGACGCCGTCTTCGCGCAGATTCACCGCTACGGCACCGTCATGGAAACTCTGGCGGCAAAAACGGAGGCGCGATGAGCTACCCACCAACCGAACAGGAACTCCGTGAACGCGAAGAGAAGGCCATGGCCGAGTGGCGTGCGAGTTTTAGGCCATGCCGATTGATCACGGTACGCAGAGAAGCAATCAAGAAGCGCAATTTTGACGCGCGCATGCTGGTGCCCCGCAACGGCGTGATCTGCACCTCGCAATGGGGTGAAAGTATCATGGACCGTGACAGCGGACGGGAACTGTAGATTTTTTGTTGACACACTTGTACACATTCGTATACAGTCGCGCCCCGCGATGAAAAAACCATCCAAAAAACTCAGCACTCTCCCGCCAACCCGGCACCTCCGGCTCCCGGCTGCAATCGACAAACGCATCCGGGAACTGGCGCGGCGCGAGAGCCGTTCGATGCATAATTTGATGACCGCCGCCGTGATCGAGTACGTTGAAAAGCATTCTTAAGAGGTAACCAGTGGCAAAAGAAACGGCAGGGGCAGCTCTCGTGTTGCGCGGCAAGCTCTACGACCGGTACGACCCGGCGCAGCAGAAAAAAGCGCGCAAGCAGACCAAGACCGACGAGAAGTCGCTCGACGACAAACGGCAGGACTATCAGCACAGCGGCAACGAACTCCACGACATCATCACGGCGATGATCGCCGAACAAGCCAAGGCGATGAAGCTGCGGAAACTGATCCGCGAACTGGTGGCCGACGACGCCCGTGCGCTGCAGTCCCAGCTTGCCGAAACGGAAGACAACCATCAGGCCATGTTCAACATGGCAAGCCTCAAAGGCCTGCTCGTGCTGCAGAACGGTTTCGCGCTGCTGGCCGACATGCTGTCGGTGCAGGAAAAAGTCGAAGAGGGCGAGTACGCCCGCGTCAGCGTCGCCGAAACCATGTTCGACCTGACCGCGATGTCGCAGCGTTTTCTGCCGCGCATCGACCGGCGCATCCGGCTCACGAACCAGATCGTGGAAGCGTTGGGCGTCAGCCAGAAGTTCTGGAACAAAGGCGCGTACATCCCCTACCGCAATGGAATTGAAATCGATGAAAGCGACGAAGACGCGGAAGACGCTGAAGACGACGTTAACCCGGCGGCAGGCGGAGAAGGCATTCTTGCCGTGGAAGAAGGCATACCAGCGACTGCTGGAGTGCCACAAGAAGACCTGCAAAAAGCGGCACTGAACCGCGAGAAAATAATCAAGATGGTCCGGGGCGAGACTCCAGAAAGGAGCGACAATGCTGGCGATCCTAAACCGTGAAAACACGCAGACCGCGCTGACGGAAAATGCAAAGGCGTTGCCGCTTCCGTGGCTTATGATAAAAGATTCGCTGTTCAGTTTTGTGGATGAGTTGCGGGCCGCGTCGTTGTACTTTGTAGCCGCAACCGACAGCGATACAGCCAACGCCGTTGCCCCGCTCATGCACCAGCTCAAAAGCATCGAACTCAGCCTCGGCGGCGGAACACTGAAGCTGCTGCACTCCCCCGCCGCGTGCGGAGTCGTCCGTGAAAAAGCCAAGATAAAATTCGGCGCGAAGTGGCTGTTCATGGAAAGCCACGTGATCGGATTTTTCGAACACCTCAACGGTCAAAACATTTTTCTGGCCGAAGCGACCGGCCCGGCCACCGAATTCCTGAAAGCCAAAACCGAAAACGTCAACGTCCGTTTGCGCGGCGGAGGCTGATCATGGGCGTGATGAGTTTGTCGCACGCGGTGCTGACGCCCGCGCAGATCGCCGCGAACCGCCGGAATTGGATCGACTACAAGAACCGCGATAATCACGAGAGGCAGGTCCGGGAAAATATTCACGCAAAGCAACAGCGCCGGGCGCTGCTGCTGTTACCAACCTGCGCAATCTAGGGAACCGAAAGGACACGAACACGATGGCACGCATTTGCAGATTCGACCCGCAGGAAGCGGCAAAGCTGGCGTTCAACAAAGCGCTCCCGGCGGTGATCGCCGCCGCCGAGCAGGCCGGTCTGCCGGTCAACACGGAACAGGGCCAAGCGCTTTTGCAGAAGCTCGCGTGGACCGTGTGCTATCACGGCCACGTGGGCCTGTACAAAGATTTGGGCATCTTCACCGGGATCGGTGACGACTCCCCGTACTTCGCGCAGTTCGGCGGGCAGTTGCTCGGACCCGGCCAGACCGTCGTCTCCGGCGCGCCGGTGCAACCGCCGCCTCCGCCGCAGCAACCGATGCATGTCCCTTCTCAGGTCGTCCCGCAAGCGCCGATGTTCCATCAGCCGCAGCAGCC
>JAAFGT010000080.1 GCA_010365215.1 Acidipila sp. | reverse complement strand
TGCGGCTGCGAGTGGGACAGCTGGTGGGACGGGGGCGTCGGGGAGTGCTTTGGGAGTTGCACCGGGTGGCGGAGCGGTGATTGGGGGCGAGGCGCCGGCGCGGTCGCCGCACTTTGAAATGTTAGTGAATTTGATTGCCAACCAGGCTGCGGCGATGATGGGCGCTTACGCGGACCCACAGACCGGGCAGGCGGTAGTGGACTTGGAAGGCGCGCGCGAATTTATCGACATGCTGGATGCGCTGCGAGAGAAGACGCGGGGAAATCTGGCGTCGGAAGAGGATAGGACGCTGACGGAAGTTCTTGGCAGCTTGAAATACACCTTCCTGGAAATGACCAAGGCGGCTGCGGCGCGGGTTAGCGGCGTGGCGCCGAAGCCGGGCGCGCGACGCTGAGCGTCCTCCCGGGGCTAAAGCCGTTTTTTCCGGCGCTGCAGATGTCGGAGCGGGAGCTCCGACCCGCTTAAGAATGACCCTCGAGAATCTGAATGGCTCCCCTTGAAAAAAACAGCGCGGCAAAATTGCGGCTGACGGTGCTGGGGTCGGGCACGTCGATGGGCGTGCCAACGCTGGGGTGCGCGTGCCGGGTGTGCCGGTCGAGCGATCCGCGCGACAATCGCACGCGGCCTTCGGTGCTGCTGACGATGGAGGCGTCGGCGGCGGAGCAACATGCTGTCCAAGATCCCGTGGAACACCAAGTAGAACACCACGTGGTGATCGACACTTCGCCGGATTTCCGGCAGCAGTGTCTGCGCGCGGGGGTGCGGAATCTTGATGCGGCGATCTATACGCATGGGCACGCCGACCACATTCTGGGGCTCGACGATATCCGGCCATTCAACCTGAAGCAGCAGAGCAATCTGCCGGTGTATGCCTCGCGGGAAACGCTGGTGGTGCTGATGCGGACGTTTTCTTATATTTTTGAAGATGCGCCGAGCCAGAGCACTTTGCCGGGAGTGGAGCTGCACGAGATTGATGGGCCGTTTTACTTATTCGCCGGGTCCAGCTTCGGAACCAGCGGCGAAACAGGCGTGAAAATTACGCCGGTTTCGGCATGGCACGGAGAGATGCCCGTCCTGGGATTTCGTTTTGGGCGCGCTGCCTATTTGACGGACTTTTCGCGGATTCCGGAGGCTTCCCTGCCGCTGCTGGAAGACCTGGACGACCTGATACTGGACGCGCTGCGCGATGTGCCGCACCCGATGCACTCGACGGTGGCGCAGTCGCTGGAGCTGGTGCGGCAGCTGCGGCCGAAGCGGGCGTGGTTCACGCACATCAGCCACGACCTGGCGCATGAGGAGACCAACGCGCGACTGCCGCAGAATGTGCGGCTGGCGTACGACGGGCTGAATTTTGAGGTGGCCATTTGATGGCGCTGCGCGTGTCGAGATCGCTGGAGGAGTGGCGCGCGGCGGCGGAGCTGCGCGAGGCGAGCCGGCGTGGGGCTTCACCCGGCCATGCGGGGCGCGAACGCACCGTGCTGACCATCGGAAATTTTGACGGCGTGCACCTGGGGCACCGCGAAATTCTGCGGCGCGTGGTGGAGCGCGCGAAAGAGACGGCGTGCCTGCCGGCGGTGGTGACGTTTGATCCGCACCCGCTGAAGGTGCTGCGGCCGGCGGAGGCGCCGGTGCTGCTCTCCACCATGACGCAGCGGATGCGGGAAATGGAGGCGCTGGGAATCGCCGCAGTGCTGGCACTGCCGTTCGACCTGGAGATGGCCAAGCTTTCGCCGGAAGAGTTTGTGGGCACCATCCTGGTGAAAACGATGGGAGCGGCGTGCATTTTTGTGGGCGGCAATTTCAGGTTCGGGCACAAGCAGGCGGGGGACGTGAAGGTGTTGCGGGAATTGGGGCAGCGTTTTGGATATACCGTGGAGATTGTGGAGCCGGTGGTGCTCCGCGGGGAGATTGTTTCCAGCACGGCGATTCGCGAGGCGGTGCGCGCGGGGCGCGTGCAAGAGGCCGCGCGGCTGCTGGGGCGGCCGTTCGCGCTGACGGGAAATATTCAGCCGGGGACGGGCACGGGGAGCCGCGTGGTGTTTCCGACATTGAACCTCGGGCACGAGCAGGAAATCACGCCGGGGAATGGAGTGTACGCGACGGAGACTTTTGTGGATGGGCGGCTATACCGGTCGGCGACGAATGTGGGCGTGCGGCCGACGTTTGACGGGAAGGCGCTGGCGATCGAGAGCCACCTGTTTAATTTTGACCAGCGCGTGACGTCGGGGCCGATGCAGATCTGGTTCTGGAAGAGATTGCGCGGAGAACGGAAATTTTCCGGGCCGGAAGAATTGCGGGAACAGATTGCGCGGGATATCGAGAGGAGCAAGACGTTTTTCCGGAGATTGGACCGGGCGCGGTTGGAGAGCGCGGAGAGGAAGGCGAAGAGTCAGCTCATGCGCGGAGTTTGAAACGTTGAATTTTGCCGGTGGCGGTTTTGGGCAGCTCGGGCAGGAAGATTACGCTGCGGGGGCATTTGTAGGCCGCCAGTCGGGTGTTCGCGAAGTCGATTATTTCGTTCGCCAGCGCGGCGCTGGAGGCGAAGCCTGAGCCGGGCGGCGGGCTCGAGCGAAGTACGACGAAGGCGACCGGCTCGTACAATCCCAGGGCATTTAATTTTCCCACGACGGCGGCTTCGGCGACGGCGGCATGTCCCAGCAGCGCGTTTTCTACTTCGCCGGGGGAGACCCACTTGCCGGCGACTTTGAGCATGTCGTCACAGCGGCCGGAGTGGTGGTAGTAGCCGTCGGCGTCGCACCAGAACTTGTCGCCGGTGAAGACCCAGCCGTCGCGGATGGTGCGCGCAGTCAGCTCCGGCTGGTTCCAATACTCGCGCAGCGCGCTCGGGCCTTTCACCCATAAATTTCCGATCTGGTCTGAGCACACGGGCGTTTCCACTTCGTCGAGAATACGCGCCTGGGTAGACGGGACTGCAGTGCCGCAGGAACCCGCGCGCGCTTGCCCCGAACGGCTGGACAAAAACATGTGCAGCATCTCCGTGGAGCCGATGCCGTCGAGAATTTCCAGGCCAAAGCGATTTTTAAATTGCGTGAAGATTTCCGCGGGAAGCGCTTCGCCGGCGGAGACGGCCAGGCGGACGGATGAAAAATCGGCGGGCAGACCGCGCTCGACCTCGCTTAGCAGCGCCGCATAGAAAGTGGGCACAGCGAAAAAAATAGTGGGGTGGTGGCGAGCAACGATTTCAAGCGTACGGTCAACGCGCGGGCGCCCGGGATCGAGAATGGTGCGCGCGCCCACCGACAGGGGGAGATACATTCCGTTGCCCAGGCCGTAGGCAAAAAAGAGCTTGGAAACGGAATAGGTTATATCGTCGCTGGCGAGTCCGAGAACTGCGTGCGCGTAATTGGCCGATGTGGCCAGCATGTTTTTGTGTTCGTGGACGGCGGCCTTGGGAGTGCCGCCGCTGCCGGAGGTGTACAGGAAGAAGGCGATGTCCGAGGAGAGCGTTGCGGACGCGGCGAGATTGCTGGAAGCATCGGCGAGCCAGCGGCTCCATTTGACGCAGTGCGAGGGGGCCGGCGTTTCTGTTTCTGGTCCCACCAACACTACCGCGGCGAGAGGCTTCCCTTCTCTAGCGGCCGAGAATTCCTGCCAGGCGATTTGATGGACCAGGGCGAATCGCGCGCCGGAATCTTCCAGGTAATGCGCATAGCTCGCGGCGCGCGCGAAGGGATTTACGGGCACGGGTATCGCGCCGATTTTTGCGGCGCCGAAAAAGGCGGCTATGAATTCCGCGGAATCGGGGAGGACGAGCAGGACGCGATCGCCGGGGCGGCATCCGGAGGCGAGCAGGGCGTTGCCGGCGCGATTGACCATTTTTGCCAGATCGCCGTAGGTGATGGGGAGCGGTTCGCCGACGATGGCGATGCGGGTGGGGTGGTTACTGGCGGGGAGGTCGATGAAGTGATGCGCGATGTTGCATGGGGATGCAGGGCCGGGGGACATTTCACGAGTTACATATCATGAAACGCGGGGGGCGGAACAGCGGAGGGGCGAGGGTAAGGGCGCGGATGTTTTGGCGGGTTGCACGACACGGGCACGGCATGCCGTGCCCGGACGAATAGGTTAGGCGGTTTGCTGGGCTTCGCCAAGCTTGCGCATGCGCGCTTGCAACTTGGCGCGCAGGGCTGCCGGCGTGTTGGGATTGAAGGCCACCAGGTACCAAAGCGGCTGGGTGCGATCCTGACAGAGTTTGGTGAGCGTGGCGGAGTCGGTGTTGGGATGGCGCGCTACGTTTTCACGGATTGCCGGATAGGAATGCTTGGCGAGACGGGCCAGCGTCTTGGCGGCGGCCTTGGGATGCTCGCTGATCAGGCGGAGCATGTAGAAATCCTCCGGCGGCGCTTCGTGAGCCATGGCTTCGAGAGCTTCGGCGCGGGTGTCGGCGTTGAGGACCACGCCGACTTTCAAGTCCCAACCGGGATTGATGGAGTCGAGCTCCTTGGTGCGCGCGTGGATGAGCTGCTCCAGCGAGCGTTTTTCCGCGGAGACGCGGCTACCCGGCATGGTGGTCTTCTCGATGGAGTCGAGCACACGCAGCAGATGCTGCCGCTCGCCGAAGACGATCTGCGAGGTCCTGGAGACTATTCGATTCTGCGGCATACGAACCAGATCAGCGCGCCTCATGCTTCACCTCAAGGAATGCGTAGGGCCTATTGCGAGCCTGGGACAAAATGTTGCGCGATGGCGGTGAAGCCACGAGAGCAAATTGTCCGGTAAACTTTTTTGTTCTCCCGGTCCCCCGACCGGAAGGGTTTACCCTAGTACAGAATGAATTATCCAGAGAGGGGCACGGGGAGTAAAGGCGGCTGGATGGGAATAGTTCCATGACCGCAACAGCACGGCCGCGGATTTTGGGGATGGTTGGCGAGTTACACCGGGAGGTACCTGATGTCGGCGTTCGATGATCACAAAGATGAACTGGCGCATTACGAGCAGATGCTGGGGCGGCATCGCGGACGGCTGGCCGTGTCGCTCGACCTGGTAACCAATGCGCTGGTGCTGGTGGGACAGCACGGAGTTTATTGCCACTCGGCGGGGCATCCGCAGAAACCGGTGATGGACATTCAGATTATCGCCGGGGAATTGGCCAAGGCGAAAGAGTTGATACAGAGTGTAATGGAAGGGCTGCGGGCGGAGAGAGAGGGGCGGACGGAGGAGGGACGTTGAGGGGGAAATAGAAGTAGAGCGGGAAGTAGAGCGGGAATTAGAGTAGGAAGTAAAGCGGGTTCCTCGACACCTTTGGGCGCCTTGCACGACAAGGGCACGGCATGCCGTGCCCCTACGAAGATAAGGTGAATCGTGGGCACATGCGGGGAGCGAGGTGTTGCTCGCGAGAGAAAATTGAATAGAATCGGCGCATGGTTGCCAAGGCCATTGAAATTGACGGGCTGACTAAGGATTACCTTAGCGGCTTCTGGAAAAAGCGGCGGCGGCGCGCGCTGGACAATCTTACTTTTCACCTCGAGTCCGGAGAGATTTGCGGTTTCCTGGGGCCCAACGGCGCGGGCAAGACCACCACGCTGAAGCTGCTGATGGGTTTGATTTTCCCGACGGCGGGCACGGCGCGAATTCTGGGCCGGTCGCTGGGCGACGTGGAGATGCACCGTCATATCGGTTACCTGCCCGAGCAACCCTATTTTTACGACTACCTGACCGGCCGCGAGCTGCTGGATTATTTCGCGCGATTTTTTCGCTACACGGCGACGGAAAGGCGCGATCGCGTCAACCGGTTTCTGGAACTGGTGGGGCTGGGCACGGCGGGAGACGTGCAGCTGCGAAAATATTCCAAGGGAATGCTGCAACGCATTGGCCTGGCGCAGGCCATCCTGCACGATCCGCCGGTGCTGTTTCTTGACGAGCCCATGTCGGGGCTGGACCCGGTGGGACGCCGCGAAGTTCGCGACATCATCCTGGAGCTGAAGCGCCAGGGGCGGACGATATTTTTTTCCACGCACATACTTTCCGATGCGGAGATGCTTTGCGACCGGCTGGCCGTACTGGTGGGCGGAAAACTGCAGGGCGTGGGATCGCCGGAAAGCATCGTCACGATTGAAGCGAAGGGGATGGAAATTCTGGCGGAGGTGCCGGAGGGGCGCGCGTTGCCGGCGGGCCTGGCGGCGGCCACACGCACGGGAAACCGTTATCGCATCCAGGTGCCTGCCGGGGAGCTGTATGGCGCGATGGAAATGCTGAAGGGCGCGGGAGCCGCGGTGCTCTCGGTGACGCAAATCAAACCGACGCTGGAAGATTATTTTTTCGAGCTGGTGGGGCGGGAGAAGCCGCAGGGGTTTGCCGTGGAGCTCAGCGGGGAGCCGAAGGCATGATCGGGATCGTAGCCATTAACACGTTTCGCGAAGCGATTCGCGACCGCGTGCTGTACAACCTGGTGTTCTTCGCGCTGCTGATGATCAGCGCCGCGCTGCTGGTGGGGCAGATTTCGCTGGGGATCGAACGACTGGTGATTATTAATTTAGGACTGACGTCGATTTCGGTGTTCGGGCTGGTGATGGCCGTCTTTCTGGGCGTGGGGCTGATCCACAAGGAGATGGATAAGCGCACGCTGTATGCGCTGCTGTCCAAGCCCATACGGCGGTGGGAGTTTCTGGTGGGCAAGTTTGCCGGCCTGGCGCTGACGCTGGCGGTGAATACTATTTTCATGACCCTGGGCCTGGCGGTGGCGCTCGTCGCGGTGGGGAGGCGCTTCGAAAAGTCGGACGTTTCGATTTTGGCGGCGGTGTATTTTATTCTGCTGTCGCTCGGGCTGGTGACGGGGATTGCGCTGTTCTTCTCCAGTTTTTCGACGCCCATGCTCTCGACGCTGTTTACGCTGTCGATCTATATGGCCGGGCTGTTTGCCGCGGACATTCGCGCTTTCGGCGGGATGACGGAGAGCCGCGCGGCGGTGAGGGTGACTTCGCTGTGTTCCTACCTGTTGCCGAATTTCAGGAATTTCAACGTGATGGCTGCGGTGGCGCATGGCCGCGGAGTTCCGTGGCACCTGGTGGTGGAAAACACGGCGTATGCCGGGTTGTACCTACTGGCGATACTGCTGGGGGCCTCGCTCATTTTCGGGCATCGCGAATTGAAATGAAACGGCGTGAATTGAAGTGAAACGGGGCGAACTGAAGTGAAACGGCGTGAATTGAAGTGAAACGGGCGAATTAAAATGACGGAAGCGGTGAGCGCGCAGCGAATGAAGACATGGTTAGGCGCGGCGGTGATTGCGCTGGTGCTGTTGGGGATTTACCCCTTGCAAATGCGCATCGACGCGGAATTGAAGCCGGTGCAGCAGGAAAAAGAGGAGCTGGTTTTACGCTCGCCTCGGCTGCTGCACGCGCTGAGCCTGGGTTACGAGTCGTTTGTCGCGGACATTTATTGGACGCGGGTGGTGCAGTATTACGGCGGCAAACGGCGCGATCATGATGCGAATTTCGTTCTGCTGGATTCCCTGCTGAACATCACCACCGTGCTCGACCCTCACTTGCTTGTGGCCTATAAGTTTGGCGGGATTTTTCTGGCGCAGAAGGCGCCGCAGGGCGCGGCGCGTCCCGATCTCGCGGTGAAATTGCTTTACCACGGAATTGCGGCGAATCCGGAGGAGTGGCGGCTGTGGGCGGACCTGGGATTCATTTATTACTGGGATATGCACGATTATAAAAAGGCGGCGGAGGCTTATCTGCAAGGCAGCCGGCTAGCGGGCGCGGCGATCTGGATGAAACCGATGGCGGCGCAACTGGCGGCGGAGGGCGGGTCGCGACAGGTGTCGGTATTTTTGTGGAGCGAGATTTACAGCACGGCGACCAACGAGCTGATCCGCAAGAACGCGCTGGGTCATTTGCAGGCGTTAAAAGCGGAAGAGGACGCGGAGCATTTGGACAGGGTGATTGCGGATTTCAAAGAGCGATTTGGGCGCCTGCCGAATTCGCTGGAGGAATTGGTGAGCGTGGGGCTGCTGCCGGGAGTGCCGGTGGATCCGGCGGGATTTGCGTATGTGCTGGGTGCAGGGGGGAAGGCAGTGGTCGACGCGACGAGTCCGGTGAATTCGGAGATGATGAAGCCGTCGCCGCTGCCCGGTCCGAATCATTAAGGCGAGCGGAAATTCGGCTGCAGGAATGGATTGGATTCGCGTTCGTGGCCGATGGTGGTGGCGGGGCCGTGGCCGGGAAAGACGCGCGTGTCGTCGGGCAGGGTGAGAAGCTTGCCGCGGATGGAAGTTAGAATGGCTTGGAGCGAACCGCCCCACAGATCGGTGCGGCCGATGCTGCCGGCAAAGAGCGTGTCGCCGGCGAGGAGGCGGCCGGGGCGCGGAAGAATTATATTTTGCCCGGCGGCTGCGTCGTGCTTAGCAGGGTTTTGATTCGCTGAACCAGCGCCGGCTTCCACCGGAAGATAGAACGAGATACTACCGGGGGTGTGACCCGGGGTGTGCAGCACGCGGGCTTCGAAACGTCCCCAGCGCACCACCGCTCCCTCTTTCAATAGATCATCGACGTTGGCGATCGGCGGCGCGGCTACTCCCAGCCACTGCGCTTGCATTTCCATGGCGCGGTAGAGGTCCAGGTCGGCGGCATGCATCAGGATGGGCGCGCCGGTGGCGTCGTGAAGCGTGGCCAGGCCGCCGACATGGTCGATATGCGCGTGGGTGCTGACGATGGCGCGGACTTTAAGCTTGTGGCGCGTGAGAATTTCCTGGATGCGATCGATCTCGTCGCCGGGGTCGAGGACGATGGCCTCTCCGGTTTCGGCGTCGCCGAGGATGGAGCAGTTGCACTGCAGCCAGCCGACCGGAATGATTTCGTGAATCAGCTCGCTGGGCATTTTTTGAGTATAGCATCGGCGAGGAATGTCTCCGCAGCGTGGTGCTACTATGGATGGCCATGAGTGAAAAAGTTTTACGCGAAACCCCTCTGCACGCCGAAAGCGCAGCGCTGGGCGCCTCCTTTGGAGAATGGTTCGGGTGCCGGCTGCCCTCGCGGTATGGCGAGCCCGGCGAAGAGATTGCGGCGGCGCGGCAGAGTGTGGTTTTCTTCGACACGAATTTTCGCGGATTTCTTTCGCTGGCGGGGCCGGACCGCGCGCGCTACCTGAACGCAGTCACTACGGCGGATATCAAGAATCTTGCTGAAGGCCGGGGCAACGTGGGGCTGCTGCTGAATCCGAAGGGGCACATCCTCGCGGAGATTGAAACGTATGCTCTGGCGGAAACGCTTTTGCTGGTGACGCACGCGTCGGTGCTGGCACGCACGCAGGAGACGCTGGAGCGATTTATTATCATGGACGATTGCGTGATGGAGGACCTCTCGGCGCGATCTGGTTCGCTTGCGGTGGAGGGCCCGGGGGCGGGAGCGGTGATGGAGAGTTTGTGCGGCGTGAAGGCCGATTCGCTTCCGGCGGAGGCATGGTCGCATATCGCTGCGAAGATTGGCGGCGCGGACTGCCGTTTGGTGATGCGTTCGTTCTATTGCGGTGCGGGATTTGAAATTTTTGCGGAGACGGGGCAGCTGGGCGCGATTTGGCGCGCAGTGGCTGCGCTGGTGAAGGCGCAGGGCGGCAGACCGATCGGTTATGACGCGCTGAATGTGTTGAGGCTGGAAGCGGGGATTCCCTGGTTTGGTTACGATTTCGACGATCGCGTGCTCCCGCAGGAGGCGGGGGTGGAGCTTACACATATCAGTTATACGAAGGGGTGCTACACGGGGCAGGAGATTGTGGAGCGGGTTCGTTCGCGCGGGCAGGTGAACCGCAAGCGGACGATGCTGATTTTTCACGGGGCGGAAATTCCCGCTGCGGGGACGATGTTAATGGCGGGCGCGGCGGAGGCGGGTGTGGTTACCAGTGCGGCGTTTTCGCCGGCGCGCGGAGGTGGGATTGGGATGGGGTTCGTGCGACGCGAGCAATCGGAGCCAGGCGCGCGGATGACGTGGCCCGGGGGAAGCGCGGAAGTGATGGGAGAGCAAGCGGGCGCGGAGGGGCAGAAGTTGGGCGGATGCGCTTAGATTTTTCGAGACGTTGTGGAGTGCGGGGAGAAGCAGGAGGCGGCTGGAAGCCGGCGCTACAAAATCAAACCGGAGAGTTTTCGAGGGCCAGCCAGGCGACTACGGCGGAATATTTTTCATCTTGGCGCCAGGGTGGGCCGAGGGGTTTGCCCATGGCTGCGAGACGGCGGCGCACTTGATGGGCTGGACACTGCAGATCAGAGGCGGCGCGCGTGAACAGTTGGCGTTCGCTGATGCCGGTTACCGGGAACCGGCAATCCTTGGCGGCGCGAACCAGTGCGTGGCGGTAGAAAATGCCCTCCGCAGTGTGCAGCATGGGATGTGCGCGGAGAATGGTGGCCAGGGGCGGGAGCGGCCGTCCGGAGCCGAGAACGATTCCGCAGTTGGCCAGGGAGTAGCCTTGGGACTTGGCGCTGGCGACGATTTCGCGCAGACCGCGCCGCGCGAGAAGACGAGCCTGCCTGGCGGAGCTCCGCAGTAATTCCTGAGCGTCTTTAAGATCCATTCCCACCGCGGCGTGATAGGGCTGCTTGAACCCGCGCGCCTCTGTATCAACGAGGTTGATGCGCCCGCGAGCGAGGACGATGGGCGAGCGG
>JAAFGT010000024.1 GCA_010365215.1 Acidipila sp. | reverse complement strand
CCGGTAAATCCGGTGTGTCCGAATGTGCCGACGGGAAAGACGTCGCCGCGATTCGAGGAGTACACGGAATCAATGTCCCACCCCAGGCCGCGCAGCGTAGGGCTCCATGGCGGCGTTTGGGGCGTGGTGGATTTTTCGATCATCTCCGCGGTAAAGATTCGCTTGCCGCTGGCTGCGCGCCCGCCGTCGAGAATCATGCTGCAGAATTTCGCCACGTCGGCCGCCGTCGAGAAAAGTCCGGCATGCCCGGCGACGCCCCCCATCGCCCGCGCCCGCGGATCGTGCACTTCCCCGCGCAACACCCGCCCCTTCCCCGACCCGGCTTTCGCACCCGCTGGAAGATCGATCTCTTCGGTGGGCGCAATTCTCGGTTTCCACTTGGCGGGAGGCAGGAACCGTGTCTCCCTCATTCCCAGCGCCGCGTAAAGATTTTTCTCCGCAAATTCGTTCAAGGCCAGTCCGCTGACGCGGTGCACCAGTTCACCGAGCATAATGTACCCCGTGTCGCTGTAGGCGAATCGCGCTCCCGGCGCGGCCACCAGCGTGTCGTCGTAAATTGCTTTGAGCACCGCTTCGGTTCCTTTCGCCTCGGCCGCCACCGCCGGAACCGGGCGCAGACCGGACATGTGCGTGAGCACCTGGCGTACGGTGACCTGCTCTTTTCCGTGCGTTCCGAATTCCGGCACGTAGCGCGCCACCGGATCGTTCAGCCGCACCTTGCCCTGCTCCACCAGCAACAGAACTGAGGGCGCCGTGGCAAGTACCTTTGTAAGCGAGGCCATATCGAAGATGGTATCCACGGTCATGGTTTCGCGCTGCGGCAGCACCGCACGCGCGCCGTAGGCTTTGCGAAAAATCACGCGGCCGCCGTGGCCCACCACCAACACCGCGCCCGGAAGCTCGTCTTTGGCGATGGACTGCTCGACGATGGAATCCAGCCCCGAAAGGCCCGCAAGCGCCGAAAGGCCCGAAAGCCCCGAAAGACCCGGCTTTGCCTGCCTTGCCGAGGATTTTAGCGCCGGTTTTTGGCTGGCTTGATTTTCCGCCCTCGGCTGCGGCAGCTTTGGTTTCAGTTGCGCGGAATGTAGTGGGGCGCACAGCAATGCCATGCAGGCAAGCAGACCTGACAACTTTCTGCGCGTGACGCGATGGCCGCGGCCAAGGAAAAAAGCGTTACTACTTTTTACGCGATGTGCGCTTTGTTTGTTTCTCATGGAACCCCTGCTATATACTTCGCGGTGGTGATCACGTCAAATTTCCTCATCGAACTCGGACGCCGTGCGTAGCCGTCTCGCCTTCTTCCTTATCCTGATGATCTTTGCGGCAACTCCCGGAACTCATCCACAGGAGTTCAAGCCGCACCGCGCAAAGCTATCACCCGCAGGCGAGCGCTGGGTCGAGAACACCCTCAAGCATATGACCACCGACGAAAAAGTCGGCCAGGTAATTTTCCCCACGTACTTCGGCGGATTTTACTCGACGGAAAGCCCGGATTATCAGACGCTGATGCGCCACGTGGAAAGCGACCACGCCGGCGGCTTCATTCTGGCCACGCGCGGCGGGCCCCGGGGCACTGAGCGCAGCACCGTCTATGCCACCGCGGCGCTTACCAACCAGCTCCAGCGCAAAGCGAAAATCCCCCTGCTCATCGCCGCCGATTTCGAGCACGGCACGGTGATGCGCATCATCGAGGGCACCAGCTTCCCCGAGCCGATGGCTGTGGCCGCAACCGGCCGGGCGGAGGACGCTTACACCATCGGGCGCATCTCCGCGCTCGAAGCGCGCGCCGCCGGCGTGCAGTGGCTGTTCGCGCCGGTGGCAGACGTCAACAGCAATCCCGATAATCCCATCATCAATATCCGCTCATTTGGCGAGGACCCGAAAAAAGTCAGCGCCTTCGTTTCCGCATTCGTGCGCGGCGTGGAAGAAAACGGCGCGCTCGCCACGGCAAAACACTTTCCCGGCCACGGCGATACCGGCGAAGACTCGCACCTCGATTTAGCGATGGTTCACTCCAACCGCGCGCGGCTGGACGCGGTGGACCTGGTTCCCTTCCGCGCCGCCATTGCCGCCGGCGTCAGCTCGATCATGACCGGCCACCTGGTGGTTCCCGCTCTCGAGCCTGACCCGGAGCTGCCCGCGACGCTTTCGCCCAAAGTGCTCACCGAACTGTTACGCAAACAGATGGGCTTCGATGGACTGATCGTCACCGACGCGCTCGATATGGGCGGCGTAACAAATCATTATGCGCCGGCGGAAGTGGCTGTGCGCGCCTTCGCCGCCGGGGCCGACGTTCTGCTCATGCCGCCGGTTCCCGACGCGGCGGTTCTGGCCATGAAAGAAGCGGTGCAGACCGGTCGCGTTTCCATAGAACGCCTCGACGACGCGGTGCGCCGCATTCTTCGCGCCAAGGCCCGGTTGGGCCTGGACACCCAGCGAATGGTGGATGTGGACAAGCTCAATAGCGTTTATGCGGAGCCCGAGTTCACACGCGCCGCGCAGGATATCGCCGATCGCGGCGTGACTCTGCTGCGCGATGAAGCCAAACTGGTGCCTCTCGATGCGCGTAAACCTTTGCGCACGCTCCTGGTCGCCGTCGTCGCCGATCCTGACACCAACCCCAGCTACGAGTTTGCCCAGGCGGTGAAGTCCGCGCTCGAAACTGTGGATGTGGTAAAAATAGATTCGCGCTACTTCCGTCCGGCCACCGTCACGATTCCTCCGCTGGCCAACTACGACACGATATTGCTCGCCCTCACTGTGCGCGTGGCCGACCGCAAAGGCACGGTTGGTCTCCCTCCCGACCAAGCCGAGCTGGTGCATCGTCTACTGGCCTCCGGTAAACCTGCGATCGTAGCCTCGTTCGGCAGCCCCTACTTGATGGAGAGCTACCCGGAGGCCAAGACGTGGCTTGCTGTCTTCGACACCAATGACGTTGGTCAACGCGCCGTCGCGCGCGCGCTTTTCGGCGAAGTGGCGATCGGCGGCAAGCTCCCCGTCCGCCTTCCGGGCGCACAGCCGCACGCACTCGGGGTGGACGACGGCCTTACCACCTCCGCTGACCATTTGACTTTGAAAGCCGCATCCGGCGAGATGATTGCGCACTTGAAACCGGCTTTTGACATTCTGGATCGTTCTGGTTTGGAGGGAATTGCCGGTACGCTTTATGTAGTGTACAGCGGCGACCTCGCGCGACACTCTGCGCAAGTTACAAAAGGACAATTACCTGCAGCAGGTGACGCTCGCGCAAAGCCGTACCTCACTACCGCGATCGGCACTTTGCTTGGACAAAAGCGCTTGACGCTGGACACGCCAATTTTTCGAATCATGCCCGAGTGGGCGGCTGGACCGGACGGCGCGCGCCGGCAAACCGTTACGGTGCGGCACCTTCTCTCGCACACTTCCGGCTTGGCCCCAGCCGACGCGAGAACATTTGTCGCTCACGAAAAACATCTTCTGACGTCTGCTTTGGCCGTGCCGTTGACCACCGACCCTGGAACAGCTTTCGCCTACTCGCCATGGAACAACGTTTTGCTTGAGGGCGTGCTGACTCGATTAACGGGAGCGACACTTTCGGAGTTTAGCTTCGGCGAAATTACGAAGGCGGTCGATGAGGAGCTCGAAGATAAGGCCCCGCGGACGCTGGCCTATCCGGAGTTGCCGGCTCTGGGGCAGATGTGGCTGAACGGCGGCATTTTTGCGCATGACCGTTTTCTCCACCGCGCAGTCGTCGAAGAGATGTCGGTTAGGCGTGAATTGAACAACGTCGCCTTCACCGATGGATGGGATTGCCCGTCACCCGAGCTGGGAACCGGTAAATATTTTTCTGCGCGGGCTTTCGGATTTGGACGTTCCCCGCGGGAGTCTCTCTGGATCGACCCTGAAAAAGAATTGGTGGTGGTGATCACCCTGACCTCACGCGATCCCAACGCAGACGCGGCCAAACTGGTTAAGGTTCGCTCCGCGCTGCACGATGCCGTGATTGAAGGGTTAGGCATCGCCCCGCCGCACTAGGCTCACCCGGGGCCACTGGTCACGCTATAATCGCCGCCGTGCAACGTCGCTATCCGAAATCCGCTGCTACCGAGAAGCGCAACCTACGCTCGCGCGGCCTGGACCTTAAATCCACTGCGCAAGTCCTGCGAATCTTAAATCATGAAGACGCGCAGGTGGCGCGAGCTGTCGCGCAAACTCTCCCGCAGATCGCCCGGGCCGTGGAAAAGATTGTTGACGCCCTGGCTCACGGCGGACGGTTGATCTATGTCGGCGCCGGGACCAGCGGCCGGCTGGGCGCGCTCGATGCCGCGGAATGTCCGCCGACGTTTGGAATCAAGCGCGGAATTGTAGTGGGCGTGATTGCCGGTGGCCGCCGCGCGCTGACGGAAGCCGTCGAAGGCGCTGAAGATTCCTCCGCCGCCGGGGCTCGTGATCTTGCCGCCAGAAAACTTTCTGCGCGCGATGTCGTGGTTGGTCTGGCCGCCAGCGGCGGCACTCCCTATGTCTTGGGCGCTCTGCAATTCGCCAAGCGTCGTCGCGCAACCACGGTGTGTGTTACTTGCAACGGCGGTTCGCCACTCGCCAGGCTGGCTGACGTCCCCATCGTCATCGCCACTGGGCCGGAAGCCCTCGCAGGCTCAACGCGGCTGAAAGCGGGCACGGCGCAGAAGCTGGTCCTGAACATGCTCTCTACAGCCGCGATGGTCCGCCTCGGTCATGTCTACGACAACTGGATGATCAATGTGGCGCAGACCAATCGCAAGCTCCGGCGGCGGGCCGCCGGAATTCTCGAGGCTGCTGCCGGAGCCACACCGGCGCAGGCCCGCCACGCACTGGCCGCGGCTAGCAACGATCTTCGCGTCGCGCTCGTGATGCTAAAAACGGACGCGAACGCAACAGATGCGCGCCGGCGATTGAAGTCCGCCGGCGGAAATCTACGCCGGGCGCTGGGAGAAACTGCCGGCACGCCGCAACGGCCAAGGAGCAACCCAGCTCGTGGATAAATTCCTGATCGAAGGTGGCCGCCGCCTGGAAGGTTCGGTAGAAATCAGCGGCGCGAAAAATGCCGCGCTGCCTGAACTGGCTGCATCGCTGCTGACCTCCGAGGCGCTGCGGCTTTCCAACGTGCCGCGGGTGCATGACATCTCCACCATGGCGCGGCTGCTGGCGCACATGAAGGTTGCCGTGACGCTGCCGCCGGCGCCGGACGCGGTGGTACTTCGCGCCGGGACGGTCACCTCGGCCGAAGCGCCCTACGAGCTGGTGAAAACGATGCGCGCCTCGATCCTGGTGCTGGGGCCTTTGCTGGCGCGCTCCGGCTACGCGCGCGTTTCGCTTCCCGGAGGCTGCGCCATTGGCGCGCGTCCCGTGGATCTGCACATCAAAGCGCTGGAGCAGATGGGCGCGGAAATTACCACTGCGCACGGCTACATCGAAGCTCACGCCAAGAAACTTCACGGCGCGCACATCGTCTTCGAAAAGATAACCGTCACCGGCACGGAAAATCTGCTGATGGCCGCGGCTCTGGCCGATGGCGAATCGGTGTTGGAGAACGCCGCGCGCGAGCCGGAGATCGTAGACCTCGCCGAGCTGCTGACCAAGATGGGCGCGCGCATTCATTTCGAGAAGGATGACGGCACGGGCCCCTCGGTGATCCGCGTCCACGGCGTTACATCTCTTCATGGCGCCGAACATCGCGTGATTCCCGACCGCATCGAGGCCGGCACCATGCTGGTTGCGGGCGCCATTACCGGCGGCGAGCTCGCGCTTACCCATTGCGAGCCGCGGCACCTCGACGCCGTCATCGCCAAGCTCATCGAGAGCGGCGCCGACATTCGCCCCGAGGGCCCTGGCGGCCTTCGTGTCCGCGGTATGCAACAGCCACGGCCCGCCGACGTGGCCACCGAGGAATATCCCGGCTTCCCCACCGACATGCAGGCGCAGTACATGGCGCTGGCCACGCAGGCTTCCGGCGCTTCCGTGCTTACAGAAACAATTTTCGAGAATCGATTCCTGCACGCCAGCGAAATGACTCGCATGGGCGCAAACATCGCCATCGACGGGCGTCGCGCAGTGGTCCGCGGGCCCTCACGGCTGATGGGAGCCAAAGTGCTGGCCTCCGATCTTCGTGCCAGCGCCTCGCTGGTGCTGGCGGGGCTGGTGGCTGAGGGCGAAACGCTGATCGACCGCGTCTACCACATCGACCGCGGCTACGAGGGCATCGAGAAAAAGCTCTGCGCCGTCGGCGCGCGCATCCGCCGCATGCGTTAGTTGCAGCGCGGTATCCCTGAAAAAGAACGCCCCCAAATAGCCCCACAAAAAAAGAACGGCCCGGCCATTCCCTTTCGGGTTCGGCCGGGCCGGCTGGCAATCGGAAAACGTCTGTTCCGCTTGCTAAGACCGCGCGCTTATTCCTGCGTCGGGAGAGGGGTTTCTGTCTTCATTTTGTCGCGCTGCTCGCGCAGGATGGCTTTGCGCGACAGGCGAATTTTATTGCCTTCAATGGCCAGAACCTTCACCAGCACCTGATCATCTTCCTTCAGCTCGTCGCGGACTTTGGCGATGCGCTGCTCGGAAATTTCGCTGATATGTAGCAGGCCGTCGGTTCCGGGAAAGATCTCCACGAACGCGCCGAATTCAGCTATGCGCACGACCTTGCCGAGATAAGTTTTGCCGATCTCCGCGGTGGCGGTGATGTCCTTGATCATCTGCAGAGCGGCTTCCCCAGCCTTGCCGTCCTGCGAGAAGACGTGCACCTTGCCGTCGTCCATGACGTCAATCTTCGCGCCGGTAGTCTCGGTGATGGAGCGGATCTTTTTCCCGCCCGGCCCGATGAGGTCGCGAATCTTGTCCACGGGAATCTGCAGCATGAACAGTCGCGGAGCGTACGGCGATATCGCCGCTTTCGGCTCCTTGACCGTCTGATCCATGATGTCGAGGATGTGCAGCCGCGCTTTCTGCGCCTGCGCCAGCGCTTCGCGCATCATGGCGATCGTCACGCCACTAACCTTGATGTCCATCTGCAGGCCCGTGATGCCCTTCCGTGTTCCAGCAACTTTAAAGTCCATGTCGCCGTAGTGGTCTTCCGCTCCGGCTATGTCGGTAAGGATGGCGTACTGCCCGTTCTCCACCACCAGGCCCATGGCGATGCCCGCGCACGCTGATTTCATGGGTACGCCTGCTTCCATCAGCGCCAGTGACGCGGTGCACACCGTGGCCATGGAGGACGAGCCGTTCGATTCCAGGATGTCGGAAACGATGCGGATGGTGTACGGGAAGATGTCGTCGCCGGGCAGCAGGCTGGCAATGGATCTTTCCGCCAGCGCTCCGTGCCCGACTTCGCGCCGCCCCGGCCCGCGCAGGAATTTCACTTCGCCCACGCTGAACGGCGGGAAGTTGTAATGCAGCATGAATTTCTTGAAGGTGTCGGCCTCGAATAGCAGGTCCTGGCGCTGCTGGTCCTGCTTGGTGCCCAGGGTCACCGTTCCCAGCGCTTGCGTCTCGCCGCGGGTGAATAGAGCCGAGCCGTGCACGCGCGGGAGGATGCCCACTTCGCAGTGGATCTCGCGCACCTGGTCGAACGCGCGCGCATCCGGACGGCGCTTCTTGTGCAGGATGTCGTCGCGGAAAATCTTCTCGCGCATGCGTTCGAACGCGCGTGCCGCCAGCTTGCGCTTGTTCGTATCGGTTTCCGGAATCTTCGCTTTGATCTCCTTGTTGATGTCCGAGACCAGCTGGTAGCTCTCGCGCTTGGGGTGCTTGGCGGTGTCGAGCGCATCGTGCAGCCGCGCGCCGAATTCCCCCTCGAGCTGCTTAGCCAGCGCCTCATCAAATTCCGGAGGCGGCACTTTCAGCTTCACCGGCTTGACCATCGCGTACAGTTCTTTTATCGCGGCAATAATCTTGCGGACCTCTTTGTGCGCGAATTCCAGGGCATCGACCACAGTCTCTTCGCTCACTTCGAGTGAACCCGCTTCCACCATCACGATGGCCTGCTCGGAAGCGACCACGGTGATGTTCATCAGGCTCAGTTTCTGGTCGGCTACGGTGGGATTGGCCACCAGCTGCCCGTTCAACAGGCCCACGCGCACGGCCGCGATCGGCGTCTCGAACGGCAGCTCGGAACAATACGTCGCCGCAGCCGCGCCGCAGATGGCGATCACATCGGGATCGTTTTCGCTGTCCGCGCTGAGCACCATGGCGATCACCTGCGTCTCGCGGTTCCAGCCCTCCGGGAACAGCGGTCGCAACGGCCGGTCAATCTGCCGCGAAGTCAAAATTTCGCGCTCCGAAGGCCGCCCTTCGCGCTTAAAAAACCCACCGGGAATCTTTCCGGCGGAATAGGTGTACTCGCGGTAGTCCACGGTAAGCGGCAAAAAGTCCTTGTCCGTCTCCCTGGAGTCCATGCAGGCGGTAGAAAGCACCACGGTATCGCCATACTGCGCCCAAACAGCGCCATGCGCCTGGCGGGCGACCTTGCCCATTTCAAATGTCAGCGGGCGTCCGCCGACTTCAACACTTACTTTGTGCGACATAATTCAGTTTCCTTCGCGGCGGAATTCAGTCCACCGCTCAATGGTGCATTCGAATTTAGGATCTGTGGACGAAGGGAAGGCAGGGCGCCAGGAGGAGGCAGGGCAGGCGCAAAAAAAGCGGCCGGGCGATATGTCCTGCCCGCCGCCGGCACTTCGGAATGCTGTGCCTGCTGGCTACGTACTTGGGGTTGGCCGCGAAATCCGTCAGGGATTCCGGGCTATTTCCGCAAGCTGAGACGATCCACAATCTCGCGATACCGTTCGGGGTCCCGCCGATTCAGGTAATCGAGCAGCCGCCGGCGCTTGTTGACCATCATGATCAATCCGCGCCGCGAGGCATGGTCTTTCATGTGCGACTTCAGATGTGAAGTTAAATAATTGATGCGCTCGCTTAACAGCGCGATCTGAACTTCCGGTGAGCCGGTGTCCTTGGCGTGCTGCCGGTATTGCTCGATGAGCGCAATCTTCGCATCCATCAAATCGCCCCCCTGAATGTCCAAAACCCTCTCCTATGCCTGTCTCTCTTCGTCGCAAGAAGCGTAACACACGCGCAATTCAAGTGTAAAGAATCTTTGCGCAAGCCATCCGGCTGGATGGTCACTTATCCATCTGACCTGGACAAAAAATATAGGTCTCGTGGCGCTGTGCTTACCAGTCTTTCTTTTTTGCCAGGCTCAAAAATTCTTCCCGGGTCTGCTGGCAATCGCGGAACACTCCCAGCATCGCGCTGGTGACCGTTTGCGAATGCTGCTGTTCCACTCCGCGCATCGCCATGCATAAGTGCCGCGCTTCGATAATGACCGCCACGCCCTGGGGCTGCACATACTCCATCAACGCCTGCGCGATCTGGTTGGTCAGGCGCTCCTGCACTTGCAGGCGCCGCGCGAACATATGCACCAGCCGCGGAATCTTGCTCAGTCCGACTACTTTTTTGTTCGGGACGTACCCCACATGGCACGCGCCGAAAAACGGGAGCAGATGATGCTCGCAGAGGCTGAACAGCTCGATGTCCCGCACCAGCACCATCTCGTCGTAAGCCACATCGAACAGCGCTCCGTTCAGCAGCTTCTGCGCGTCCTGCTCGTAGCCGCTGGTAAGAAAGCGCATGGCTTTCGCATAACGCACCGGCGTCCCGCGCAGGCCTTCTCGTTCGGGATCTTCGCCCAGTTGGCCCAAAACTTTGCGCATCATCCCGGCGATGGATTCCGCGCCCGGACTTCTGTCAAGCGCGTCGCCGTTCAACTTAACCACCAGTTCATCGGAAGTTTTCTTCATCACTGGACCTCGCGTGTCTCTCCCCGGTATTCAAAACTGTTTGCCGCCGTCTCTTCAATGCGCACGCCCGCGAGCCGCGCCGTGGGAAAATCTTTCAGGCGGCGGTAAATCTCGCGGCACAGATTCTCCGTGGTGGGCACAGCGACGCGAAACTCGCCCACCTCTTCATTCAGGTATTTATGATCAAAAGGCTCCACCACTTCACGCGCGACGAAGGCGTCCAGCTCCACCAGGTTCGCCACCATTCCCGTAGCCGGCTCTACCGGTCCCGCTACGGTAACTTCCACCGCGTAATTGTGCCCGTGGCCGTAGGGGTTGGCGCACTTGCCGTAGAGCTTCCGGTTCTCCTCCTCGCTTAGTTCCGTGGAGTACAGCCGGTGTGACGCGCTGAAGTGGTAGCGTCGCGTCAAGTGAACCTTCACAGCGCCTCTCCAAAGCAGTCCACGAAGAGGTCCGGCGTCTCATAGAGACGCACGCGGTGCAGCCTCGCGCCGGAAATCCTTGGCGCCAGCAGATTCCAGATGGTGATTGCCACCGTCTCCGTAGTAGGAATTTTCCCTTGCAGCTCGGCAACCTCGTAATTCAGGAAGCGGTGATCCATCCGCTCGATCACTTCCTTCTGCAATATTCCCTTCAATACCTGCAGATCGATCACCATGCCCGTTTTCTTATCCGGCTCGCCCGCAACCGTCACCTCTAACACGTAATTGTGTCCGTGCCCGTGCGGATTGTTGCACTTCCCAAAAATGCGCCGGTTCTCCTCCGCCGACATGGCCGGGTTGTGGTAGAGATGCGATGCGGAAAACTCAATTTTGCGAGTCAGGTAAACCATCACTACTCCACGGGATCAGAGCTGTGCGCCAGGCGCTCTCGCTCTATACACACGCCCGATACACTCGTCCTCTCCATCGAATTGCGCCGCTGCGATGAGCCGCGGCCGAGCGGCATACCACAACTGCGTAAAGCAGCGCCGCGGGCACAAAGTATAAGATGCTCGATAGCGGATAACGATAACGCCGCAACTGCTGCCCATAACGCGCGTGCCACAAGATAAAAAGCATGATCCCGAACAACCCCAGCCGGCGATTAAAAACTCCGGCGCACAATAGAAGTAACGGCAACCAGGGCACAGCAAGCCACAGCTCCCAAATCACGGCGCGAACGCTGCCGCCCAAAAGCGGGTAAAGATTCTTCGTCCAGCCGTCCCACATCTCGGCGAAGCTGCGATACATCCTGGTCCGCGCGATTCCCGTGCCACGCGCGAACTGCAGGCGCCACCCAGACTTCTTTAACAGTTGCGCCAACGCCACATCTTCGAGCACTTGCCCGCGTACCGCAGCGTGTCCGCCAACGGCATCGTAGGCGTCCCGCCGGATTATCAAATACTGCCCATTGGCCGCCGCCGCGGGCTTCCGCGGATCGCTCACCGTCTGGTAGCTAAACCGCCTCGCCAACCGCGTAAATATAAATGGAATTAGAGCGCGCTCGCCCCAGGTCTTTAGTTCTTGGTCCGGCGAGTAAGACACCACGGCGGCGCCTGTGCGCTCGGCATCTGCCAAGGCTAGCGCGGCCGAGCCTGCCAGATGAATCACATCCGCATCGGTGAAGAGCAGCCAGTCGCCGCGCGCTTGCGCCGCGCCCAACCACGCCGCGTGGCACTTCCCTACCCAGCCTGCCGGCAACTCGCGCGCCTCGATTACCCGCAGCCGCGCAACCTCCGTTCCCAGGCTGGCCAGAAGCGCTGCAGTGCCGTCCGCGGAGTCATCGTTAACAACGATAATTTCGCCGATTTCCGGTTGCGCAGCGAGCGAACGCACCGCAGCCACGATATTCAGCTCTTCATTGCGCGCCGGGACGATGGCGCTGATGACGATGTGTTCAGAACTCATACCGGGCTTGACGGCTAAACCGATGCGGCATAACTACGTGGATAACCAGGACAGGTTATAGTATAGCTCGTGGAGAGAACGGCGTGAGAAACAAAATCTTCAGCGGGGCTGTACTGGTTGCAGTGATGCTGCTGCTATTCGTATTCGCTGCCCCTAGTTATCGCCAGGGTGAAGCAGGAATCGCCGGAAAAGCGGCCCCAGAGTTTTCTTTTACGCTCAATGGGCGGCCCGCGACCCTCGCCAGTCTCCGTGGCAAGATCGTGGTGCTTAATTTCTGGGCCACGTGGTGCCCGCCTTGCGTGGAGGAGACTCCATCGCTCAACAGCTTGCAGTCAAAAATCGCTTCGCTGGGTGGTATGGTGCTGGGTGTGAGCGTCGATGAGGACCAGGCCGCCTACGAAAACTTTCTACGCGACCAACACGTTGTTTTCCCCACCTTCCGGGATACTTCGAAATCCATTAACGTGCAGTACGGCACTACGGTGTTCCCCGAAACGTACATCATCGGACGCGACGGCCGCATCCTGCGCAAAATTATCGGGCCCCAGGATTGGGACAGCGAAGACCTTTCGGGTTACGTGCGCGCTCTGCTCGCCGAGCGGCGCTGAGCATCTCCGGAAGCGCATGGCTTCTACGGATTGTGTCTCTGCGGCTCCACGTCGCCGGCCGGGATAGCGGCGGTTTCGTCTTCCATCACCATTTCGCCGTCGATGGCCGCCTCGCCGTCGATGCCTTCCTCGAGGGGTAGTCCCAGAGCGATCGCTTCGCTTTCGGCGCGGTGGGCGATTTTCCTCTGCTCACGCCGCTCCGCCTTCATCTTCTGCTTTTCCTGCCTCTTCATTTCTTTTTGGCGTTTCTGAAATGTTGTCGGCATTGCATCTCCTTGAATGCAGGATGGAGCGCCAGCCCCGCCGCGCCCATCACAAAAGTAGTTTGGATCTTACCAGCGCGGTTCGCGAGGCTTGCGCGCGGCTTCGGTGTAATTCTCGTTGGAGAAGCCGCCGCCGCGGCTGTTTCCGCCGCCACCGCCGCGATTGCCTCCGCTGCCACTGCCGGGGCCCCCGCCGCGCGGTCCACCACCACCTTCGGTCTTGGGGCGCGCTTCGTTGACCTTTAGATTCCGTCCCCCGACCTCTTTCCCATCCAGGGCCGCAATTGCTTTGGCGGCCTCGTCGTCATTGGCCATTTCCACAAAAGCAAAGCCGCGGGCCTTTCCCGTTTCCCGGTCCATCGCCGCGTGTACGCGCGTGATCTTCCCGAACGGTTCGAACAAAGCTCGTAAATCGCTTTCCGTGGTCTGGAAACTCATGTTGCCCACGAACAGATTCTTCATCGCATTCCTCTCTTCGACTGTCTCTCCAACTTAGCCGTACCCCAGTGCCCCACATCCGCCGCGTCAGACTCTTCCTCGACCACGAGGAAACCGGACGAAGTCAGACGAGGCTGGCCGCAAACGGATCCCGGGAAGATGACGACACAATCCGACACTTGGATGTGCAGGGGTATTATGACACAGGCAGGCCCGATTCGTACCTTGGCGATTCTGCGACACCCAGCTCCGGGGCTTGCTTTACCCGCATGGCCCCCAGGGTCGATCGGCGCCCGCATCGCCACCTGCCATTGATATTCTCTAGTGAGAATTCGCAGTCGCGGAACCCGGCTTACGATCCATGCTCTGCAATATTTGATAAATCCGCTGGGCGACGAGCAGATTCCCTCCTGGATGAAGATGGACCAGGGTCTGAAACAACGTTTCCGGATGGTTTTTGAAGACGTCTCCGAGGTAGATCAGATGGGGCTGGCGCGCGTCTCTAAAGATCTTATAGGTTGCGTGCATCACGCCCATCTCGCCGATGGTGTCTTCGTCGGTTCCGTTCTTCATCAGATTCTCCGATGCGCTCAATGGCTTGTCGGCTTCCGGGAGCCACGGTTCCCAGAGACAAACATATTGGAAGCCGTAGCGTGCCGCCAGCGTATCCAGCATCTCCATATTTTTTAAATAATTGCTGTAGGTCAGCTGGCCCTGCGCAACGAATCGTTCCTGCGGAATCGCACGGGAAAAATCTCCGGTGACCAGGTTCAGCCCGCGGGCATACCGCCGAAGCGCCACATACGTATTGGTGTTGAGGATGTAGTCAAATCCAGACGCTTCGCGAGTTTTCCAAGCCTCAAATTTCCGTTTGAAGGTAGGAAATCCGAGATGCGCATCGGGCTCATCGGACTGGGAGGGCAGGATGGAATCGAGCGAGCCGTCATAAAAGATCACTACATCTGGTTTCTTTTTGACGTGTTTCAGTTCCAGCATCAGCTCAATCAACTCTTGGGTGCTCACCCACGCGGGCTGGCCGTAATTTCTCACGCACACTCGACGGCCGGATTGTTCGTAGGCCTTGGCAAGCAGGGAAGGTATTGTGTCTTCATCGCGAAGGTAGTAGCCCCACATGCTGGAGCTGCCAAACAACCATATCGTGAAGTCGCCGTCCTCACAATGAGAAGAGAGCGTCCGGCGCAGTCCATCTTCCTCCAGGGACTGCCCCTCTACGCGGGGCGTCGCTTGCCAAAGTACGTACGACTTATAATTAAAAACCTGCCCATTTCCGCGAGGCAAGTGGTAATAGGCAAAGCACTCGCCGGCAACCAGCAATACCACGGTAATCGTTGTGCCCACGCAAAATCTGATCGCAAATCGCTTGATGCCCGATCGTTTTTTTCCGTCCGCGACGGATTGGTGGGGGATTGCGTCCGGCATAGGCCAAGACTACCTTATGAGAATAAAAGATACTAGGAACCCAGTTTGCGAAAACTCCAAACCGCAACCGGCAACGACATCAATCAAAAGATCTGATACATCATGGGAGCCACTTGCGGCCCCTCCGGGTGGAGCACCAGGAAAAAATACATCGAAAGAACCAGGACGATCGGGATGGACCACACCAACCGCTCGCGCGCAAGAAGTTCGAGAACCCTTGTCGACCTTCGTGGTGCGCCCGCCACGCTGTTATCGCTCGCTTTTGCGCCCCCCACCAAAGCGTAACGATCGAGAAATGCCGCGATACCTACTACCGCGAAATAGCCCAGCATCGCTACAATACACAGCCGATAGAAATTTGCAGGCAGCGAGTGATGTAAATAACTCGCCGGCGAGAGGACCGCTCGAAACAGGGTGGCCGCTTGATGCCCGCTTTCCGCACGAAAGAATATCCAGCCAAGAGAGACCGCCGCAAACGTAAAACACCACGAGAGCGGCGCCAGGAATAATTCCGGTACGGGAAGTTTCCACCGGCCTTCCAGCCGCTGCCACTGCCGATGCAGGACCAATAACAGCCCATGGTAAATGCCCCACACCATGTACAACACGCTACCCTTGTGCCACAGCCCGAAAACGAACATCGCAATAACCAACGAAAAGTTGCGCCACCAGAGTTCGCTTCGCAGTGTCGCCAGTGGAAAAAAAACGTAGTCGCGAATCCAGAAAGAGAGAGACATATGCCACCGCGTCCAGAACATCGACGGGGTCGTAGATAAGTAGGGACGTTTGAAATTTTCGTGCAGCTGTATGTTGAACACCTGAGCCGCCCCGATGACCAGGTGCGAGTAGCCGGCAAAATTGAAAAAGAGTTGAAACCCATAGCCGATGGCCAGACACCAGGCGTCCGTTCCGCTCAGCAGCTTCGCCGCCGTGTCGAATCCGGCGTCAACCCCCTGGCCGGGCGCCAGACCATCCGCCATGATCTGCGATAGCACCATCATCATGACGCCCATCAGCATGCGCTGCGTGCCTGCTCCGATCTCGCGCCACGAGAAAACCTCGGCCTGGCGAAATTGCGGCAACATACTGGTCAAGCGGCAGATCGGCCCGGAGAGAACTGTGGGCCAAAAGGCCATGTACAGGCAGAATTCCAGCAACGTTGGATCCAGTTCTTCGCCCCGATAGATGTCGAGAAGATAGCTGAGAGCTTGAAACGTCCAGAACGACATGCCCACCGGCAAGACGATGTAGGCAAGCCTGGCGACCACCGGGTTGGCAACGAATACAATTCCCGCGCTCGGCAGGTATTTAAAAAAACTGAGAAACACGATATTGAGCGCGATCCCCAGCCACAGACGTGATGGCGTAGTCTGCCGGCGCAAATAACTTCCCAGCGCATAGTTCATCAACGAGCTGAAGATCAGAATGGCAAGAAACCAGGCCCCCCAGGTGAAATAGAAGAGATAGCTCGCGGCCAGGAATAAACCCTCTTTAGCCTTGAATGATTTGATCCGATTGGAAATAAGCCTGAGCAGCACCAGGGCGAATGTATAGATGAGGATTTGCCGGATCATGGAGAAAATTGAAGAGACATTCACTATGCGGCAGGCGCGCATCGGGAGTCAAGCTTTGGTACCTGGTGGATGAGCCTAGTCAGTCAGCAGTCGCGCTTCCACGGGCTAGCACCTGAACAGCCAGGGGGATACGATGTGCCTGGGCTTCCATATGCCAGCGCCGCTAAAGGAGGTCACGATGGTGATATTTAAGTTTCGTACGCAACGGGATCTAAGTCCGGACTTTCAGCCTTAAGCCTTACGATTCCGTTGCGTTCCGGCCACTATTCCCCAACTTTGCGGGCGGCCTGCTATAATTCATGGCGATGACCTTGGTTGAAGTTACCTTCGAGCTTCAGCGTCCGCTCAAGCCTGACCAGCTCCGCACGCTCGGCGAATTCGCCAACACCTACGGCCTGCGCAACTTCCACATCGATGAATCGCTCAGCCATCTCCGTCTGGAATACGATGCCTCCCGCTTAAAAGAGACGGAGGTTGCCCACGTTCTTCGCCAGGAGGGCATTCCCGTACTCCGTCGCGTGGAACCGCAACCTGCGTAAGCGCAACTCCAGCGACAAATAGAGTTTTTGCGGGATGCGAGCTGATGGATGCGGACGGAAAATAGTTGGGGCTCCCGCTTGGGCCCGGGAGCCCCGATTAGCACACTCTTAAATGCTCCGGCTCTAGCCGAACCGGGGCATGGGGTCATCCATCCTAGCTTCTCTCTCAGAGGCAGGCGGGAGCGTTCTGTTCCTCACCGTAAACAGGCCCCTTCCGTCCTGTTCACAGTTCGGTACATAACGCCTTTTTAGATGAGTGTGCTGCATGACTTTAATCCTATGCACGTCGGCAGCCAGCCGCCGCAGCCTCGCGCCTCTCTGCAAACCTAGTATTCGCTGGAATTTGCGTGCGATGGTCTAAACCCTATCCCCCTTTGATGTGACATGTTTGGGATTTCATTCCCAATTCGGTTCCGCGATCTCGTTTTATGACTTCGCGTATTCTTTCCATTTCCCTTCCACCGCTTTGGCCATCTTTTTTCCAGCCGAACGAAGCCAGTTCCCTTCCCTGCGACGAAGATCTTTCAAGATGTGGCGTACTGCGCGCTTGCTGCCCAGGTGGACGTGGCCGCTTCACAGCCCATCGCGTGGAGAAGCACCGCTTCATCCCGCATTTTAAGGTCGGCGATTTCGATTGGATTGGATTCCGGCGAAAGGCGTCGCGTCAGCCAGGTTCCGACTATCTTTTGGAAGGGATCGCGCGAGCGCACCGCGCCCGCCATCGCCTTTCGGTAAAACTGCTGGATCGGCCCAAACCCTCCTGCTCGCCAAGTACACGAGGATGGAACCATAACTTTAGCTTCTCTGGCGACGCATCCCCCTTCCCACTCGGCAACAGCAACGAAACGCAGTTGGCCGAGACTGCCCATACCGGCCTTTCTACGTACGATCTTGTAGTCCATTCCCGGAACAGGAAGAATCGTTTCGAACGTGCGTTTCAAATTTCGCGGCCGGCGCGTTCATGCTGACTTGAAATTATCAGCTCTCTCTCGCCCGACAAAAAAGAACCCCGATTACACGCTGAGTCTGCCCGCCACTAAAATCTCGTCCCATCGGTATTTCACCCTATGCATCAATAAATCTAAGGGTATCGCGAATGGCGCCGGGCACCGGCACCTGAGTTTTCCGCAGTTCGAGAGTCTCTTGGTCCGCGCAATAGGGGAAACCAGCACCGCCAAAACGACATCACATTACAAGGCCTGTGCAGCAATTGGAGGGGAGCGCATCTCGCATGCCACCAGCAGTGTGAGGCGTAAAGACCGCACGAAAACAGCCGATAGTTTCAAATGGGGGGCGCAGCGAGGGTAAAGATGACTGAGCGACGCATTGCACGACGCTACGAATTAGTTATTCCCGTACTGGTAGGCCGGGCCGGAGTCCCTAACGCAGCTGCCTTCAGCAGCCCTCGCGGAGTCACGCGAGACATATCTACCAGCGGCCTGTATTTCACCACTTCGAAGCCCCCCTCGCCGGGAGCTTGCGTGGAGTTAACTTTCACTCTTCCGCGAAATCTGACCGGTAGCAATGACGTGTTGGTGGAGGTGGTAGGCCGCGTGGTTCGCGTGGATTCGCGACAAGATTCCGGGGCCGCCAGCAACGTGCAGGTTTCTCCGGAGACCGGCGTCGCCGCTCATATCGAGAAGTACGACATCATCAGCACTCGCGCCGCGATGAACGCTCGGAGCGTCGTCGAGTAGATGGCCTTCCTCTTCCCCGGCGGCCGATTACTCAAGACGTGATCCTATAGGATGGCAGTCACGTTACTGGCCTGTCCCCGTGAGCTGAAGAATGTAGGGGCTTCCCGTCGCATTATCCGTCACCTTTAGCGTGCCGGACCGAGCGCCGACAGCGGTGGGTAAAAAGAATACGTTGATGGTACAGCTTGCCCCTGCAGCCAGGGTCGCACCACATGTATGCGTTTGAGAAAAATCTCCAGTCGTAGAATAAGCACCAATCGTCAATAACGCATTTCCGATGTTCTTATAGGTGATAGGCATAGCCGCACTCATAATTCCCACGGTCTGTGCCGGAAACGTGAGCGACGACGGCGTGAAATCCGCAGTCGGCGCCCGGAGGTCATAATTCGTCACAAACGCATCGGTAGGCCCACCTCCGTAAACCGTTTGCACCCCACCCGCAATCGTCGGAAAACCATTCCCAGTGGTGCTTCCGGTAATGGCTACCGCCGCGGGCGGGTTAGCTATGGCCCCCGCGAATGCCGCGTCGGTCCCCGCTCCGCCAAGATAGCTTGAGTAAACCAGTAGCGTTCCACCTGGACGTATTTTCGCTACCCAGACGTTCTGTAGGCCGTTCAGAGTTACCTGCGCGGCTCCAGGGGTTACCGGGAAATTCACTGACCTCGTAAAGCCAACCACATAAGCAAATTCTGAATTATCGACGCGGACCTGCGCGCCGGCATCGTCGCCTGTGCCACCCAGATAAGTGAGATAGACAAATCCCGTTCCCGTCGAATTAATCGCTCCGACGAAGGCATCCCCGAAATTTCCAGGAGCTGGGCCGGCATACGCCGGTTGCAAGGTGCCGGCGGTAGTCGCCAGGTTATTTGAGGTGGTCGAGCCGGTCACGTAAAGATTTCCCGCGGGGCTGCGCGAGAGTCCAAAACAATGATCGTTTCCGCTGCCGCCCAGATACGTGGAAAAAATCTTGCTGCTAGCTGTGGTGTTGAGTTCGGCTAGCCAGCAGGAATAACTGCGATCGGGTAACTTCACGGGGGCAGCCGGTTGTAGCACGCCCGCCGTCGTGGCGAAATTGCTGCTTTGCGTCTCGCCGGCGATGTAAACATTTCTGGCGGGGTCAACTTGTATCCCCCAGCCTTGATCGTCGCGCGAGCCTCCTAGATATGTGGAATATAGGAACGAATTGCCATTCGCGGCCAACTTGGTTACAAATGCGTCGCCGGTGTTCCCTCCGCTGGTTCCCCCAAACGCAGTCTGCACCACCCCAGCGGTGCTGGGAAAAGCGGGCGCACTGCCGGGCGAACCAGACAGCGTGAACCCGGTGGCGTATACATTGTTGGCAGCATCCAGCACGATGCTGTTGATTCCGTCAGAGCCCCCTCCGCCGAGATAAGTGGCAAAGAGAATTGCGGTGCCGGCGGCATTTAATTTGGCGATAAAAGCATTCGTCCTGCCAACCAGAGCTTTATTTACGGCCTGCGCATGCCCCAAGGTCCCCGGGAAGTTTACCGACGCCGTGATCCCGCCCACGTAAACATTACGCGGCCCATCCACTACGATGGCATCACCTTCGTCGTAGTCGGTGCCTCCCAGGTAAGTGCAAAAGGTAAGTGCCGTGCCGGCACCATTAAATTTCGCTACAAAGACATCTTCCAAACCGCTCTTAACCGTCTGGACCACACCCGCGGTGGTCGGCAAATTCACAGAGTCGGTGGCCCCGGTTATGTAATTCACACCCGCGCCGTCCTTGAAGATGCCAAATGCCACGTCGGTCCCCGAGCCGCCGAAAAAAGTGGAGTACAGCACCGCGGGATCGATGGTGAGCTGGCGGTTCGAATCGTGCGGGCCGAGGACAAATTGCACGTCGCTCCCCTGCACCACATACCCGGCCGCGACCTCGTGGCGCTCACCTCCCACCATCTGGTAGGCCACCGGGCGATGCTGCCGCAGTTCTCTATCCCGCGCCCGCAATACCAGATCGCCGTCGCCGTTCGTCTCGATCGAGTCGGCGCCGGCGAAGCGCAGGCGGATTCCGGACGGATCGCGTCCCGGCGCCAGCACAAAATCATATTCAAGCTGATTTTGCTGGCCGCGGTAAACCAGGTCCACCCCTGGGTACACTTCGTGGTATCGCACCTTCGCATAGTTGGGAATATTGGTGTGCCACTGCGCGGAATCATTTCCGATCAGGTAGTTGCTTCGCGTTTCCAGCGCCTCGAGCGGCTCGGCGTGCGCCGCCGGATTCGCCCCGGCAATCTCCATGCGCAGGGCCACGCGTTCCGCGGCGCGCTGCCGCGCCTGCTGCAGCCGCTCCAGCGGGTGCATCCGGGCGAGCGGATCCGCATGCCGCGGTCCATCCAAAATGTAAGTCGCCCCGGTGCCGGAGAGAAGCGCGCTATATCCGCTGCCGCGTACTACATACTGCACGCTGGCATCGGTCTGCCCGGCATTTTTCTCAAATCGTAGCGGCAACTGAGCCCAGAGCTTGCCCACTTGAACGCGCTCCATGGCTGGCTGAGTGGAGGTTTTGCCGGCAATATTGCTGGCAACCCGGCTAGACGCATTCCCAATCGCCTGGGAACTGCCTGTCTCCCGCACCAGCAACAAACCAAGCGAAGTTGCCCCCACGATTCCAAGAGCGGCGGCTAAACGCAGGGGTCTGTGCATGGCTCTCCTATTCTGACGAGCTATTTCAGCAATCTTCTTTCTTCAGATTTTTCGGATGGATTCGAGAAATTATAGTGCCCAATAATACGGCAAGTCTAATGACGGCCAGGAGGGATGTCTAATTAAAAAGGCAGCGATTGGATACGATCCGTTAGTAACGGTAGCGTTATCAACGCGTTAATTAACGAACCTATCGACCGGTTGCATGCTCTAGAGCAGCAGCGGCGGGGTGTCTAATTAAAAACGGAGGGCTCAGGTTCGATTCGTCGCTAGTCGAGATGATCTACGTGAACGAAAACCAACGCCCGCGGGTTCGCTCTCGGGCGTTGGCTCGAGTACCAATCAGAACTACGCCGACACGCCTTACTGGACGATGAGAGTCAAATTTAGCGTCTGCGTCTGACCGCCACCGGTGCCGGTCACAACCAGGGTAGAAGTACCCTTTGGCGTGCCCGAGCCGTCCTTATCGCCGCATGCCGCGGCAAAGACGGTGAGACCAACGATCAGCAGCACCAGCGCAGTCGGGGCCAGATACTGGCCGCGCACTCGCGCAGGGACCACCTTGAGGCCCATACCCGCCCCCAAGGCCGCGATGGTCATGGCCAAGACCACCAAGAACCACGGGGGATTTCCATTCCGGCTCTGCGGGCGCGGCAGCAGGTTGCCGCCGGCTGACGTAGTTACTTGCACCGTGGCAGACGCAGGGCTCACTCCGTTCAGCGTGACGCTGGACGGCACCACCGTGCAGGTCGCTCCTGCCGGTGCCCCAGAGCACGACAGGCTTACGGCCTGATTGAATCCCCCGACGGGCGTGATCGTGATCGGGTAGCTCGCTGACTGCCCAGGGCTGACCGTAGCCGTGGTGTTGGTGGCGCTGAGCGTGAAGCTCGGAACTCCACCAGTGCCATTAAACGTGAGTGTCTGCATGGTGCCCGGAACGTTCCCGGAATTACTGGTGACAACGACGGTTGCCGACCGGGCACCCGCACTGGCCGGAGTGAAGGTCACGGCAAACGTGCACGAGGCGCCCACAGCCAGAGTCGCTCCGCAGTTGTTATTGGATATGAAATCACCCGGGTTCGTCCCGCCCACAGCAGAAATATTCGAAATGTTGAGCGGGGCGGTGCCTGTATTGGTGAGCGTTATGGTCTGTGATGCGCTGGTGCTTCCGACAGCCTGGCTGCCGAAAGTGAGTGTTGTGGATGGCGTAAACGTTGCGGTCGGGCTGACCACTCCGCCCGTGCCATTCAGCGTGATGGTCTGCATCGTCCCCGCAACACCACCGGAGTCACTGGTGATCACGACCGTAGCGGACCTGGCCCCGGCAGCCGCCGGAGTGAACGTAAAGGTAAACGTACAGGATGCGTTAGCCGCAAGAGTTGCACCACAAGTGTTAATCGATGTGAAATCGCCTGGGTTCGCACCGCCCAAAGCGGAAATATTCGAAATGTTAAGCGTGGCGTTGCCTGTATTCGTGAGCGTCACCGTCTGCGATGCGCTCGTGGTCCCCACAGGCTGGCTGCCGAAAGTAACCGTGGACGACGGTGTCAGCGATGCTACAGGGCCGGAGGCAGAAGTTCCCGTTCCGGTCAACATAACCACACGGGGGCTGCCCGCAGCGTTGTCAGTGAGGGTCAGCGTGCCTGGCGTGGCTCCATTTGCGGTGGGCGTAAATGTCAGCGTGAATACGCAGCTTGCCCCGGGAGCAAGCGTCACGGGAAGCGTACCGCAGTTATTGGTCTGACTATAGCTTGCGCTGATGGCCACGCCACTGAGAATCAGCGGCTGGTTGCCGATATTCGTGTAGGTCACGGTCTGCGGGGCGCTGGTCGTGTTGATCATCTGATTCCCGAACGCCACCAAAGTTGGAACGGAGGCCCCGACCGGCACCGTAGCGTCAACCTTCACGGCGAAGGCATCGGTAGCCCCGCCTCCAAACACGGGCTGCACTACGCCTGCCGTGGTTGGGAATGGACTGGATGTGAAACCCGTGAAGTAAACGGAGTTGCTCGCGTCGAGTGCCATCCTTTGCGTTGTGGCCACCCCGGTCCCGCCGTAATAAGTGCTGAAGACAAACAGCGAACCGTCCGGGCTCAATCTGGTTATAAACGCGTTCTGGGTGCCTGCCAGCGCAGCCTGGACCGCTGATGCGGTCACCGGAAAATTGTTCGACATGGTGAAACCGACGACGTAAGCGAAACCGTTGGTATCTACCCGAATGTCCGCTCCCGCGTCATTATCGCTGCCACCCAGGTAGGTGGAATAAACTTTGGCGGTGCCGGTGGCGTTTATTTTCGTCACATAAGCGTCACCGAACGGGCTCCCGCCTGCCAAAGCAGGCTGCGCCGCGCCGGCAGTAACCGGGAAATCCGGCGAGGTTGTGGAGCCGGTCATGTAGATATTACCGCTAGCATCGCGCGCCATCCCGCGGAGCTGGTCGTCGCCGCTGCCTCCCAGGTAAGTGAAGAACGACAGTGCAGTCGCCGTGGGATTTACTTCCGTGACGAAGGCCGTAAAGTGAGCCGGGACGGTCTTGGCAGGGGGACCGGGCTGAATCACGCCTGGCGACGCCGGCATGGGAAACTGTGTAGTGGTGGTCGAGTCTCCGGCCACGAACGCATTACCGGAGCCGTCAACCAGTATTGCCCAGCCCTCCTCGTCTCCCGAACCTCCCAGGTAAGTGGAGTAGAGGAACGTTGTACCATCAGCCGACAATTTGGTCAGAAAGGCATCGCCCGTCCCACTCAACCCGGGGGTCGCGTTCGTGCCACCGAAAGTTGGCTGAACCACTCCCGCCGTCACCGGGAAATCTGGCGGATTGCCACCGTTGATGGTTCCCGAAATCGTGGATCCTGTCGCGTACACGATTCCGGCTGCGTCCACAGTCAGCGAATTGACGAAATCCGATCCACCTCCGCCTAAATACGTGGCATAGATTAGATTCTGACCGTTGGGATCCAACTTCGCCAGCCAGCCGTTGGTTTGACCAGCAGCCGCCAGAAAAGTGGGCTGAGCGGCTCCCACCGTGACCGGAAAATTGCTCGATGCGGTTACGCCGCCCACATAAACTCCGGTCGCGTCAACGGCGATCGCGTCCCCTTCGTCGAAAGTGTTTCCGCCGAGGTAAGTCGCGAATATCACCGCGCTCGCTGTGCTGTTTAACTCGGCTACATAGGCGCTGTCGCCACCACTGCCCAGTGCCGCTTGAAATGGCGGAAAGGTATGGCCCGTCGTGGGTAGATTGGTTGAGGTGCTGTCTCCTGTCAGATAAACGTTACCGGACCCGTCCACCGCGATCGCCCTGCCCGTGTCATCCCCGCTGCCGCCGAAATATGTGGAATACACGATCGCCGGGTCGATCACCAGCGACTGGCTGCGGTCGTAATTCCCTAGTGCGATCTGCACTTCGGTGCCTTTCAAAATGTAGCTCGCCGTTACGGAATGCGTTTCTCCGGCAACCGTCTGGTAAGCGTTGGGGGCCACCTGGCGAATTTCCCGCCCCTTAACTTGGAGCACCAGGGCGCCGTCGCGGTCCACGCGCATCGATTCTGCGCCGGTGTAGCGCATGCGGATCACATCCGGATCGGCTCCGGCGGCAACCAGCAGGTCATACTCCAGCCGTCGGTCTTTTCCGTAATACACCAGATCCACGCCGGGATAAATTTCCTGGTAGCGCACGCGGGCGTAGTTGGGAACATTGCGATGCCATTTGCTGGGGTCACTCCCAATAAAATAGTTCGACTTCGTCTCCAGACGACCCACGCCTTGCGCCACGGTCGCGCGATTCGCGCCGACCATCTCCATGCTCACGACGGCCCGGTCTGCGCTGCGCTGCTGGGCTTCCCGCATGCGCTCTTGGGGAGTGGTGTGCACAGGACGCGCTGGCGTGCTGGCGCGGTCCAGAACCAGCGTCGCTTCCGCGCCGTTCAGCAAAACGTTATAGCCGGGGCCGCGCGCTACAAATTGCGCGTCGTTTCCGGCCTGGCCCTGGTTTGTCTCAAACCGTAACGGAAGATTCGCCAGGTTGGCCGCTGCTCCGGCCGCCGCTGCAGACTTGCCCGCCGCAGGCGCGCTCGAATGTTTCGCGCCCCATTCAATTCCTGCCTGCGGACCGTCGCTCATGGTAAATAGCAACGAGCTACCAACTACCAGAACCGCCGCAGCCCCCAATAGTGGAGCGAAGTAACCTTTAGTCGTCATTGTTCTCCCCTGTTCTTTACGCTGAACTCACGAAGTAGCCGTTTTAAATGCGCGAGTTTCCCCATTTGGTACGTTGCCCGCTTGCAGGATAATACTTCATCCACTCCAAATCTAGCCACTTACAGTACCTCAAGCCACAACCTTTTCACCGCTAGTTGTTCTATGCCAAAAGGGGAAGGTTTGCTGTGCTATTTGGAACTCGGCCGTTTTTTTCTTTTTTGCCTACCACACCTGCTGCCGCAGCCCCCGGATCAGCCTGCGCGTTTGCGCCGGAGTGCCCAGCGCTATACGCACAAACCCAGGCCGCCCGAAGTCACTGGCGCGGTCGCGCACCAGAATCCCCAGCTTTTCGAGGCCCTGCACAATCTTCGGAGCCTTGGGCCCGAAGTCGGCAAATAAAAAATTCGTCGACGACGGGAAAACCCTTACTCCTCGCTGCTCCAGCCAACCGGTCAACATCTTCCGGCTTTCCTTCACGGCTGCCACGTAACTGCGCAAGAAGGCGGAATCTCCTAACGCCGCCCGCGCCGCCACCAATGCCGGGAGACTCACCGGAAACGGCGGCTGCGTCTTGCGGCAGAGTTCAGCAACCTCCGCACAAGCAAAAATAAACCCCAGCCGCAGGCCGGCCAGTCCCAGACCTTTCGAAAAAGTCTGCACCACGATCAGATTGGGGTATCGGCGAATCCACGGAAGCACTGTGATTCCGGAGAAATCCGCGTAAGCTTCGTCGACTACAACTGCCGTCCCCGGCGCGGCCTCCAGGATCCGGCGGAGCTCGCGCTTCCCTAAAACCGTGCCGGTGGGATTATTTGGATTGGCCAGAAAAAAAACGCGCGGCCGGCGTTTGAGCGCGGCCATGACTGCCTCCAGTGGAAACTTCAGATCTTCGTTGAAGCGCACCCGCGTGATGCGCGCACCTGCCAGTACCGAGTAAAACCGGAACATCGGGAAGCCCGGCTCCACCAGCAACACTGTGGCTCCGCGTTCCAGGAACACGTCCATGATCACGCGCAGCGAGTCGTCGGCCCCGTTCGCCAACACCAGCTCTGCCGGCCGGACCCGGAAGTGCCGCGCCAGGCGCCGCCGCGCAACTTCGTATTCGGGATACATGGAGACCTGCTCCCCGGTTATGCGCGCAAGCGCCCGCAATACCGCTGGCGAACATCCGATGGTGTTCTCGTTATAGTCCAGACGCAATTTTCCCTGCCGGCCTTCATGGGGTACGAATCCGGACTCAAGGTTCCGCAAGGCTGCTCGCACTTTGATCTTTAGTTTCACGCTCATATGGTCCTCGATTTCGTGTCGTTCATCGTTCCGGTAAGTTTCGTGGAAATGCGGACGCGCTTCGCGCCTATCATCTTCGCGCAGCGCGCCGCCAGCAAGCGGATTTCGATTACCTGTAGGCGGAGTTTATGGTTGGACGGAAGCGGGACATGGCGGAATGCGTGGAATTAATCCGACGCGCAGGCCGCAGGATCGAGTGCCGGCCGATGTTTACGGCCATCCGGCGATCGGCGCGTGGCGCCGACGGCGCGCCCAAAAAGTTCGGACAGTTGACGCTTGGCGCGATGGAGCCGCGCCTTGAGTGTTCCCTCGGATACACCCAATGATTCGGCGGCTTCCTGCGTAGAGAGCCCCTGCACTTCCCGCAGCAAAAACGCCGTGCGTAGCACCGGGGACAGGCGCGCCAGGTGACGGTAGAGAATGCTGCGCAATTCCTCGCGCGCATACACCTGCTCCGGGTTGGGGCCCGCATCTGCGAACTGATCTGCGAACGTGGTCTCATCCTCAGTGGAAAGCTTTTCGTCGAGTGACACCACGGGACGCGAGCGCCTGCTGCGCAGCCGCATCAGCGCCGCGTTGATCACAATTCGCGTCAGCCATGTCGAAAACTGGGAGCGGCCCTCGAAACGCCGCAGATTGCGAAACGCGTTTAGCAAGCCTTCCTGCACCACGTCTTCGGCCTCTTCCGGCGTGCCCACAAGCCGCAACGCGGTCTGGTAAAGCGCCGGCGAGTGCCGCGAGAAAATGTGCTCGAGCGCGTCTGGATCTCCGGCCGTCGCACGTCCAATCAGCTCAGACTCATTCGGTTTGAGATTCGTCGCCAGTTCCATAACTCCCCCAGACTGAGCCTTCTGTGGCCCTACTACTTGATACGTAAAAAACCAAAGCGAACGATGCGTCAATCTGCACTTAATGTCGGTGGAATAAGAGGCAATGTAACAGCCAAACAGCGCAGAGTAGGCAGATCTGCTGCATACTCCACGTAGTAAGATACTTAGACCAAGCTAATCAGGGCGCTGTCGACGGGTGGCTCCTACGTCTTGAGCCAGAAATTGCCGAATAGTCGGCAAATGCCGACATATCGGCGCATATATCAAGAGTACAAATTCATTTTGGGAATAAACGAGACGAACTTTACGTCGGGAGAATCAGAATTTGAAGACTGTAGCACGGAATGAAGCGAAAATCAAGGGGCGAACGACTTTTCTTAAAAATAAATGGCAGCGCTAGGTCGGCTTTGTAATGAAGAGTTTTGCCATGCGGGATTGTAGGGTGGTGCGCTTCAATCCAAGTCGCCGGGCCGCGCCGCTTGGGCCCCCAATTACCCAGTGGGATTCTTCCAAAGCGCGGAGGATGTGCTGGCGCTCGGCCTCGGCGAGCGTGGAAACACCTCCGCGTGCACCGGGATCGGGGGCGGCGGACAGTTCCGAAGTGTTCAGCCTCAGCACCGCGCCGGGGGAAAGGATCACCGCGCGTTCCACGTAATTTTCGAGCTCGCGGATGTTACCCGGCCAGGGATAGCGAACCAGCGCCTCCATCGCTTCGGTAGGAATAGATTCGATCTTCTTCTTCATACGGCGGGAATAATTTCGTGCGAAGTAGCGCACCAGGGCGGGGATGTCTTCCGTGCGTTCGCGCAGCGGTGGCATCACGATGGGAAAAACGTTGAGGCGGTAAAAGAGGTCGCTGCGAAATTGACGTTCCGCGACCATGGCAGAAAGATCGCGATTCGTGGCGGCAACCACGCGTACGTCCACGCGAATCGAGCGCGTGCCGCCGAGCCGCTCGAACTCTTGCTCCTGCAGGACGCGAAGAAGCTTGGGCTGCAGCTCCAGAGGTACGTCGCCGATCTCGTCAAGAAAGATCGTGCCGCGGTGCGCGAGCTCGAACCGCCCCAGCCGCTGCGCAATCGCGCCGGTGAAAGCTCCCTTCTCGTGCCCGAAAAGCTCGCTCTCCAGCAGGCCTGCGGGAATAGCCGAGCAGTTGATCTTGACGAAGCTGTTCTCCTTGCGCGGGCTGAGGCTGTGAATAGCGCGGGCGATGCGTTCTTTCCCCGTGCCCGTCTCTCCGAGAAGCAGGACGGTGGAAGCTGTGGGGGCCACCGTCTCCACCTGGCGGAGCACCTCTTTCAAAGCCGGAGAGTCGCCCACGATCTCTTCGAAATGGAAAGCCGTGCGTATTTCATCTTCAAGATACAGTTTTTCTTCGGCCAGCTTATTTTTGAGTTCTGCGTTTTCGCAGTAGGCCAGAACGTTTTCGATGGCGATCGCTACTTGCCCGGCAACCTGCGCCAGAAGTTCAAGGTCCTCATCGGAAAACGCGTCCGCGCGGAAGCTGGCCACGTTGAGCGTGCCCAGAACGCCGTTGCGCGTAGCCAGCGGGAAGCAGATCCCGCTTTGCAGTTTTTCTGCGAGCATTAATTTGCAAATCTCCGCCGGGCTTTGCTCCAGCAAGGCCACATCGAACCTTGCTGGTTCGCGACGCTCGATCGCCAGACTGGCTGGAGGATCGCTGATGGCGATAACCATGTCTTCTTTAACGTGGCCCTGGCCGCCGGGAAAATCGAGGGCAAAAAGGCGGAGAGTTTTGGTCTCCTTTTCGAGCAAGGCCAGGCTGGTGTATTCGTGATGGACAACGTCGCGGCAGAAAGCGGAAATGGCCGCGAATACGTCGGGCATGTCCAGCGTAGAGACGATGGCATTATTCACGTCCAAAAGTAGACGCAAGCGGTCGCGCTCATGCGCCAGCGCTTCGGTGGCGGCTTGGGCCGCGTCGCTGGAGCCTTCTTCATGGGGTTTCAGAATCGTGGATCGATTGTCTGCACACATAGCAAACGATAAAGGTAGCACACTCCGTGCCGACCGGCAGGCACGGCAGCGACGTCGACAATTGGGGCAGAGAAGGTCCTGGCTAGAGACGATTCATCCATACGTTCCAGCCGGAATCGAGGACCTCATCGACGTCCATCGCGCGAAGGTCCTGTAACTACTACAACATAGAGCGAATAGCGCATATTATCTGCCTGCCTCGCACTACAGAGCTATACAGGATTATACCTAGTATCCCTTGGCTCACAAGCAACGCCCGGCTAAATGGACATGCAGGTACTAGTAGTACTAGAACTATACCTGTAACTGCAGCGGCATTCGGTTCGAGGGAGCAACGTTCGGTTGCACCAGAGGGAGAAACACACAGACTCATGACGCAGCGAAACAAATATCCGACCGCACTGGCTCTGGGCCTCTGCCTGCTCTACATCATCGCCGGAAAGTGCGGGCTGCAACTCGCTCACGCCAATCCCAGCGTCTCTGCGGTCTGGCCGGCCAGCGGAATCGCGTTGGCGGCGCTCCTGGCCTTCGGGTACCAGCTTTGGCCGGGGATCTTTTTGGGCGCGTTTCTGGTAAATCTCACCACCGCTGGAACGGTTTCAACGTCGCTCGGAATTGCCGTAGGAAACACGCTTGAAGCGGTGCTGGGCTGCTATCTGGTCACTCGATTTGCCGGCGGTCGCCATTGCTTTGCCAGGGCACCCAATGTCTTTCGATTCGCGGCATGGGCACTGGTCAGCACCACGGTAAGCGCCACGATTGGAATGGGTACGCTGGTCCTTTACGGGATCGCTCCGTGGCAAGGGGCTAGAGCGCTCTGGAGCACGTGGTGGCTGGGCGACGGGGTGGGAGATCTACTGGCGGCGCCGTTACTTTTGCTGTGGCTCGCGAATCCCACCGTAAATTGGACCCGGAAAAAGGCGTTGGAGGGTGCGTTCCTGGCCTCTACGCTTGGGGCCACGGCTTGGAGCATATTCGGTGGCGGATTACATCCGGAAATCAGGAACTACCCGCTGGAATTTCTGTGCATCCCGTCGCTGATTTGGGCAGGTTTCCGATTCGGTTCGCGCGGGGCGGCCGCGGCTACCGTGGCATTTTCGGGTGTGGCTATTTGGGGAACCATGCACGGTTTCGGGCCCTTCGTAGTTGAGTCCCAGCAAGCCTCGCTGCTGCTGCTGCAGACGTTTATCGGAATCATGAGCGTGACTACGCTGGCGGTGGGCGCGGAAGTTTCCGAACGGCAGCGCGCGGAAGAGCAGATTCGCGAGCTGGCCACTCTCGATCCGCTGACCGGTCTGGCAAATTACCGCCATCTGATGGAAGTGCTTGACGGGGAAATGCGCCGGTCCTGTCGCGCTGAAAGGCAATTTGCGATTGTGCTCTTGGACTTGGACGGTTTGAAAAAAATCAACGACACGTGCGGCCACATCACCGGCAGCAGGGCGCTCTGTCGCTTAGCCCATGTGCTTCGCACCCACAGCCGTGACGTAGACACTGCCGCGCGCTACGGCGGCGACGAGTTTGTGCTGATGCTACCGGAAACAGCAGAAAGCGAGGCGCACGAGGTGGCTGCGAGAATTGCCGAGCGGCTGGCACAAGACGCTGAAGAGCCGGCGATCACGGTAAGCGTAGGAACTGCGGTGTGGCCGCAGGACGCCATGACCATTACCGAACTGCTGGAAGCGGCGGATGCAAATTTGTACAGAGCAAAACGCGAAAAACATTATTCCGTGCGCGCGACAGCGCAAGGGGACAGAACCCAAATCCGTCCCCAGAGCAAGAAGTGGTCATGGGAGTTGCACAGCGTACAGGCAGGCCAGGATTAACCTTCGAAGTTTGCGAAGCCACTCGTGCAGCAACACTTCACGCGGAAACGTGCCCTTCCTGAGGTTGCGAAGCAGGGCGCTGCTGGGAATCCTCAAAACCTGCCGGCGGGTTCGGAAGGTCAGCCGTACGAACCCAGAACCTCGTGTAACAACTCCCGCAACGGTACGGGCGCGCACCAGACATTTTAGAGCGGAAATAGTCCCGAAGACCCCTGCGCCGGGAACGGCGGACTGTTGACTTATGGCACGATGGACACATAGTAGTTTACTCGAATGGCTGGGAGCCACGATTAAACATTAAATTCGGCTAAGAATCAAGTGCCACGAGTCACACAAACAGGCTCCAACCCCGGACGCTTATTTCCGGATATTCGGAAAAACCAGCGGCCAGATTTTCGCATCATATCCTGCCAGTAACGGGCCGAGGCTAGACGTCTTGATTGCAATTATTCCTGCTTTGGGCCTGCTTTAGGATGGATGCGGCCCTGCGCCAAAGCGACGAGAGTTCGAGGAGACCGATGATTCGCAAAAATATTCGCGGTGGCTGGTTGGGCGGTTTGGGGGATATGACCGGGGGCGGGTTGATAGCTATTGCCCTGAGCGTGGCGATGAGTACCGTGTTGGGCGGTTGCTCGGCCGGCGGCGGAATCACCGGAGGCGGAGGCGGGGGCGGTGGTACAGGCGTGCCGGAATTAGCGTTCGCCACGGACGCTGCTAACAATTCAGTCTCCGTATTCACCGTGGATCGAGTCACCGGAGTCTGGACGTCGAACGGATCGGCAGCTACGGGGACGGGGCCGGTAGCCGAAGTGGTGACTCCGTCAGGCAAGTTTTTATATGTAGCGAATTCTGCCTCTGGAGATATTTCCGCATATTCCATTTCCACCAGCGGAGCGCTCCAGCCGATTACCGGTTCGCCCTTCGCAACACCGAGCCTGCCCCATGCCCTGGCGATTGACTCCACCGGGACTTTTCTTTACGCAGCCACCAGAACGACGCCGACATCGTCAGGAATTTCAGTGCTCACAGGCTTCACCATCAATGCCACCACCGGAGCTCTTACGCCCATCGTGCAGGCGGCGCAGCGTTCCGACACCTCCACCAGCGGGCTCACCTTCGCGCCCACTACGCGATTTCTTTATGCCGCGGACCTCGCGAACGACGTGATGGGCTTCTCGGCCATGGCGGTATCGGGTGTATTGGCGCCGGTGCCGGGAAGTCCCTTCGCCGCCGGGAATCTCCCGTTTGGGATCGCCGCGCACCCCACCGGTAAATTTATTTACGTTGCGAATTCGGGTGACGACAACGTCTCGGGGTACTCCGTAGATGCGGGAACGGGAAGGCTGACGCAGATTTCCGGATCGCCGATTACCAGTGGCAGGACGCCTCAGGCCGCGGTCGTCGAACCGACCGGAAAATTCCTTTACGTCACCAACAGTCTCGACGACAGCGCCTCGGCATTTTCCATTAATGCTGCGAGCGGGGTTCTGATCCCGGTGGCAAACTCGCCATTCCGAACGGGCATCGGACCCGGAGTGACGGCGGCGGATCCCACCGGAAATTTTCTGTACGTGGTTAACGTCGCGGACAACAACATTTCGGTGTTCCTGATTCAAAACGACGGTTCGCTAAGCGCTTTTGTACCCATCGCGTCAGGCGCCGCTACCGTAAGCGCTATCGCTTTCCGGGCGGGACATCCTTAGGAACTTCGAATCCCGCGAAATCTTTGGATGCGGAACTCCGGCTTTTCTCGGGCAGCCGGTGATTACTTCAGGAGTTTTTCGATTGCGCGGGTGACTTCCGCCGAATCCGGGGTCACCTCAGGCTCGAAGCGCTGGACAACGTTGCCGTTGCGGTCCACCAAAAACTTGGTGAAGTTCCATTTGATCCCGCCGGCCACGGCGGGATTGGACGTTTTCGAGGTAAGGAACTGGTAAAGCGGGGCCTGGTCGCGCCCTTTGACGGAGATCTTGCCATACAGCGGAAACTTCACGCTGTATTTCGTGGAGCAGAAAGTCTTGATTTCGTCGTTTGTGCCGGGTTCCTGGGCGCCGAAATTATTGGCCGGAAAGCCGAGAATGACGAAGCCCTGGTCTTTATATTTCTCGTAGATGGATTCGAGAGCAGTGTACTGCGGGGTGTATCCGCAGCGGCTGGCGACGTTCACCAGCAGGAGAACTTTGCCCTTGTAGTCGGCGAGCGGCATGGGCTTGCCGTCGATCGCCGGCAGGGTAAATTCATACAGGTTGGAAGCGGCAGGCAATGACGCGGCAACCATCAAGATCACCAGCCCCGCAAAAAGATACGCGCGTGCATGGGAACCCCCCGAAACTTTAAGGATCAAAATCGGCCTCCAGCAAGCGGGCGACAAAATTGCGCGGACCACAAGAAGATACCTGACCGACTCGCGCGAAGCAAATTCGCGGGGCCCCGGAATACCTGGTGCGGCCGCACCAAATTAAGATTTCTCTTCAAATAAAGATTTATGGGAGAGCAGACGCCGCGACCGGCGATTTCAATTCCGCCGCCCGCGCATTGGCGGCGGTTTTCTCGAAAATGGCAATGAGCGAGAGCGCCGGAAAGGGCACCCACCGATCCATCCGGCGAAGCACAGGCATGGTCATGTTCAGCAGCTTCATCTGCGACAGGCCCAAGGTAGTCTTGCCTAGAATCTTTCCATTCAGCCACCAGCCAGGCGCGGAGACGCGATTAAACTGCAGCACCTGACTCGTAGAAAAATCGCACTGAGCCCCCACGGCGAGGAGTTCGGCCTCCGTATAACGCCGGCAGTGGCCAAGAACGCGGTCGAGGCTGCCATACAGGCTGGGATGCTGGGGGACCAGAACGATGGCGCGTCCGCCCACCTCCAGCACATCGCAAATATTTCGCAGTGCGGAATCGTGGTCCTCGATATGTTCCAGCACGTTGAGGCAGATAACCGTATCGAATTTTTGACCTTGCGGAAACGTTTCGGCTCGGGTGATGTCGGTGAACTGAACATGGAGATAGGGCCGGGAGCTGCGCAACTCGCCGAGCGCCTCCAGGTAGTGAGGGTTCATGTCGGTGGCCCAATAGACCTGGCGAGGAGCGAGGTTGACGGTGAGGTTGCCGGTTCCGGCTCCCACCTCCAGCACGCGATGGCCCACGTAGGGCCGGACAACATCCGCCATCCAACGATTGAAGCGCGGCGCACGGTTCAAGCGCGCCAGAATTTCGCCTCCGTGTTCATCGCCGCGGTAAATATCGTCGGACACGCCAAATTTGGCGATCGCCCATAGTGCGCGCACACCGTCTTTCCAACCGATTTTTTTCCCTTCCTGGTAGGTGCGGCCGGAATAATCGATGGGTATTTCGTAGATTCGCGCGCCCCGCTTGGCCAGCTTGATGGCAAGTTCAGGTTCGATGCGAAAATCGTCGCTGACCAGCGGAATGCTTTTCAACAGGTTGGTACGCACCATTTTGTAGCAGGTCTCCATGTCAGTGAAATCGAGGTCGCTGACCACGCTGCAAACAAGGTTGAGGAAATGATTTCCCATGGCATGGCGGAAAAAAAGCACGCGTTTAAAGCTGCTGGGCAGAAAGCGCGAGCCAAAGACCGCATCGGCGCCTTCATCGAGAAAAATCGGCAGCATCTGTAGAAGGTTGCGCGGGTGGTACTCCAGATCGGCATCGTGAATGACCACGAGCTCGGTGTCGGCACGGGCGAGCGCGGTGCGCACGGCCGCGCCTTTTCCGCCATTTTGTTCATGCCGCAAAAAAACCCATTCGAACTTTCCGGCGTCGAAATCGGAAGAAAGCGATCGCTGAAAACTCTCCAGAGCGGCCGGTGTCTGGTCAGTGGAGTGGTCGTCCACCACGATGACCTTGATCCGCTCCAGCAGCGGAGAATCTCCCAGCAGGCGCAGCCGCGCCAGGCTGGCCTCAACCAGGTACTGTTCGTTGTAAACGGGCACGAGGACGGAGAGGGTGGTTTGCCGTGTCATTCCATGCCTTGGCACGCTTCCAATAGCGCAAAGCTGGACGAACTGTACAGGAACTCAGGCGAGCAGGGCAAACGGTTCAACAAACCTGTGCGTCTGAAGAGTGAGCCCCGCAGGCTATCGTGTTGGCTCTGCGCGCCTTGGCGGCTACTGGATTGCCGGCCCCTGCCGATAGATCAGGTACGGGCTGTACTCAAATGCTCAGTCATTCAGAAGCATGCTAATGCGGCGGCGTGAACAAGCGTTAAGGAGACGGAAACGAAAGTACTCTACCGCGCGGGATGCCTCCGTGTGAAGTTTAACGTGGCGTTGGGGGGAATTCTACGCCCGGGGATAATATGGAATCCAGTTACGGACACACCTCGATAGCCGGGGTGACCGAAGAGGCGTCTGCGACTTCCGCAACTCGCCCGCCATCGCAGCAAAATCCGCCATCCCAGCAAAGCCCCGCTGAGGTGAGGAAAGTTTCCTCTCCTTCGCCCGCCCCAGCTCAACCGCCCGTCATTGGCTCTGCTCCGGCAGTGGCTGCGGCACGCGCCACCAGCGCCGCCGCACCGCCCCAGCTCGAGCCCGAGGCCACGACGATCCACACGGCCAACATGATCACGGCTATGTTGCGCTCGGGTACGCACGTGAGCGACCTGATTTTTTCGCCCGGGCGCCCTCCGCAAATGGAAATAAACGGACAACTGGTGGGCGTCAAAATTCCCGGGCTGGATAAGCTGACTCCGGAACATACCGCGTGCATCGCCGCGGACCTGATCGGCGGCTACAAGGCTGCGTCGCAAAAACTGCGCGAAGACGGGTCCACCGACCTCTCCTACAGCCTGCCCAAGGTGGCGCGATTTCGCGTGAATATATTCACGCAACGCGGCAGTTGCGCGATTGTCATGCGCGTGATTCCTGACAAGATTCCCGATTTCGCGACGCTGAACTTGCCCGCAGTGCTCGAGGAAGTAGTGCATCTGAAAAACGGAATCGTGCTGGTGACCGGACCCACCGGATCGGGAAAGTCGTCCACGCTGGCGGCGATCCTGGACCGCATCAACAACGAAAAGGCGTATCACATCCTCACCATTGAAGATCCCATCGAGTTCCTGCACCGCCACAAGAAGTGTACGATTCACCAGCGCGAGCTGCACAGCGACACGCCGAGCTTCGCCCTGGCGCTGCGCGCGGCCCTGCGGCAGGCTCCCAAAGTGATCCTGGTGGGAGAAATGCGCGACCGCGAGACCATCGAGATTGCGCTCGAGGCCGCCGAAACCGGCCACCTGGTGATGTCTACGCTGCACACCATCGATGCTGCCAAAACAGTGGAACGCATTGTCGGCGTGTTTCCGTTGAGCGATCAGCACGCCATCCGCAACCGCCTGGCCAAGACGTTTCGCATGTTCATCTCGCAACGCCTGGTGCCGAAAAAAGATGGTACCGGCAGGGTGGCAGCCTTCGAAATTCTAAAGACCTCGATGCGCACGCGCGAGTATGTCGAGAAGGGTGAAACAGAAGGCAAAAGCCTGGTGGACGCGATGCGCGACGGCAGCAACGAGGGTATGCGGCACTTCGACGCCGAGCTGGAACAGATGTTACGCGACGGCGTGATCGATCTGGAGACAACCATGGCCTACGCCAGCAACGCTGGAAATTTGCGTCTGCAGATTGCCGATCTCTTGGAGGAGCTGGCATCGAAAAAGACGCCATCAGCGAAATCGGCTGTGGTGGATCCGAATCCCGATATTATCCGCTTTGGATGAACAGGAAAGCAGGCGCAACTTCTCGCTGCTGAGATCCCCCCGCCTTTAAACGGACCGGAGAAGCACGTCGATCAGGTCCAATCCGTATGAAATAAATTGCGCTTTTTTGGCAATTAGTAGAATTTTTGTGTCAAGTCACGTCAACTTTCCCGTCCGAAACCTCCTCGGCACTACTAAATCACCAGGATAGTGCGCAAAGCTTGACAGCAGGCTGCGAATTCAGGATAGTCGAATCAATTGTTTTCCAGCGGGTGCTACATGAACGTCCCGCGACTACGACGCAACCCAGGCGGACGATAGGATGGGATTGGGCACGACCGGCAGTTCGACAGTAATCAGCGGCTTCACGGCCTTTCGCTCGCAAACCATTCCTTCTTTACACCAATACAATTTCCTAGCCTTTGATTATGGATCTCTCTGCTGCTTTCGCGCCAGAATCAATTCGCTTCAAAATTGCGCCGTTGAACCTACTCCCAGAGGAAATCATGAACCGTAGAATGCTATTTGTAATCCTTGCGGTAGCAGCAATCCTGATGCCGGGCGCGACAACGATGCGCGCGCAGAGTACCGACACCAGCGGCACTGATTTTTGGCTGACCTTTCCGGAAAACCATACCGGGGGCGCGGCCACGCTCAGCCTCTTTATTGCCGGGAGCACCAGCACCACCGGGACCGTCTCGATTCCCGCGATCACCTTCGCCATGCCGTTCACGGTGACCGCCGGGCAAGTGACCACGGTTAATATCCCAATTGGAGCAGAACTGGGAACTTCTGATGTGGTGGAGAGCAAAGGAATTCACGTCACGGCGCTGGCGAATATCACCGTCTACGGCTTCAGCACCATTCCGTTTACGACGGACGCATACCTGGGCCTGCCCACTCCGATCCTGGGCACCGATTATATCGTTCTTGCGTACACCACCATATTCGCCGGCAGCAACGGCTCGGAGCTGGCCATCGTCGCCAGCGCGGATAACACCACAGTGAATATTACGCCGTCCGCGCCCGAGGGAAACCATTTAGCTGGGGTTCCCTTTCCCATAACGCTCAACCAGGGACAGACCTACCAACTGCTTGACGTGACCAACGGGAATGACCTCACCGGAACGCTGATTAGCGCCAATCATCCCATCGCCGTTTTCGGCGGTCATCAGTGTGCCGACGTGCCCATAGCTTTTGCTTCCTGCAACTTTCTGGTGGAGGAGCTGACTCCCACAGCCACGTGGGGTCAGAACTTTTTCACCGTGCCTCTGGCCACGCGAATGAACGGCGATACTTTTCGTTTTCTGGCTTCCACCGATTCCACCAACGTCAGCGTCAATGGCGCGGTAGTGGCCACCTTGAATCGCGGCAAGTTCTTCGAGCAGATCATCACAGGCGCGGCTCAGGTCACCGCCGATAAGCCGATTATGCTAATGCAATATTCCAACGGCGGGTCCTTCGACGGAGCTTCGGCCGATCCTTTCATGATGGTTGTGACCCCGGCAGCGCAGTACTTGGCCAACTATACGGTCACCACTCCGGCCACTGGATTCAGCCCGAATTTTGTCAACATCACCGCGCAAACTTCAGGTGTGGGGACGATTAAACTGGACGGCACCGCCATCGCACCGAGTCTTTTCACGCCCATCGGGTCGAGCGGTTTCTCAGGAGCGCAAGTGCCATTGAGCGTCGGCTCGCATAATCTGGTGGGCTCGGTTCCCTTTGGAACCATTGTGTACGGATTCTCGTCCGCCGATGGCTACGGTTATGCCGGTGGATTCTCACTCTCCCCCATAGCCCTGGTTACCGCCGTCACGCTGGCCCCCAAGGTCTCTGCCGGCTCGGTAGGCGCACCCGCTTGTTTGACCGCTACGGTCACCGACCAGAACAATATGCCGGTCTCTGGAGTGCGTGTGGACTTCACCGTTACTGGCGCCAATCCCACCACCGGATTCATGACCGCAGCCACCAACGGTACAGCGCAATTCTGCTACACGGGCACAGCCGGCGGCACCGACACGGTCACCGCCGCGGTAGGCACCATCACCGATACCGCTACGGTGACCTGGGGCAGCGTCGTAACTACGCCGGGCACTTTTACGCCAGCTCCGGGCAGCAGCACCACGGCCGTAGTGCAGCCCGGCAGCACTGCCTTGTTTACCGTGGTGTTCACACCCAATCCTGGCTTCCTCGGCCCGGTCACATTTAGTTGCGCAAATAGCAGCATCCCCAACACCATATGCACGGTCAGTCCAGCTACGGTGAATATCACCAGCACCGCCCCAATTACTCTGACCGTGAGCCTGCGCACCAATTGCACGGCCTTGCTGCCCCCAACCCCACTTGGGCCCGCGCCGCTCAGCCTGCCGCCGATGTGGGGGGTGCCTGTCAGCCTGATTTGGATTATGGCTTTGGGTGGTTGGCTGTGGAATCGCACGCGCCGCCCCATTGCTCCCTCGAATCACCCCGCGGCTGCACGCAACTTTGGATGGTTAGTCCCGTCCCTGGCTTTAGCCTTGCTGGTAGTCACTTGGTCAGGATGCGGCAGCTCGTCCGGCAACGCCGCCATCCCGGGAGCACCGGTTACGCCCACCGGCAACTACAATGTCGTTATCACCGGCACTTCGGCTATGGGAACGCAATCCATGGTGTTAAATGTTCGCGTGATCTGATTTCAAGAGCTATTTTGGCCCGTTCGCGCGGGCGAATACTCAGCAAGGGTTGGCGGCGACCGCATTCCCGGTCTTACAGTGGTGTGGACGAGGTGCGGACGACGTGCGGAATATAGCGCGAAATCGCCGGCGCGGCTTCTTCCCTGGCAGGGGCTTTCGCGTCGTTTGAACTTCCACCTGGCAATACCCTACTCCCCGCCTTCTTATGAGCGCCCGCGTTAGACATCTTGCTTTTGCAGTGCAAGCCGACGTTTGCAATGCGACCGCCTGTTTGTAACTTCGCCGAACCTAGCCATCCATTGGAATTCGGCATCAGGGACTCAGTCAGGCGGGATTCCACATCGAATACGAAAGGAAATGCGGACGAAGGCACTGCAGAAAGATCCAGTATCTTCTGGAGAAAGCGTCCGGGTATTACGCGCGCGGTCTTACTGGTGCGAGGTATTGCCGGTAGTATTGCAGCCGCACTTTTTCGTGCGGTTGACCACCGAGCCCACCACGATCGCAGGCACCACGGCCGCAGCCACGATGCCGGCCGCAAACATCAGCCCGTGACCAGCAAGCGCGCCACCGGTCAAACCGCTGGTCGCACCGGTCGTGCCACCCCCGACCGCGCCACTGGCATCACCTACAGACGAAGAGTTGGAAGCGGATACCATTTCAGAAGGCGGCGCTGGCGAGGGCGGGCTGGGCTGTTCGTTGCCGCGAACCACGGAAAGCATTCCTGCGCCCACCAGCACGCACTGCCCGGCCAGGTTGCAGAAATTCACCTTCCCCTCAAACACCACCAGCCGCGTCACGTTACTGGCGAACTCCAGGAAAAAATCGGTGCCCACCACTCCGGCCACAGCCGTTGGTGTGCGCACTTCAAAGCTTGATCCGGCGCGCGCCAGGCGGACGGCGGAAGAGCGCACACGCCCGTAAGCAAGCTGAATCTGCGTGCGCTGGGCTGCCGCGTCATGGCTCACCACATGAATGCTGGAATCCGAGCCCACGTTGAGGATGGAACCATCATCGAGCGCCACGCGCGCCCGGCCGCCACGATCGGTGGTCAGCGTGTCGCCCCATAGAACAGCCATCGCGGTGGTAGCCGGCACGAGCTTGGCCGCGCGCTGCAGATTCACCGCGGGGATCATGCGCGACACTTTTCCGGCGCCGCGAGCAGACGGAGCTTGCGCCTGGTTTTGGGCCAACAGGTCGAGGGGGAACAACAGGGCTACGCTTAGCATCATCGCAATGCCAAAAGCTGGAAGGGATTTGGAATTCATCGATTTTATCCTCGGTTAGGGCCCAGAGCCGCACTGCTTAGTTACTTCAATCCGTGGCCGGTGTCAACTGTCTTTCCTGCCTGCGGTTACGAACATACATCCATGCCAGCCAGGCCATGCTGCACACCATGCCGAGCCAGCCAATCCTGCGGGTAAAACCGCCAATCTCCCGGTCATGAACCAGCAAACCCCACTCTCCAAAAAGGATTTCCCAGTCGTGATCGCCGGAGCCAACCAGGGGCAGCGCCAGGGTTCGCGCGTCGGCCATGTACGTGCCGATGTAGAGAAAATTCTCGAAGAACCAGAAGGCGCAAAAGGCTACACCAGCGGTTTCACCCTGGCGGTAGAAATAAATGCCAATCAGCGAGGGCACCAGAAGTTCGCCCAGTGTCCCGCCAAGAATCATCAGCGTGTACCCGAACCAGCTGAACAGCGGATGCCCAGCTTCGTGGAAGACAAGATTGACGTAATCCAGCGCGAGGAAGCCCGAGTCCTCCCGCGCAGCGTAAATCAGAAAAAATACATAAAACGCGAGCCATGCGGCGAGGGCTACGGATGAAACCGGTTTCCAGTCCACGCTGGAATCCGAAAAGTTGGGGCGCACGCGAGGATTTTAGCATGGCTCATAAGATGATTATTGCGCCTCCACGCAAACGGAAGGAGGGGTAAAAAATGCCTGCACTGGCTCACTTTGACACTCTCCGGAGCAGCGAACAGAACCGCCGAGCTAAGTAAAACGTTGAAAATAAGCACGTTAACGAGTGGCACGTATTCTGCATCGAAGCTTATTGGGTAAGTCTTACCACTGCCGCGTCTAAAAAGAATTAATACGGGAGGCTTTTGAAAATGAATCGCAAATGGTTCCTTCTGCTAGTCGCAGCCCTTATCACCAGCCCGGCGTGGGCGCAGAACTCAGCGACCGCACACACCGATACGTCGGCGCAGGCAAGCGCGTCTGCCAGCAAGAGTCCCGGCGCTCAAGCTTCCGGCAATGCTTCCGCGAATGCATCCGCCGAGGCAGGCAACAACTCCGCGGGCTTGGAGACGGGAACCACCTTCGATGCGGTGCTTTCGAAAAGTCTGGACGCGCGCAAGAATAAGGCTGGCGATGAGGTTGTGGCCCGCAGCGAACATGCAGTGAAGTCCGATAGCCGGATAGTAATCCCAAAAGGCGCCAAGCTGATCGGCCATGTCACCGACGCTGAGGCGCGAGGCAAGAGTCAGTCTCAATCCACTCTGGGACTTATGTTTGACCGCGCGATCCTGAAGAATGGGCAGGAAGTGCCGCTCCATGTGGTGATCCAAGCGGTGGCGGCAGCTCAATCGCAGGCTTCACCCGCTGGCGGCGATGACAACATCCTCACGCCGATGGGCGGATCCGGCGCGACCTCCGGCTCCGGATCAGGACGAGCGAACGTCGGATTGTTGGGTGGCGCTGCGTCCACTGTGGGCTCGACAGCCGGCGCGGCAACCCAAGCCACGGGATCGTTGGGATCAACCGTGGGCGGGGCAACGAATGGAACTTTGAACTCCGCTGTGTCGGCAACGGGCGCGGGTGGATTGGATGCAAAGGGGCTGCTGACTTCGACCAGCAGCGGCGTGTTCGGTCTGCGCGGTACAACGCTCACTTCGCAGGCATCAAATGGCACGCAAGGTTCAGTGTTGGTCTCGTCCGATAAAAACGTGCACCTTGAAAGCGGCACGCGCTTACTTCTGCGGGCCGAGAAGCCGTAACTTCTAAAGAAAGTACCCCTGAAAATCGAAGCCCTCGTCCGAGCCTTGCGACGAGGGCTTCCCTTTATTTGGGGTGATTCGAAAACACTTCGACACCAGCTTCGCTCAATCCGCGGCCACTTGCCGGAACATCACTTCGTCCACGCGGCTGAGCGCTTTCTGCAGAATTTCCCGCTCGTAACCGAAGCCGATGCGCAGGTAGCCTTCCATCTCGAACTGCGAGGCCGGAACGATGAGCACGCTCTTCTTGACGCGCAGCGATTCGGCCAATTCCATGGACTTCCACCCCAGGTTGGCATTGTAACCCACGTACACGATAGCGCCCGCAGTCGGCGGCACGTAGCGCAAAAGGTCGGCGTGGTGGTCAAGCCAGTCGCGCAGGACGGGATAGTTTTTCCGCAGGATGGCGCGCGTGCGCTCGAATATTTTCTCGCGCCGCGCAGGCTCGAGCGCCACCGTGGCCAGAAGATCGGAGAGCATGCTGATGCCGATGGTCGTGTAGTCCTTGTAGCCCCAAAGATTTTCGACGAAGCCGGCCGGACCCACCACCCATCCGATGCGCAGGCCGGGCAGGCCGAAAGCCTTGGAAAGTCCCGCGGTGCAAAGCACCTTTTCGTAGCGGCCCCAGAAAGTAGGCGTGGTACCGCCAGCAAGTTCCGCTCCGCGATAAACTTCATCCGCCAGAATCCATGCCCCCGCCTTCGCCGCGATAGCGCAAATTTCATCCATCTGCTTTTCGGTAAGCACCGCGCCGGTGGGATTGTTTGGATTGCAAATGGCGATGAGTTTTGTTTTTGAGGTCACCAGGCGGCGCAGCTCGTCCATATCCGGAGCCCAGCGCAAATCTTCGCGCAGCCACAGCGGTTTTATATCGCCGCCAAATCCGCGCACCGCTCCCGCCACCTGCATGTAGTTCGGCAGCATCATCACCACTTCCGCGCCCGGCTCCACCAGCGCGCAGGTCACCACATAATTCGCTTCCGCAGTGCCCGTGGTAACCAGCACATTTTCCTGGCTTGCCCCGGGATAAAACGCTGCGATATGGGCGCGCAGTTTTTCGCCGCCATTCGACTGCGGGTAGCCCAGCTTGGTGTCGAGCAGGCTGCCGGCATCGCCGCTACCTTCCATCAATTCGCGCACGGTGAGTGGCACTACCCCGCTCTCGGAAATATTCAGTTCGACGACGTTCTCCCACTGGGACTGCCAGCGCTCCATTTCAAACTTGGGGATCCGCATTCCTCACCTCGAGTAAGACCTAAGCAATTTTATCGCTGCTAACGGACGATATGACAGCGGTCTCGCGCTGTCAATCGCCGCGGCGATGCGGTTAAGTTCTCCGTCCACTTCAGCTTTCCCGCACGGCGCGAATGAAATCCGCCAGCATGCCGTAGGCGGTCGTCTCGATGCCCGGATCGCGCTCCGTCACCGTGAGCGAGGGCAGCGCGTCCATCCGGAATTCGACACACGACGATGTTCCATCGACCGCAGCAAGCGGATCGGAGGGATCCACCTGCTGCAGTTTTACGCTGGCTTTCACGCGCTTGCCCACGCGGCGGGCGCTGCACACGAGCTTATAAGGACGCCCATCCGCGCGGGCGGCACGGATCACCGCAGGGTCTAGCGCGCGGATACCGGAGCGCGAAATCTTATCCAGCTTGAGCGGTATGCCCCACAAGACCGCCGAGAGCGCGGCTACCTTGACCGCCGCGTCCCAACCGTCGAGATCGTCGGAGGGTTCCGCTTCGGCGATCCCGAGTTCCTGCGCTTTGATTACCGCTTCCTCGAGCGAGAGGCCGGCTTCTATCTGCGAAAGAACCAGATTGCTCGTGGAATTTAAAATCCCGCGAAACGCGCGGAGCTCGGTGGCCGGCAGCGATTCGCGAAAAAGAGAAAAGATGGGCGCGCCGTCCATGACCGTGGATTCGAATAGAAAACGCTTCCCTTTTCTACGTGCCAGGCGTGCCAGCTCCTCGTACGCAAAGACGATCGTCCCCTTGTTGGCGGTGATGGCATGAGCGCCGGACTCGAGCGCGGCGCGAATGTGCGCGACGGCGGGTTGCCCATCATGACGATTGAGCGGCGTGGTTTCGAAGAGGACGTCGGCCCTGGCTGCGCGCAGCCATTCCCTGATATTTCGGCTCTTACCCGGCAATCGCTTACCGCGCTGCTGGCCCTCACTGGAAATAAAAACATCCTTCAGCAGCCCGTCGGGACGCAGGCCCCGGGCATCGGCTGTCCAGCCGATGCGGCGCGTCGCCACTCCGGTGATACGCCAACGGATTCCGTAGCACTCCCGTAGTTCACGTTTTTTTGATTCGAGCAGGCGCACCAGCGCACGGCCTACGTTGCCGAAGCCGAGGAAACAAAGATTATGCGTTCGAATACGGCTCATAGAGCAGGGACGGGTGCTCCGATATTCAGGTCTACCGATTGCGAGATTGGTTGCGAGTGATCGTAGCACGAGTTCGTGTGACCGTTGCGGTGGCGGGCCGCGCACATTACAACTTGAATTCCGCAGGAAATCGCGAAAGACTATAAGAGGCAACCGAAACTCGGCGAACTGTCTCAAAGGGATTGGGAGAGCGAACATGGAAAAAGCGACGTTTGGCGCGGGATGTTTCTGGGGAGTGGAAACGGAGTTCCGAAAAGTGCCGGGCGTGGCCTCCGCAGCGGTGGGATACGCCGGCGGGCACTTAAAAAATCCCACGTATCAGGACGTGTGCGCCGGCAACACGGGCCACGCCGAAGTGGTCGAAGTGGAGTACGACCCGGCGGAGGTCTCCTACGACGATCTGTTGAATGTTTTTTGGGAGAATCACGATCCGACGCAGCTCAACCGCCAGGGACCCGACCACGGCAAGCAGTACCGTTCGGCGATTTTTGTACACACGCCGGAACAGGAGGCTGCGGCAAAAGCGTCGAAGGCGCGGATGGACGCCAGCGGAAAATTCAAGCGGCCCATCGTCACGGAAATTACTCCCGCCTCCGAATTCTGGCGCGCCGAGGAATATCACCAGCAGTATTTTGCCAAGCGCGGCGTGGCGGCGCATTGCAAGACGCAGTGAATTCAGCGCGGAGCCACAGGGAAATTAAAGCGCGATCCATCCGCCACGGATCAGCCACAGCGACCCCACCGAAACAATAGCCCACAGAATCACGCCCTGTAATAAAGGCCGGGGGCCCACCTGGCGCAGCGTCGCAAGCGAAATGCCGCTGCCGATCAGGAACAGCGTCACGGTCAAACCAACTTTCGCAATGCGTGTCAGTAAGCCAAAAGCAGGAGCCGCCTGGGGAAATAAGGTGTTGCACAGCGCCGCCAGGCAGAACAACCCGATAAACCACGGCCACTTTATTTTTGTTTTCGCGCCGCAAGCCACGGCGGCGCCCGCCGCAAACGGAACAATCCACAATGCTCGAGCCAGCTTCACCGTCGTGCCTATCACCAGCGCCACCGCTCCATATTTGGCTGCCGCGCCTACCACCGAGCTGGTGTCGTGGATGGCCAGCGCCGCCCACAGCCCGAACTGCTGCTGCGTAAGATGCAGCGCGGCGCCGATGGCCGGAAAGATCAGCAGCGCTACCGAGTTAAGAACAAAAATCGTTCCCAGTGACACCGCCATCTGCTCGTCGGTGGCCTGGATAATCGGCCCAAGAGCCGCAATGGCGCTACCGCCGCAGATCGCCGTGCCGATCGAAATCAAGAACGCATTCTTGATCTGCACCTGCAGGAGCTTGCCGAGCGCCATCCCCGCAGCCATGGCGAAGCTGATGCTGAGCACCGTGTACAAAAACCCGCTGCGGCCCGCTTTTAGCACTTGATGCAGGTCCATGCCAAATCCCAGGCCGACCACGGACACCTGCAAAAGAATTCTCGTTACGCGCGCGGACTCTTTGGGGAACGGATGAACGAAAATCAATCCGAACAGCAAACCCATGGCTAAAGCGACCGGCGGCGAAACAAAACTGCTGGCGGCAATCAGCAGTGCGGCGAAAAAGATAATTTTAGCGGTCATGGGCAGTCACGCCGCGACAGCGGCGAGCTCCCAAGTGTATGAGTAATAATCCCGAAACACACCCTGTAACACACAATTAACATCGTACTGACACCGAATTCATAATTTTCCCTCATAGTGCCCTTGTCCTTACACGGGTAAGGCCGGGGGGCGTTCTTTAACGCGTCGCGCGCAGATGCTGCTCGCGAAGTTGTAAACTCCCTTTGTAATGGTCGGGTCCGGCATAAATTCGCGGGAGGGTCGCATGAGATTGGTACTTACGTGGATGTTGATATTGAGCACTACGGCCGCGTCCGCATTCGCCGGCACCCCGGATAAAAGCGATGCCAAAAAGGATGCCAAAGCGGTGAGTGCCTCAACGGAAACGCGTCCGCCGGCCAAGCCGGTGGAGCCGGTTAGCGAGGCCGCGGCCGCCACCGATGCATCTAGCTCAAGCGCCAGCATGGAACGCGAGCTACAGCAACTCAAAGACCTCCTCCTGGAGCAGTCCCGCGAGCTCGAATCCCAGCGCAGCATTTTGCGCGAGCAGAACGCCAAGATTGATGCCCTCGAGAAGCGCTACCAAATTGCGCCCACGGATTCGGCTGTGGTTTCTGCGCCGCGCGGCGAAGGCGCGGCCATCGCCGGCGCAGCCCCGCAAGAAGACTCCAGCCAGAAAATCGGCAAGCTCGAGACCGAGGTAGGAAACTCCAGCAAAACCGTCGAAGCCATCAAAAAGTCCAATCCGTTTACTTTCGGTGGCGACGTTCGCTTTCGCGTCGAGCCCTTCTGGGGCGGCCCGGTGGCCACGGTTGCAGGGCAGTCAGTCAATCCCCTGGAGCAGGTGCGCACGCGCGTGCGCCTGCGATTCAATGCCGATGCAAAAATTAACGACCAATTGAGCGGCGGCTTCAGCGTGGCATCGGGCGACATCAACGACCCTATCTCCACCAACCAGACGCTCTCCGCCTACTACACACGGAAATTTTTCCTGCTCGATCGCTTTTTCATAAAATATAACCCGAGTTTTTTCAAGCCGTTCACCCTGACCGTCGGAAAATTCGCGTATCCCTTTTACCGTACGGAGATGACCTGGGATAACGACTTGAACCCCGAAGGCGCGGCGCAAATGCTGGCCTTCGGCGTGCACACGCCCATTCTAAAAAAAATCACCGTGGTCGGATTCGAGCTGCCATTCAACAACGTGGCCGGCAACGCCACCAACGGGGGCTCCGGCGCCAACGTGCGCCGGGTCAACAGCAGCTTTGTCTACGGAGGCCAGCTCGGCACCAACTGGGAATTTACACCGGCATGGAAAGCCGCCGCTTACATCGCCTTCTACGATTATCACCGCGCCGACTCCATTGCGTTAGCGCTTAACGCTCCGAACACTCCCCAGCAGTTAGGCAATATTTTCCGGCTGGGCGGCTCCACAGTGCAGAACGTCTTCGCCACGGTCCCCACCGGTGCGGTCACCACTACCCTGCCCGGCGGCGTTCCCACATTTTCCACCACGTTTACGCCCGGTGGCCCCGTCCAGTTCGCCTCGAAATTTGGACTCCTCGACGTGATCCTGCGCAACGATTTCAAAACGGGATGGGACCGTTTCCCCGCCGTTCTTCTATTCGACTACGTTCAAAACACGCGCGCCTGCGGCAACGTCAGTTCCCTTCCCGCAAACGCCGTGCTGAGCAACGGCCTGCCCGGCTACAGTGTGAGCGTGCCCAGTGGCGGCCTCTTCACGCCGCCGGCCAGTGTCACCTGCAATTCCAGACAAAAACACGGCTACTGGGTGGAGGCGCGCGTGGGCCGCACGCAGGAAAGAGGAGACTGGACGCTCGCTTACACGTTCCTCCGCATCGAGCGTGAAGCGGTGATGGGTGCGTTCAACTTCAGCGATATTCGGCAGAGCAGCAACGTGGCCAATCATCGTGCGGAGGTTTTTTATCAGGCCCACAGGAACGTCCTTTTGGAATTCACCGGGCTTTTCGGGCGGCCCTTGGGTACCTCTGAGCGTTTCCTGAAGCGCCTGCAAATGGATATCGTCTACAAATTCTAAGAGCACGTTCTTTATCGTTTGGTGTTCTGGCGCAAGAACATGGTCGCATTCTTTATCGCGTCTTCCCGGTCATTATTGAAGTAAGCCCACACCCGGGTAGCGCCGCTTTTTCGGATACGCTCGGACCACACCGCCAATTCTTCCGCGGAATAGTCGTGCCGATACCACTGGCGCACGCCATGAAAGCGGATGTAAACGTCACCAGCAATCTTCACCAGCTCGTCCGGCAGCTTGGGGCTGCTGCACGAGCAAAAATCGTGCCCGTCTCGCGGAAAGCCGCGAAAACTTTCCCATTCCACCAGCTGGCGTGCCGGAACTCCAGCACATTACGTCTCACTCTGCACGCGAACGCCGTCTTGGCTTGGCGGGATAAACTCCGCTGCGGCGAAATCACCGGGTGGCGGCAGTTAGTTGAGGGGCTGCCCGTTGCGCTGATCGAGGACCACGGAATTGGCCCCCGGCTTGAGGTCAACTTTTAAACCCCAAAAAATAGCGTGGTTATCGATGACGCCGCTTCCCGTAACGTAGTACGTCCCCGCGGGGACGGCTTGCGCGAGCGCGCCTTTTCCATTGTTGTCGAGTTTCACCTGCCCCGCTGTGTAGGGGGCAAGCCCGCGCGAAATGCCCGCACACATCTTCGCGTCCTGGTGGCAGTATCCGACGAGGTCCATCCATAACAGTC
>JAAFGT010000023.1 GCA_010365215.1 Acidipila sp. | reverse complement strand
AAACGAGCCGGTGCGATCCTTCAACCACCCCACGGCGAGCGGACCGGCAAATCCCCCGCCGTTTCCCATGCCGTTGATAAATGCGATCCCCCCGGCGGCAGCCGCGCCCGCCAAAAATTGGGGTGGGATCGCCCAGAAAATACCGCGCACCGAATTAATCCCCACCACCGCGATGGTGATACCGATGAGCGCGATCGTCAGCGAATTGCTTAGAACCGACAAAACGAGACCCGCCGCTCCCAAAAACAATGTCAACGACAAATGCAGAACCGGCCGTCCGTGCATATCGACGTGCCGCGCCCAGAGAATCATCGCGACTACAGCGAAGAGCGAAGGAACGGCCGACAGCACGCTCGCTCGCAGATTGGATATTCCATGTGATTTCAAAATTTGCGGAAGCCAGATTCCAACTCCGATGGAACCGGCCACGTGCAAAAACTGAATGCTGGTGAGCGCCAAGACTCTGGAATCGGAGAAAGCCTCAAATAGATTTTGCCGCTGTTCCGTGGGGACTTTCCGGTCTTGCATCTTTTCCAGCGCCGCGCGTTCGTCCGGCGTAAGCCATTTGGCGTCCGCAGGGCGGTCCACCAGAATTTTCCAGGTTAGAAATCCAAGCAAACAAGCTGGGAGCCCTTCCAAGATGAACATCCAACGCCAGCCCGAGAGTCCCCAGAATTTGTGGATCTGCAGAATCAGGCCGCAAATCGGCCCGCCTACAACGGAAGAAAATGGAATCGCCGCCAGATAGAGAGCGAGGATTCGCGCCCGGTATTGCACAGGAAACCAGAACGACAAGTAAAGAATAATGCCCGGGGTGAGTCCTGCTTCCGCCGCACCACTGAGCAGCCGTAAAACGGCAAAGCTGACCGGCCCAACCGCAAACGCTGCCGCAGATGCGACCATGCCCCAAACCACCATAATCCCGGCGAGCCATCGCCTGGCACCCAGGCGATACAATCCAAGATTGCTGGGAACCTGGAACAGGACATATCCCGCGTAAAATAACCCAGCGCCAAAACCGAACTGTGTGGCCGAAAGGCCCAACTCGGCGTTCATGGTAAGCGCCGCAAAAGAAACATTCACGCGGTCCAGATAGTTGAACACGTTGGCAACAGTCAGTAGCGGCAAAAGCCGCCACAAGGCACGCCGTACCGCTCGATCCAGTGCCTCGCAGTCATCAGTTCTGGAGATAGGATCGAGCGAGTTGTTGGCGGTTGGACTATTCACGATCCGTCCTCGGGACAAAGGGTTACGATGATGGCTGAAGATTCCAGGAACGCAAAATGATTTGTCCGTTTCTGCCGACTCTTCTCACGTAAACTGAGCGGAAGTCGCAGTGTTGCAGTAAGTTCATCGCCGCGATAGCCTTGCAGTGAATGTGCCCGGGTGGCGGAATGGCAGACGCAGGGGACTTAAAATCCCCAGCCCTTAACGGGGCGTGTGGGTTCGACTCCCTCCCCGGGTACTCAATTGGACGGAATCAGTTGTAATTGCTTGGGGGCGCTTTTTCAGTTCCCCGTGGTTCCAGATTCGAGACAGGAGGCTATATAGTGAAAGTTCTCTGCAAAGTAGGCGGGCCCACAAACGAATGGTCGCACCATGTCCCTCGGACCAGGCAGGCGTTGCTCCTCTGTGCAGTGGCGCTGGTCAGCCTCGCGCTGGCGCCGAAGTTGCTGGCCCAGGCCCCGCCCTCCTCGGTTACTGCGGGCCGGGCACCTGGTGCCGGCCCGGCCGACCGTGTCTACCGCAACGGCGTCATTTTCACTGTGGATGCCCGGGATAGAACCGCCGAGGCGCTCGCAATTCGCGACGGTCGGATTGTCTATGTTGGCAGCAACCAGGGCCTGGTGCCGTTTGTCGACGCGGCGACCAAGTCGGTGGACCTCAAAGGCCGTTTTCTGATGCCGGGTCTAGTCGACGGTCACATGCATCCGCTCGGGGCCGGGAAGCAACTCTTGAAGTGCAGTCTTAATTACGAGTCGCTTACGGTCGACGAACTACAGTTACGGGTTCAGGCTTGCATCGACCATCAGGCTTCCAAAGATCCGGATGCGTGGCTCGAAGTGGTGAGCTGGTTCCAGGAAAGCATGCGCCCAGCCGGTGTGAAGACGAGCCGGGCCACGCTCGATGTGCTGAAAACTACTCGGCCGATTATCCTGCACTCCTCGTTCGGTCACACAGTGCTCGCCAACACGCGGGCGCTGGCCCTCGCCAAGATAACGGCAAGCACTCCCGACCCGGTCGGCGGCAAGATCTGGCGCGGCGCCGACGGAGAGCCCACGGGCTTGCTCGAAGATGCCGCTTTCGCGGTGTTTTCCGGACTGCTGCCGAAGCCAACAGCTGAAGAGAATGTGACCGCCGCGACGGCCGCACTCCAGGCCATGAGCCGCCAGGGGGTTACGAGCTTCCTCGACGCCGACGCGCCGGCTGAGGACATGGCGGCATTCGCGGCCGTACGCCGGGCTGGGGGCCTTACGGCGAGGGCGCACTTTGCGCCACAAATCGAGCCCACGGAAGCTGGCGATGCGCGCAGCGCGATCGCGCGGGTGGTCGCCTTTGCGAAGCAGTACGATGAAGGCGCGATTGCCGGCGCGCCGGGCATCACGGTACGAAATGCGAAGCTGTATCTCGATGGTGTGATCGCCGCCCCGGCGTTAACGGGCGCGATGCAGGAGCCCTACCTCACCAACTCAGGAACCACGGCGAAGCCCAACTGGGTGCCCGGTCCGAGCCGCGGCCCCGCTGTCTACTTCTCCGCCGAGGCGCTCGCAACGTTGCTGGTGGGACTCGGCCGCGCCGGGATCGATCCCCACATGCACGCCGACGGAGATGGCGCGGTTCATGCGGCGCTCGACGGCATTCAGGCGCTCCGGAAGGCACTGCCCGGCGCCGATATCCGCCCTGCCATCGCGCACGACGAGATCGTCGATCCCGCGGATTTTTCGCGCTATAAGCTGCTGGGCGCGATCCCGGTGTTGTCGTTCCAGTGGGAAAAGCCCGCGGGTGACACTCTGGGCCTCAAGGATTACTTTGGTCCAGCGCGAATGAAGATTCTGGAACCAGCAGGACTCCTGTCGGCGGCCGGCGCGCGCATCGCCTTCGGCAGCGACTGGCCGGTGGACAAGCTGGACGAATGGTTTGCCCTCAAGGTGGGCGTGACACGCACGAACGCGCCCGATGCAGGTCCCGAGTATCGCGGGCGACTGGGTGACGATCCAGGCTTGTCGCGCGAGGCTGTGATCCGCGCCGCGACCATCGACGCGGCGTATGAACTTCACCAGGACGAGGCCACTGGGTCGCTCGAAGTCGGCAAGTTCGCTGACCTTATCGTGCTCGACCGTAACCCGCTTAAGGTGCCCGCCGAGGAAATCGCCAAGACCCAGGTTCTCGAAACCGTCGTCGGAGGCAAAGTAGTGTACCAGGCGTCCTCGGGCCCGCACTGATCGGGCGGGAAATCAGTACAAAATTCCGGCTATAATCTTATTCATGCCAATGCGTAGGAAAAATGGTTTGAGCTGCATCGCGGCTGCGATATTCGCGGTAACGATTGCCGTGCCATCTGTTCGTGCGCAGTCGAACAACAGCTCCCTCTCACCCGACTGGTGCCGACAACTGCCCCGCCCGCAATACCAGAAGCTTGTGCGCGTGCCGTCCGCCGATCCCTGGTTCGAGGTTTACCGCGTCGCGCCGGGCGTGTTCGCGATTTACGAGCCACATCAATTTGAGGAAGTGATCTCCTTTGTGATTTTGGGGGAGAAGCGCGCCACCCTGTTCGATACCGGCCTGGGTATTGGCGACATCAAGCGAGTGGTCCTTTCGCTGACGTCCTTGCCGGTGGTCGTGCTGAATTCGCATACCCACAATGACCACGTCGGCGGCAATTGGGAGTTCAGTGAAATCTATGGGATGGATACCGACTTCACACGAATCAACGCGAAGGGATCGAGTGTCGATGCGCAGGCCGAGCTCACTCCGGATTCGATCTGCGGCCATTTGCTTGCCGGATTTGACGCGAAATCTTATTCCACGCGTCCGTTTCACATAACCCGCTCGATTCACGATGGCGATACAGTCGATCTAGGCGGGCGTGTGCTGGAGGTGCTCGCTGCGCCAGGGCATACGCCCGATGCGATCTGTCTGCTGGACCGCAAGAACGGACTGCTTTTTACAGGAGATAGTTTCTACGCAGGGCCCATCTGGCTGTACCGGCCCGAAACAGATCTCGACGCCTATCTTCATTCCGTTGATCGAATCGCAGCGATGGCGCCGCAACTTCATTTGCTTCTTCCCTCTCACAACGTTCCCGTGGACGATCCTTCTCAATTACCCAAGCTGGTGGCCGCAATCAAAAAGGTCCGCGCTGGAACCGTGCAGCCGGTGACCGTGGGTGAAGGCAAAGTCCGCTATAACGTGGATGGATTTGTTTTCCTGATGACCGCGCCAAAGTAAGAGCCGGAAATGCGATTCGTTGTTGATGATTGTGCCGGATCCCGGCGTACGTGGGTTTAATGCGTTAATGCGCTTGGAAACGGCTTACCGGACCCATAGATTTCACGTTTCCGGTAATGCGACTAACCAGGACTAGGACAATGCCTCTTTTTCGGTGATAGCGTCCCATAACAGAGCTTTGTGCCACTCCCGCAAATCTTCGCGATTCAACTGTTAATCGCACGAGTCACCGTCCTGAAAAACGACTAGTGCACCTCAGAGGAGATGGTCATGAATGCAATCGGGCAAAAACGCCGAACCTTCCTGTTCGGCTTGGGGGGCCTCGGCATCAGCGAAGTATTGGCGCAAGGCATGACCCGGGCTCAGGCCGCGGCGCCACAGGGATATGTGCTCGGCCCTACGGAAGGCGAGCATCTCGTTCATTTTCGCGACCATGGCCAGATCTTTATCAAGGTTGGCTCCGCCACAGGATCCGACAATCTCGCCTTGGGGACCCAGCAAGTTACGGTCGGTGCAGGCATTCCGATCCACCGACACCTCCAGATGGATGAAGCCTTCTACGTTCTGGAAGGCAGCGGAGTTTTCATCCTGAACGATGTACGCCACTCTTTTGAAAAGGGCGGAACGATATTCATTCCCAAAAACTCCTGGCATGGGTTTGCGAATCCCGATCACGAACTGCTCCTGCTCTGGATTATGTCGCCTGCCGGTCTGGACGGCTTTTTCCGTGACACTTGCAATCCGCCCGGAGTGCCGCCAAAGCAGCTCACTCGGGAGCAGATCAATGAGATCGCCCACAAATATGCAACTGAATTCAGATAATCGCGCCACGCAATACTACGAACAAGCGAGAAGATTCTCGAAGGCGCGCTTTCGATCGTTTTGCTAACCACTTCTTGATCGCTGCTCCACCACTAATCGGTGTGATCCGTGCCCGCTTTTTCGAACCACTCAATTGTTCTCGCCATGCCTGCGGAGATCTGTAATCGCTTTGAAACTAAATCTGCGTTCTGCTCGCCCTCCATCCAGACATCGCCGGGGCTGCCCGTCAGGCTGCGACGAATCCCACACAATTTCTCTCGCCTGGCGGTCAGCTCCAAACTGCTCGCTCTGGCCAGAATCGTCCACGACAAAAGTGCGCTCAGGGAATCGAAAGAAAAACGATTTTAGTTCTTGGTGGCGGGTGAATTTATATGCGATTCTCTCTTCCCAGGGGATCCATGAATTTCATTTTTGGCTGCCACTCCATCGCGTATTCTCGTCCGCATCGTAAGCGATTCTTGCGATTCCCGCTTTGTAATCCGCGAATCGGCACATCGCGACGTGCGCCAGGCTGCGTGAACAATTTGGAGGATTAGGTTATGCGAAAGCACATGCACGCCATATTTTTAGCGACGTTTATCCTCAACGCGTTTTGGCTGATTCCTGCTGCGGCCCAGGAGCAAAAGGGCACGATCGCGGGCCACGTGCTGGATACCAATCAGGGAGCCTTGATGGGTGCGCGGGTAACTTTGCAACCGGCGGGACGCACCGTGGTGTCCGACGATCAGGGTCAGTTCACGATTTCCGACGTAGTCCCCGGAAAGTACACTCTCGCAGTCTTGTACCTGGGGTTCGTGCCGTTCTCGAAAGAGGTGGACATTACTTCCGGAGAATCCGCTAGCATGGAAGTGGTGCTCCAGATCGAGGCGGTCAATCAACAGGTCATCGTTCGTGGGGAGCGCGAACGCGGAGAGATCGAAGCGCTCAATCGCGAGCGCACCGCCGATAATATCGTGCAGGTGCTCCCCGCCGAAGTTATCACCAGCCTCCCGAATACCAACATCGCCGATGCCGTCGGCCGGCTGCCCAGTGTATCTTTGGAGCGCGACGAAGGCGAAGGCAAGTATGTGCAGATTCGCGGCACCGAGCCGCGCCTTAGCAACGTGACCATCGATGGCATCCACGTTCCATCACCCGAATCCGTGCGCAACGTGAAGCTCGACGTCATTCCCGCGGACCTGATCGACTCCGTTGAAATTAACAAGACTCTTTCTGCTAATCAGGAAGGTGACGCCATTGGTGGCTCCGTGAACCTGGTCACCAAGAGACCCGGTGAGCAGCCGTACATCAGCCTTTCTGCAATGGGAGGATTTACGCCCATCGAAGGCGGGCGGACCCTCGATCAGTTCGCTGGCACTTACGGCAGGCGCGTTGGCGCCGACAAGCGCTTTGGTTTTGTCTTGGGCGGAAGTTACGATCACAATAACCGCGGCGTGGACGACGTAGAACCCAACCCCAGCGTCTTTGATTTCGGGGCCGCGGGAGTTAAACCCGTGCTTCCCGAGGCGGTTATCCGCCAACATTGGTACGATCGCACTCGCTTCGGTTTTGCTGGAAGCGCCGACTATAAGTTGGGAAATAACTCGAGCATATACGTTCGAGGTCTGTTTTCCGAATTCTACGATTATGGCGAGAATTGGAATTATGACCTCAAAGTCGGGAGCTTTGCCGGCGCTACCCCCTCCACCCCCGACAATACCGGCAGTATGTCGATGGCACATTTTAATCGTACTCCGAAGCAGCAGATCTACAGCATCACCTTCGGGGCGAGCCATTCTTTCGGAAACACTTTGATCAACTACGACTTCTCATTTGGGCGCGCTCGATATGACGGTGGATTTCCGTTCACCATCTGGAATGGTCCTTCCAACGTGCAATTTGGCGTGGACACCACCCATCCCTTCACGCCAAAGTTTCCGGTTCTGAATGGCGTGAACATATACGATCCAGCCAGCTACCAGGTTGGCGCCGTGTTCAAGTGGGATGACCACATCCACGAAAGAGATCTCGCTGGATCTCTTAACGTGACGCGGCAATACACTGTGCACTCATTCTTCGGGGCATTCGAGACCGGTTTCAGGATTCGTGACGCCGACAAAGTGCGTGGGGGAGGCAGGCAGTTTTTGCCTTATACAGGCACTACGCCACTGATTATGACTGTGGCGCTCAAGACCGTTCCCACGTACAGCTACTACTTCGGAGAATACCAGCCTGGCCCGCTGTCCGATTACAAGAAGACCCAACAATTCATAAATGCCAATCAGAGTTTCTTCCCTGATAATCCGGGCGCGGATCACATCGGGAACGATCCCAACCATTACGACACACGAGAGCGTGTTCTGGCCGGCTACGTGATGAATACGATGACCTTCGGGCATTTCCGACTGCAGGGTGGAGTGCGCTTCGAGGGAACCCAAGGATCGTTTGTGGGGAATAGGGTGCTGCTTAATCCCCTCAATGGATCTTGGGCCTCGACCGTCTCCGTTCAACAAGGGCAATCCTATGTAGACGTGCTGCCGAGTGTCCAGTTGCAATACACTCTTGGCGCAAATACCAACCTCAGGCTGGCTTATGGAAGAGGCATCGCCCGGGCGAATTTCTCGGACCTTCCACCGTCGGCGGTCGTCGATCCCAGCAGCACGCCTACCTCAGTTCAAACCGGCAATCCCAATCTCAAACCGACCCATGCCAACAATTTCGACATTTTGTTCGAACATTATTTGAAAACCGTTGGCATCCTGCAGGCCGGCGTGTTTTACAAGGCGCTAACCGATCCTATCTTTTCTGTGACCTCGAATCCCACGTCCGGCCCATTTGCCGGCGATCGCGTGACTCAACCGATCAACGGGCCAAGCGCGCACCTCACCGGCTTTGAGATGGCTTGGCAGCAACACTTGAAGTTTCTTCCGGGTCTCTTGAGCGGGGCCGGTATTTCTGCAAATTACAGCTACACGACATCGCGAGTCAGCTTCCCGGCTGGTTTCGGGCGCACGGACCACCCGGCGCTCCTGCGTCAGGCGCCGAACAATTGGAATTTTGATTTTACTTACGACAAGGGCCCCATATCGGCGCGCATGGGCTTGACGCATAACGATGCCAATATTTGGGCGTATCAATTTCTGGACAGCTCACCGCTTGGCAGAAGAGGTCCGCTGGGCGACCAGTACCTCTACCCGCACACGCAACTCGACGCTCAGGCCAGCTACCGCATCCCCAGGGGCCATGGGGTTCAAGCAGTGGTTTCCTTGCTCAATCTGAACAATGAAGTCTTCGGATTTTATTTCGGCAGCGAACAATATCCGATCCAGCGCGAATATTACAGCCGCACCGTCTCGCTCGGCCTGCGCTGGACTTCCTCGAACGCAAAGTGAGCCGGCGCTCGCGGAACCGATTAGGAAATCCACCCGCGAAGTTGTGGCTGGGTCCCTTCGTCGCGAAGTGTCTGCTCGCCACCATACTCAGCGTCGCTCTACTCGTCCCCAGTTTGGCAGGCGTGACAGGCATCGTGAATCCCCTATGTGAGCAGGTAGGAACCAATACCTACAGGATCGATTACCAGGCTTCTGCTGATACTGGTCCTGTTGAAGTATTTGCCAGCTCACGGCCGGACCGCATCGATTCTGGCAAGCCTATCGCTACAATTCGCAAAGTGCCTGCGGAAGTTTCAGTGATCGGGATACCTGGGCGAGTCTACTTTCATTTGAAGCCGGCTTCGGGAGCCACGCGCGTGGTCTCCGTGCGCAGGCTTCCGCTGGAAGGCGCGAGCAATTTTCGAGACTTGGGCGGTTATCGCGCGTCGGATGGGCGTTACGTGCGCTGGGGTATGGTGTACAGATCGGATGCTCTCGCCCATCTGACGGCCAAGGATTCCGAGTATCTCAATCACCTGGGCATCCGCCTGGTTTGTGACTTCCGCGCGGAGGGCGAACGCACGCGTGCGCCGGATCGTTGGGCCGGCGATTCGCCGGGGACAACAACTTCAAGTGCCAGTGCCACACCGCCGGAATTATTCTCCGTCCCCATCGGGCCGCATCGCGACGGGACGATGACTGCCGAGGACCTTAAAAAACGGGTCGCCGCGATCGACGCTCAAACCAAAGAGTCCATTCACGGCTACGATTACGCGATCAGGGAGGCCCCGCAGTACGGAAAAATCCTGAAACGCATCGCCGCCGGCGACCTCCCCGCGGTCGAGCACTGCACCTCCGGAAAAGACCGCACCGGCGTATTCAGCGCAATTCTTCTCACCGCGCTGGGTATTCCCCGGGAAGTGGTCCTCCAGGATTATCTTCTGACTACCCGCTATATGCTCGCGCCCGACGCGATCGGCAAGACCACTCTGGATTTGCAGAGGATCTTCGGTCTTGCAGAGCCGCCCGACGCCGCCACGGTGAAAGCAGTGATGACCACCAGGCCCGAGATGCTGGAAGCCACGTTCGAACTGATTAACAAGACCTACGGTTCCTTCGACAACTACCTGCGCGACGGCTTGAAAATCTCCGATTCCGAACTGGCCACGATTCGCCAGCATCTGCTGGAGCCTTAAGTCCGCACGGCATCCTGAATCCCCGCGTTCGCCATTCCGCCGCATCCCAGGTGAGTGCGAATTCTCAGGGGCGGATAGACATAGCCACACTCCTATTTCCTTTCTACAACTGCCGGTAAATCAAGGTGTGGCGCACTGCCATTTTGTAGATACTTGCAAAAGAACTCCGTGACCAGCGAAGTGGCCACTCCGGTAGCCAGCAAGGCGCGACCGAATTCAAGGCTGTTATCAATGGCAGGCTCGCGTGCAAACCGGCTGGACATCAAATGCGCGTCCGTAAAGCTCATGTGATCTGTCCCCGGAATGACCACGTAATAGGTATTCGATTCCTTCCCCGCGTATTCACGACCGCGCGTTTCATTTGCCGCGTGCTCCTCAGTCATGATGAAAAGGAAGGGCTTGTGCAATTCAATGGGACGAACGTCGCCGTTCATACCCGGAAACGTGGACCCGTCCAGGTTGACGCCTGCAAGAATGCGCGGGTCTTCCTTGGTGGCCAATGCTGCTGTGGTTCCTCCCATAGAGTGACCCACGATGCCAACCCGGGATAAATCCAAGTCACCACGCCAGAAGACATCCTGTTGCGCCATTTTTTCGAGACGATCGAGCACGAATCGGACGTCTGCCACCAGAACATCCTCCGCGAACTTACCAATTGCAACGCCTTGCGTCCTTCGATCAGCGTCAACGGGCCAATACGGAGTGAATCTGACTTCGTGCCCGTCTGGGAACACCGCTATCAGCGAATCCGGGATATGGTTAATGGCAACGACAATGAAGCCGGTACTAGAGAGAGCCTCAGCGAGAACCGTGTAACTAGCCGGAACTACGCCCGAACCGTGTTCCAGGAAAACAATGGGAAACGGACCGGCTGCGGCGATGTGTGCTTGGAGTCTGGCGTGTGTTCGTACATGGCGTTCGAAATCAGGTGTCAGTTTCCAATCTTTTGCCACTGCGTCTGCAGTCTTCTTATCCATGTATGGTGCTACTGTGGACTTCCCTTCTTCCGCCGGATACCACAGAGTGACAAGCAAGTCCCGGGTGCGGCGCGGATCTCTCAGCACGAATGTTCTAGTGCCTATGGAGTGGCAGCCAGCGGGTTGCGGCAGGTCAAGTTGAAGTGGGGTTGTATCAGATGACCACGCCAGAGGCGTCATCAGAAATAGCGAAACAACCAGGGAAAGTGCTGTAATCGCGACAACCGGCATCAATTTACTCAACATCATTCGCTCCCACTCTCTCTTTCAGCCAAGGCAGTCTCCCGAAAAGATGCAGTACACAGGGTTCTTCGGCGCTATGCGAAGTGGGCACCCTGCGTGCTACCCGAGTCTTTGCATGGCTCCTAATCTCTGATTAGACGCTTGCTGGCAATTTTGGTCTCTTTCGCGCAGGGAGTAGCTATGTATACCCAACCTACGCAACCCGGACGCGAACTGAAGAGGAACCTAACGACGCCCGCAAGAGGTTGGCGGGGTCTTATGGGAGCAAGAGGGATTCCTCGCTGCGCTCGGAATGACGGCCAACCATATCGGAGCGCGGCACCTAGAGATGGAAGTGAGGCGCGCCCGCGGGCTATTGAAGCACCCAGAGAAGCGGCTTATGCGTGAAGCGGAAACCATAATGCGGCAACGGGCGGTTTTGCCATTCACCCCGTGCGGCGCGGGCCTGGCCCACCGGATGTTCCCCCCCATTCACCAGCGTGACTTCGACGATCCCGCCTTTGGGTATGGACGCGGTGCAGCGGCAGAGAAATCCGCTGGCACTGACGTCTTCGGTGGTGGTGAGCAGATCGAAATGGGTTCCCGCCGTGTCCGTGCCGCGCAGCCGCAGAACTACGCGCAGCCACAGGCGCACCTCTTCGCGCCGCTCCGGGCGCGCGGCCGCGAGCGCGGAGATGAGGCGCCACTTAAGCGCGCTTACATCCACCGGTTTTTGGAAGCAGTCCACCGCGGAAAGGCTCTGGCAGAAGACTTGCACGGTTTCCACCGGACCCTCAGTCATCACAAAAATCGGGATCAAGCGGGTGAGTGTGAGCGAAGCGAATGCCTGGCAGAGCTCGTAGCCTGCCCAGTTCGGCAGATTCAGGTCCAGAAGAATGGCGTCGGGCTTGTCATGCAGCGCCAGCGCGAGGGCATAACTTACGTCACTGCTCTCGAGAATCTCAAAATCGTCCTCGAGCCTCTGCCGGATAACGCCGCGCGCGGCAGCGTCGTGCTCCACGACAAGAATGCGAGGCATGCCGGTAACTCCTGGGTTGCTTGGGTTCCCTGCGTTACCTGGGTCAATGGTTGCGCGATCGCCTTGCCGGACGGGTCCAAGACTCTCGCAATGGATTCCAGCGGCCAGTGTAGAGGAAAAGCCAACGCGCGCAAACATTTTCCACGCGGGCCTGTGCTGTCACGGGTAAAAGCGTGCTCGCAGAAATTTGAACAAAATCTTCTAGGAATCTGGTATTTGAATTTTAACGGGATTTTTTCTAGACGTTCAGGAAGAGGAACTTGAAGACTCTCGCGCTGTGGCATCGGCAGTGTCGGAATCTGGAGCCGATTCATGATCACTCGCAGCTTCAGCGGAATCGGCAGGTTCCGATGAACCGGGTGACTCGGAGGATGGCGCGGATTCTGACTGCGCCACGGGTACTTCCTTAGACTGCGCGTCCGCCTTGGGCGCGGTGAGCGCGGCGAGGCGCCGGGAAAGCGCCGTGACGATCAAGTCCACCAGAAGCTTCGCCGCCGCGCCGTCAGGGTCGCGTTCCGGCAGGTATTCCGCAATTTCAATCGCCAGGAGATGTGGTTCGAGCAAAAACAGTTCGAGCGCCTGGCGAACGTCGTCGAGGCGCAGCCCACCGGCGCCAGGAAACGCGCAAGCGGAAAAATCTTCACTGGAGGTAACGTCCACATCGAAATGGAGAACGAACGGAGCGGAGCCGGCGTGGATACGGTCAAGCGCGGCACGCGAAGTTGCCGCGACTCCGCGCTGCAAAATATCTGCGGCCAGATAAGAACGGATCGGCGTGGTGCGGAGCAGAGCTTCCTCCGGCGGATCGAGACGCTCCAATCCGTAGAGAGCCACGCCCGGATCCCTGACCAGGGGCGCGTCGGTATAAAACCTTACAATTTCTGGAGCGCCGCGTCCGGTGATGTGCGCCACGGTCATTCCGTGCAGGCAACCGGAAGGCGTGGAAGCGGGAGTGTTGAGATCCGCGTCGCGATCGAGCCACAGCAGGCCAACCTCGCGGTAGTAGCGACGCGCGCCGGCGATGGTTCCGGGAGTGATGGAGCAGTCCCCGCCAAGAATGATAGACAGCGCTCCGGATTTAACCGCCTGCTCGACGCGCTGGCGCAGCGCGGACATGCCTTCCACTACGGCGGCAGCGTTCCTGGCGCGCGGGTGCTCGTCATCCGCGGTATGGACTTGCACCGGGCCGTCGCCCAGATCGTTAACTTGGAATCCCACCGCTTCGAGGCGTGCTACCAATCCTGCGGCGCGCAGCGCTGCTGGAGCGAGTTCGGCCCCTGGCCCGTGTGAGCCGGCGCTGGTAGGCGCGCCGATCAGCGCAATTTTCCTGGGATCGCGAGCTATCTTAACGGACACAATCTTCCTTCACCGCCAGAGACATCAGCGGCCACGGCCGCCGCTCGGGGCGATGGCCACAAGCTCCGGCGGCAGCGTAAATCGCACATCTTCACGGATAAATTCGAGGTCGCTCTGATCGCCGTAACCCAAGGCTGCGAGACGCTCGCTCACCTGTTCCACCAGCACTTCGGGCGCGGAAGCACCCGCGGTGAGGCCGACACTCTCCACGCCGTGGAACCACTCCGGGTCGATGTCGCTGGCATCTTCAATCAGCCTCGCGGGAATGCCATCGCGCTTGGCCACTTCCACCAGGCGATTCGAGTTCGAGCTGTTCGCCGAGCCGACTACTAGAATCAGCTCGACTCCTTTGCCCATCTGTTCCACGGCTTCCTGGCGGTTCTGCGTGGCGTAACAGATGTCGTCACTGGCGGGGCCGGCAATTAACGGGAAGCGCTGCCGCAAGCGCGCCACAATTTCCTGCGTATCATAAAGGCTGAGCGTTGTCTGCGTGAGAAAGGCGAGCCGGGCGGGATCTTCGACTTCCAGCTGGTCCACTTCCTCCACGTTGCCCACCACCACGGTGCGGTCCGGCGCTTCGCCTGAGGTGCCCACGATTTCCTGGTGATCGCGGTGGCCGATCAGAATGATGGTGCGGCCTTCACGCGCAAATTTTAGTGCTTCCAGATGCACCTTGGTGACCAGCGGGCAGGTGGCGTCCACCACGCGCAGCTTGAGGGCGGCGGCCTGTTCGCGAACCGTGGGAGGCACACCGTGCGCGCTGAAAATCAGCACCGCGCCTTCCGGCACTTCCTCCACCAGCTCCACAAAAATCGCCCCGCGCAGACGCAGCTGATCCACTACGTAGCGGTTGTGCACGATCTCATGGTGAACATAGACCGGCGGGCCGTAGGCCTCCAGGGCCATTTCCACGATCTCCACTGCGCGTACCACTCCGGCACAGAATCCACGCGGGCGCACCCGAACCAACCGCCGCTGAGCGGTCCCTGAGTGTGTTCCCGTATTCAAGGGAGTATCCATAGTCTTCTATATCTTAGCCTATTTGCTGCGTTCGCCGCTACGCGGTTTCTGCCCAGCACTGGACTTGCCCGTAGGGGTCTGAAAAATGGTGCTATTCTTCATGATTATGTTGCTGGAATAGCTCGGTTTCGGGAGACGTATGGCACTTAAAGACCAGATTGCCCTCATTACCGGGGCCGGCCGGGGTATAGGCCGCGCTATCGCCCGGCGCTTTGCTGCTGAAGGAGCCGCGGTGCTGCTGACGGCGCGAACTGCCACAGAAATTGCATCTGTGGCTCAAGAAATTCAGCTGGCTGGTGGCCGCGCGGAATGCCTGGCGGCAGACGTCGCGCGCCACGACGAATGTCAGCGCATCGTCGCGGCTGCTACGAGATTGTTCGGGCGGGTGGACATCCTGGTGAACAATGCCGGGATGTTTGGACCCGTGCGGCCTGCACAGGAAATCACTACCCAGGAATGGAATGAAGTGCTGGCGGTAAATCTCAGCAGCGCTTTTTATCTTTCGCAGCTGGTGCTTCCCGAGATGTGCGCGCGGAGCTCCGGAGCAATCCTGAATATTTCCAGTGTCGCCGCCAAGGCTGCGTTCGGATTGAACGTTCCCTACGCCAGTTCGAAAGCCGGGCTGCTAGGTCTTACGCGCAGCCTGGCCGCGGAAACGGCGCGAAAAGGTGTACGCGTGAATGCCCTATGCCCCGGCCCAGTAGCGGAAACGCGCATGTCCAAAGAGTTGGGGGAGGCTCTAGCGGAACGCGCCGGCGTGGATCCCAGCGAAATGTTCCGTCAATTTTTGCAAGGAATTTTGCAAGGGCGCGCGCAGACCGCGGACGAAATTGCCGCCGCCGCGGTGTTTCTCTGCTCGCAGGAAGCGTCCGCTATTACCGGGCAGTCCATCAACGTGGATGGCGGAATGAGTTTCTACTGAGGATTGGAATCCGCAAGAAAGGCTTTCTCGAACGTGGTCTTCCAGTGAATGATCTGCGCCTTAGCCATGAGCGACTGCCCTGGCAGCGGGCTTGCAGCGAAGGTGGCGCTGACGCCTCGCGTCGCAGCATCGATAACCAGGGCAGCGGCCACAAAAACGGCAAGCACGGCAAAAACTACACCAAATAGCAGCAACGCCGCGAGCCATTCACGCACAACGTAAATTTGGAAAGCAGCTCCGGCCGCGAGAATCCAAAACATCCATTTTTGAGTCCGACTGCGCATGATCCTAATTGGCTCCTCTGGTTGATTAGAAGCACACCAGGGGCCAAGCCGCGCACCCTGCAACTGTTTGAGAAGAAGGCGAGAACCGCAGGTCGTTAGATTCCCGACTGGGTTGAGTGGAATGGGTTTTTCCTAAAATGGTAACTTTGTGCATGATTTACCTGTCCGGTGGGCGCGTGGGTCGGGGATCAAAAACCAGGAAGGGCACGGGATGCCGTGCCTTTACTAAAAAAGACGGAAAAGAAAGCGACTAAAGTGGGGCAGCAATTCCAATTGCGAACATAAACGTTCGGGCTATTTGCATTCAAACGGATAGCGGTCGCCCGCCAGCACCGCTTCTGCTACCTGGCGGCGCAGGCCGATGGAGTCCACTGCGTCGCGTTTGCTGAACCTCTTGAGCGCCATGAGTTGGGTACGCAGCGTATCCCCCTCAGAGACTGAAGCGAGAGCGCGGCGTGCTTCCTTCTCCACACGGTCGGCGGCATCGTCCAGAAGGGCGCGCACCGCAGCGGCCATGACGGCGGAAGAGGATTCGCTCAACCTTGTAGCAGACTTCTGCAAGCGCCGCAGCGAAGACTCCATGGCGTAAACTTCGATGGCCACGTTGGCCAGCGCCGCAACGATTTCCTGCTGCTCGGCGAGGTGTTCGCGATACTTCTGCACAGCGGCTCCGGCGGCCAGCAGGAAGCTCTTCTTCGCATTGGCCACCAGCTGATCTTCTTGCGCAAAACGATCGGTAGATGCTTCTGCAGGCTGCGGTCCCGCTAAAAGCTCGTCCATTAATTTCATGGCCGCCGGAATCAGCGGCAGCACGCCGGCCATGGCCCGCTTCATCAGCATCTGCACAATCAGCAAGCGATTGATTTCGTTGGTGCCTTCGAAGATACGGTTGACGCGACTGTCGCGGTAGGCGCGGGCCACGGGATAGTCTTCGTGAAAACCGTAGCCGCCGAAAATCTGTACGGCCTCGTCCACAACGAAGTCCAGCACTTCGCTGCCGTACACCTTGCAGATGGAGCTTTCGATGGCGTATTCCTCGAGCACCTTCATCAGATGCTGGGTGCGATCCGCTCCGCTACCCGCGGCAGCCACGCCGGCGTCCATCATGCCCGCCGAACGATAGATCATGCTCTCGGTGGCGAACAAGCGGATGGCCATCTCCGCCAGTTTTTCGCGGATCAGGCCGAACTCGCTCAGCGATTTCCCAAAAGCGGTGCGCTCCTTCGCATATTTCGACGAAATTTCCAGAACTTTTTTCGCGCCACCCAAGCAATACGCGCCCAGACTGAAGCGGCCGACGTTGAGGGTATTAAAAGCCACGATGTGGCCGCGACCAATCTCATGCAGCAGGTTTTCGCGAGGGATCTTGGCGTTTTCGAAAAAGATCGGCACCGTGGAGCTGCCCTTGATGCCCATCTTTTTTTCTTCCGCGCCTACCGAGAAACCGGGCGTGGTGCGCTCGACGATGAAGCAGGAGAATTTTTCTCCGTCGACCTTGGCGAAAACGATGTAGACGTCGGCAAATCCGCCGTTGGTAATCCACATCTTCTGTCCGTTCAGAACCCAGCTTTTACCGTCCGCAGTAAGCTCGGCCCGGGTGCGGGAAGCCAGCGAATCCGAGCCCGCCTGCGGCTCGGAAAGACAGTAGCTCGACAGCCATTCGCCGCTAGCGATCTTGGGCAGGTATTTTTTCTTCTGCTCTTCAGTTCCAAAATAAACCAGCGGAATGGTGCCGATACCCGAATTACCGCCGTGCGAAACTCCAAAGGAACCGTATCCGGCAAGTTTCTCGGCAAGTACTGTGGAGGAAACTTTATCGAGCCCCGCACCACCGTATTCCTCCGGGATGGCTCCTCCCAGCAGGCCGATAGCGCCAGCCTTTTTCATAAGGCTGGCCATCAGCCCTTCCTTGTGCACTTCGAGTTCGGCCACCAGCGGCATAACGTCCTTAGCGACGAACTCTTCGGCGGTCTGGCCGATCAGCTTCTGATCATCGGTCAAATCGGCAGGACCGAAAATCTCTTCGGCACGAACCGACTCCACCAGAAAGCTTCCGCCTCTCGCCGCAAAGGGAGTAACCGTTGTAGTAGCCATCGCTACGCCTCTCGATGTAACGCTCGCAACCTCTCCGGGTGATCTTTGCAAGTGCAGCACCGGAGAGAGCGAAAAGTAAACAGATTGTATGATGCGGTGGAAAGAAAAGCGAGGCCGGATGAATCCAGCATCTCTACGAGAGAAGCTCGAGGATGCCTGCGGCGCCCATGCCGCCACCGACGCACATGGTCACCAGGCCGTAGCGGCCGTTGCGGCGTTTAAGTTCGCGCAGGATCGAGGCGGTAAGTTTCGCACCGGTACAGCCGAGCGGGTGCCCTAACGCCACAGCTCCGCCGTTGGGATTCACTTTCCCCGGGTCGAGACCCGCGAGCTTGATCACGGTGAGCGCCTGCGCGGCGAACGCTTCGTTCAGCTCGATCACATCGATGTCCTGCAGAGTCAGCCCGGCCAGTTTTAGCGCTTTGGGAATCGCAAATACCGGGCCAATTCCCATCTCTTCGGGCGGGCAACCGGCGGTAGCGAATGCGACGAAGCGGGCAAGTGGTTTGAGGCCAAGCGCCTTGGCGCGATCAGCGCTCATCACCACCGCAGCGGCGGCGCCGTCGCTCATCTGCGAACTGTTTCCCGCGGTGACCGCGCCGCGCGCATGAAATGCGGGTTTGAGCTTGGCCAGCGCTTCCATCGTAGTGTCCGCGCGAGGTCCCTCATCGATTTGGAATACTAGCGACGAGGTTTTTGGCTTGCCGTTGCTGATTGCCGTGATAGCGGCCTCGACGGGTACAACTTCTTCCTGGAATTTCCCCGCAGCAATGGCGGCCAGCGCTTTCTGGTGACTCGAAAGCGAGAAAGCGTCGGCCTGCTCGCGCGTAATGGCGTGCTTGCGGGCCAGATTTTCCGCGGTCAGCCCCATGCTCAGATAAGCATCGGGATAACTATCCATCAGCGAGGGATTCGGTGAGATCTTGTTCCCGCCCATGGGGACCATGCTCATGGATTCGGTGCCACCCGCGACTATGACTTCGGACTGCCCGAGCATGATGCGGTCGGCGGCCATGGCAATGGCCTGGAGGCCTGAAGAGCAGAAGCGATTCACGGTCATGGCCGAGACTTCGACGGGCAGACCTGCGCGCAGCGAGGCGATGCGCGCGACGTTCATGCCCTGCTCGGCTTCCGGCATGGCGCAGCCCAGGATCACGTCTTCAATTTCTTTGGAGTCGAGCGCGGGAACGCGAGCCAGGGCTCCGCGGATAGCGATGGCAGCAAGATCGTCAGGGCGCACGGCGCGCAGCGCGCCTTTGTACGCCTTGCCCACGGCGGTGCGGACGGAACTGACGATCACGGCATCACGCACGGTATCACCTCTCGGGCTACGGGAACTTTTGCCATCCAGTCTGACTCTCGTGCGTGCGGAAAGCAACTTGGCCGATTATCTCGTCGAGGTGTTCGCCGGGTTCGCGCCGCCGGGCAGACTGCGGCGAGACGTTTCCGGCCGTACTGGCATTACTGCGCCGGAACTGCAGCGGACGGCGCCTCTCTTTTGCCGTGACGTTGCAACGATCTCACCAACACGTAGAGCACGGGGATGAATACCAGGTTGAGGAAGGTCGAAGCGATCATACCGCCAAAAACAGTGGTGCCGACGGACCTCCGGCTGATGCGGCCGGCGCCTTGCGCCAGCACCAGCGGCAAAACGCCGAGGATGAAAGCCAGCGAGGTCATCAGAATCGGCCGTAAGCGGATGCGCGCGGCTTCGATGGCGGCGTCGACAATCGACATTCCCTTTTCGCGAAGCTGTTCGGCAAATTCCACGATCAAGATGGCATTTTTACTGGAAAGGCCGATCAGCATAACCAAGCCGATTTGGCAGTAGACGTCGTTGTCCTGCCCGCGAAGGGCCTGAGCGCCGATAGCGCCAAGAATGGCCATGGGAACCGCAAGCAGAACAATGAATGGCAGCGCGAAGCTTTCGTACTGCGCGGCGAGCGTCAGATAGACAATGAGCAGTCCGAGGCCGAACAGCAGCAAGGCCTGGCTGCCCGACCGCAGCTCTTCTAAAGAGAGGCCGGTCCACTCGTAGGCAAACCCCGGGGGCAGAGTTTTCGCGGCCAGCGCGTCCATGGCGGCAATACCTTCGCCGGAGCTGTGCCCCGGGGCCGCGGAGCCGTCAATTTCCGCGGAGCGAAATAGGTTGTAATGGGTAATGACCTGCGGGGAAGCCATTTGCTGCACGCTGACCAGATTTTCCAATGGAATCATCGCGCCCTGATTGGAACGCGCGTAATACTGGCGGATATCGCGGGGCTGCGAACGAAACTGCTTGTCGGCCTGCACGTAGACGCGGTACGAGCGATTGTTGAAATCGAAATCGTTAACGTAGACCGAGCCCATAAACACCTGGAGCGCGTCGGTGATCTGGCTGAGCGGCACCTGAAGTCCCTTAGCCTTTTCGCGGTCGAAGGTCACCAGGTATTGCGGGTCGTTTGCGCTGAAGCTGGTGAACAACCCGCTCAAATCACGGCTGCTGTTTCCTTGCGCTACGATTTTCTGCGTGGCTGTGGCCAGATTTTGGATCGGGCCGCCGGTAAGATCTTCGAGCATGAATTGAAAACCGCCGAACTGTCCAAGGCCCTCGACGGCTGGAGGAGGAAAGGGAGCAATGACAGCGCCGGAAATGGAGGATAGCGGTTCGCGAACGCGATTGATGATCGCGTCGGTGGAATGCGCTTCACCTGGGCGGTCGGCGAAACCTTTCAAGGGCACAAAGATAATGGCGCGATTCGGCGCGCTGCCGCCGAAACTAAATCCGGCGATCGTAAACACACCCAGCACTTCGGGGATTTTGCTTAGAGTGCCTTCCACCTGGCCGCACATCTTCGTCGTGTATTCGAGGGACGCGCCTTCGGGCGCCTGCACGGCGACAATAAAATAGCCGGCATCTTCCGCAGGAATAAAACCGCGTGGCACATGCTGGTAGACCCACCACGTCAATCCCAGGCCCGCGGCAAAAAACAGAATGGCCACCACCCTGTACTGCAGCACGCGGCGCAGAGTGCGCTGATATCCGGAACCGAAAGCGTTCAAGCCGCGGTTGAAGGCACCGAAAAGGCGGCCCTCTTTTGTGTGGGTATGACCCAGGAAGATAGCGGAGAGAGCCGGCGTGAGAGTAAGCGCGTTGAAAGCGGAAATGGAAACGGAAAACGCGATGGTGAGCGCGAACTGCCTAAAGAGTATGCCGGTAGTGCCCGGGAAAAAAGCTACCGGGACAAATACCGCAACCAGGACCAGGGACGTGGCCACGACGGCGCTGGCCACTTCTTTCATGGCCGCGGAAGCGGCATTGTGCGGTTCGGAAATTCCCTCGGTGATGTGGCGCTGCACGTTCTCGACGACCACGATTGCGTCGTCCACTACCAGACCGGTGGCCAGCGTGAGGCCAAACAGGGTGAGTGTGTTTATCGAAAAACCCAGCATTTTGACAAACGCGAAAGTGCCGATCAGCGATACCGGAATGGTGATGGCAGGAATGAGTGTGCTTCGCCAGTCCTGCAGGAAAATAAAAATTACCAGGATGACCAGAAAAATGGCTTCGAGCAGGGTGTACAAAACATCACGGATGGATTCGTCGACGACGGTAGTGGTGTCGAACGCCACGGCATATTTCATGCCGGGAGGAAAGTGCTTGGAGAGGCGTGCTAATTCGGCTTTCGCGGCACGGTCGACAGCCAAAGCGTTTGCGCTCGGCAATTGCGTGACGCCCAGGCCAACGGCGTCGCGTCCATCGAACCGGAGGACCGATCCGTAATCCTCTGCGCCCAGTTCCGCACGGCCGACGTCGCGGACACGAACAAGGTTGCCGTCGGAGCCGCTTTTCAAAATAATATTTTCAAATTGCGCGGGTTCCACCAGGCGACCGACGGCGCGGACACTGATCTGCACCGTCTGCCCGGTCGGCGAGGGAGGTTGACCAAGTTGCCCGGCGGCGACTTGCACGTTTTGTTCCTGCAAGGCCGCCAAAACATCGGTGGCAGTCAGGCCGCGAGCAGCCATGCGCACAGGATCAAGCCACAGGCGCATGGAGTATTTTCGTTCCCCAAAAATAATGACATCGGCGACACCGGGCACGCGCTTGATGGCGTCGCGAACGTAGCGGTCCATATAATTGCTGAGAAAAAGGCTGTCGTATTCACTGTGCTCGGCATAGAAGCCAGCTCCAAAGACGAAACCGCTGGCGGATTTGGTGATGGTGATGCCGGTGGTCTTGACTTCGTTGGGCATCCTGCCCAGCGCGGCGTTCACGCGGTTCTGCACGTCGACAGCGGCGAGGTTGATGTCCCGGTTGACGTCGAAGGTTACCGTGATATTGCTCGACCCATCGTTGCCGCTGGTCGAGTTCATGTACTTCATTCCTTCGACGCCGTTGATCTGCTGTTCGATCGGCGTAGTGACCGAGGTCTCTACGGCCTGCGCATTGGCGCCGTTGAAAAAACTGGATACGATGACCTGCGGCGGCGCCAACGTGGGGAATTGCGCAACGGGCAGGCTGGGAATGGCGATCGCGCCGGCAAGGATGATTAGCAGCGCGCAGACCGTGGCGAAGATTGGGCGCCGGATAAAAAAATCTACAAACATATTGCCCTCAGGTTCGCCGACAGCCGCGGGAGATGAACAGGGAAATCACGACGAAGGCTTTCCGTTGGAGTCCTGCCCAGGCTCGGTAACCTTGTCACCGTCAGTCAGGTTCTGCGCGCCCTGGACCACAACGCGGTCGCCCAATTTCAGTCCATCGAGAACGGGGTAGAGATTGTTGGTCAATTCTCCGAGGCGCAAGATGCGCTGGCGCGCCACCAGAGACTTGCCGCTGCCTTCCACCACGAAAACGAAGAACTGCCCGTTGATGCGCGAGACCGCCAGCACGGGAAGAGCCGGCCCTTTACGCACTCCCCAGATAATCCGCGCGCGCGTGAACTGGGCATTACGCAAAGCGCCGGAACTATTTCTTACCGTCGCTTTCACCAGAATCGATTGAGAGCTGCTATCCACTTCGGGAGAAATAAAATCGATGCGGCTTTCCGCGGCGACGGCTCCATTGCCATCGAGCACATTTACGGTTTGTCCTAAGTTCAGATCCTTGGAGCGCTCGACGGGCACGTTGATATAAAGCTCGAGGCTTCCGGCCTGGTCGATCGTCGTCAGCAGGGTCGAAACGGTCACACGGTCGCCGACGCGCACGGGGACATCGCCAACCACGCCGGCGGTCGGGGCGGTCACGCGGTAATAACGGAGCTGCACCTGTTGTTCGCGGACCTGGGCGTCGAGCGATCTGTTTTGCTGCTGCGCGGTGTTGAGGTTGGTCTGCGCCTGGTCGTAATCCTGCTTGCTGATTACGCCGGCGTCAAAAAGCTTCTTGGCGCGTTCCGCCTGGATTTTGGCCAAGTCGACATTCGAGCTCTGGGCGGCATGCGGGGCTTCCTGGCTCATCACCTGGGCTTGCTGCTTGAGCGGATCAATCTGCATAATCGGCTCGCCAGCCGCTACACGGTCGCCGGACTTCACAAAAACATGGGTCACTTGCCCTTCGACCTGCGGATTTAACGCTGTGGAGTGGCGGGATTTCAACGTGGCCAGGTACTCGGAGGAATCAGCAATCGCGACAGGTGCGACGACCATGGTCTGCACCGCGACGGCGGGTGCTTCGTGACTTGCCGTGGCTTCCTTTTTCCCACAGCCCCCGGCAATCAGCGCCAGACTAAGCGCGCAAATAGTCGCGGGGACTACACCACGAAGCCCGCGCGACGTGCGAACGCCAGGTTGCTTGGGATAAAAACCGCTCATGATCGCGAATTCTCCGAAGGAATGAAGTTCCATAGTAAACGATACCGGGCGAGGGTCAAAATCGGCTAGCTTTTCGCCGAAGGGAAAAGCGCGGCAGAGGCGCCGACCCACTCGAGGTCGCGATTGTGGTCCACGCCCATCATCTTGCCGCGTCCCATGCGCACGATGAGAGGGCCAGCGCGCAACTCATCGAGCCAGATGAACATGACGCGGAGCTCGGCCTGCGTCGGGCCGCGGGGAGTATCGATGACCGGCTCGAAACGCATGCGACGCTGAAGAATAAATTCATGGCGGCGCGCGGCGGGAATCGCGGCCAATTCATCGCGCGTTGGGCCAACGATTACACCTAGACCGGCGAAGGAGTACAAGGGCTTGAGAACGTAATCGTCGAGGCGGGCAGGCCAGTCTTCGAATTTCGCGGGCAGCTCCGGCGCGACCTTGCTCCGCGCGTGTTCGCTCGCGTCAGAAAGGGAGGAGGGATTCCTCGCTGCGCTCGGAATGACGGCGGCGGGCAGGCTGCGCTGCCGCTCTCCGCCAAGCGAATCGAAGAGCTGATCTAGAAACCAGCTGTGCGGCACGGTGGGGCCTTGCAGAAAAGGGAGAGAGAATTTACTGATGCGGAAAAACCAGTTGGGATGCCCGGCCCATTCGAGATCGAGATCGTCGGCATACTGAAACGGCATGGCGGTGCGCTTGCGGATCAGTTCGTCGGCGATAACTCGGTTGTAGACGCGATCAATAGGCGTCAGCTTGCCGTCGCGCCGGTAGAAGAGACGCTTCCCTTCCCTTCGCAATGAAGTGACGCAGACGGGGCGGACACCCAACATCTTTTCGGTAAGCAGAAAATCGGGAAGGGTTTTTTGGTGTTGCGGCTCGATCTCCAATAGCACGACATTTTCTGGATCGTGCGACCCGACGATAGCGCGGCGCAGCTCGGCGCGATAGTCTTCCACTGTTTCGAAATCGATCAGAAACTGCAGCCCGGAAGCGAGCGCATATTTTTCAATATAAGCCCCGGCCAGCGCGGCCTGAAACGCATACAGCGAAGCGAATCCCTGAATTTCCACCAGGCGCGGCTCCAGGTCGCCGCTAGCGCCGCGCACCAACCCGAAATCCGCCTGGATGAAAAGCGGATGCGCGGATTCATTCGGCGCCGCGAAACCCGCGGGAATGCAGTTTTGAGAAGCGGCGCGATACGCGGGGCTGCCAACGAGCTGGTGAATCAGGTCGCGCCCGGTGGAAACAACCCGATCGAGAAGCTCGCGCGGGAAAAAACAGGGTGTCTCGCAAATTCGAAATGTGATGTGCGTTCCGCAGGCGCGATCGAGGTGTTCCCGGAAGGCGCTGTATTTCGCGGCGGTGAACTCGCGGTTGAAGGCCTGGCGGAGGGCGGGGATCATCGGCGCAATTAAATCAGGAACTTGCCATCCTGCATAATTTGACGATCGTCGAGCCAGATGCTGAAGCCCGTGCCCACCACGTCGATATGCGTGGAAGAATACCAATCGGCGCCGGTGTGCTCGCCATAGGGATTGCCAAAGGCAATGTGCACGCCAGGAAATTTTTCGTCCTGAAGGATCTGTCCAATCACATGCTGGAGGTCGATGTTCGTGCCGATGGCAAATTCGCCGACGCGGTCGCTGTTGTCGTCGGCGTGCGTGTACGCCCAGAACTCATCTTCCAGCTCGCGGTTATCGGAGTGCACTTCAGTAAGGCGGCTGTTGCGGATACGCAACGTGAGCGGTTCGTTGGCCAGCGTGCCGTAGCGCGCGCAGAGGTAATCACCAACCACTCCATCCACGACAAACGTTCCATTGACCAGCGCGGGCGTGGTGAAGACTTCGCCGCCCGGAAGATTGCCCCATTTTTCAGGGCTGATGATACCGCTGGTTTTGAGCCAGCGAAAATTGGGTGAGAGCTCGGCTTGGATTTCCGTACCCGCAGGCGTGCGCGCTCGAACATGCGAAGCAGCGGAGGCCAGCTCGAGGACACGTGTGGAGATTTCATCCACTTTCAGAAAATCGGCGCGCATGCCTTCCACCATGATCTGCGGATTGATGTTGACCATATGCGCGTGGCGAATACGGTGGCGATTGACCACCTCGGTCATTTGCATGCGCGAGCCAAGCTCGTGGAGCTGGGCCTGCACCACGAAAAGGCTGACGTTGCTCGAGGCGAGGTCGTCGAGAATCACCGCGGGCATGTTGCGCAGCGGGCGGGATGCAATTTCCTCGAGAACCCAGGCGCGATACGGCGCGCCAACCGCTTCCACTTCGTGGATAAGGCTATCGGCGATCTCGCGCGTGGCGCGATCGGTGATGAGAGTGACTTTTTCGTGCGGCTGAATTCTCAGGCAAACGCGGATTGCGTTGCGGGCGCCGGGCGAAAACTCGGGGTCGAAGTCGCGTGTTCCGTTGTTGTTCACTTTGCGGTCACTTTTTCTCTGGACGGGACAGTCAGCGGCTCGCTCAACGGGGCGCTCCCGCAATCTGCTCTTTCGCGTCGAAGAGACCCACCTGGGTCTCCTCCACAATGTAATCGACAACTTTGTTGAAGTCTCCAGTTTCTTCGTAGACGCGCAACTGGCGGTCCGCGCCGGAGCCCATCCTGAGGATTTCATGGATGTAGTTGATCTCTTCGCGCGAATCGAGCTCGTCCACAACGTCGTCCACGAATTCAAGGTATTCGAGGATGAGGTCGCGGGCGGGGACTTCCTGTTGTTTGCCGAAGTCGACGAGCTTGCCGGAAAGGCCGTAGCGCGCCGCGCGCCACTTATTTTCCATGATCAGCGCGCGGCGGTAGAGGCGGAAGGTCTGATTGGTGGAAAATAGTTTGTACAGCTTGGCAAAAGTGGCCTGGATGAGCGCGGCAAGAGCGATGGTCTCATCCACGCGCAGCGGAATGTCGCAGACGCGGACTTCCAGAGTATTGAAGTAAGCATGCGGGCGAATGTCCCACCAGATACGCTTGGGATTGTCGATGCAGCCGGTCTTGATCAGCAGCTTGATGAAGTTTTCATATTCGCCCCAGCTGGGAAAATAGTCGGGGATATTTGTGCGTGGAAATTTATCGAACACTTTGCAGCGGTACGACTTGAGCCCGGTGTTGATGCCTAACCAGAACGGGGAGTTGGTGGAGAGCGCCAGCATGTGGGGAACGAAATAGCGCGCCACATTCATCAGATGGATGGCTACATCGCGGTCTTCGATCCCTACGTGGACGTGAAGACCGAAGATCAGATTGGCGCGGGCCACCATCTGCATGTCTTCCACCATGGTGTGGTAGCGCGCGTCCGGATAAATTTCCTGGGTACGCCAGTCGGCGGTGGGATGGGTGCCGGCAGCGGCCAGGCGGAGCCCGTTCTGCTGCGCGAGGCGAATAACGTCGCGGCGAAGCTGCTTTACGTCTTCCTTGGCTTCCTTGATGTTGTGGCAGACGCGCGTGCCGACTTCGACCACGGACTGGTGCATCTCCGGCTTCATGCGTTCTTCGAGCAGGATTTTGCCCTGCTCTAAAATTTCAGTATGGATGTGGGAACGCAGCTCGCGGGTGTGTGGATCGATGGTCTGATATTCCTCTTCGATGCCCAGGGTGAAACTTGGCTTCATCGCTGCACCTGCTTCGCGCGTGAGGCGGCGCAAACACACTTGTCAAAACAGCTTCGCTCAGCTCCGTACCGTCGCGCCGCCCTGTGGCAATAAAAAGACCAGAGCCTGCCGTGAACAAGGTTAAGCACCGGATTTGAACGGAACGCCGGAAAGAAACGAAGACCAGCGATATTCTCGAGCGGGATTCTCGTCGCTCAACGCTCTGCGCAAGGCCAGTTCGGCAACGGCCGCGACTACCCACTCGAAATTCTCCGGCCCCACGGAATGATATTCCGCGTCCGGCGCGGGGTTCAAGAAATCGATGGCGTAAGGGATGCCGTCGCGCACGGCAAATTCCACGGTATTCAGATCGTAGCCCAGGGCGCGGCAAAGTTTCTGGGCGTCGCACACCACGCGGTCGAGTAGCGCGGGCGCAACGGGCGCGGCGTCCTTAACGTAGCGTTCGTGATGGGGGCGGCGCGGGTCGTACTGCATCACGCGCACCTTGTCCTGGCCGATGACGTAACAGCGGAAATACTCGCTAAATTCGATGCCCTCCTGAAGGGTCATGCACAGGTCGCCGGTATCGTCGTAGGCGCGGAAGAGCTCCTCGGGCGTGTGCACTTTATAGACGTTTTTCCAGCCGCCGCCGCTGTAAGGCTTTAGAAAAGCTGGAAAACCGATGTAGCGGAACACCTCATCCCAGTCGAGCGGGAATGCCAGGTTGCGCATGGAACGCTCGGAAGTGGAAGGAGGATGCTGTTTGTGCGGAAGCAGCACGGTGCGCGGCACAGCCACGCCGATTTTGGAAGCCAGGGCATAGTTGAAAAATTTGTCGTCGGCGCTCCACCAGAATGGATTGTTGATGACGATGGTGCCGCACAGCACTTCGTTTTTCAGGTACGAGCGGTAGAACGGAACGTCGTGCGAGATGCGATCCAGTATGAGGCGGTAGCCGCTGGGACGGCTCATTTGCACGGCGCCAACGCACAAGAGCTCGGCGGAAACACCGGGATTCTTGAGGCGGTTAATCCGCTCGACCACCGCGGGTGGAAAGGACTCTTCCATTCCGAACAGGATACCGATGCGCTTCACGATAACCTCTCCAATTGAATCGAAAACTTCCTGCGACGGATAATTTAAGTAAAATATTTTAGGGCCATGCGCTGCCACCAGGGCCAATCGTGGCCCGTGCCATCACCCCACACGTCGAGCCAGTGTGGTATCTGCTTGACGCCAAGAATCGCTGCGAGACGGTAATTCTCGCCCAGACACATGTCGTTGTCGCCGGTGGCCAGGACCAGCCGGAGCGCGCGATAACGATCCAGGTACCACGGGTCAGTGATATTGGGCAAAAAGTCCGGCGGGCAGTTGAAGTAGCACTCGTCGTCGTAATAGCCGCCGAGGAACTGATGGATGTCGAACGCGCCGCCCATGGTGACGCAATGCGTCACGCGGTCGGGATGGCGCAGAGTGAAATTCATCGCGTGGTAGCCGCCGAAGCTGCAGCCGGTTACGCCGAGCTCGCTCGAAGAATTCTTCAGGCGGACCAGCGGCAGCACTTCCTCCAGCACGTAATTTTCATAGGTTAGATGCCGGACCACGCGATGATGCGGGTGAATGGCGCGGTTGTACCAGCTCTCCCCATCCACACTGTCCACGCAATATACCTGCAAGCTACCTTCGCTGATTTTGCCAGCGAGAACGGAAATCATGCCGCGGTCTTCGTACTCGAAAAAGCGGCCAAGCGATGTGGGAAAGACCAGGAGCGGCGTACCGCCGTGGCCGAAGACCAGAAGCTCCATTTCGCGGCCCAGGCGCGGGCTGTACCATCTATGGAATTCGCGATTCATAGGTTGGATGGGATGGGTAGTGTAGCCCGGCCCGCCACGAAAAGAAAATAGCGAACGACGCGGCCGTACCCGCCATGGCGGGAACATGCAGGACCGCTTTTATAACGTGCTTGCTCAGTAGGGCTTCGCCATGTTGCGAGCCCGGAAACCTTTTCTACGGGCTCTATGGGCGCTTGCGATATTTCTCGTACAGTTGCCGATGCTTGTTGTCGGTGGAGGTCAAGCGGCCGTTGATGAAGAGGTAACGGACGACGGTGCGAATCTCCAAGGGATCGCCAGTGGTGACAATCAGATTGCCAATTTTTCCGGTCTCGATGGTGCCGAAGTCCTTCGACAGTCCGAAAATCTGTGCAGGATTGAGCGTCACAGCTTTGAGCGCATCGTCGTGGGACAGGCCATAGGCCTGCGCCACCCCGGCATACTCCGGCAGGCGCCGCATGAAGGATATCGACTGGGACGAAATGGCGAACTGAATCCCCGCAGCCTGGAGCTCGGCGGGCAGAGTGAACTGGCGGTCGTAGGGATCGTCCTCATTCGCAGGAAGGGCAAGAGTGGGGCCTAAAATCACAGGAATATTTTTTTGCCTGAGAAGATCCTTGACCTTGTAAGACTCCGTGCCTCCGGCGAGGATCATGCGGATCTTCTGCTTATCGCAGAACTCGGAAGCGCCCTTAATCTCACGCGCGCGCTCGGCAATAACAATCACTGGCAGCTCGCCCTTGAGCACGGGAATAAGCGCTTCGAGCTTGAGGTCGCGCTCGTAGGAGGCTGCGGAACCTTTTTCAACGGCTTGCTGATAATGGCGCGCGCGGTCGAAGAAGTCGGTGAGCTCCTGGACTTTTTTCTCCTGCTCGCGTTTGACGTCGGTGTAGGGCTTTTCTTTAAAACTAAAAGTGGCGAAATCGAACGAGCGCGTGGAAATCTGCGGCCAGTTGAGCACCAGACCCACCGACTTGCGCACCAGCATCTCTTCGAGGGTCCAACCGGCAAGATGAATTGCCGTGGCTTGGCCGGGAATCATACCGCCGCCGGGCATCACTACCGTGTGGGTGATGCCTGTCTCGCGGGATACGGGAATATGCTCGCTGGCCGGGTGTATGGCGGTGGCGGCATTCAGCTGGGGATTGAAATCGCCCATTTCGGCGTTGTCAACCGTTCCGGCCACCGAGTCGATTTCGGTGAGGCCGAGCTGGCTGCTCGAGTCGAACAGGCCGGGATAAACTTCCAAGCCCGCGCCATCGACAATCTCGGCGCCCGCGGGGATGGCGGCATCGGCGCCGACCGCGGCAATCCGGCCATCGCGCAGAATAATGTTGCCCTTTTCAATGGGTGCACCCGCCAGCGTGTAGATCTTCGCGCCGCGAATGGCCAAGACGGAAGGCTGCGTCTGCCCGGTACTGGCGCCGGCAAAGAGAAGCAAAAACAGGCCGGCCAACAGGGACGCGGTTAATTTATTTACTGATTTCATTGCTGGCTCCCCTGGGGCGCGGCGGTTACGGGCGGCTTCGGTGGCTCGGGTGGCTGGGATTTCTGATCTTCCTTCTTAGAGTAATCTTTCTTGGAATCCGCTGGCTTGGGTTTAGGTGGCGCCTGTTTACTGGCGTCGGGATTTGGTGCGTCGGGCTTTGCCACAGCGGGCTTAGAGGCGTCCGGAGTCGGCGCACCCGGAGTTTGTGCTTCGATGGCTTTCTTTTCTTCTGGTTTCTTCTCGTCCGGTTTTTTTTCGTCGGACTTTTTGTCTTCAGATTTCTTTTCCGCTGCCTTTTCTTTCTCCAGCAGGGCCTTACGCTCTTTGTCGACGTCGGCACGCGCGGCAAGATCTTTTTTGCGGTCGAAATAGATATGGCCGTCGATGAAGACCGTTTGCGGGACAGCGTAGACGCTGAGCGGGTGATGATTGTAGATGACCAGGTCGGCGTCCTTGCCGGGCTCTATAGAGCCGACGCGCTTGTCGATGCCCAGCTGAATGGCGGGATTGATGGTGACCATGCTGAGCGCCTGGGTCTCGTCCATGCCGCCATACTTCATGGTCTTGGCAGCTTCGAGGTTCAGATGGCGCGCCTCCTCGGCGCTATCGGAATTGATGGACACGATCACGCCGTGCTGCGTCATCATCGCAGCGTTGTAGGGAATGGCCTCATAGGCCTCGGCCTTATAACCCCACCAATCCGAAAACGTGGAGCCGCCCACGCCGTGCGCGGCCATTTCCGGGGCGATGCGGTAGCCCTCCAGTACATGCTGGAACGTGCGAATACGAAAGCCGAACTCCTCCGCGAGGCGCATGAGTTGAATCATTTCATCGGCGCGGTAGGCGTGGGAATGCACGTAACGCTTTCCCTCCAGCACTTCGACCAGCGGATCAAGCTTTACGTCGCGGCGCGGAGGCATGATGTTTTTCTCACCGGCGGCGGTGCGCTTGCGGTAATCGTCCCAGGATTTCCTGTACTCGCGCGCGTCCACGAAGGCCTGGCGGATGACGTCGATCACCCCCATGCGTGACTGCGGATAGCGCGGCGGGATCCCCGGAGGCGGCGTGAAGTTCGAGCGTTTGGGATTTTCGCCCAGCGCGAACTTGATGCCTGGGGGCGCGCCTTCAAACATCAGGCCATGAGCATCCTTGCCCCAGCGCAGCTTGATGACGGCGTTAAGGCCGCCGATAGGGTTGGCGCTGCCGTGCAGGACGTTGGCAACGGTCACGCCGCCGGCTAGGTCGTGGTAGATGTCCGGGTCTTCCGGGTCAAGCGCTTCGCCGACACCGGTCATCGAAGAAACGGCCACGCTGCCTTCGTTGACCTGATCTTCGACGGCGATGTGCGAGTGGCAATCGATGATTCCCGGCGAGAGAAACATGCCGGAGGCGTCGATGACCGTAGCGCCCGAAGGAACTTTTAGATTTTTGCCCACTTCCGCAATCTTGCCGTTGTGAATCAGCACCGAGCCGTTCTCTATGGTGCCTTTGGTTATCGTGAGGACGGTGGCGTTCTGGATGATGACGGTATCCTGCGCGGCAACGGGAACTGCCGCGGCGATGGTGGCCAAGGAGAGAACGACGATGCCACTGCGTGAGATTCGCATTAGCGACCCTCCTGATTTTCCACCTGTCGCCCACCGGGGCGTGTGCCGGTGATTTCAGTGCTGAAGTCGCCGGCGGAGAGCGAGCCCTTGGCGGTGTTGCCGTCGAGCGTGCCACTGAAGATGACGTCAGTCGGCCTGGGCATGTTCACGCTGAAGCTGAAACTGAATTTATCGGCACTCAGATAGCCGCTCGAGATCGTCGAGGTGCCGTATTGATGGACGATACTGCCGGAAAGCGTGCCGTCCGTATCCATCGTGAGGTCAGCGGTGGCTTCCTGCGCGCCTTCTGGAGTGTTGAAATTAAATTTCCACTTGCCGGTCATGGTTCCCTTGGGAGGGTCCTTGGGCTTTTCCGGCTCGTGAATTTCGAATTTGCGACCGTCCACGAATACGAATTTGATTTTGGTTTTCTCTTCGAACAGGTCGCCGTCGGTAACCACCAGATTGGCGATCTTGCCGGTCTCAATGCTGCCCAGGCGGTCCGCCACACCATAAATTTCCGCGGGGCTGAGCGTAAGAGCGCGCAAGGCGGCATCGCGCTGGAGTCCGGCGTCGATGGCTTTCTTGGCGTTTTTCAAAATATCCTTGGTCGAGGTGAGGCCGTCGGAATAGAAAGCAAACTTTACGCCGGCTTTTTCCAAGGCAGCGGGAGTACCGGGGGCGCGATCGCGGACGCGCAAGGTGCGCAGCGACTCTTCGGCGTCAGGATCGGCGTCTTTTTCTTTCTCCGGCCATTTCAGGTTGACCAGCACGGAAAGTTTCTTTGCGGCGATCTGGTCGGCTACGGCGTAGCCCTGGGTAACACCGTATAGGACCGGCTTGATTCCGAGCTGGCTGGCGATATCAAAGGCGCGGAGAATTTGCGGCACGGTGACTGCAGGAAGAAGCACGGGCCGGCCGTCGCGGGTGGCGTCCTCGATGGCATGCAGAGCGCGATCGTAACGGGGACGCTCGCGACCCCGCGGGTTGGCTGCGTAGATCTGCTGCGCCTGGGCGTCCTGCGCGGCGTCGTAGTAAATCTGTTTGACGTAGGCTATCACCCCGATCAACGAGCCGGGAAAACCGAAAAAGCCGCCGGTAGGCGTGAGAGAAATATGGAGCGAGGCATTGGGCTTGACGACCAGATCGCCCGGGCGGTCGCCGGCAAGATCGATCACCGCGCCCTGGCCGGGGAATAAACCCACTTTGGGTGCAGTGACAGCGGTGGTGAAGCCACCGTTGCGCCAGGTCTCGAGGCGTTTGTCGTCGGCTTTCAACTCGTCGGCGGCAGAGGTCCAGGTGGTGGTGTTGGGGCGATCTTCCGGACCGCGCGAGGGAGAAGGGCCGCCGCCGCCCTCGTGCGCGCCTCCCGCGGTAGCCGCGGGGCTCGTTAAGCCCAGATCCGTGAGCGCGTCAAACAGGCCGGGATATACGGTCATGCCCTTGCCGTCGATCACCAAAGCTTCGGGCGGAATGGAAACGCTTTTCCCTACCGAGACGATGAGGCCCTTGGCCATGACCACTGTGCCGCTCTCGATGACAGCGCCCGAGACAGGAACGATGCGCGCGTTGGTAATCGCGAAATAGCGCGGCTCGCCGGCCTGGGCGTCGGGACCGATGAACAAGGCCGCTATCGTTAGCACCCAGATGGACAGCGCCAAAATTTCCGCACTACGACACAAGTTGCGTTGCGGCATCACACACCCCTCAAGCGATCAATTCAACGGAGAAACTAGAACGATTCGCGTCGTGACGGCGCGCGGTACAGTCCGGCACGGAACAGACCGGCGCGCCACAGACTTTGACGGCGCCCACTTGTACCATACGCGAGTGCTTTCAGATAGGTTTCACCAGATTTACCGGCCGCGCATGCGATTGGCACGCAGCAGTATCCAAACCGGCGCTTCAATTCCTTAGCGGTTTGCCGGTTTTGAGGGTGTGCGCGATGCGCTCGAGAGTCTTGCGCTCGCCGCAGAGGCTGACGAAGGCCTCGCGCTCGAGGTCCAGAAGGTACTGCTCGCTGACCAGTTGCGGCGCGGAGAGCGCGCCACCGGCAAGAATGTATGCGAGTTTGCGCGCCACCACGGCGTCGTGCTCGCTGATGAATTCCCCGCGGAGCATCATGTGAACGGCGAGCTTCGCGCTCGGCAGGAACTGCTCGCCCAGAACGCGAATCGAGGGCTGCTTGGGCGAGACGGCGGGAGCGTGGTAACCCGCTCGCACTAGAGCGAGCGCTGCGGCCTTAGCGTCCGAAATTTGGCGTTCGCGATTCATGGAGATGCCATCGGCGGGCCGCAGATAGCCGAGCGTGCGCGCCTCTTCCGCGCTGGTGGAGACCCTGGCCGTTGCAATGTTTTCAAAAATAGGCTTGAGGGCGTGGAAGAGGTCAAGGTCGGAACCTTCACTTCCAGTGGCGCTGCCGGCAGGGCTGACGGAAGCAGCGTGCTCGAATGCGCGAATTACCATCTCCTTGGTGCCACCGGGAATCAGCCCTACGCCCGCTTCGACCAGGCCCATGTAGGTTTCCGCGGCTGCCTGGACACGCGCGGCGTGCAGGCTGATTTCGCAGCCTCCCCCGAGCGTCATGCCGAATGGAGCAGCGACCACGGGCTTAAGTGCATATTTCAGCGCCATGTTCACATTCTGAAATCCCCGTACGGCGAGTTCGACTTCGTCCCATTCCTGGTCCTGGGCAAACATCAGAAGCATCATTAAGTTGGCGCCCACCGAAAAGTGCGCGCCCTGATTGGCGATGACCATGGAGTCGAAATCGCTGCGCAAGCGCTTGAGGCCTGAATGAAGCATGGCCACCGTGTCGCCGCCGATGGAGTTCATCTTGGAGTGGAATTCGCAACAGATCACGCCGTCGCCCAAGTCCAACAGGCTGGCTCCGGAATTGTGGTCCACGACTTTGCCGCGATCGTGCAAACTCTTGAGGAGAGTGATGCCGGCAGGTTCGGGGACTTCGACATCTTTCTGGGATTTCAAGTCGAACGAGCGGATCGTGCCCTGCTCTGCGCTGTAAAACGATTTGCGGCCCGAAGCGAGCAGGCTGGAGACGAGAGGAGGAAGCGCCTTACCCTCCTTTTCAAGCTGGCGCGACATTTTTTCGACGCCCACGGCGTCCCATATCTGGAAGGGTCCCAGCTCCCAGGCAAAGCCCCAGCGCATGGCGCGGTCGATATCCACGATGTTGTCGGCGATTTCAGGAATGCGCCGCGCGGCGTAAAGGCACATCTCGGAAATCGCGCCCCACAAAAACTTGGAGGCTTTGTCGCCTTTTCCTTCGAAGACTGGCGCCAGCAACTCGCGAACACGCTGGGTAGTATCGTCGATGGAGCGGCCGGCTTCGATGGACGCGAATTTGGCCTTCTGCCGCTCGCGGTATTCCATCTTCTTCCAATCGAGCGTGAGGATTTCGCGAGGTTCGCTGCCCTTTATGCGCTTGTAAAATCCCCCGCCGGTCTTCTCGCCCAGCCAGCCGCGCTTTTGCATCGCTTCCACCAGGGGCGGCACGCGATAACGGTCGCGCATTTCGTCTCCGGTAGCGTTGTCATAAATATTTTTCACCACATTGACCAGGACATCGAGGCCGACAATGTCCGCGGTGCGGAAAGTAGCAGATTTGGGCCAACCGACGGCGGGGCCGGTACAGGCATCGACCTCCTCGACGGTCATGTCGAGCTCCTGCATCAGGCGCAGGACGTTGAGCATGGAGAAAGTACCGATGCGGTTAGCGATAAAGTTGGGAGTGTCCTTGGCGATGACTACGCCTTTGCCCAGACGCAGGTCGCAGAATTCAGCGAGACGCGCGACGACAGACGGATCGGTGTCCGGGCCAGGGATGATTTCCACCAGCTTCATGTAGCGCGGAGGATTGAAGAAGTGTGTGCCCGCCCAGTGGCGGCGGAAGTCCTGGCTGCGCCCTTCGGCGACCAGGTGGATAGGCAGGCCGGAGGTGTTCGTAGTGACCAGCGTGCCGGGCTTGCGGTGCTTTTCCACGCGCTCGAGAAGGCTGCGCTTGATCTCCAGGCGCTCGGCCACCACTTCGATAATCCAGTCCGCTTCGGCGCACCACGCGAGGTTGTCGTCAAAATTTCCGGCAGTGATAAGGCGTGCGTTATCGGCGACGAAGAATGCGGCGGGGCTCGATTTTTTTGCGGCATCGAGTCCCGCCAGGACGATGCGGTTGCGCACCGCCGGATTCTCGAGAGTAAGACCCTTGGACTGTTCGTCCGGAGTCAATGCAGCGGGTACCATATCAAGGAGGAAGCAGGGGACGCCGGCACCGGCGAGAAGCGCGGCGATGCGCGCACCCATGGTACCGGCACCCAGCACGGCCACCCTTTCGATCATCTTACTCATGGCCATTCCTCCCGTGGGGCGGGCACACCGGTCGGCAAGGAGGTTATAGAAGCCGCACAGCCGGGTCAACGGGGATGGCGCGCACCGGCCGAGAAGGCTAATGTGTATGACAGTAAGGGTCAGCGCTGACGGCTACTTCTGAGAGTCAAGAACTCTGAGGGATAACATCGCCGGATAAAGATTCGCGTAGTTGCGCGGCAGCTGATATCCGGACTACGGCCCAAAAGGCTTCGCAAATGGCAATGTGGAAAGAACTGTTGAAGGAAGGAGTGAAGCGGGTCCGCGATTTCGAAAATTCGCGGACGCTGCCGGTGACGCGCCTTCCGCGATTGGGTCTCGCGCTGGGTGGAGGATTCGCGCGCGGGGTGGCCCATGTTGGAGTGATGCGCGTTCTGGAACAGGAAGGAATTCACATTTCGTGCATCGCCGGAATCAGCGTGGGAGCGCTGATCGCCGCGACCTACGCCAGCGGTGCGCCGCTCGAGTCCATCGCCGACCGGGCGTGCAGAACGACGTTTCGAGATTTCGCGCGATGGCATTTGTCGCGATACGGACTGGCTTCGAATGACCGGCTGGAAGGTTACCTCTATGAGTTTTGTGGAAAGCGGCGCATCGAGGAGTTGAAAATTCCGCTGGCCATCGCCACCACGGACTTGCTGAGCGGACATTCCGTCTATTTCACCAAGGGCGAGACCGGGCCGGCGCTGCGCGCCTCGTGCGCTTACCCGGGACTTTTTGAGCCGGTGGAAATCGACGGGCATGTGCTGGTGGACGGTTTTGTGGGGACGCCGGTGCCGGTGGATGCCGCTCGTGTTCTAGGCGCCGAAGTGGTGATCGCCGTCTATCTGGGCATGGGGACAGCCAAGGAGAAGCCGCGGAACATGGTGGAGATTCTGTGGCGGTCATTTTCGATCATGCAAAATAATTCACTGCGCGATATCTACGATCGTTGCGATGTAGTGATCGAGCCTGACGTAAGCTCGTTTATGTGGGACGATTTCCATCGCGGACGCGAACTGGTGGCTGCCGGCGAGGCGGCCGCGCGGGCCGCACTGCCTAAGATTCGCAGCTTGATGCTTCCGCGAGGATTTCCTACTGTGGACGAAAAGACTGGGATTAAGTTCAAGCTCGCGCCGCCCACTTCGCCGCTCCCGTAAACCGCGTTACTGCCGGTGAATTTCCACCGCAACAGGCTTGCCGCCGCCCTTGCCGCGCTTGGTCAACCAGGCGCCCAGAGCGGAAGCTAAACGCGCGGGATCGACGCGCAGGCCAGCTTCGAGGAGCCCGTCGCCCATAGGAAGGGTGTCATCAAATTCCGCCGAGCCGGTGAAATTACGCATGCAGAACGAGTCCAGCCAATCGAGCGGGCAAGGCTGGCGCTCGCCGGCGATGAGGACTTCGACGATCAGTTTTCTGGAATACATCCCTGCTCTCTGGAATACATTGTTGAGGCAAGGAAACCGTCACCGGGCCCCCGATTTTGCCGCGCGGCGTGCAGGCTTCCTTGATTTTCTCGCGTCCGTAGCCTAGTCTAGCATTTCGCGAACCCGTATGGCCCGCGCAACAAAGCGCTCGTCCGACTACCGGCGTTCTGGATCCACCGCGATGAAATAGAGCGTGGCAGTAATTCGCTCTTACGGTAAATAACCAAGCGCCTGGATTCACCAGCACCCGGCAGCAGTGGAGGATCATGTCGTCCCCGTTGGAAAAATGGGTGGAAGAGACGGAGCGGCTGACCAAGCCCGAGCGCGTGGTGTGGTGCGATGGATCCGAGCAAGAGCATGAGCGCCTGGTAGCACAGTCTCTTGCCGACGGCACCTTTTTACCGCTCAATCCCAAAACTTACCCGGACTGTTACCTGCACCGCAGCGACCCCAGCGACGTCGCCAGAACCGAGCAAGTGACTTTCATCTGTACGTCCAGCCAGGCCGATGCCGGCCCGACGAATAACTGGCTCTCCCCCGCGGAAGCCCGGCAACGCATCGGCCCGCTATTACAAGGGGCGATGAAGGGCCGCACAATGTTTGTGATCCCCTACCTGATGGGTCCAGCCGCATCGCCGGCCAGCAAAGTGGGAGTGGAAATCACTGACAGCCCCTACGTGGTAACCAGCATGCGCGTGATGACGCGGATGGGGCAGGTGGCTATGGAACGCCTGGGCAAATCCGACGACTTTGTTCCCGGCCTTCATTCGCTCGGCGACCTCAATCCCAAGCGCCGGTTCATCGCGCACTTTCCGGAGGAGAAACTGATCTGGAGTGTGGGATCCGGATATGGCGGAAACGCTCTGCTGGGAAAGAAATGTTTTGCGTTGCGTATCGCCAGCTACATGGCGCGCAACCAGGGATGGATGGCTGAGCACATGCTGATCCTGGGGCTCGAGGATCCGTCGGGTCAGGTGACCTACATGGCTGCGGCGTTTCCCAGCGCGTGCGGGAAGACCAACCTGGCCATGATGGTTTCGGCGCTGGAAAAAAGCGGCTATCGCGTGTGGACGGTGGGCGACGACATTGCTTGGATGCGTGTGGGGGCGGATGGCTACCTGCACGCCATCAATCCGGAAGCAGGCTTTTTCGGAGTGGCCCCGGGAACCAACAAGAACACAAATCCCAACGTGATTGCGGCGCTGCGAAAACATTCTATTTTCACGAACGTGGGCATCACGCCCGAAAACGAGCCATGGTGGGAGGGGATTGGAGACGGCCCTCCCGCAGGAACGCGCAACTGGCGCGGGGAGGCGGCGACAAAGGACAACGGTCCGGTAGCGCATCCCAACTCGCGCTACACCGTTCCGGCGCGGCAAGCGTCGAGCATCTCGCCGCATTGGGAGGATGCGGAGGGCGTGCCGATATCGGCGTTTATCTTTGGCGGGCGAAGGGCGCGACTCGCACCGCTGGTTTACGAATCCCGTGACTGGCAGCACGGCGTGTTTGTCGGCGCGACGATGGCCTCGGAGACCACGGCCGCGGCCACCGGCGCGGTGGGCATTACACGGCGCGATCCCATGGCCATGCTGCCATTCTGCGGATACAACATGGCGGAGTATTTCGGGCACTGGCTGAAAATGGGGCGCACCATTGCTCATCCGCCGCGCGTGTTCCACGTGAACTGGTTCCGGCGCGGCGCGGATGGAAAGTTCTTGTGGCCGGGCTATGGCGAAAACGTGCGTGTGCTGAAATGGATGCTGGAGAGAGTCGCAGGCCGGGGCGGCGCGGTGGAGACGCCCATCGGATTTGTGCCCGCGCCGAATGCCCTGACGCTGGAGGGGCTGCGCATCGAGAAGCAGACCGTCGAAGAACTGTTGCGCGTGGATGCCGCGGACTGGACCGAAGAGATGGCCGGCACGAAGAAATTCTTTGAAAAGTTCGGCAGCCAGCTTCCCGGCGAGCTGTGGAGTGAACACCAGCAACTGGAGCAGCGCTTGAGCCGCAGCACGGCCCCCCGTAAATAACAACGCTTAGAGAATCGTCTCGATGGCGGCGTCGATGGAGAGGTGCGTCTGGGGAATGCCGTTGATATGGAAAGCCTGGCCCTCGCCGTAACTAAAGCGGAAGAAGCGGCTGATCTGATAGTCCTCATCCAGTGCGCTGAAGAGTTTTTCGGTTTCTTCGGGGGAAAGTCCAAAGGAGGCGAGAAGAATAGGGCAGCCGAAAGCGCCGGCGGCGACCAAGTATTTGTTGACGATCTGGCGCAGGTTCATCTGTTTTGTTGCTCGCAGCCGGGACGAAGAGAGATTCCTCGCTACGCTCGGAATGACGGCGACCTGCGCCCGGCGATCGATGGCGAGACCCGTAGCGTACAGGGACCGGGGCCGCCTAGCCGGCGAATTGCGATGGGCGCTTCGATTCGCTATGATGCTGCGGTGCGCGAGAAGCCGAGCATACCTTTTGCCGGTTTCTCGCGCACCTATATTTAAGGAGGAATCATGGCCGTTACCGTGGGACAGCCCGCGCCGGAATTTGCGCTGAAGGATCAGAACCAGCAGGAGGTCAAGCTGGCGGACTTCAAGGGAAAGAAAAATATCGTGTTGCTGTTTTATCCGCTGGACTGGAGCCCGGTGTGCTCCAACGAGCACGCCTGCATGGTGAACGATATGAAGAAATTTGAATCGCTCGACGCGCAGGTGCTGGGTATCAGCGTAGACAGCGTGTGGTCGCACAAGGCGTTTGCCGAAAAAATGAAAATCGGCTATCCGCTTTTGGCTGACTTTCAGCCTCGCGGCGCGGTGGGGGAGAAATTCGGGGTGTACCTGCCGGAAAAAGGAATTACCGGGCGCTCTACGTTCATCATTGACAAGCAAGGAAAGGTCAGTTGGGCGAAGACGTACGATATTCCCACCGTGCCGGATGTCAACGAAGTGGCCGCGGCGCTCGCCAACGTCAAATAGCTTTCCTTCCTCTGGCGGCTCCGGGAAATCTTTAAGGCAAGTTGAGAGCTAGGGCTTTTTCGGCGCCGCTTTCTTTGCCGCCGGTTTTGCCGGCTCCGCAGCGGGCGCTGGCTTAGGCGCTGGTTGGGCCACAACCATGCGAGTGTAATGGACCAGTTGCCAGCGCTGCTCATCGCTGAGCTGCTTGGCAAAGCCGGGCATGGGCCGCCGCCCTTTGGAAATTTTCCAGAAAATTTCGCCGTCGGTAATTTGGTCGAACCTGCCGGGGCGCGTCAGATCGCTGGGAGGCGTGTCATACATTTCCGCCTCCGGCCCGTCACCTTTGCCTTTATCGCCGTGGCAGTTTGCGCATTTCTCGACGTAAAGCGCAGTGCCTGCGGCGAGCACTTCGGGCGTGGCCGCGAGAGGGTTTTTCACTGCTTTGGCGTCGTCGGGAACCACCCAGCCCTTGATGTCTTCGCCGAGGCAGATCAGGCCCATCCCCGCGAGAAGAATTGCAGCCATCCCCAGTTGCATCCTCACAGAAATAGAAGTGCTCATAGATTTATTTTGCCCCCAAAGATTCGCAACCCCTGATGCCTCTCGTTTCCGTTGGAACTCCTTATCTTCTCACAATAGAAACAGCGCCTGAAAAGTTGTGGTGGTATGGGCGGTATTACACGGAGAGCAGAAGACGCACTGACTGCCACAATAAAACCGCGTTGAGGACAATGATGGCCGCGGCGATGCTCCAAGCGAGGCCGACCACCCAGGGACGATTGACGAACTCGCCCATTTTGCTGCGGTCGCCGGTGAAGCGGACCAGGGGCACCACGGCGAACGGAAGTTGGAAACTCAGGACTACCTGGCTGAGAACGAGGAGCCGGGTGACTTGGCTCTCTCCCATCAGGGCGATCACCAGTGCCGCGGGGAGTATGGCGATCAGCCGCGTGATCAGCCGGCGCAACCAGGGTGACAAGCGGATGTGGAGAAAGCCTTCCATGACGATCTGCCCGGCCAGCGTACCGGTGAGCGTGGAATTTTGTCCGGAGGCGAGCAGCGCGACCGCGAACAGGACGCTGGCAAAACTCGCGCCGAGAACCGGGCTGAGAAGCTTGTAGGCGTCGGATATCTCGGCAACGCCGGTCATGCCCCGCTTGTGAAACGCCGCAGCGCCCAGCACCAGGATCGCCGCGTTGATAAAAAGCGCGAGACCCAGGGCGATGGTGGAATCGAGGATAGCGAACTTGATGGCTTCGCGTTTGTCGTCTGCCCCGCGGCCAATCGCTCGGGTCTGCACGATGCTGGAATGCAGGTATAAATTGTGCGGCATCACCGTAGCACCCATGATGCCGATGGCGATGTAGAGCATGGCTGGATTGCTTACGACTTGCAGAGTTGGCAAGAAGCCGCGGACAGCGTCGTGCCAGAGCGGTTGCGCAAAAAAAATCTCGTAGGCGAAACATGCCGAGATCACGCCGATCAAGGTGATGACCAGCGCTTCTATCCAGCGGAAGCCGCGGCCCTGGAGCGCGAGGATAAGAAGAACGTCGCCGGAAGTAATCAGCACGCCGGCAAGAAGCGGCAGGCCGAAGAGTAGCTGAAGGGCAATCGCCGACCCCAGCACCTCGGCCAGATCGCACGCGGCGATGGCGATCTCACTAAACAGCCACAGACCCACGGCGACCCGCTTGGAGTAGTGGTCGCGGCAGGCCTGTGCCAGGTCACGGCCGGTGGCGATTCCCAGCTTCGCGCTCAGGGCCTGAAGAAACATAGCCATGAGGTTGCTAAGAAAGACCACGCTTAGGAGCGTGTATCCGAACTGCGCCCCGCCGGCAATGTCTGTGGCCCAATTTCCAGGATCCATGTAACCCACCGCCACCAAGTAGCCGGGGCCTGCGAAGGCGAGCAGTTTACGGAAAAACGACCCGCCGCGATGCACGGGAATGGTGCGGTGGACTTCGGGCAATGAAGGCTGGCCAGCGGAGGAATGCCACGCCGAATCTGGTTTCGCCGGAGCGCCGGGGAGTTCGGTAGAAGTGTCTTCGGCGGCTTGGGGCATCTTCGATAGGGGGAGGAGGCTCTCCGAAAAGAATTAACCTCGCTTAATACCAGTCATGAATTATAGTTAAAGCTTGTGGATAGTCAAGGTTTCCTTGTACTGATTTTTCCTGCAGAGAAAGGGATGGACGGGTATCATCTGCTATAGTCGTAGATTGGGAAGCGCGAAGGAGGCAGGATGGACGAACAGCCGAAACCGCAACAAACTCAGCTCCAGATCAAGGCGGATGAAAAGGAGCTGCAGGGTCTCTATTCCAATCTGGTCATGATCCATCACAATGCCGAAGAGTTTTCCCTGAATTTCATTTATGTATTTCCAAACGTTCCGCAGGGCAAGTTGCTGGCCAGCGTGATCGTCAGCCCAGCGCACGCCAAGCGATTGATGCGCGCCATGGCGGAGAATATCAGCCGGTACGAAGCCCAATTCGGGAATATTCCAGATACGCCCAGCGGAGGGCCGGAGCCGACGGTAGGATTCGTGCACTGAGGGGTTCTGCGTACACACAGTAAGCGGGCACGGTACGCTGTGTCCCTACGAACGATCCACGCAGGTCCGCAATCTAAATTCACCTCGCATTCTCTTCTTTTTTCCTCATGCTCACTCAGGTTGCTAAGGGTTGTACCGTTACGCGACGGCCGCTGCAACTGGTGCGCTGGCGCTGGGTTTGCGTATGTTAGAGTGCACGCAAAACCATCATGAAAGAGTTCGGAAGATACACGGTTATCGAAGAGATCGGCCACGGAGCCATGGGCGCCGTCTATAAAGCGCACGACCCCATCGTGGAGCGGGTAGTGGCGATAAAGACGATCCTGGCAGCGGCGTTGGCCGGCCCGCAGGCGGAGGAATACCGCGAGCGCTTCAAGCGCGAGGCTCGCGCCGCAGGACGCCTCTCGCACCCCGGCGTAGTAACGGTGTACGACGTGGGCGTGCAGGAAGGCACACCGTATCTGGTGATGGAGTTTGTCCCCAGTCGGACGCTGGAAACTGCGCTTCTGGGCGGTAATCGTTTCACACTCGAACGTACCTACGAGATCGGGCAACAGCTCGGAACGGCTCTCGCCTACGCGCACAAGAATGGAGTAATCCACAGGGACATCAAGCCGGCCAATATTCTGCTGACAATAGAGGCGCCGGAGCGCGCGAAGATTACCGATTTTGGCGTCGCCAAGCTGAGCGCCTCGCAAGCTACGTCGACCGGCGCGCTTTTAGGAACTCCAGCTTTCATGGCCCCGGAACAGTTCACCGGGGCAGGAATCGATGGCCGTTCGGACCTGTTCTCACTGGGAGTAGTTCTTTACTCGATGGCCACCGGCGACAAGCCCTTCGCCGGCGAGACGATAACGGCGGTCTCCTACCAGATCGTTCACACCGAGCCCATCCCGCCACGAGCACTGAATCCGGCTATCTCGCCGGCATTTGAAAGCGTGATTCTGCGGTGCCTGCAAAAAGATCCGGCGAAGCGCTACCAGAGCGGCGAATTGCTGGCGCAGGATCTGGGGAACTTGCGCGAGGGGCGAACCGGACCTGGGCAGATTTCCGCTATGGCTGCGACGGCGCCCCCGGCGTCTGACCCGGCGGCTACGGTTCGGCTAGCCGGGAAAAGCGCAAGCGTTGGATTGGCCGGTAACCAGGAAACTCGCGCTTTGGGAGTGACTGAACAGATCGAGAGAATTAGCGCGCCCGGCGGTGCCGGCTCGGCCTTCCAGCCAAGTGCACCCGTTAGTGCCGGATCGAGCGCTGCTTCGACCTCGATCAGAGCGGAGATGAAAGCAACGGCTGCATCCGTAAAGTCAGGTGAAGCCATCGCGCCACCTGCGCCGAGGACGGGCACGGGCAGCTCGGAATCTCGAAGGGATGGCGCAGGGCTGAAGCCTGCGCGGTGGCCTCCGAATCGTCCTCGATCGGGGGGTTCGGGCCGTTGGATGGCTGGGGCGGCGATATTGCTGATTCTCGCCATTTTGTGGGGTGCCAGTTTCGCAAAAAAGAAGAAAGAGGAAGCCACGGCAGCGGCCAATCTGGCCGCGCAGCAGGGCACCGCTCAGCGGGACGCCGCCGTAAAACTGAAGGCCGCCGCAGCGGCCAGCGTCGCCGCGGAAAACAAAGAAACGGCCACGCAGGCAGTGGCTGAGGAACACGCCGTAAAGACTGCGGCAACGCACGATCCGTTACCCCAACCGCGGGGGCAACCCAAAATCGAAAAGGTACGTGAACCAGCCGAGCCGCCGTTGCCGGACGTTAGCCACTACGCTCTAAGACTGGAAGTGAATGCCATCGCAGCAGCGACCGTTGAAATCCAGCCGGATGACCGAGCCGGGGTGAGCCGTCTGCTGAAAGCCGGGCACAAGATTTTGGTGGGTGCGGACAAAGTATTGCTGCTGCGTACGGACAATGCCGGCGCTTTGCGATTGAAAATGAACGAGCAGGAGTTAGCCAGGCTCGGGCCGCTGGGAGCACCGCGAACGACAAGGCTCACCGCACGCGATCTGAAATCCCCACATGTGGACGCCGCTATGAACAGCGTGGCTGGCGGGAAGAAGGTACCGGGAGCCAACGCTGCCGAGGCAACCTCCTCCGCGCGGGCCACCCGAGAGCCGCAGAGCGGTCCGGCGACGATTCAAATTGCCGTTCCGAATATGCCAAACTTCGCGGACATCATCGTTTGGGTAGACAACAAGCCTATTTTCCACCAGAAACGGATCGGCAATGCAGGCTTTGGGCGTATCAGCGAGCAGAGGCAGGTGCTCCCCGGTGCGCACACTTTGAGGGTTTACCTCGGAAACTTGGACTCGAAGACCGGAATGCAGAGGCGTATTTCGGGAGATTTTGCGACGAACCAGGCTAAAACTTTGCGCGTCGATACTCGCTTTCGCGGGATGCCTCACGACGCATCACAACTCGGCTTTTCACTCACACTCGAATAGTCTGCGCAGGGCAATCCAACGTACAGACGTAAAATTTTCCGGATGGTCTGATTATTGTGCGGGTTAGCGCGGGCCAGCTTCTTCGGGAGCAGACGCGGGTTCGATCACCCAGCCACTCGTTGCCTCGAGAAATTCCAAGCCCACGGCGAAACCGCTTCCCCGCTGCCTCTCGCAATAGGCGACTCTGGCTTGAGAGCGGAACCCCCCGGGCAGTGAGGCCAGCCACAGACGTTCGTTCTTCCGCCACGGGCGGACGGAGTGGACGCGTGCCCCCTGAGAGCTGACATTCTCGGTGAACGTCGTTTCGATCCCCGGCATGTCCGTGTGGCCGCCCAGTTGGACGGCAATGGCCATGGGTACCCGGCTCTCGCGTCGCGGAGTAGCTGTGACTTTCATTGCCGCAACCCCTTCATAACATGAACTGGTCGGCGATCTCGGAGATATGAGCGATTTACGCCGTTTCTAACTGCTGCATCGTGCTCTACCCCACGGGGGAAAGTACATGAGAGTTTTAACGGTAGTTCCCAAAAAGGAACCGGTTTGGTGCCAAATAAGAAGGTGCGCCTACGCGTCCCGAAGCAGTTCTTTCGCCGAGCCAGTAGGAAGGCCCGGTCGGGCGGGCACTTTCGTTCGAATAAACGTCGTTCCAGAATTCCGCTACCAGATCTGGCAGTGTTCTGCGCGCACCATCGTATCGCCCCCATGGCATGAGAAGGCCTCGGCGAAAGCAGGAATATTAGAAGGGGCGCCAATCGCCCGGAAAGGACCGAGCGGATGTGGATTGGTGTTAATGATCAGCCGCTCGTACTCCGGCCGGTTGTTCTGCGCCCATACCTGCGCCCAGGCGACGAAAAAGCGCTGCTCGGCGGTGAGGCCGTCAATGAGCGCAGGGTGCTGCTTGCCGCGCAAGCTGATCTGGAAGGCGTTGTAGGCGATGGAGAGACCGCCCAGGTCGGCAATGCTTTCTCCGAGCACGAGTTTGCCGTTCTCGTGCAGATTGCCCTGCACAACATAGGCGTCGAACTGTTTTTCGACGCAGTCTGCGCGTTGCGTATAGTTCTTCAGGTCATCCGGCGTCCACCAGTTCTTGAGATTGCCCTGGGCATCAAACTTGCGGCCCTGATCGTCGAAGCCGTGGGTCATTTCGTGCCCGATAACCGCGCCGATTCCGCCGTAGTTGGCTGCGTCATCGGCCAGGGGGTCGAAAAACGGAGGCTGAAGGATTCCTGCCGGGAAAACAATCTCGTTGAGGGAAGGGTTGTAATAGGCATTCACGGTGGGCGGCGTCATGCCCCACTCGGCCCGGTCTACGGGCTTGCCGATCTGCGCGAGATTGCGATCAAATTCGAATCGATTGCCTTCCAGGACATTTTGAAAATAGGAGCGACGGTCAACGCGATAGGCGGAGTAATCGCGCCACTTGTCGGGGTAACCGATTTTCGGCGAGAAGGCGTCGAGCTTGGCGATAGCAGCTTTGCGCGTTTCGGGTCCCATCCAGGTAAGCGTGCTGAGATCCTCACGCAGCGCGGCGATGAGGTTGTGGACCATTTGCTGGGCCCTGACCTTGGCTTCGGGGGAGAACGCCTTGTTCACGTAAACTTCACCGACCGCTTCGCCGAGTTCCTGATCGGTGGCTCTAACACAACGCTGCCAGCGCGGGAGAATTTCCGTGGTGCCCTGGAGAATGCGGCCTCCGAAATTGAAGTCCTCATCGACAAACTTGGATGACAGCCCGGGCGCGGCGGCGTCTATCAGGCGCCAGCGCAGATAAACTTTCCAGTCCGCCAGCGGAATGGTGGAAAGGTAGCTGTCCACCTTCTTAAAAAACTCCGGCTGCGCGACATTCACTGCAGCAATGCCGGGAGCACCGATCTCGTGGAAATAACTGGACCAGGAAAAGTCCGGCGTAAGCGTCTTCAGTTCCGCGGGCGTCATGCGGTGATAGGTGGCGTCGGGATCACGGCGCTCGACGCGCGTCATGGAGACTTCGGCGAGCTTCTTCTCGATCTGCAACACGGTAGCGGCTTCGTTGTCGGCGCGGGCGGCGTCATCACCCAGAAGTGCGAACATTTTGGCGACGTGCGCAACATACTGGTCGCGAAGCAGCTTGGATTTGTCGTCGGTCTTGGTGTAGTAGTCGCGATCAGGAAGTCCCAGACCGCCCTGCGCGGCGAAACCGATGACCTGCGTGCTGTCTTTTCTGTCTTGCGCCGAGCCAAACGCGAACAGAACTCTTACGCCGCGAGCTTGCAGCCGGGCTATCTCCGACTGGAGGCCGGCTAGATCGGCAATCTTATCGATGCGCGACATTTCCGGAACCAGGGGAGTGACGCCGGCGCTCTCGATGTTGGGTTCGTCCATGCAGCTTGCATAGAAATCGCCGATTTTGCGCGTGGGGGAACCGGCGGGTGCGCTGACGTTTTTCGCGGCGTCTTCGAGGATATGGTGCAGCGTGTCGCGGTTCTTTTCCGCGAGCAGCGTGAAACTTCCCCAACTGGGATAGGCGGCCGGGATCGGGTTGGCGGGCGTCCAGTTTCCGTTGGCATACTTGTAGAAATCGTCGCAAGGCTTGCAGGTGGTATCCATGGCGGCCACCTTGACGCCATGGCCTTCGCTGGCCGCAGCGGTGCGGTGCGCGGGCGAGAACGCGGTCCACGCCATGAGCAATAGAATGGCGGCAAAAGTCGCGTAGCACAGTCTTAGTGGGCGCATTGGCGGTTACCTCGCAGATTCCATGAAGTCATTTCGGTCCTGGCACAGTAATGAGACGAGCAGTAAATAAGACGAGCGGGCCTAATCATTCGTTTCACGCGTACGCGTTTTCCAGGCGGCGGAACACGCGCTTCCAATCTCCGCCGACCGGCCTACAGTTATAGCTAAGGCTTTGGCTTAGGCGGCGGAAGGTCTCGCGCGGTACTCGAATCCTGGAATCCGGCGGTCTTGTGGGCGCCATCGCAAAATGGTTTGGTGGCGGAGTGGCCGCAGCGACAGAATGAAATGGTGGTTCTGCCGGCCAGGCCATACAATTTCCCGCTAGCATCGGCGACCTCGAAATTGCCCTCGACGCGCAGCGGGCCGTTGGGTAGAGGGGTGATCTTTGTGTCTGCCATCAAAGCCTCTCAGTGTGCAGAATTCATGCTGGCTTGTAGTCAAGCAAAGTAGCACGGATAAAGGCCGCTTTGTCTCGCAATTCCAGTTCTGGCAATTTCATGCCTGGCAATTCGACCGGGAATTCAACGCCAGGCAATTCAATGCACCTACGCGCGAGCAACGGCCGAAACAGCGATTATCCTGACTTAGTACTTCGGGACGCGGGGATCCACTTCGTCCGACCACGCCAGAATACCGCCTTTTAAGTTCCAGATTTTCTTGAAGCCTGCTTGCTGGAGGAACGCTACCGCATCGGCGGAGCGTTTGCCGCTGCGGCAGTGGGCCACGATTTCGCGGGCGGTGTCGAGCTCATTGACGCGGCGCGGCAGATCGCCCAGCGGGATCAGATGGCCGTTGAGATTACAGATCTGAAACTCGTGCGGCTCGCGGACATCGAGGATGTACAGATCGTCGCCGCGATCAAGACGGGTCTTGAGCTGGCGTGGCGTGATTTCGGGAACGTCCATCCTGGGTTGAGCCTCCTGGCCGCGAAGGCCGCAGAATTCCTGGTAATCGATGAGCGCGGTAATCGTGGGATGGTCGCCGCAGAGCGGGCAGTCGCGATTTTTGCGGAGCTTCAGCTCACGGAAGCGCATCTCCAGCGCGTCGAACAGCAGCAGACGCCCTACTAGTGTGCGGCCTTTCCCGATGATGAGCTTGATCGTCTCCATCGCCTGGAGCGATCCGATAATCCCAGGCAATACACCGAGCACGCCGCCTTCGGCGCACGAAGGAACCAGGCCGGGCGGTGGCGGCTCAGGATACAGGCAGCGATAACACGGGCCGCCGGGGAACCCGAAGATGGAGGCTTGGCCTTCGAAGCGGAAGATCGAGCCGTAGACATTAGGCTTGCCCAGCAAAACGCAAGCATCGTTTACCAGATAGCGCGTAGGGAAATTGTCGGTACCGTCGACGACAATGTCGTACTCGCGGAGAATATCGAGCGCGTTGGAGCTGGAGAGCTGCACCTCGTGGGTGTCGATCTGGATGTGGGGATTCAGATCCGCCAGGCGTTCTTTCGCGGCCTCAAGTTTTTTGCGGCCGACGTCGCGCGTGCCAAAGGTTACCTGGCGCTGGAGATTGGTAAAATCCACGACGTCGAAATCCACCAGGCCGAGGCGTCCAACTCCTGCGGCGGCAAGGTAAAGACCCAGTGGCGCGCCAAGTCCACCGGTGCCCACCAGCAGAACCTTGGCCTGCTTGAGCTTGAGCTGCCCGTCCATGCCCACCTCGGGCATGATCAGATGCCGGCTATAGCGCAGCACTTCTTCTTTCGAGAGGCTGACCGGCGAAGTTTGCAGCGGCGATTCTATTTTTGCAGGCATCGTATCCTCCTTCGCGCCGGTTACCGCGCGCCGCCGGCGATGGAAGGGACAATGCTGATGGTGTCTCCATCCCGCACGGGCGTATTTTCTTTCTGCAGGTAGCGGATATCGTCATCGTTGACATAGACGTTGACGAAGCTGCGCAGGCGGCCATCGTCGGAATAGAGATGGCGGCGAAGTTCTGTGTGCTGCGTGGTGAGCGAATCGAGTGCTTCCCCGACGGTTGCGGCCTTTAATTCGACGCTCTCTTTCTTGTCGGCGTATGGCCGGAGCGGCGTGGGGATAATCAATTTCACGGGCATTGCTAAACTCCTCTTAAGAAAAGCGCTCTTGAGAATCGCGCGTGGTAAAGAATCTCGCAGGTGTTTCTTCTAAGGCGCGACGCGCTCTGCAATCACGATGGTCTCTTCCTGGTATCCCGAACGGTCGTCGAAGAGCCTCCAGGAAGTCATCGCAGCCGGCTGGCGCGCGGCAACGCTCAGGATCACGTAACTATAGCCGGGCCAGGCGTGCTCGCGGTCAAATTCGCTGGGACGCGCTGGATGATCGGGATGGGAATGATACCAGCCCAGCACGTCGAGTTGTTGCTCTTGCGCGGAGCGCTCGGCGCGGCGCACATCTCCGGAAGTGATGGAAAAGCGGTTGTGCGGAGAGTCCTCCCGCTGATTCTGCAGCGGGAAGAGCGCGAGCACATCGCGGATTTCACCGTCATCGCGGCCCAGCAGCGCTCCGCAGATTTCATTCGGGTAGCCCTCGGAGCCGTGCGCGCGGATGCGCTCGGCGAGCTCGGAATTTATTCTAAGAGGCAATGGCAGATCCCTGGTTGTCTTCCCAAAATCTTTCGTTCAGATACTTCTCGCCCGAATCGGCCAGCACGGTGACGATCACAGCGCGGGTGTCGCGCGGCAACGCGGTCGCAACCTGCCGGCAGCCTTGCAGTGCGGCGCCGGCGCTGATGCTCACCAGCATGGCCTCCTCCCGCGCCATGCGTTTTACCATGCGGTAGGCGTCTTCCGTGTGAATCGCCAGGGCTTCGTCGGCCACGGACGAATCGTAAATTGCCGGCACGATCGCCGAGGCCATGTGCTTCCAACCCTCCAAGCCGTTAAACGGCGAGTCCGGCTCCAGGCTGATGCAGCGGATCGCAGGGTTCAGTTCTTTGAGGCGTCGTGAGGTCCCCACGAATGTGCCGCTGGTGCCGAGACCAGCGACGAAGTGGGTCACTCGGCCGGCGGTCTGCTCCCAGATTTCCAGCGCCGTGGTTTCGTAGTGCGCTTGCCAGTTGGCCGGATTGCTGTACTGGTCGGGATAGAAATATTTTTCAGAATCAGCGGCGTAAATCTCTCGCACGCGGCGAAGGGCGCCGTCGGAGCCCTCGTCGGCGGGCGTGAATACCAATTCCGCGCCGTAAGCTTTGAGGATGCGCTTGCGTTCGGGTGAGGCGCCCGCCGGCAGGCACAGCTTCACGCGGTAACCCAGAACCGCGCCGATCATGGCGTAAGCGATTCCGGTGTTGCCGCTGGTGGAGTCGAGAATAATTTTTGATTTTTGCAGCGCGCCGCGCCGCTCGCCTTCGCGGATCATATAAAGCGCTGCGCGATCCTTCACCGAACCGCCGGGGTTGTACCACTCGGCTTTCGCGCACAGGGTGACCTGGGGACAATCGCCTAGAATGCGCTCGAGACGCAGTAGCGGCGTGTGCCCGATTCGCTCCAGCACTGACTGGCCGAGGGCGGCCACGGGCAAAACGTCAGCGGTTTGAGATGCCTTGGAAGCCATGATCGGTGTTCGGCCCGTAAAGCGCCGGAGAGTGGTCCCCTGTACTTTGATGCCGCGCACTTCTCTTCGTTATAAATCCGGAGTTTTAATTTTAGCAGATTGCCTGGCCGTTGCGGGCGCGACTGGCCAAAACCCACAGCGAAGCCCCTTGCACCGCCACCGCTGCCAGCAGTGCAATGCTGAACGACCAGGTTAAGCCCCACGACTCGAGCGTCAAAGCAATTATCAGGAAGCACAGCGCGAAGGAGAAGAGCCCTGCCAGCAGTCCTCGGAGCAGACGCACGGCGGCCGCCGCCCCTTCGAAATGGTGAGTAAATCCGGCCAATATGCTGGCGGCCACGGGAAAAGGCGTGAGCAAGCCGCTTAAACGCGGGCCGAGCGAATGCGCCGCCGCTGTAAGCGCGATGACGATGGCAGCGGACGTCAGCATACGCACCGGAATTTCCCATGCCGGCGGATGCGATGCCACGGCACGCGCTAAATCATCTGGGAGCAGGTATAAGGCCGCGGCAAGAATTAACACCGCGGCGAGAAACGCCTGGGGGAGAGGAATCGTCAGGTGCTCGAGGATGAAAGTAGTTGCAAGATACGCCGCGGAACCAGCAGTAAGGCAAGGAAACCAGGGAGTGCGCCTCGACATTCGGGCATATACAACACAGAACGCGGCCAGTGAGATAAGCGCAAGGATCGTGCCCTGCGCAGCACCAGCCGCAAAGGGCGCGCCCTGCTCGAGTGCCAGAAACAGAATCACCGGGCCGGAGGTCAGCGGCAGGCCTACCAGACAGCCGGCAACTGTGGGGCCCCACCGGCGGCCGGCCAGGCTCAGCAGACCAATCATCGCAGGGAGCAGCGTCAGCTTGATGATTAATGCAGTGGAGATTATGGCGAACATTTAGTGCGAGCCGGGAGCAAGGATTCGCGCGGCAGCCAGCGCGTAAATGGCGGCACATTCGGAGATTCTTGCGAGCGGTACGAACTCGTGCGGCCCATGAGAAACGGTGAGAAGCCCTGGCCCATACGCCATTGCGGGAATGTCCAACGCCGTGTAGAAACGGTTTTCCAGAAGTCCGGGACACATTTCCATTCTCGCGGGCTTGCCGGTGACAGCATTGACGGACTCCGCCAGCCTGCGAGCGGTGAAATGAGTCGAAGAAACGCCTGCGGCAATGCCTTCCTGGATGATTTCAACGTCGAGCTGGATTCCCTTGCGCCGGCACTTTTCCAATACGGCAAAGACTGCCGCCTTTTCGACGGCCAAGTCCTCCTCGGGATTGATGCGCCGGTCGAGGGTAAACGAAAACTCGGCGGGAAGCACATTGAAATTCTCGCCGCCTTGGGCCCGTCCACCGAGCATCAGGATCGAGTGGCGGGCAGCGGCGGGATGAATGTTAAATTTTGTTTTCCGCGCTTCGACCTTGGTTTTCAAGGCGCGCAGCGCATCCATGACCACTAGCATTTTTTCAAAAGCATTGCAGCCCATATGCTGCAATCCTACGTGGGCTGCTCTACCTTTCACGGTTACTCGCAGGGATAACGCACCGCGATTAGCGTTCCAGATGACGCCGCCAGTGGGCTCGGCCGTGAACATGGCGAGGCCGTTGGCGCCCAGAATCCCGGCGCGTGGGCCGAGCCTGCGGCGCCACCAGTCTCTTCGTCAGGCACCAGGAAGAGAGCCACGCGGCCGTCAAGCTCGATGCCGCATTCATTGAGGGCGTGAACGGCGAAGATCATGGCCGCCAGGCCGCTCTTCATGTCGGAAGCGCCGCGGCCAATCAGCTTGCCCAAATGAACGCGCGGGCGGAACTGCGCAGGGCTCTGCGCCGGCACAACATCGTAGTGGCCGTGAAAATAGAGCGTCTTTTTACCGCGGCCGTAAGAGCTGCGCCCGTAAGAGCAACGAATGAATTGCAGTACGGCGTGACCGTCCGACTTCCCCAAGTACGGCCGCCGCAGCGCCGCGGCCGCCGGGATATCGAGGATTTCGCATGGGAGTTTAAGTTGCCGAAGCTTTCTTGCGATTGCCCGGACGCATGCGGGATAGGCTCTCGCCGGTGGATTCTCGGTGGGTATGGCGACGAGTTCCTTAGTAAATTCGTTCATCTCCTGGCGACGAGCAGCGAGCGCGTCCATTAAAAGAAGTTGCGTTCGCGAGTCTTTCGTACGCATATTTTTCATTTGCGTATCCGAGCTGGCGCGCAACGTTAGCGCATGCCTGTAATTAGCGAAAACTACTCTGCCATTCTGGGGGCGATCGAGGCGACGAAAAGCTCCAAATTGGCCCGCGCACGCTTTACAGGCTGCGGCCGCTGCCGTAGATTAGAAGCATGTGGCACATCACCGCACCATTCGAGAAAGCGCAGATCGAAACGCTGCCCAAAATCGGTTTGACGGTGAGTAGTACGGGGGGCGTCGTGCGCGTCGAGCGCTACGGCTGCGCCGCGGAATTTCGCCGCACACCCGAAGGCCGCTTTGAAATGACCCAGCCGCCCTGCGTGCTGGTGGGCGAGCAGTTTACGCGGTTGTGGGATGCCGGCTACCAGAAATTTTTGCTGCTGCCTGATGGCAAGAAGACGCCGGCGCTTGCCGGGCCGCTGGCCAGCCTGCGACGTTTCACCGAGGAACTGCAGACGGCCCTAAACATCCCCACCTACTACAACGAAGCGCTGGGCTCGACGTGCGAGGTGACCACCTACGACCGGGTGAAAGGGCGGCCAGGTGACGTGCCCGACCAGAGCGTCGGCGCGAGCGCGCCAGAAAAACATTAAGTGAAAACTTCGCCGCGCAAAGCGTAAGCACGGCTCGCGGACCGTTATTCAGATTTTGCGGCGCGGGCCATTTGACGGCGCAACTGCGCGAGGTCCACGCGATGTTTGGCGACTTTCTGGGTGCCGAGAAATATCACCGGTACGTCGTAGTCGTATTCGGCGCGTAAAGCAGGATCCGTGTCGATATCGACCTCGCGGAGCTCGGCGCCAAATTCACGCAACAGAGGCCGGATTTGAGCTTTGGCCTCGTCGCACAGGTGGCACGCGGCGCGGGTATAGAGCGTTATAACGATGGGATTTCCCGTGCTCACAAAATAATTTGAGCTATCTCCCCTCGCGACAAATCTTATACCGGGATGGGACGAGGGCCAAGAGACCGTGCCGCCCGTTTACGAATCGACTTTGAATTCGAGCGCGCAATCGAACGATGGGAAGTTGCTGAGCTACGGAGGAGAGATGGCGCGAGTGCTGGCATTTGTGGATGACCTTTTTTTCCAGGCGAAAATGCTGGAGACGGCGAAGCATGTGGGCGTTGAGCTGGAGTGCGTGGCGACGAGCGATGCGCTCAACCGGCGAGTGCTGCAACAAGCGCCCGACCTGGTGGTCATCGATCTCAACGCGCGCGCGGGGGGCGCGGAGGCACTGGAAAAAATGGCGCCGGGCAACCCTCTGCGCGTGATTGCCTTCCTTTCACATGTGCAGGTGGACCTGGCCGAGCGCGCTCGCCGCGCCGGGTGCAGCGAAGTAATGCCGCGATCGAAGTTTACACAAGATCTGGCCAGCATTTTTTCCCAGGCCAAAGCGCAGGCGGGCGAGAAGCATTGACCACCACGTTTCGGTGAATGCAGGAGCAATGGCGAGATGAAAATCGGGAGCGCGGCGAAATATGTGCAGGCCGGCATGCTGAAGCGGTTACTGGTTTACGGCCTCGTGATTATTGCCGCATTTCCACCGGGTCAAGTTGCGCGGGCGCAGGACGGCCAGGAAACATCTGCCACCGGCGCGCTGACTGCCGCGCTGGTAGCGGCGTGCCGGCAAACTGAGGACGTTTTCGTGCGTTACTTGCCGGGAGAAAGCGCGGTAGCCTTCCTGGCGCTGCCGTCCAGCCAGCGCACCGCGCTCATGAGGCGCATGGTTGCTGTAGGCGGAGAGGGCACGCCGATGCTGACGTCAAGCGCCGACGGCCGCGCCGTGCTGCGCTGTGGCAGCTCTCTGGGCCCCGTGGAAATGCGCTTCGGGGCGGAGCGCGTCCAGGGCAACCTGGCATTCATTGCCATCGAGATTCCCTCAGCGCGCACTGTCGAGTTTGGATTGGTGCGCGAGGGCACCAGCTGGCGATTGCTTTCCGTAGGCCTTCTGCTGCTGCACGTGCCCGAACTGGCGCGGCAGTGGACAACTCAGGAAATGGAAACGCGGGAAGCGCGGGCGATCGCTGCGCTGCATGACCTCGCCGAAGCCGTCAAAACTTACCGGCGGGCATTTGGCGCGCTCCCGGAAAATCTTGCGCAGCTTGGTCCGGCGCCGAAAGAAGGCGCATCACCGGAAGCCGCCTCCCTGGTGGATGAAGAGCTCGCCGCTGGGAAAAAATTCGGTTATGCGTTCCGTTACCGGATTTTGCCTGGGGCAGATGGCGCCGAGTCCACGTTTGAACTAGCCGCGTCTCCCGCGGAGTATCCCACCAGTGGCCGCCGCTCTTTTTTCCTCGACGATTCCGGTACACTACGCGGCGGCGACAAGCAGGGAGCTGTGGCCACTGCATCGGACGCGCGCATCGAGGACCGTACGGCGCGACAGCAACCCCAGAACCGCCAGCAGCCCTGAGCGGAATTTTCCCGGCGGCGATATTGCCTGCTCGGATATACTAGGCTGGCTTTCAAGGAATCTTAGAGGAAGCGTTCAAGGAAAAAAGATGAGTTCCGCCCGCACATTCGCCGCGCAGGTTTTTTCCCGGCCGCAGTCCAGCGAAGGACTGGCCTGGGACGTCTTGCGCATCGCCGCCGCTAACCTGCTGCTGATTCTCTGTGCGCAGATCGCCGTGCCGCTGCCGTTCACGCCGGTGCCGGTGACCGGCCAGACGTTTGGCGTGATGCTCATTGCCGTGGCATTTGGCGCACGGCGGGGCGCCATCGCTGCGGCGCTCTATCTCTTCGAAGGAGCCGCCGGCCTTCCTGTCTTTCAGCCATACGGCTTACCGGGCGTGGCGCGCCTGCTGGGACCGACGGCTGGATACCTGTGGGCGTATCCGGCGGCTGTGTATACCACCGGCTGGCTCGCCGAGCATATTGCCTCTTTCGATCGCTCAGCCATCGCGAAAGTGCAGTGGCGCCGGATGCTGCTTCTCACCGGAGCATTGCTCCCAGGTCAACTGCTGATCTTTGCGTGCGGTTGTGCGTGGCTTGCCACCACCAGGGGCTGGGCGGCGGCCATTGCGCTGGGCGTGCTGCCGTTTCTTCCAGGCGAAGTGATCAAGATCGCAGCGGTGCTGGCAGTGACGCGAACGACCGAAACCGCGACGCGGCCCTGAGCGTTGGTTCTTACCGCTTTTCGAATGCGAGTTGCTCAGCCCATCTTCGCTTCCAGATTTGTCCTGCTTATTTTGCTTCTTAGTGCCGCCCGCGTACAGGCGCAGGCGCCTCTGCCCGTAGAAGGATCGAATCGCCCCATCCAGCCAGACAACCGCTATGGCCGGAAGCTGCCGGTGTTCGAATTCCACAGCGGATTTTGGATCAACCTGCACCAGGTTCTTTATCAGCAGGCCAGACGCGAGGCTGACCGGCCCACCACGCGCTCCCAGTCAAAACCCCCCGACAGCGAAGAGAAAAATCTCTCACTCGAAAAACTTTCCGAAACCGAGAAGCATGCCTGGACCTCGGCGGTGGAGAGTTATGCGAAGCACTGGGCCAGCCGCGACCTGTTGTTCGACATGGAGATGGTGCGCATCAAGGACCGCCTCGAAGAAATCGGCGACGCAGAGGGTTTGCAAACCTCCGGACTGACGCCTGAGCTGGTGGCCATGCTGGAGCGCGCCGCGCCGGTTTATCGCGCGCAATGGTGGACGGAAGACGACCGCGCCAACCGCGATTGGATCTCCAGCGCAGCGCCGCTGGTAGAGAACCTGGGGGCGCAGCTGGCGCGCGATCTTGCGCGCGTCTACCGCGTGGCCTGGCCCGCAGGAAACATTCGCGTGGACGTCAGCACATATGCCGGCGTGTTTGGCGCCTATACCACGCTCGATCCTTTGCGCGTGACCGTATCGAGCCGCGACGCGCGCAATCAGGGCGAATCCGCGCTCGAAGTGCTGTTCCACGAATCCTCGCACGCCCTGGCCGAGCCGGTGCGCGACGCGATCGCGCGCGACTGCCGCGCCAGGAACAAGCCCATCCCGCGCGACCTGTGGCATGCTCTGCTCTTCTACACCACCGGCGAGGTGGTACGGCGCAGCTTGATGGCGGGTGCGGCAACGCCGCCCACCGCATACGAGCCCTACGCTTACCGTCACGGGCTTTACGTGCGCGACTGGCAGAGTTATGAACGCGCGCTCGAACAGTCCTGGCGTCCCTATCTGGAAGGTCGCGCAAATTTCGATGACGCCGTGGCGCGATTGGTGAATCAACTCTAGCTGCGTTTTGCTGCCGTTCTTGTTGGGCTTCAGCAATTGTGCTAACCTCTCGTCGGTTATTGGCCGCGCTTTCCTTAAGACCTGGTTCTATCCCCGCCGAGCTTGCGCGCGGCACGTATCACGAAATGCCGAACAATCCTCAATCCGAAGACTCCAATCGCGAGCGCCCCCGCTCGTCGCCGCGGTCGTCTGGAACTAAGCCGATCAGCCTGGCGCATTCACCGGATTCCGACGACGCCTTCATGTTCTATGCCCTGGCGACGAACAAAGTGCGCGCGCCGGGAATGAAAATCACGCATGTCCTTTCCGACATTGAAACGCTGAATCAAGCCGCGCGGGAAGAAAAATACGACGTCACCGCGGTGAGTTTTTCGGCCTACCCGGTGTTTGCGGAAAAATATGTGCTGCTGGACTGCGGCTCGAGCGTGGGGGACGGCTACGGCCCGCTGGTAGTGGCGGCGCGCGGCCTGAAAGCGGATGATCTGGCGGGTCGGCGCATCGGCGTTCCGGGTCTGCTGACCACTTCGTATCTGGCGCTGAAGCTGTACGAGCCGCGCTGCGAGCCGGTACCGATGCCCTTCGATAAAATTATGGATGCCGTTTCGAACGGCACGGTCGAGGCGGGCCTTCTGATTCACGAGGGGCAGCTCATGTTCGGCGAGACGGGGCTGCACAAGGTGCTGGATCTCGGGGTATGGTGGCGCGAAGAGACAGGTTTGCCGCTTCCGCTGGGCGGGAATGCGGTGCGGCGCGCGCTGGGTCGCGAGGACGGCGAAAAGATTGCGCGCGTGCTCCTGGAAAGCGTTTCGTATGCTCTGGAGCATCGCGACGCCGCGCTCAATTACGCCATGCAATTCGCGCGCAACATGGATTACGACCTGGCCGACAAATTTGTCGGCATGTATGTAAATCAATGGACGCTCAGCCTGGGCGAGCGCGGACGCCGCGCCGTGCGCGAGCTACTGACGCGCGGGCACGCCGCCGGGTTGATCCCCAGCGTTCCGGAGATCGATTTTCTTGGCATCCCGGAAATGGATGGGGCCTCCCTGGCCGGCGAGCGTGGCAAGGAATCCGCGGAACGATGAATTTGTTGCTAGCCAGCACCGGAAGCTACCCCCGGATTGGTGATTCCGCCGAGCTGCAAATCCTGCGGCGCACATTTGCTGCCGCGGACCGCGGCGAAAAAACAGCAGCAGATCTTGCCGACGCCGAAAACGCCATGACCCGGCTGGCCATCGAGGAACAGGCGCGCGCCGGCCTCGATGTAATTACCGACGGCCAGACCCGCTGGTACGATCCCATCTCCCACTTGGCCAAAAAACTTTCCGGAGTAAGAATTGACGGATTGCTGCGATTCTTCGATACCAATTCCTATTTTCGCCAGCCGGTGCTGACCGCGCGACCGGAGCGCCACCGCGCATTGGTCGCCGACGAGTTTCGGTTTGCGTGCAACGCTCTGGGAACGCTGGCCACCCCCACCGGGAAGGCCGGTAAGCTCAAGGTGAAAGCGGTGCTGACCGGCCCTTATACGCTGGCGAAATTTTCGCTGGCCGAGTATCCGGAAATGAGCGCGCTCGAGGCGCGCGTGCAAGCCTACGCCACGGCGCTGGCAACTGAACTGCACGCGTTGGCCGATGCCGGCGCTGAACGTATCCAGGTAGACGAGCCCGCCATTTTGAAGTATCCAGAAGACTGGCAGGTGTTCGTGCAGGGCCTGGGTACTCTTCTTCGTACTCGCGACGGCCTGAAGCAGAAGGGAAAACAGATTGAGATCTGCCTGTGCGTCTATTTTCACGATGCGGGAGCGCTGTACGAAAAGCTGGTGGCGCTGCCGGTGGATGTTCTCAGCTTGGATTTCACCTACAATCCGAAACTGGCCGAACTGGTGGCCTCCGCTGGCTCGCCTAAACCGCTCGGACTTGGTCTAGTGGATGGCCGCAATACCCGCCTCGAAGATGTAGGCGCCATCGCCCGCCAGGTGGAAAAACTTCTGCCGAAGATTACGGGTGGCCTGGCTTATCTGGGCACCTCATGCGGGTTGGAGTACTTGCCGCGTGACCGCGCGCAACTGAAGCTGGAACTTCTGGGAGAAATTCGCGCGGCAGCTGGTCTGTAACACAGCCACTCTGGGCTGAGTAGTGCCGCTGCACGTCGCGGAGTGATGTATCCCTGTGCTAACTTGGACTGCGATGGAAAATCGACCATGAGCCGCGCGAAACTCGAAAAACTGGGCGTCAAGCTTCCGCTGTTTCCCACCACGTCGGTGGGCAGCCTTCCCCGCCCCGATTACCTGGTGCAGGCACGCGCCGATCTTAAGAAGGGAATGCTTGGCGCGGCGGAGTTGCGCGAACTCGAGAAAAAGGCCACCGCTTTCTGGATTGCAAAGCAGGATGAGCTGGGCATCGACGTCCTGGTGGATGGCGAGCAGTATCGCGGCGACATGGTGGCTTACTTCTCGGAACATTGGCCCGGATTTACTCGCAGCGGCCTGGTGCGCAGTTATGGCAATCGCTACTACCACAAACCCATCGTCACCAGTGAAGTGAACTGGCCGGGACCAACAACAGTGGAGTGGTGGCAGTACGCACAGGGTCTCACCAAGAAACCGGTCAAAGGAATGCTTACCGGCCCCTACACGATGATGGACTGGAGCTTCAACGAGCATTACTCCGACCGCCGCGCCACGTGTCTGGCGTTTGCCGGCGTTTTGCGCAAGGAAGTGGAAGCGTTGATTGCCGCGGGCTGCAAGATTATTCAGCTCGATGAGCCGGCGCTCTCGGTACGGCCCGAGGAACTGCCCGTCGCGCTCGAAGCGATGGAAGCGGTAACCAGCGGGCTTGACGCCTACTTCATTACCCATGCCTGTTACGGCGCGTTTGAGCACATCTATCCGAAGATGCTGGAGCTGGCGGTGGATAACTTCGATCTGGAAATGTCCAATGGCGACATGCGGTTGCTGGAGCTTTTCCGCACGCACAAATTCACCAAAGACATCAGCTTCGGAGTTTTGGACGTGCACTCGCACTTGCTCGAAGACGGCTCCAAAGTGCGCCAGCGCATCAAGCAGGCGCTCTCGATCATTCCCCAGGAGCAGGTGTGGATCGATCCGGACTGCGGACTGAAGACTCGCAGCGTGGACGAAGCGATTGATAAGCTTCGCGCTTGCGTGGAAGCCGCGCAGGCGTTCCGCAACTAAGCAAGATCGCAGCAGTTCGATCTTGAGCCTTTCGTTCCGGCTTTCCGTGCTGGCCCCGCCGTTGCCTTGACCGCGTTGTTTCTTTCGCTTACAGTTGCGAGTTTCCCATGCGCTGGCGAATCTCAACTTTGCTGCTGTGCACCGCCCTCGGCGCCCCCGTGACACTAATATCCCTAAATTACCTGACGACTGTGCGCGCGCAGCAGGCGACTCCCCAGCGGGTGCCCGTGGAGCGGGATTTTGAGGCCGGCGAGACCGCCGACCCGAAGTGGCCGGCAGCCTCTGTTCGCGCGAAGCAAGCCATGGTGGTAACCGATGAGCGCCGGGCCTGCGAAGTGGGAATCGAAATACTGAAGCGTGGCGGCAACGCGGTGGATGCCGCCGTGGCCGTGGGCTTCGCACTCGCCGTGGTGTTACCCGAGGCAGGCAACATCGGCGGTGGCGGGTTTATGCTGGTGCGCATGGCGGATGGGCGCGAAGCGTTTCTCGACTATCGCGAGACCGCGCCGGGCGCCGCCCGCCGCGACATGTATCTGCGGAGCGATGGCTCGCTCGATGCCGAGGCGGCTACGCTGGGCGCTCGCGCGGTCGCCGTCCCGGGCACGGTCGCAGGGATGGAGATGGCGCTGAGCAAATTTGGCACGATGAAGCTTGCACAGGCGATGGCGCCGGCGATCCGCTTGGCCGCAGAGGGCTTTCCGGTTAGCGAGAAGTTGGCGCGCACGCTCGGCGCGGGCCGGGCGCGTTTGGGGCAATTCCCTATATCGAAGCGGATATTTCTACACGGCGGCGCACTGTATAAGCCGGGCGACACGTTTCGCCAGCCCGAGCTCGCGCGCACACTGCGACGGATTTCGCGTGGCGGCGCTGCGGAGTTTTACAAAGGTGTCACCGCGCGCCACCTTGCTGGCGAAGTGCACAGGATGGGCGGCATTCTCACCACGCGAGATCTCGCTGACTACAAGGTGAAGGTGCGCCAGCCGCTCCACGCGAAATACAGCGGCAATTCCCTCCAAACCAGCATCGCCGGCAGCGAATGGGAAGTGGTCACCGCGCCGCCGCCTAGCTCGGGAGGTATAGCGGTGATCAGCGCGCTGCAGATCCTCGCGCCGATCGATTTGAAATCCGTGGAAGATCCGCAAACCGTGCACTGGATTGCGGAGACCATGCGTCGAGTCTTCGCCGACCGCGCTGCATACCTGGCCGACGATGATTTCAACGCTGTGCCCGTGCGCGGACTCACCGATCCCAGATATGCGGCCGAGCGGCGCGCGTCGATCGATCCGCAGCGAGCGTCCTCCTCCGCGGAAATTCACGCCGGGAACCCTGCTCCGTTTGAGGCGCCGGGCCAGCCGGTGGGGTGGAGGCAAGTGGAAGGAGCGTCCCCGCGTGGCGCGTTGGAGCCGATGCGCTGGAGCGAGCGCGAACTTGCGCATTCGGACGACACCACTCATTTTTCCATCGTGGATTCGGCAGGCAACGCCGTGGCCAACACCTTCACCCTTAACGACAGCTTTGGGGCGGCGATTACGGTGTCGGACGGATTTCTGCTGAACGACACCATGGACGACTTCACCACCCAGCCCGGCACGGCCAACAAACTGTTCGGACTTGTGCAATCGGATGCCAATGCAATTGCGCCTGGTAAGCGCCCGGTCAGCTCCATGACGCCGGTGATTTTGTTGCGTGACGGTAAGCTAAGCTTTGTGGCCGGCTCTCCCGGAGGCCCGCGAATTATTTCTGCCACGCTGCTCGCCGTGCTCAACTGGATGCGCCTGGGCATGGATCCTCAAGCGGCGATTAACGCACCCCGTTTCCATCACCAGTGGATGCCGGACGTTTTGTATGTGGAAGATACGCTGCCCGAAGCTGTGGTCCGAAATCTTGAGGCGCGAGGACACACCGTCAAAGTGCGCACGTGGATCGGCGAAGTGGAAGCCGTGGCTATCGACCCGGCCACTGGCGACCGGCTGGGTGCAGCCGATGCCCGGCGGGAAGGCGCGGCGATGGGTCTGCCCGCGCCAGTGCGCTGGGCAATACAAACGGAACGAAATCCTAAACTGGAGATGAGACCACAGTGAAGCGAGCTCATATCTAATATGGCCCCCATCATTTCAATTGAAGAGGCCGGGCGGCATTCCGGCGAGTCGGTAACATTGCGCGGCTGGCTCTACAACCAGCGTGACGCGGGGAAATTGCTCTTTCCGATTTTTCGCGACGGCACCGGCATCATGCAGGGCGTCTGCTCGCTGAAAGAGAGCCCTGCTGCGTACGAAGCCTTGAAGAACTTGACGCAGGAGTCGAGCTGCATCGTCACCGGAACCGTGCGGCCCGATGCGCGCGCCCCCGGCGGCCACGAGCTGCACGTCTCCGAGGTGCAGGTGGTGCAGCGCATCGCCGATGGCGATCCCTATCCCATCCAGCTCAAGGAGCACGGCACCGACTTCCTGCTGGAGAATCGCCATCTGTGGATGCGCGCGCCGCGGCAGGCGGCCATTTTGCGTATTCGCGCCGAAGCCATCCACGCCGCCAGAAACTTCATGGACAGCCAGGGTTACACGCTCACCGATTCGCCGATGTTTACGCCCTCGGCGTGTGAAGGCACCACCACGCTTTTCGAGGTCAGCTATATCGACGACGAGAAGGCTTATCTGACCCAATCAGGCCAGCTTTACCTGGAGGCTACGGCTGCTGCCCTGGGCAAGGTCTACTGCTTCGGTCCGGTATTCCGCGCGGAGAAATCGAAGACGCGGCGGCATCTCACGGAATTTTGGATGCTCGAGCCGGAAGCCGCCTACGCGCACCTGGAAGACATGATGGTTCTGGGAGAAGGGCTGGTCTCGCACATGGTGCAGTCGGTAGTGAAGAACCGCCCTCGCGAGCTGGAGACCCTGAGCCGCGATGTGACTAAGCTGGCCGCAGTGGTGCCGCCTTTTCCACGCATGCTCTACGACGATGCCGTCGTGACCCTTCAGAAAAACGGCAAAGCGGCGAAGTGGGGCGATGATTTTGGCGGCGAAGACGAGACTGTGCTGTCTTCTCAATTCGACCGCCCGGTTATTATTCACCGCTATCCGGCGTCGATTAAAGCGTTTTACATGGAGCCCGATCCCCAGCGGCCTGAGTTGGCATTGGGATTTGACATGCTGGCTCCGGAGGGTTACGGCGAGATCATGGGTGGCGGCGAGCGCGTCTCCAGCTACGACCTGCTGCTGAAGCGCGTGCGCGAACACAACCTGCCCGAGGACGCTTTCAAGTGGTACCTCGACCTGCGGCGTTACGGCAGCGTCCCGCACGCGGGCTTTGGGCTGGGCCTGGAACGCACAATCGCATGGATATGCGGGACTTCGCACATCCGCGAGGTCATCCCCTTCCCCCGGCTGCTGTATCGCATATATCCTTAAGGGCGCTTGGGGACGCCGTTTTGCTCCGGTGGCCTGATCGGTTCGAGGAATTTCACAAAAGGCTCTTATGCCGCAAAAAGTTCGCATCATCGGTGTGCCGATGGACCTAGGCGCCAGCCGCCGCGGGGTGGATATGGGCCCCTCGGCGTTGCGCGTGGGGGGACTGGCCACGCACATCAAACAGATGGGCCTCCATCTTGAAGACATCGGAAACATCCCCGTGAAACAGCCGGAAGAGCAGCACTACGGCGAGAAGAAAGCGAAATACCTGAACGAGATCGCCGAGACCTGCCAGGGCCTGGCCGACATCGTCGAAAAATCGCTCGAGGAAGGAATGATTCCCATCGTCATGGGCGGAGACCATTCCATCGCCGTGGGCACCATGGGGGGCGTCTCGCGGTATTTCCAGAAAAAAGAAAAGCGCATCGGCCTGGTGTGGCTGGACGCGCACGCGGACATGAATACTCCGGACACTTCGCCTTCGGGAAATATTCACGGCATGCCTCTGGCGTCGATCGTCGGCTTTGGGGCGCCCGAGCTGACCGATCTGGTGGGACCCAAGCCAATGGTGAATCCCCGCAACGTGTGCCTGGTCGGCGCGCGGGATATCGACTCCAAAGAGAAGCGCATTATCAAGGAGTCCGGTGTGCACGTTTTCACAATGCGCGACCTGGACGAGCGCGGCATGCGCGAGGTGATGGCGGAGGCACTGCGCTTCGCCAACGATGATACCGACGGCGTGGCGGTCAGCCTTGATCTTGATTTCGTGGATCCCTCGGATGCCCCCGGCGTGGGCACTCCGGTCCGCGGCGGCGTCACCTACCGGGAGGCGCACCTGGCCATGGAGATGCTCGCGGACAGCAAAGGCGTAGTTTCGCTCGAGGTTGTCGAGGTCAATCCGGTTATCGACCATCATAATCAGACCGCGGTTCTCGGCGTGGAACTGCTGCTCTCCGGTCTAGGAAAGAAAATCCTGTAAGCCTGCCCAAAAAAGAGATAACCATGGCGGAGAAAAAAGACTTTCGGCGTCTTCGGGTGGGAATACTGTTCGGTGGACGCTCCGGCGAACATGAAGTCTCCATCGCCTCCGCATCGTCGGTGATGCGGGCGCTGGATCCGGAAAAATACGAAGCCGTGCCCATCGGCATTACCAAGGACGGGCGGTGGCTGGCAGGCGCAGGCGCGCTCAAGCTGCTTCCGGAAGTCCTGAAGAAAGGCCTGCGCGTGATGCTGCCGGCGGACCCCAGCGTCGCGGCGCTGGTTTCGCTGGGTGCATCGACGGGGCAGCCGGGATTGCGCCTGGACGTCATTTTCCCCGTGCTGCATGGGACCTACGGCGAAGATGGCACCGTGCAGGGCCTGCTCGAGCTTGCGGGAATTCCCTATGTCGGAGCCGGCGTTCTGGCCTCGGCTGTGGGCATGGACAAGGATCTGCAGAAGCGGCTCTTCCGCGACGCGGGAATTCCCATCGTCGAATTCCTGGCGGTTTCACGCAACGAGTGGGAGAGCGACCCGAAAACCGTTTCCGCGAACGTGGCGAAGAAGCTGCGTTATCCCGTGTTCATAAAACCCGCTACGCTCGGTTCCTCCGTGGGCATGACCAAGGTGCACCATGCCCGGGAACTTCCCGCCGGGATGAACCTGGCTGCCGAGTTCGCGCAAAAGATTATCGTGGAACGCGCCGTGCGCGCGCGCGAGATCGAGCTTGCCGTGCTGGGGAATGAGCAGATTGAAGTCTCCATTCCCGGCGAGGTAGTGCCGCACCGCGAATTTTACGATTATACGGCGAAGTATTTAGAGGAAGGCACGCGGCTCGAGATTCCCGCCAAGCTCACGCCCGCGCAAATCCGCAAATTCCAGGACTACGCCAGGCGCGCGTTTCGCTCCATCGACGGCCGCGGCATGGCCCGCGTGGATTTCTTCCTCGAAAAGCGCGGCGGAAAGATTTTTGTGAATGAAGTGAATACCATTCCCGGTTTCACCTCCATCAGCATGTATCCGAAACTCTGGGAAGCCACCGGGCTTCCCTACGGGCAACTTGTGGATCGCCTGGTGCAGTTGGCCCTTGAGCAGCAGCAGGAGAAAGTGCGCACGAAATATGCCATCGACCTTCCCGACGGTGCCGCCGGCGCGCTGGAAGGCTAAGCGTGGGTGTTTTATGATCGTGCATCCACTCTCGCCATCTGCAATTCTCGAAGTTCTACAACTGCTGATTCGAACACCTTCGGTGAATCCCAGCCTCGCTCCGGACGAAGGCCATGGCGAAACTGCTGTGGCAACTGCGGCGCGCGATTGGTTTGCCATGCAAGGTATCCATAGCTGGCTCGAAGAGGCAGCGCCGGGACGTCCCAACGCGGTCGCCGAGGTCGGCAATGGCCGTGGGCCAACTGTCGTTTTCTGCGCGCACCTTGATACCGTGGCCACCGCCGGGATGACCATTCCTCCGTTCGAGCCACGCGTCGAGGGCAACAAAGTTTACGGCCGCGGCAGCTACGACATGAAAGGAAGCGCCGCGGCATTGATGAGCGCGGCCGCAGCCTTGGCAAAGGAAGAATTTCCGGGTCGCGCACTCGTGGCTCTGGTGGCCGATGAGGAATACGCGAGCATCGGCGCGCAAGATTTCGTCAAACGTCATAAAGCCGACGCCTGCATTCTTACCGAGCCCAGCGAAGGCCGTCTGGTTCTCGGGCACAAAGGATTTGTGTGGGTGCAAGTAGTCACCACCGGCCACGCCGCACACGGCAGCCGCTGGGATCTGGGAGTTAGCGCCATCGGCAAGATGGGCCGAATCATCGCCGCGCTGGAAAAGTTCGATAAGGAAGAATTACGCAGCCGCCGCCATCCTCTGCTGGGTCCGGCGTCGCAACATTGCGCCCTGGTCGACGGCGGCTCCGGGTTTAGCACGTATTCGGAAAAATGTACCCTGAAGATTGAACGGCGCACCCTGCCAGGCGAAGCGACGGCCGAGGTACTGCAGGAAATTCGCAGCGTAGTCGAGAGCGCCGGCGAGCAGGCGGAAGTTCGTTCCCTGATGGATCGGCCACCGCTCACCTGCGACCGCGATTCGAAAATTGCCCGCGCGGTGCGCGATGCTGCAACTCAGGTGCAGGGAAGCCCGCCTGAAGAAATCGGTGTGCAATACTGGATGGATGCGGCGCTGTTTGCGGCGGCGGGCATCCCTTCAGTGAATTTTGGCCCTGGAGGAGCCGGGGCGCACGAGGCAGTGGAGTGGGTTGATTTCGATTCTGTAGTTCGTTGCGCGCACGTCCTGGTGGAAAGCGTGCGCCGGTTCTGCGCTGCGTAAAAGCCTACGTCGTTATCGTCCATCGGGCGGGGGAGTTCCGTTTCATCTGCGCGCTGCGAATTTGCAAACTCGCGCTGCTGCTGTTAGGGTTCGATGAGGTCGGCGATGGAATTTACGCGCGGGATTCCGCCGCGCAGTTGCATCTCGCGGCCCACCACCGGAGGAAACCTTGGGACTGTTCGACGGCGGCGCGGAAGAGCCCCACACCAAGCTGCGCCGCTACCTTATCACTCTGATTGTGTTTATCGCTCTGGTTTCCGGGGGCGTAGCCTACGCGCTCCGATATCATGCCGAGAAAAAGACCGTCGCGGTGTTTCTGAACACGGTGGCAGCGGGAGATTTGCCACAGGCGTATAGGCTGTGGAAGCCCAATGCCCGTTATTCCTATCAGGACTTCCTCTCCGACTGGGGACCCACCGGCGAATTTGGCCCGGTAAAGAGCTATCACATCGCCAGCGCGAACATGCGCAAGAATGCCAGCGGCGTGGTGATCGCCGTCGAGCTCAGCCGCTTCGCTCCCTTCCCTTCCGATCAAGACTTTGAAAAGGGCCGTTCCAACAAGGAAGTCCGGTTGTGGGTGGAGCGGAGCGATCAGGCAATCAGCTTCGCTCCGTAATTTTCTCCTCAGCATTTTCCATCGCGCTCCCGGAATAACGCGCCACTTCGAAGTCACCTTCTCGAACTTCGGACAGGCCCACCGGCGCACGCGTTATTCGCTCACGCGCGTTTCTTTCGAGCACCGCGAAAATCCGCGAGGCATCCTCTTTCCTTTGCGCGTGAACTACATGAAACTGCACAACTTTATTTCGCAGGTTTCGCAGGTGCACGCCGTTGCGCACAATTCGCTGGCCCAGGTCGGTGTCCTCTCCTCCCCATCCCTCAAACTCTTCGCTGAAGCCGTTCACCGCGTCAAAATCTTTCCCGCAGATGGAGAAGTTGCTCCCCAGAATGCTATTCGACGATGCCTCGTAAAAGAACGGGGAGACGAATCCGTGTTCGATCACGCGGGCTTTCCCGCGCAGCCACAGCCACAGTAGCCGGCCGGGACCCAGACCAAGGCCTTCGTTCAAGATCCTTTCCGGAGACGGAATTGCTTCGCGGGCGATATGCGCGCGGCGCCCGGTCACCGCCGTGCCCGGCACCAGATAGCGCAGATGGTTGCGCACAAAATCGGCGTGGGGCAGGCAATCCATGTCGGTAAAGATGAGCCGCTCGGAGCGGCTGGCGCGCACGGCGCGATTGAGGATGCGCGCCCGGCGGAACCCGCGATTTTCCTGGCAGACGTGAACGATTCCATGGCGAAACCTTGGCGCCCATTCCCGAAGAGCTTCCGCGCAGCCATCGGTGGAACCGTCGTCCGCGACGATAATCTCAAAATCGCTGGCGCTCTGTACGGCGTAGGCCGCGAGGGTCTGCGGAAGAATTTCTCCATCGTTGAAGGTTGTGATCAACACCGATGCCGTCGCGAGCGCGCTCATACGCCCCGGATGATACTCACGGCTCCATTCAAAACAAACCATAAAGCGAACGATTTCGCCGGTTTACCGCTGCTGGCAGTCTGTTGCATAAAAGGAGACGCCGGTTTCTCGACGCTCTTCAGGGAGAGTGGTAGACTGCGCGTCTGAACCCTGCAAATCCTGAACGACCGCCGATGAACATCCTGCATCTCGATACGCGTCCCGATTGGCGCGGGGGACAACAGCAAATACTTCTCACCATGCGAGGCTTGCGGGCGCGCGGCCACGCGACTGAATTAATGGCATTCGAGAATTCGCCGCTACTCCTGCGTGCCAGGCAGGAGGGCTTTCACGTCCATGCCAATTCTCCCAGACTGGGGCGCTGGACCGCGGCGCGGAATCTGCGCAGACTTTTGGCCGCGCGCCCATTCGAAATTGTCCATACGCACGACGCCAACGCTTTGACCGTAGCGTGGCTCTCCGGCGCTCACCGATGCGCCGCGCTTATCGTTGCGCGTCGCGTGGCCTATCCCCTGGGCCGCAGCGCGTTCGGACTCGCTCGATATCGAGCCGCGCGGCGCGTCATTGCAGTCTCGGAGTTTGTTGCTCGCAGCGTTCTTGCCGCGGGGCTGAATTCGAAGCAAGTCGCGGTCGTTTATGACGGAGTCGAACTGCCGCCGCCACCAACCCCTGGGGAGCGGGCGAGCGCCCGCCAGCGCTGGCGGATCTCCCCAGGGGATACTTTGCTCGGATGCGTCGGTTACCTTCTCCCCGAAAAGGGGCAGGAGCTTCTGCTCCGCGCCATGCCCGAGGTATTAAAACATATTCCAAACTGCAGTCTGCTCCTCGCGGGCGATGGCCCATGCCGCGGCCGGCTGGAATCGCTCGCGCAAGAGCTGGATATTGCCGGTGCACTCGTACTGGCCGGTTTTGTCGAAGAGGTCGAGGAAGTCTATCGGGCCGTGGATATTTTTCTGTTTCCATCACGTGAAGAACCGCTGGGCAGCTCCTTGTTGGCAGCGATGGCGCACGGCCTGCCCGTGGTTGCTGTTGCCAGCGGAGGCGTACCGGAAATCCTGGAAGATGGCGCCAACGGCGTGCTTATTGCGGCGCCGCCCGAAGCAAAACAGCTCGCAGCGTCAATCGTCAGACTGCTGCGGGACCCGGCCAAGGCAGAGCAGCTGGGACGCGCGGCGAGAGAGACGATCTCGACAAGGTTCACGGCGGACCACCTGGTCGACAAGACAATCGAATGCTACACGGAAGCGCTGGCGGCCTCTTGAACAGCGGCCAGTAATTCTGCGGGAGAGACAGTTCCCGTGCCGAGTTTTCCAACCACCACTCCTGCGGCGGCGTTGCCCAGCGCTGCGGCCTCGCGGATCGAAGCGCCGGCCGCTACCGCCAGCGCAAGCGTTGCAAGAACGGTATCGCCCGCGCCAGTGACGTCGAACACCTGGCGGCCCGCGGCTTGCGCAGCTTGCCGGCGATCGAGGCCCAAACCAAAAGGAAGATCGCGGCTGGTGGCCGAGATATGAAGGGGACGCGCCTGGCCCTGTTCGAAGACGTTTAGCCCCTGCTGACCGCGCGTCAGAACGATTGCCTGACATTTGAATTTTTCGAGCAGTTGCTCTCCCGCCTGACGCACCGATTCTTCATCGTCGAGCGCGCGCGTGACCAGGAACCCTGCTTCTGCGCGGTTTAGAACAACTACCGTTGCTCCGGGATACGTGGCCAGCACGGACCATTTCGGCTTTACGAACACGGGGATCTTCAGGCGCGCGCAGGCGCTGAGGACACGCGACGCCAGCTCTTCGCTCACCACGCCTTTGTCGTAATCCGAGACCACCAGGGCGTCAAGGCGGCGCAGCCCGGCCATGACTCTGCCAATCAGCTTCTCTTCGAGTGACCTGGATAGGGGCGCGCGCGTTTCGCGGTCCACGCGAACCACTTGCTGCTGGCGCGCGATAATGCGCGTCTTCAACGTAGTTGTGCGCGAGGCGTCGCCGAGGATATTGCTGTCGTCGATGCCCGTATCGCGCAGCCGTTGGCGCAGCCGGAGGGCAGCGGCGTCGGTACCTGCGACACCGAAACAGACCACCTTGGCGCCAAGCGCGGCGAGATTGGCTGCCACGTTTCCTGCTCCGCCCAGGCAGTCGCTCTCTTCGACGAAATCCACCACTGGCACAGCTGCTTCGGGCGAGAGCCGCGACGCCGTGCCCAGCACGTAGCGGTCGAGCATGAAATCGCCTAGAACACCCAAGCGGCGTCCACGGAGGGACTTGATGCGCCTCACCAGGCGAGGGCGTGAAATTTTCAAAGATTCATTCTGGCGAGACATCTGCTTAAGATTCCTTTCGCGTCGTCAGATCTGCCGCTGGAAGCACGGGCGCCACCGCTGTCGCGTCGAGCAGGGCCGCGCACGCTTCCTTCACCTGCTCGACGGCGACGGAAAGGATACAACGCGGCTCGTCGAAAGCGTAGCAGCGGTCTCCGGGGCAAGGGTTGCACGGAAAATCATTCTGCACTATGCGATGAGCAGTCTGCCAGGGCCGCCACGCCGTAGAATCGCTGGACCCGAAAATCACCACCGCGGGACGCCCCGTTGCGGCTGCGAGGTGCGCGGGACCACTGTCGTTGCCAACGAAAAGCCGCGCTCGCGAAATCAAGGCGATTACCTGGCGAAGATCGAGCGCGCCGGGCTCGAAAAGAATTGCGCGCGGGCCAAGCCTCTCGCGCATTTCCAGCGCCAGGCCGCCTTCATCGGGACCCACGCTTACCACTGGAATGATCCCGCGCGCTTCCTGCAGCCATTGCGCAGTGGCGCTAAATTTCTCCGCGGCCAATCGCTTGGTGAAATACGACGCACCGGGGTGGATAACGGCGTAGGGCTGGCCGGCGGAGAGTCCGCGCTCCGCGAGTTTTTTTGCGACAACGTTGAGCGCGTCTTCCTGGGGGAAGACACAAGTCGCAGGGATTGGGCCTTGTTCGAGACCCGTCCAGTAGAACTGGGTCATGCGCTGCTCAACCGTATGGATTCGGCGCGGCCCGAAAAAATGCGCTGGAGAAGGAACCAGCACATTGTAGAAGAACGAAAATTGGCGGCGCTCCCAGCAGACACGAATGGGGGCGTTTGAAAGTGCCGTCAAAAAGGCGCTGGTGGGGCCTCCGTGCTGGTTGAAGACGATCGCAAAGCGCCGGCGGCGGATTTCACGCGCGGTCTGCGGTAAGCCTCGCACCAGGAAGACATCGCGGACTGCGGGGTTGCCTTCGAGCAGGGCAGAAAATTCCGGTTCGACGGCGACAGTAATATGCAGGTCGGGCCGCCAAGTATGCAGCGCCGCGAGAGCCGGCGTAAGCAACACAATATCGCCCAGCGAGCGCATCCGCAGAATCAGAACGGAAGAACCCGGTGCCAGGCCGGGGAGGAGAGTCGAGGGATTACTCAGATTCAACGCGGGCTTCGTCCAAAAGCATCACCGGGATGTCGTCGCGGATCGGGTAGACGCGATGGCATGTGGCGCACTTCAGTCCCTTCTCGTCTGCGGTGATGCGCACCGGCGTCTTGCATTGCGGACAGACCAGAATATCGAGAAGTTCCTTGCTGACGGCCATGCGCACCTCTGAGGCACACTGTAGCAGACCGCCGGGGCGCGCGGCAACTTAACGGGACTTGCGCCAGTGGCCGCGCGCAAACGATGGCCGCAACCAAGCAAGCATTAAACCGTTCGATGGCTGTTTGCCAAGCCCACGCGAACATTTACGCGCCCAGTCCACAGCGCTCCCGGCGCAAGTTCCAGGGGCCAGAGCGGAAGAATTTGCGATCCCTGATAGACGCGCTCGAAGCCGTCTTCAGATTCCGAAACTGTCTCGATCGGTGCTATCCAGAACTCCCGTACGCCGGCGGCATTGATCAAAAGCGAGACATTCTGCCAATCATCCACCAACCGCAGTTCGGCGGAGGAAGCGGCGCCACCCCATCGAAGCGGCTCACGCCGGCCCTCCCATTCGAAATACCGATCCGGCGCCTCAGGCGCCAGTAGATTGAAGACCAGCTCGAGTCCAACCGTCAGACGAAGCGGTTCCGGGTTTTTACTGGAGATCGCCAGATGGCAAGCGACCTCAAAGCCCTTCGCGGTGCGCGAAAAAAGGAAAGTCTTGGCGACGTGCAGCGAAGAGCCGCTGGCGTCCTCAGCGGGTGCTGGCGCGACCAGGGGCGCGTCGCACGTTAATTCGATGCGCTCTTCTGCCGCGGAGGTGACCGCGTACGGCCATGCGGCAAAAGTCGGGCTTTCCTCGAGGCGAAGCTGCGAATAGTCCTCCCAGGTCTTCGCGGTGGAGAACAGCAGCAGGCGAAAGGCATGACGGGGCCAACGGTCGTAGCGCAAGGCGTCTTCCAGACCCGTTTCTTTCATGCGCAGTTGGCCGTGGATCGACGCCACGCCGTGCGCGTGGCCGGCAGACTCGGACGCCTCGCGCACTCGATCGTGGTAAGCCTCCGGCCTGCGTTGCAGCGAATTGATCAGAGGAACGTCCGTGACACGAAAATCGAGTGCTGCCAGGGTTCCTCCGTCGGAAGGCTTTACCAGGGCCGCGTACGATTCCGAAACCTGATAGATCTCTTCGTGGCCGTCAGCATCGAAATCCAAACGCCGCGTTTCGACGTACGATGGGCTTCCCTGCTCGGCAGCGTCGACAATTTTTTCCGCTGTCACCAGCTCGCGTTGTACGCCGGACCGCAGATGCGGGGAATATACGCCGCCAAAGACGCCGTGCCAGTACGCGTCGTTGCATTGCGCGCGCAGCACGTGCGTAGTGGCCTGGTCCAGCGCCCGGCGCAAGGGCAATCCGCGTCGTACCGCCTGGCCGACGCGCCGGATCTTCGCTGACACGTACAGCATTTTTTTGTGTTGCAGATTTACTTCCGGATATTTCGTAAGGAATGATCGCCAGAAACTCCCGCGCAGGAACGCCAGTACTTCCGGCCGCGAGGAGAATTCCTGCTGCAACGCGTGCAATTTGATTCGCGCCGGAGTAGGCAGGGCCCATTCGGTCATTTCGGTATACGAAGCTGTGGGCAGATCGGCGCGGCCTAAGGGAGCCAGCTGCTCAAGCGATTCGCCGGGCAGAGCCGTCTCGAGCCAGTCAGAGTTGGCTGCGAGCGCAGTGAACAGGCTTTCAATCCAGCCGTCCTCGTAACAGTGCTTGTAAGTTTCGGGCCACACGCCGAATTTCTCGCAATCGTCTCCCATGGCCGCGAAACCGCCGGGATGTTCTTGCGCGGTCTTTTTCAGAAAGGCGATCGTGTCCGCGACCGGAGAAAATGGCAACAGGTACCGCAGCGCCTTGAGCCCGGGGATCACTTTTACCGTGGCGCCAAGGTCTTCGGCGATGTAGTAGCCGTGCAACTGCGCCGGCTCAAAACCGGAAGCAAGAAAATGGATGTCGTCCACCAGGGTATAGGCTACGCCCGCAGCGGCCAATGTGGAGGGCAGTTGCGGCTCCCACACGCGCTCGGCCAGCCACGCCCCGCGCGGGCGTACGCCGAATCGCTCTTCGATAAAATTCGCCAGGCGCAGGATCTGCTCCTGCCGGTCTTCGGGAGAAATGGCGATGAGGATAGGCTCGTAAAATCCACCGCCGACCACCTCCACTTGCCCTTTTTCGATTAGGCCGCGCAAAAGATCGAAAAATTCCGGATGATGCGCTTCCATCCATTCGAGCAAAGGGCCGCTGTAATGCAAAGCCAGCCGAATGCCGGGATGGCGTGCTACCGCTTGCACGAATGGAAGATAGGATTTCTGGTAGGCGCTTTCGAAAACATGTTCAAAATTGCCAACGGGCTGGTGGGAATGAATCAGTAGAAAAAAGCGAAATTTCGGCAAGAGTGCGCTCCGCAACGAGAAGGATTACGGTAACTCAATTGGCTTCCCGGCTCCTAGAGGATTCGGCTGCGGGCACGTTACTCCTTTGTATTGCAGGATAATGCGTTGCAGAATAATTTCAGGATCCGGAGCGAGATATTCCTGATGCGAATCGGCGCGCGCCGTCACGCGATGATCACCGCCGTGCGCACCGCCGTCGCTCCAGCATGCTCCCGCATTCGCTCGGCGTGGCGCTCCATGGCCTGGGTGAGGGACGCGCCTGATTCGCCGGCTGGAACGAAGATCACCGTAAGGACCTGGCTCGTGGCCTCCGCCACCATCGTGCGCGTGGAGTCGCTGATCGGGCTGCCAAACGGACCGGCATTATCGGTAAGAACCGGCTGGCCTTCGAGCGCCCACGTTCTTTTGCCGATGGCCTCGTAGGATTCCCCCGCGCGACCCAAACGAAAAACCACGGGAAAATTAATCCGGCTGCGATCGTAACTGCCGAAAGGCCAGCCCGCGTCGCAGGAGCCCAGGTTATTCAGATCAACTACATTGGACAAGCGATAGAGCCCCTTGCCCTGCGCCACTCGGCGAAGCAGCGCTTCCCCCGAGGGACGATACCGCGCGGGATCGACGCCCCAAGCGCGAAACATCTCCCGTACGGCGCGAACCGAATCAAGGCTTGCCACCGCCTCCGCCGTGGATAGCTCTCTCGCCCGGCGCAGGCACACTTCGTCGAGCGCTTGCAAAAGCTCAGGTCCCGACGGCACAACGTGAACGCCGTCCGCCTCTATAAGACCCAACTTGATTCCCGGTAGTTCAATACTCGCTTCCATGGGCGTTCCCTCGCGCGGCGCTTACACTCAATTTGCTATCATAAGTTTGCCATAGAAAAGACACACGAAAGAATCCTGGCAATCCATTTCAACCAAGTCCGGCCGCTGTGATCATCGAGGAAAAAGAAAAAGCCGACGCTTTCCGCCGCGGCATTGAACAGTTCAACGCGCGCGAGTTTTGGGAAGCGCACGAGTCCTGGGAAGTGGTCTGGCTGCCCGCGCCGGAGCCGGACAAGACGTTTCTGCAGGGCATCATTCAGGTCTCCGCCGGTTTTTATCACTACCAGGAAAATAATTTGGTCGGCGCGCAAAGCCTGTTGCGCCGCGGCCTTCAGAAGCTCGAACAGTTTCCCAATGGATATCGCGGCCTGCGCCTGGAAGAAACGCGCGCAGGCGCCCGGGCCTGGCTCGCTGCACTGGAAGGTGCGGATGCCCCCAAGCCGGCCGCGTTTCCCCGAATTCACCAGACAGCAGTGGAGAAATAAAAAAGGCGAAGCCACGGGGCTTCGCCTGTTTTGAAATTCGTTTTTACGGAGTAAAAACTTTGTGGGCCTAGGTGGCCTTTTTTGCAAACCAGTCCGAATTGATGGGAGTGAAACTTGCCCACTTTTCGGGCAGGTCCTCAAGGGCAAAAATCGCCGTAACCGGGCAGACCGGGACGCAAGCTCCGCAGTCAATACACTCCGTGGGATGAATATAGAGCTGTGTCTCCGCCTCGAAGTCTGGTTCGTCTTTCCGCGGATGGATGCAGTCCACCGGACACACGTCCACGCAGGCGGTGTCCTTGGTTCCGATGCACGGCTCTGCGATTACATAGGCCATCTCGAAATCTCCTAGGCAAGATATCTCGCCCATGCCGCCATGAATAGCAGCACTGATGCCGGGCGAACGTTAATTTATATCATTAATTTCAGACCACTTCAACATTACGGCGCGCTGTCTAAATCGTGCAGCCGACAGGTACCAAAGTACGCCGGCTCGGTGAAATCGAGAAGGCACAGCCGCCCCGCCATCTTAGCGGGTAAGGTAATTATCAAACCTGCTCCAGAAACGAAATCCAGCTTTGCGCTCAGGCCAGTTTGCACCGCATTCCACAGGTAGTTAGAATATGGTCTCTCCAGCTGGTCACTCGGACAGTTGGTTGGGGAGGGAAAATCGCCGTGAAAACACAATGGCATGCACTCATACCCGCTGCATTTTTTCTTGCGGCGGTGGCGTGCGGGCAGGGTCCTAAGGTTCCTGTTGCATCCGTAGGCATTGGGGGCAAGTTGCCCGCAATTCAGCTCACCACGGTTGCCGGAGCGAGTGACGATCTCGCGCACTACGCCGGTAAGAATGGCCTGGTGGTCATTTTTGTATCTACGCGATGCCCCTATTCCAACGATTATGAAATGCGTATGGAAGAGCTCTCCCACGCAGCCGCACAGCGCGGTTTGGGATTTGTCGGTGTGAATGCAAACCGCACCGAGCCGGCGGAAGAGGTGGTTGAGCACTCCAAGACCGATCACCTGACTTTTACCATCCTAAAAGACGCGAACAACCGGCTGGCGGATATTCTGGGCGCTTCGTTTACTCCTGAGTCTTACGTGTTCGACCAGGCCGGCGTCTTGCGCTACCACGGCCGCATTGATGACAGCCGCAACGCGGGGAACGTCAGCTCCCACGATCTTCAAGGCGCGCTCGATGCTGTTGCCGCCGGAAGGTCGGTGGCCCCCAGCGAGACAAAAGCGTTTGGCTGCACGATCAAGCGCATACCGGGCGCCAGCAGCTCCGGCAATTGAGATGAACTCGCTTGGCCCGACTGGATCGCGCTCTTTCGCGCTCGTCTTCTTGGCCCTTGCCGGTTTTTACGTAGCCGGTGCCGAAAAGTTTCTGCACGCGCAGGAACAATCAAATTCGGCGGCAACGGGCGATCGTCAAGCGCACGGGACGAAGCTGTCGAACGCGGAGAAAAAAACTGATGAGGTCAAAGATCCAGAAGTCATCGACGGCACTCGCTACCTGGCACTGGTGAAAGAACGGCGGGGGAAGCCTTTGATGGTTTCTTTCTGGGCTACGTGGTGCGAACCGTGCCGCGACGAATATCCCATGGTGGTCGATCTGGCTCGCCAATACGGCGAGAAGCGCCTTAGCGTAATCGGCGTAAGCCTGGATGAAGATGCCGAGGCCGGCCTGATGCGCAGGTTCCTGGCGCGTGCAGTTCCTGGCTTCCCCAACTATCGCAAGAAGCCGGGAAACGAAGAAGCTTTTATCAATCGGGTTAATCCAAAATGGTCGGGCGCCTTGCCCGCGACTTTTTTCTATTCGCGCGAAGGGCAGTTGGTGACGCAGATCGTCGGCGAGGCCAAGCGCGAGACTTTTGAGGCCGCCATTCAGAAAGTGATTCAGACGCAATAGGGCCCAGACCGTTCGGTCTGCCCTTTCGGTCTGTTACAAGGAGCAGGTCATGCTCTCCGCTCATGGCAACCAGATAACCTGGCTGGGGCACAGCGCATTTCGTATCATCACCCCCGCTGGGAACGTCATCCTGATCGACCCCTGGCTTGAAGGCAGTCCCACCTGTCCTGCGGATTTGAAGAAGCCTGCGCGCGTGGATGTGATTCTGCTTACACATGGCCATAGCGACCACTTGGGCGATACTCTTGCGCTGGGCCGGCAACACCAGCCGCGGATTATCTGCATTTACGAAATATATCGGTGGTTGCAATCTAAAGGCCTAAAGAACGTCACCGGTATGGGCAAGGGCGGAACGGTGCCCGCCGGCGATATCGAAGTGACCCTGACGCATGCCATCCATTCAAATAGTATTCAGGATGGCGACGACGTTATTTATGGAGGCGAGGCAGCCGGCTTTATCGTCCGATTGCCTGGGGGATTGACGGTGTATCACGCCGGCGATACCGGCCCGTTCAGTGACATGAAATTGATCGGCGAAATCTATTCACCGCAACTGGCCTGCCTTCCCATTGGAGATCTCTACACCATGGGCCCGCGCGAAGCTGCGCACGCAATCCGGCTGTTGGGTGTTCGCCACGTCATCCCCATGCACTACGCCACATTTCCCGAGCTTACCGGGCGGCCGGAAGAGTTGCGCGAGATGACCAAAGATATCAGCGGTCTGGCAATCCACGCGCTCAAACCCGGAGAGTCGCTTGCTTAGTTGCTCGGTTAGCTGCTTGGTTAGCTGCAGTTCGTAGGGGCGAGGCTTGCCTCGCCCTGCCAGGCTGCTGCACGGATCACGGGCGGGGCAAGCCCCGCCCCTACAAGCGCCGGACTACTGCAAGCAATCTCGCATTTCGCGGAGGGACCCAGCCATGTGGGCAGCCAGCGGCATTACTACCAAGAACGTCGAAAACTATCTCTACGGCATACTGCCGAAGCGTGACGCCATCCTCTCGGAGATGGAGCGATTCGCGGCGAAGCGCGACGTGCCCATCGTAGGACCCGCCGTGGGCCGGTTGCTTTACTTCCTGGCGCAAATCTCGGGCGCGCGGCGCATTTTCGAAATGGGCTCGGCCATCGGCTACTCAACGATCTGGCTGGCCCGCGCAGCAGGCCAGGGCGCGGAAGTTCATTACTCGGACGGCGATCCAGAAAAGGCCCGCCAGGCTTCCGGTTACATCACGCGCGCGGGCGTCGCGGATCGAGTGCGGATTCATGTCGGCAATTCCCTCGAACTGCTGGCGGAGACTTCTGGAGATTTCGACCTGATCTTCATCGATGTAGACAAGCATTATTACCCCGCCGCCGCGAAGCTGGCCATTCCTCGCGTGAGGAGCGGGGGGCTGCTCATCACCGACAACACGCTTTGGTCCGGCAAGGTCACACGCAAGGCCGCAAAAAAAGACGCCGACACGCGCGGCGTTCAGCAACTCAATCGCCTGGTCTATGGATCGCCGGAACTTTATACCGTGCTTCTGCCAATTCGCGACGGCGTAACCATCTGCCGCAAGCTCTAACAGCCGCGCGATCAGTCGGCGCGAAAAAGATTGCGGGCGAGAAACATTACGTTGGCGGGGCGTTCGGCAAGGCGGCGCATAAAGTACGGGAACCAGTCGCGGCCGTAGGGAATATAAACGCGCATGCGGTATCCATCGCGAACCAGCTGTTTTTGCAGGTCCACCCGAATCCCATAAAGCATTTGAAACTCGAATTCGTCCTTGGCGATTCCGTTTGCCGCGGCATAGTCGACGGTGGCCGCGATCATGGCCGGGTCGTGCGTGGCCATGCCGTGATAGATGCCGCTGGCCAGTAAAATTTTCATCAGCTTCACGTAATTGGCGTCGACATCTTTTTTCGCCGGGAAGGCCACTTCCGGCGGCTCGAGATAGGCTCCCTTGCACAGGCGAATTCGGCATCCGGCTTTGAGCAGCAGCTCGATGTCCTTCTCACTGCGATAAAGGTAAGCCTGGATAACCGTTCCCACCGCGTCGCTCTTCTCACGGAGCCGCCGGGTTATTTCCACCGTGCGCTCCGTATACGCGGAGCCTTCCATATCCAGCCGCACAAAATTCCCCAGCGCGGCGGCATGTTGCACGATAGCCTCAGCCTGCTCGCGGCAAAAATCTTCGCCGAAGTCGAGGCCCAGCTGGGTCAGTTTGAGCGAAACATTTGCATCCAGCCCTTCCTGCGCGATGCGGTCGAATACCCCGATATACATCTCGCGCGCGTTCACCGCGTCTTCACGGGAGGCTACATTTTCGCCCAGGTAGTCCAGACTCGCCTTCAGTCCCTCCTGATTCGAACCCCGAGCCGCCGCCAGCGCGTCCGGCAACTCCTCGCCCGCCACGAAACGCCGGGACGTCTTGCGCGCCAGGGGGTTGGACAGCACGAAGCGTTCCATGGCTTTGCTCTTGGAAAGTCCGATGAGGATGGAACGCATCATTTAACGAAACTCCGAATCACGAAAACTCCATGTTGCGAAGCCCCGTATCGAGAAGCTCAAAGCTCCGCATCGATTGAAGCCTGCGGAGCGCGCGGCGCAGATAAGCAGCAGGAAATAGGCGTTGCGCTATCACGGTGAGGAATGTGCGGTCATCCGCTTCCTAAGCGAGGCTGGGGCTCCGCCATGCCGTAGTACGCATCAATGAGCGTGCGCATCGAGGAAGCGTTCTGCGTCGATCGCGGCCATGCAGCCGGTACCCGCCGCCGTCACCGCTTGCCGGTACACATGGTCCTGTACGTCCCCCGCGAGAAACACGCCTTCCACATTGCTCATCATGCCTTTCCTGGGAATCAGATAGCCCGCGGCATCCATGTCCAACTTTCCAGCAAACACTTTGGTGTTGGGCTCGTGGCCGATGGCCACGAACAGGCCGTGTGTCGGCAAAACTTTCCGTTCGCCGTTGTCGGCATGCCGCACGGTAACCGAGTCCAGCGCCTGCTTTTCCACATTACCGACATCCTCGATTACGTAAGGGGTCATGAATTCGATTTTCTTGTTTTCGCGGGCGCGCTGCAGCATGATTTTGGAGGCGCGGAATTCGTTTCTGCGGTGAATCAGCGTCACTTTCGAAGCAAATTTAGTGAGAAAGGTCGCCTCTTCCATCGCCGAGTCGCCGCCGCCGGCTACGATGATCTCCTTGTCGCGGAAGAAAAATCCGTCGCACGTTGCACAGGTCGAAACGCCGTGCCCGATCAACTTGCGCTCGTTTTCCAAGCCCAGCAGACGCGCCGTGGCGCCCGCGGCCACGATCAGCGTCTGGCATTCATGAGTGTCCTTGCCGACGGTAATTTTAAACGGCCTGCGGCTCAGATCGACGGCGGTCACCGTTCCAGTGCCGAAAGTGGCCCCGAAACGTTGCGCCTGCTTGCGCATGTTTTCCACCAGCGCAGGCCCCAGGATCCCGTCTGGAAAACCTGGAAAATTTTCAACCATGGTGGTCAGAGTCAATTGCCCGCCGGGTTCGTGGCCGTCCAGGACCAGTGGGGCCAGGTTGCCCCGCGCCGCATAGATAGCCGCGGTCAAACCTGCGCACCCGCTTCCAATCACGATGACGTTGTACACAAGCCTCTTTTGTTCTGGAGATTGGCCCCGCTGCGGATCGATTCGCGTGGTGGCTCGACTATTATTCTAACATCGGCTCCGATTGCGCCGCCACTCGACCGGCGCGATAATACATTTGTTCGGTATTGCGACGGCTGGTCCCATGGCTTCGAGCGCTCTTAACCCCATCAAGCTTCAGCAGGCGTTCGGCGAAATTATCCTTATGCTTCTCGGCGCCTTGCTGTTATTTCTAGCGGCCCGCGGATTGCTTTCCGTGGAGCGCCGTTCTCCGGCGTGGATCGCCGTAGGCGGCTTGGTGGTATATCGCGGAGTTCGCTCATTCGTCGCCGCGCGCAGTGGGAGCGCCGGCAACGTGGTTCGTTGGGAGGAGTATGTGCGCAGTGGATCGCTGCTGGTGGTGGGCGCGATCATTCTGAGCTCCGCCGGACTTCCGCCGTCTTCCCTGGGGCCGCTGCTGGGAAGCGCAGGCGCGATCCTGGTTCTGCGCGGCTTGGCGAATGCTGCTCTAACCTTGCGCGCCCGTTAAGTTCATCCGCTCGCCGCCGGCGGAGGCTTCTTGGCTTTGTTATCGTGGACGTGCAGTCTGATGCGCTCGAGAAGCTCCGCTTCCCTTCCTTCCACCATCTCGCGATCGAGTTCGTTCATGGCGAAGTGCACGATGTCGTGGTGGTGCAGCTCTTCCGGTGCCACCAGCTCGCTAAAATACAGCCAGTGCCTGTGAATCAACGCGACTTCGTTTGAGGTCAAGTGCGGCGCGTGCGGACCAAGGAAAAAGAGCTCCTGCTTCCCGCCGGGTGCATAAATCTCAAGATTGAGCTGCGGCCGTGGAGGTGGCAGGCGCTCCCAGGCGATGCCCATCATTCGAGCCTGCTCGGCGGCAGTGGTCTTTGAAGATTGGCCCAGAACAACCGCAGAAGACTGCAACGAACTGGCCGCGCGGAGCAGGGCGTCCCAAACATCGTTCGCGGATACGATCGCCAGACGAATCGGCTTGCCGTGCTTCTCGGCCAACGACAGCGCTTGCGTGAATAAATACTGTTCCACGCTGCTGAACAGCTGCTCCGAGGTCAGGCCTGATTCGCCGGATGCCGCGCGATTCAGCAGGCGAACGTGCAGCACCACTACATCGCGCCGGGCGATCTTCACGCGCGAGAGCACCGCATCCAGGTGGTAGAGCGCGTGATAATTGCTCACCGGCACGAGCACGCTGCCGGGTCGCGCTCCCACCGATTGCGGCGTAAGGTCCTGGTACCCGGCAATGTGGAACTGATCCATTTCCCCATGCGCCTGGCCGCGTTTGTGGGTGATTTTTTCGGACACGGTGAAGACGCTGAAGAGAAAGATGGAAAAGGTCAGCCCCGCCACAGTGGCCTGTGGCTTCGTGAACAGATTGACCAGCGCGATCAGAACCAATACCAGCGTGATCAGCCCCAGTCCGACAGGAATTTCCACGCCGCCGATCCGCGGATTCAAGGGCACGCGAAACTCGCGCTCGCCAGGATGCGTAAAGCGCAGCACCAGCACCGCCAGACCCTTCATGGCGAAGCTCCACACCACGCCGAAGGCGTACAGGTTCGCCAGGAAAGTTACGTCGCCGCCGCTGATTACGATGGTCACGAGCTGCAAAATAACGATGATGTTGATGATGCGGTGCGACGTCCCAAAGCGCTTGTGCGGCTGGCGGAACCAGTCGGGCAGCACCCCGTCTTCGGACACGCGATTCAGCACGCCGTTCGCGCCTACAATCGAAGTGTTCCCCGCCCCCGAAAGAATCAACACACCCACAAACACGACGAAGCCATGAAACAGCAGCTTCAGCGGCAGCGGCCCTTCCAGATGCATGGCCAGTCCGCCGATCAGATTCTCCAGGAATTTTTGACGCGGTTCGTCGGGAATGATCATCACTGCGAAAATCGAAGCCAGGGAGGTGAACAGCAGGCTATAGAAGAAAATGATGATGCCGACCCGCTTGAGGTTCGGCAGCTTGGGATACTCGATCTCGCGGTAGATCTGCGCCAGCGACTCCTCGCCGCTCATGGCCAGCACGGAATGGCCCAGCCCTACAAAGACGGCTACAAACGTTATCAGCGGACCCAGGCGCACGCCGTAGAGCCAGCCCATTGAGTTCTTGTCCAGGCGAATATTGGACAAGGAGGGCAACGGGGGCAGGTGCAGGTGGCGTACCCAAATGGTGTAGACGCACCATCCGATCAGCAACACCACCATGACGGTGGTGAGTTGCATGATTTTTAGCGCCTTCTCGCTCGATTCCGGAATGCCCTTGATGTTCTGCCACCAGAAATAAATCGTGGCCATGACGGCAAACACCCAAGCCACGGTGTTGACGTTCAGCGAATGATTGATGTGCGAGAACTGCAGGAGGTCGTTAATCAGGCCGCCAAGATACTGCCCCGCCGCGACCACGCTGATGGGTCCGGTGAGCACATAGTCGAACATCAGGGCGGAAACGGAGAATTTTGCCAGGGTGCCGCCCATGGCCTCCTTCACCACGCGGTAGACGCCGCCGCGCACGAACATGCTGCAGCTCTCCACGTAAATGGCGCGCACCGCGTTGGAAAACAACATGATCCCCAGAATGAACCAGGGCGCCGACTTGCCCACAAATCCTTCCGCCTCGCCTCCGGCGTAATACGCCGAGGAGGCCAGGTCGTTCAAAACGATGGCCGCAGCGCGCCAGAAGGAAATAAACGTCAGCAGCGCCGTGGAGGCGATCAGGATTCGCTGCGGCGTAATTACAGCAGGTTTCTCAGGAGGATTGGAGGGTGTGGTTCCCATGGGTCGCAAGAGCGAAGGAGAAACTATAACTCCATCGTTCGCAAAACGAAAGCACGCCAGTTCTGAAAATTCCGGGCAGAGCAGGAATCCCTCTTGCCCCCGCTGCCGGATTACCGATTCGCCTCACTATGCGTTCTTAGGCCGGACCGCGGAACTCTCGGGCGCATTCGTCGCAGGGACAGAGCGTGCGCAGCAGGTCAAAGCTGTAGATACCTGTGGAGTGCCCGTCGCTGAAATCGATCTGGATTGCATAATTTCCCATGGCGTTCGCCTTTCGCGCAGTTACCTTCGGCTTGAACATCGGCAGAGAGGGTCCTAAGCCCGCCACAGGTCCAGCGGCAGCGAATGCGGGAGCATTATTTTTCTTCATCCGCTCGTCGTTGCACATCGCGCAGGGACATTCCGTTCGCAGATAGGAGAAGTCGAAATGGCTGGAATGGCCGTCGCTCCAGGTGATGTCCACACCCTGCCCGGTGGATACGTGCACCTTCACCGAGGCTGGTTTCTTTCGGGGATCAAGCGTCATCGGCATGGCGTGTCAGCTTACCAGATGCGGCGTTCGCGTACGGATTAGGGGTCGTGCTTAGGGTCAGGTGGATAGCACGGAGACTTGTGAAAGCCGCCCGTGCGCCAGCTCGATGCGGCGGTCGGCGAGGCGCGCGATTCCGGAGTCATGCGTGACCAGCAGGATGGTGTGGCCTTCGCCGTGCAATTCCCGGAAAAGATTCACCACTAGTTCTTCATTGGCCTCGTCCAGATTGCCAGTGGGTTCATCGGCCAGGATCAGCGCAGGGTGATTGATCAACGCGCGGGCCACGGTCACACGCTGCTGCTCTCCGCCGGAAAGCTGCGACGGCAGATGCTCGGCGCGGTCGGCCAAGCCAACGCGTGCCAATGATTCGCGCGCCTCTTTTTCATCCGTCATACTGTGAAAATATTGCGCCAGCATCACGTTTTCTACCGCGGTCAAATACGGGATAAGGTGAAACTGCTGGAAGACGAAACCAACCTTCTCGGCGCGGTAGCGCGTCAGATCTTTTTCGCTGAGTGGACCGATATCCCTGCCATCGACCAGCACGCGCCCGCTGGAGGGCGAATCGAGCCCGCCGAGAATATTGATTAGCGTGGTTTTGCCGGAGCCGGATGGGCCCATGATGGCGATCCACTCGCCTGCCTCGACGGTAAAACTCACCTGATCGAGCGCGCGCACCCCGCCATATTGCTTGGATACCCTGTCGAGTTCTACTAACACACCCATCCGATTTGCCTTCTCCGCAGATTAATTACCGTCGCCCGACTGCTATCTACTATCCCGCGTAAAGGATCCGCGGGAGTTCACTGCCACTGCCCCGGATCATGGTCAAAGATCATCCGCCGCGCAGCACCACCGCTGGACGCACGCGGCTCAACAGGCGCAATGGCGTTGCGCCCGCCATCGCCACCGCCATCATCAACGCTATGGTGAGCGGGAACACCTCCAGGCGCGCGGAAATTGCCGTGCCGAAAACGCGCCGGCCGATCCATGCGGCAAGCACAGCGCCTAAGAGTGAACCCAGCGCGCCCCCAACAGCGCCGAGCAGTCCGACCTCGGCGAGAAACATACGCACCAACCGCGGCATGGCGCCGCCCAGCGCCTTCATCAGGCCGATATCGCTGCGTCTCTCCATCGCCAGCGTGGCCATGGTGGCAAGAACACATAGCCCGGTGAGCGCCAGCACCAGCGCCACGGTGACCAGCAGCAACATCCTCAGCCGGCTCAGCAATTGCCCTTCTGCCTGGGCGATTTGCCGTAGCGGCCGCACTTCGAGCTCCGGAACCCGGGCCGCAAGCTCCGTGACAAAGTTCTGCACCCTCTCGGCATTTCCACCTACGTTGATCTCCACCAGGCCCACACCATCGCCTACGCCCGCAATCCCCTGAGCCACCGCCAGATTTACATACACCTGGTTGTCCTCCGCGCCCCCGGTAGAGAGAATTCCCGATACCTCCAGATTAATTTTCCGGCCCGCGTGCGTAACCTCGAAACTGCTGCCAGGCGAGAGCTTCAATTGCCGCGCCACCTGCCGCCCCACCAGGCAATGCTGGCGGTCTGCGCGGTTGCTCACCCACTGGCCTTGCACCTTCCACCACGGCGCGAGGCGAGGCGCCTCATCGAGCCAGGTCCCGGCAAGTATCACGCTGCTTTCCGCCGAGTGGGCAACGACAAATAGAAATGGCGCGAACGTGGTCACTCCGCTTTGGCCGCCGTTACTCACCGAGATTATCTTCTGCAGCTCTTCCCCGCCGAACACGGGAGATTCTTCGTCCGTTCTCGAGCCCGTCGACGGCGGACTCACCACCACATTGGCCCCCAGAGTTCGAAACTCGCGCGTGAATTTTCGCTCGGCGTCGAACTGCAGGTCGAGCAGCGCAGAGGAAACTGCGGCTCCGCTGATGATGGCCACAAGCGCCACTGCCAACCGGCCCCGGCTTTCCCGCAACGAACCTCTGAGCACGCGCCAAAACATTACTCGCCCCTCAGCACCGGCGCAGGATCGAGCCGCGCCACGCGTCCCAGCGGTATCAAGCTTCCCGCCAACACCACCGCCGCAGCCAGCAGCAGAATCACTGGCAAAAGTATCAGGCGTCCTGTGGCGGGAACACCGAACACCGCCTGCCCCATAAGATAGGCGAGTCCTTCGCCCGCGACATAACCCAAGCCTCCGCCGACAAACGCCAGCACCAGCTGCTCGGCCAGAAATAGCGCCGAAACCGTGCCCATCGGCGCGCCCAGCGCCTTCATGAGTCCAATCTCGCTATGGCGTTCCAGCACCGAGGTAGCCGCCGTTGCGCCTACCACTAGTCCTGCCGCCAGCAACGCAGCGATACACACCAGCCACATGAGCGCGGTGATCCTCGTCAGGATGCGTCCCTCGCCCTCCGCCACCTGCCGTATCACCTGCACGTCCGCGCCGGGCAGCACTTGGCGTATCTGTAGCGCGATCGACGAAATATACGGCGCGCAAAACCAGCGGTCGTATTCCGCCTTGCTCATCGTGGAAGGATCGCGGCGCGAGAATTCATCTTCAGGACGCGTCAGCGCACTCACCATCAGCCGGCGAAATTCTCCGGTACGCCCGGTAAGCGCCTGCACCACAGCCAGCGGAGCCATCACCACCTGCTCTTCGGTTCCGCCGGTGGAAAGGATTCCGGTGACATGCATCGAAACGTGGCGTTCCTCGCTCGGCGTCTGCCCCGGCTGAACAAGCGGCGCAAGGCCCGCGCGCGCAAACCGCAAAGTAACGGTATCGCCGGGCTTCAGGCCCGTCCGCGCAGCGAGCCCTGCTCCCACCACGCAATCCTGCTTGGAGTCGTCGAACCAGGCGCCTTCCACCTTCCACCAGGGATGCGTTCGAAGGACCCCAGTCTGAAAAATAGTGCCATCTGGAATTGCCACGCTGTGATTCACCCAGGTGCCCGTCAGCGTGGTACGGATTGCCGGACCGGAGGAATCTCGCTCGAGGATCGCGGGAACTTCGAGGAAAGGCGAGAACCCGATAATGTTATGCCGCCAGAAAATCGTCTTGAGCTTGCCCAGGTCCGCTTCCGGCAGGTAACTGCCCTCTTCGACCGGGCGGTAATCCACGCCGCCGATTTCGAGTGGCAGCGTGTCTGCAGTCGGACTCACCACCAGATTCGCGCCGAATGCGCGGAACTCGCGCGCCAACCGGTCTCCCACGTCGAGCGCAACGGTCAGCGCGGCGGTAGTAATGGCCATGCCCAGCACCAGGGCCACCGCCGCCAGCCATTTCCGCAGGGGATTGCGCGAGAACGATTCGCCCACGATTCGAAAAAACATCGTCTTATTGTTGACCCTGGTGAGTCGCGTGGGCCAGCGCAGAGAGCTGGAAGGAGATCGAGCCGCCGTCTTCATGCGAGGGGAAACTTACTGGGTTGCAGCCGCCCGCCTCGCCAATCGACGGAATATAGATGGGCGCCGCGCAGTTGCGGCAGATGACGTTTTGCCCGTCCTGGTAGTAACCAATGGGCCCGCAGATCAGGCAGGCATCGAGCGCGGCGGCATAGTGGCCGTCCGGCTTGCGCAGAATCAGGAAGCGCACCACCTTGCCCTCCGACTCCACCGCAAAGAAATGCAGTTTGCCGTCGGCCACTTCACTGACCGGAATCGAGACCAGATCGCCCTGCGCAATGATTTTCTTCGCGTCCGGAGGCGCCGCCGCGGCCTGCGTGTAGACGAAATCCGCCGTGAGCGTCATCACCACCAGCAGGCAGGCCGCCGCGGCGAGCACCATCCAGCGGCGCTCCGTTCTTCGTTGCCATTCGAAGCGCCTTTTTTCGGCGGTATTCGCCGGGGCCTCTGCCGCTATTTTGCTTTGGGACAGAGCCATCCACTCGCGAAGCACCAGAATCATCGCGGCACCGAGAATGAAGACGAAAAAAAACAGTTCGTGGCGAACGATGGGACCCAGCAAGGCCATTTCCCTCTTGCTCGAGGGGATCCACTGCGCCTCGCTCAGCTCATGCACTCCGGTGAGCGCCATCTGGAACGCAACGATGATCAGAATGACGCTGGTCGCTGCGAAAAATCGCCCCAGCGGAACTCGCAAAGTTCCTTTGAAGAAAAAAAGGCCGACGGCGACAGCCAGCGCTAACCCGATCAAGGTTCCCACCCAAACGCTTACGCCTTCGCTTGAGACCTCCACGGCGCGCAGGATCAGCGTCAACTCCACGCCTTCGCGCACCACCAGAAAGAAAACAAACACCGCCAAACCCATTCCCGCCGCAAAAGAAGTCTTCTGCGCCAGCGATTCGACGCGCTGCTCGATCTCCTTCTTCAAGCTTCGCGCCACGCGGTTCATCCATACAATCATGGTGACCACCAGCACCGCGGCGAACAGAATTAACAGGCCTTCGAAGCCATCCTGGCTGATTTTCCAGCGGTCCAGGAGTAGCGCGCCCGCCAGGCTGGCCAGGCATGCCGCGGCCAATCCTCCCCACACATAACGCGCCAGATGAGCGCGCCCGGTGCGGCCCAGATACACCAGCACGATACCCACCACGAGGGCGGCTTCGACACCCTCGCGAAGAGAGATCAAAATGGCAGAAAGCATGCGGTACGCCGTCCGGCTGGGGGAAAACCCAGTTGAAAGTCAGTTGCAACTACGCTAGGAGTGTATCTCTCTGCGCGCATTTCGTCAAGCGCGTCCCCGGCTTTTGGAACTTCTATTTCGGAACTCCGCTCGAAGGGTTTGCGGGATCAACAAATATGCGTTTGAACGGGCCGATACCATTCACTTGCAGCACGGTTTCACCTTCCGACCAGGCGAAATGTTGTACCCCTGCGGGCACCAGGAAAAAGTCGCCGGCGTTCAACACTCGCGCGGTCGCCGCCTTATTGTCGAATGTGGCGCCGGTGGCCACGTGAAAGGGACCGCCAAAGACCACGATGGTATGTTCGTCCACGGCGTGGGTATGCGGCCCGATCCGGTAGCCCGCAACGTACTTGAACCGCGCCGCAAATTCTGCTGGCTGACCGGCGTCACCATAAAGCACCGACATCTTGCAACCGGGGGGCATGCCCGGACAATCCACCCAATTGGCCGATGCTGCAGTGATCAGCACAACCTCTCTAGGCGGATCCGTGGCCAAAGCCATTCCCATCGCGGTTAGCAAGACTCCGGCAAGAATAACCATCCTTACATCTATCCTCATTAGACTCTCCCTCGATGCCGATCTTCAGATCTTATTTCTTTTTTTGTAACGCTCTTTTGGGATTTCGATAGCCCAAAAGCAATAAAGCGTTGCTCCTCGTGGGACGAACCTAGCATCCAGCGTCATACTCGTCAACGCGGCGATGATTATAAGGGAATAGCGCAACACTGTTCGAGAGTAGGTTCGAGAGTAGGTTTCTCGGATTCGCCGTAATTGGCTCCTCCGTGTAATAATTGGGGCCTCCAGGCCGTAGGTAATCTGTATGGCTGCACAAAAAGAACTCCTAGAGGAACTGCGCATACGCCGGGATGACGCGCCGCGGCAAAAAACTCCGCGGTGGCTTCTGCTCGGAATTGCTGCGGTCATTGTGCTTATAACGGGTTTCTGGTGGCAGCGGACCACGCGCGCCGCAACGGTGCGCACCGCCCCGGTGCGGGAAAGTTCAGCAGGCGGAAGCGGGCGCGTGCTGAACGCCTCGGGTTACGTCACCGCGCGGCGGCGCGCCACCGTCTCCGCGAAAACAACCGGAAAGGTGAAAGACGTTCTGGTGGAAGAGGGCCTGACGGTGAAGGAGGGCCAGGTGGTGGGGCGTCTGGACGACGCGACGGCTAGCGTAAACCTGGCACTCGCCGAAGCACAATTAAACTCCACGCGCCAGGCGGTGCAAGAAACGGAAGTCCGGCTCAAGCAGGCTAATATTACGCTGCGCCGCACGAATTCACTTGTAGCTGAGAAAGTCTCCAGTCAATCGGCTCTTGATACCGCGCAGTCCGACGTCGACGCTCTCGAAGCGCATCTGAACCAGCTGCGCGAGGAGATCGCTGTGGCGCAGCGCCAGGTCGGCGTGCGCAAGCAGGAGATGGACGACAACATCATCCGCGCGCCGTTCACCGGAGTGGTGATTTCCAAGGACGCGCAGCCCGGTGAGATGGTCTCGCCCATTTCCGCCGGTGGCGGCTTCACGCGCACGGGCATCTGCACGCTGGTGGACATGAGCTCGCTGGAAGTTGAAGTGGATGTCAATGAAAGCTACATCGCGCGCGTTCATCCTCGCCAGCGCGTGGAAGCGACTCTCGATGCCTATCCCGACTGGCGCATTCCCGCGTACGTTTTCACCACCATCCCTTCGGCCGACCGGCAGAAAGCAACCATGAAGGTGCGTATCAAGTTCGACAAACTGGATGCCAGGATATTGCCGGATATGGGCGTAAAAGTCGCCTTCCTCGAGGAAAGTTCGCCTAAAGCCGCCGCGCCGCATTCACGCGTGTTAATTCCCAAAGCAGCCGTGCACAACGAAGCAGGCCGCGACGTCGTTTACGTGGTGCTGGGCGACACGCTCGAACGGCGCGCGGTCACCCTGGGAAATCCCGAAGGTGAAGATGTCGCCGTGACTGCCGGGCTAAGCGCGGGCGAACTGGTAGTGATCGAAGGTCCCCCCGATCTAGCCAACACTGGAAAAGTGAGGGTGCAATAGATGACCGCAGCTACCGCAGGAAGCGCGCAGAAAGAAATTTCGCCGCAAACTGGAAACGCCACGCTGGTGCGCGTTGAAGACGTCCACAAGATTTTCCAGCGCGGCTCGGAGCGCATCGACGTATTGCAGGGCGTCAATCTAACCATCCCCAGCGGGGAGTTCCTTGCGCTGATGGGTCCATCGGGTTCCGGCAAATCCACCCTGCTTAATCTGCTGGCCGGACTGGACACGCCCACGCGCGGCTCGGTGGAAGTGGGCGGAGAAAAGATCAGCGGCTTATCGCAGGCGCAGCTGGCGCGCTGGCGGGCGCGCCATGTAGGGTTTATCTTCCAACTTTATAATCTACTGCCGGTGCTGACCGCAGAGCGTAATGTCGAGCTGCCCCTGCTGCTCACTTCGCTTTCCGGCGCCGAGCGCAAGCGCCACGTCGCCGCCGCGCTCGCCGTGGTAGGCCTGGCCGATCGCTCCAGGCATTATCCGCGGCAGCTTTCCGGCGGGCAGGAACAGCGCGTGGCCATTGCCCGCGCCATCGTGGGAGACCCCACGCTGCTGCTGTGCGACGAGCCCACCGGAGACCTTGATCGTAAATCCGCGGATGAGATTCTGGATCTTCTGCAGGCTCTCAACCGCGAGCACGGCAAAACCATCATTATGGTCACGCACGACCCGCACGCTGCGGCGCGCGCCAGCCGCATCATCTACCTGAATAAGGGCACGCTGCAGTCGGAGCCGGCACAATGAAATACTGGCACCTGGTATGGAGCGCGATGCGCCGCAAGCGCCTGCGCACGATATTCACTCTCCTCTCCATCGTCATCGCCTTCATCCTTTACGGATATTTGGCAGCCATCGACCAGGCTTTCAGCATGGGCGTCGAGCTCGCCGGAGCCGACCGCCTGATCCTGATGAGTAAAGTGTCGCTCATCCAGCTTCTGCCGGAAAGTTATCAGGCCCAGATCGCTGCCGTGCCTCACGTGCTCGAGGTTACCCACGCAACCTGGTTTGGCGGGATTTATCAGGACCCCAAAAACTTCTTCGGGCAGTACGCCGTCGAGCCGGAAGCCTACCTGAAAATTTATCCTGAGCTGATCGTTCCCGAAGCGCAGAAGAAGGCCTGGTTCGAAGACCGCACCGGCGTGATGGTGGGGCGGTCGATCGCCACGCGATTCGGTTGGAAGGTAGGGGATCGGGTGCCGATCCAAGCCACCATCTGGCGCAAAAAGGACAATTCCAGCACCTGGGAATTTACCGTCGACGGCATCTACGACGGAAACAAGCAGGGCGTCGACACCACGCAGTTCCTGTTTCACTACAAATATTTTGACGAGGCGCGCTGGCGCGGCGCAGGAATGGTGGGCTGGTATATCATCCGCATCGACGCGCCTGACGACGCACCGAAGATCGCCGCATCGATTGATAAGCTGTTCGAGAATTCGGCATTCGAAACCAAGACCTCCACGGAAAAAGCTTTCATGCAGGGCTTCGCCAAACAGGTCGGTAACATCGGCGCAATTATCGAAGCCGTGCTGACCGCGGTATTTTTTACCATCCTGCTGGTGGTCGGCAACACCATGATGCAGTCCGTGCGCGAGCGCACCACCGAGCTGGCCGTTCTGAAAACAATCGGCTTCACCGACGGGCGCGTGCTGGGGCTGGTGCTGGCGCAATCTTTGCTGGTCGCCGCGGTCGGCGGAGGGATTGGCTTGGCGCTTGCCTGGCTGATGATTCGCCGTGGTGATCCCACCAATGGCGCGCTTCCCATTTTCTTCTTTCCTCCCAGAGAGATGGTCTGGGGACTGGCATTTGTCGCGGGACTCGGCTTGATCACGGGAATCATTCCGGCGGTGCAAGCCATGCGCCTGCGTGTGGTCGATGCTCTGCGAAGGACCTGAAGATCATGCAAAGACTTTCCAGTTGGCTGAATCAGGTTGCCGCGGTAACCATGCTCAACCTGCGGACCATCTCTCAGCGCCAGGGCGCTTCCCTGTCCGCGCTGGTGGGAGTGGCCGGCGTGGTAACCGTATTTGTTGCTGTGCTCTCCATCGCCGAGGGCTTCCGGCTGACCATGACCACCGCGGGCTCCCCCGATACCGCCATCGTCATGCGCGGCGGAAGCGATTCGGAAATGACCAGCGCGCTGGCGATTGAAGACACCAAGATTATCGGCGATGCGCCGGGGGTGCGCCGCGGTGCGGCGGGGCCGCTTTCCTCCGCTGAGCTGTTCGTGATTGTCGACGTCCTCAAGCGCACCACGGGCACAGCGGCCAACGTCCCTTTACGCGGCGTCGATCAGAGCGCCTTCGATGTTCATGAGAAAGTCCACATCATCGCCGGCCGGCGATTCGAACCCGGCACCAACGAGATTGTGGTGGGCAGCGGCGCACTCCAGGAATTTTCCGGCATCGATCTGGGCAGCACCGTGCACTGGGGTCCCAACGTCTGGACTGTGGTGGGAATTTTCAGCGCCGGCGGCTCGCTTTCTGAGTCCGAGATTTGGGCGGATGCCCGAATTCTGCAAGGCGCATTCCGCCGCACGATGTTTCAGGCGGTCTACGTAAAACTGACTTCAGCGGAAAATTTTAAACCTTTCAAGGATGCCCTGACCGCCGATCCTAGGCTCGACGTAAAAGTGATCAGGGAAACGGACTACTATGCCGAACAGTCGCAGACGCTCTATAAGCTGATCACCGGGTTGGGCACGCTGGTCGCCGGACTGATGGGCATGGGCGCGGTCTTTGGCGCGCTGAACACGATGTATTCCGCGGTGTCTTCGCGGTCGCGCGAAATCGCTACGTTGCGCGCTCTGGGATTCGGCGGCAGTCCGGTGGTGATCTCGGTCCTCGCCGAATCGCTGCTGCTCGCATTAATCGGCGGAGGATTTGGTGGCGCGCTGGCCTATTTCGTCTTTAACGGGTATCACACCGCCACGCTCAATTGGCAGACCTTCAGCCAGGTGACTTTTGCGTTTCGCGTCACCCCGGCTTTGTTGGTGAAAGGCATTTCCTACGCTCTGCTCATGGGCATTATCGGCGGCCTGCTTCCGGCAATTCGCGCGGCGCGACTGTCCGTAGCCGCGGCTCTGCGCGACGTGTAATTTTTAATTCTTCTGGCCGCGACTCCGCATCCCATTACAATTGGGGCGCCTTCATGGGACCGCATCTCCACTTACGCGCTATTTTTCTTTTGCTGACTCCGTCGTTGGCTATGTTGCTGGCCATGTCGCTGGCCACGCCGCCGGCATGGTCTCAGTCTGCGCCTCCGGCCGCAGGCGCTCCTCCGGCCACGACAACAGCCAGCCCGGACGGCCAGGGCCCCACACGGCCCGAAACCATGCCGCCCGTTAAGCCCGACGCCAAGCGCGCCCGGCAAGCCTTCAACGCGGGAAAGTCAGCGGAAGCAAAAGGCGATCTGCGCACCGCGCTACGGGCTTATGTGCAGGCGGTGCACTATGCTCCAGACAAGCCGGAGTATCGCATCCGCCTCGAGGCTGTGCGCTTCGCGCTGATCCAGCAACATACCGAGCGCGCTGAGCGTGATGCCGTCGCCGGGCGCACCACGGCGGCCCGCCAGGAACTCCGCGCCGCCGTGGCTCTCGACCCTGGCTACCGCACAGCACAGGAGCGTCTGCAACAGCTCGAACGCCAAAATCTTCACCAGTACGATGGCATTCCCGCCTTCGCTACCCGTCCCGCTGCGTTGCAAATACCCACGGGCACCCGCAATATCGACTTTCGCGGCGACGCGCGGGGAGCCTATGAGGAGATTGCCAGCAAGTTCGGCCTCGTCGCTGCGTTTGACGAAGACACGCAAACGCGCGCCATCCGCTTCAACGTAGGCGAGGTGGATTTCCCTACCGCCATGCGCTTGCTGGGGCAGCAGACCAAAACTTTCTGGCGGGCGCTCGACGTGCACACGTTTTTTGTGGCTAACGACACGCCGGAAAAGCGCAAGGAGTATCTGCCGTTCATCGAGCGCACCATCGTGCTTCCCGAATCCGACCGCCCCGAACAGATGAACGAAATGCTGCGGCTGGTGCGGGAGTTTGGCGGACTGACCCACGTGCAACTGGAAACGGGCACGCGCACGATTACCATGCGCGGGTCCCAGGCGGATGTCGCGCTGGCCACCGAGCTGGTGCGCGAAATGGAGCAGGCCCGCGGCGAAATAATGCTGGAAGTGGAGATTCTGGAAGTGCGGCGCGACGCGGCCGTGCGCCTGGGCATCACTCCCCCGTCGAGCTCGCGCACGCTTACACTCAGCAAACAGGATTTACAGCTGGCTCAGCAGTCCACGCAAGGCCTGGTGGAAGTTCTCCAGCGCTTGTTCGGCGCCGCGCCGGGCCTGGCCAATTCATCGGCATCACAAATCGCTTCTCTTCTCGGCACCGGCGGCGTCAGCCTGAGCTCGCTCATTCCGCCGCTCATCGCTTTCGGCGGGGGCAAGTCCCTTTTTCTCGCCACGCTTCCGGGTGCCGCGGCGGACTTCGCGGAAACGCTCAGCAATATCCGCCGGGCACAGCGCGTTTTGCTGCGCGCAAAAGACGGCGACCCGGCCACCTTCTTCGTGGGCGACCGTTTTCCGATTTCGCTCGCGGTTTTATCGTCAAATTTAGGGGCGGCACAGGGAGCGGTACCGAATGTGCGCTTCGAGAGCTTCGCTACGGGCGCCGGGCCCGCAGCCATCGTTTCCGCAGCGTTCACCACCGGCGGGAATCTCGATTTGGTTACGGCAAATAGCGGCGCCACCGCGAATTCAGTGTCCATCCTGCTCGGCAACGCCGACGGAACTTTCAGCGCGAAGACGGACATCACTGTGGGCACTACGCCCGTGGCGCTGGTCGCAGGCAACTTCGGCAATGGCCAAATGGATCTGGCCGTGGCCAATCAAGGCTCGAACAGCGTTTCGATTTTACTGGGCAACGGCGATGGTACCTTCAAGCCTAAGACGGACATCGCGGTGGGCACCCAGCCCTCGGCCATCGTCATGGGTGATTTCGACAAGGACGGCCATGTGGATCTCGCCGTCGCCAACCAGGGCTCGAATTCCGTGTCGATTCTTTTTGGAAATGGGAATGGTACCTTCAACTCCGCCATCGACGTGCCGCTCCCCAACGGGACCGGCCCGGTGAGCCTCGCCACCGCGGATTTTGACAAGGACACCAACCCCGACCTGGTCACTGCAAACTCCACCTCGAATTCAGTGACTGTTCTTTTCGGAAACGGCACGCGCACGAACCCGTTCGCCGTTCAGAGCGATATCGTTGTGGGCACGCGTCCGCTCTCGGTGGTGACTGCGGACTTCAACGCCGACAACAATTCCGACATTGCTGTGGCCAATGCGGACTCGGATACCGTCTCCATCCTGCTGGGCAATGGCACCCGCACCAACCCATTTCGCACGCGCACGGACCTGACACTGCCTGCTGGCTCGATGCCTTCGGCGGTACTCGCCGGCGACTTCAACAACGACAATCTCGTCGATCTCGCCGTGGCCAACCGCGGCACCAGCTCGGTCACCGTACTGTTTGGCAATGGCGACGGTACCTTCACTACGCGCGTAGATTTCCCCACCGGGCCTCAGCCTACGGCGCTGGCCGCCGGCGATTACAACGGCGACGCGCGCCTGGATCTGGCCGTCGCCAACCACGACGACAGTTCGGTGACCGTAATCATCAACTCGGCGGGAGTAACTTTGAACCAGGGAGCGGTCGGGCAGCCGTATCCTTCGGTTCAGTTTGAGGACATAGGACTCAAAGTAAAAACTACGCCGCGTATTCACCCCGGCAACGAAGTCACCCTGCACATGGAGATTGAGTTGCGCAGCCTGGCCGCTTCCACCTTCAATAATATCCCCACCATCAGCAACCGTTCGGTAGATGAAACCGTGCGCCTGAAAATCGACGAATCCAGCATCCTCGCCGGAATCTTCACGCTGGAGAAATCCAAGTCGGTGACCGGTCTACCTGGCGCCGCCCAGGTGCCTATCCTAGGTTACGCCGCCGGACTCCACACTCCGCGGGATCAGGAGACGGAACTGATTATCGTAATCACGCCGCGCCTCTTAAGGCAGAGATCGCGCCAAGGTCAGGCGCGTTATGTAGGCCCTTCTGGCGAGCCTGGTGGAGGCGCAGCCGAGCAGGCGCCGGCGAATGAAGGGGGACCCGTGCCGGAAGGAACGCCTGAGCCTGAAGCAACGCCTCCAGAGGGCGCGCCCGAGCCGCCAGGCGGAGCTGAGCCGCCACCCCGGAACTGAGCCGGAGGCGCATACTTCTTCCGGTGCGAATTTAACAATTCTCACGTGGCGGAAATCACTTCGGCGGCAACTTCTACCCAACTTCTACCCAAGTTCTACAATGCTGCGTCGAGGACTACGATAGGCTGGTAAGTGCGGGGCACAACGGCTTCCGCCACGGCAATCAGCTTTTCCTGCTGGCTGAAAACGCGCAGCCGCGCAGGCTTCCATTCGCCGGAGTCGAGCTGCGCTGTGGCGCCCGGCGCCAGGCTGATGCGGCCGGGCTGGACCTGCGACAGAGTTAGCGTGAACTTCGCGCCATGCCGCACGCGCCGCTCAATGATGGGCAGCACCGTGGCGCGGGGCAGATCGGGGAGCAAGCCTTCGAGCGGAATCATCAGCTCCTGTATCGCCCCGCGGCTCGCCGCTTCTTCCAGCTCGGCCATCCCGATCGCCTGGTCCAGCGTAAACTCGCCTACCGCCGTGCGTGTGATTTCTTCCAGGTGCGCGCCCGTGCCCAGCTTGGCCCCCAGGTCGTGCGCCAGCGAGCGGATGTAAGTGCCCGCTCCGCATTCGATTTCGCAGCGCATGCGCGGCCCTTCGACGCCGATAATTTTGAATTCGAAGACGTCTACGTCCACCGCGGCAAGATTTACCGGCTTATTTTTCCTGGCCAGCTCGTGCGCCGGCTGGCCTTTAATTTTTTTCGCGGAGTAAGGCGGCGGCATCTGCGAAAAATGCCCGGTAAATTCCGCGGTCATCGATTCCAGCGCTGCGCGTGAAAGTTCCGGCGCCACATCCGCGCCCTGCGCTTTGCCGTCGGCGTCGTACGTATCGGTGGCAAAGCCGAAACGGAAAACGCACGCATAGCGCTTTCTGCGGCCGGCATAGAATTGCGCCAGCCGCGTGGCGCGCCCCAGCAGCAGCGCCAGCACGCCGGTGGCCAGCGGGTCGAGCGTGCCCAGGTGGCCAATCTGACGGAAATGCACCAGCCGCCGAACCGCCTCCACTACGTCATGCGAAGTCTTGCCGCCCGGCTTGTTCACGATGAGCGCCCCGTCGAAAGGCGCAGGCTGCGGTTGTCTGGGCATGGAGGAACAGCGTGGCCGGCGGATAAAACTTGCCGGGTCCGTCGGCATCAACCTTGCGTATTTCCTTCGGTCTTTTCAGTTCCTAGTGCTTTGCGCAGAAGATCGTCGATGCGGTTGCCCTCACCGCTCATATCCAGTACGAAGTGCAGCTCGGGCATGCGCCGCATTTGCAGACGATGCGTCAGCTCGCGGCGGATATATCCGCTGGCGGCTTCGAGCCCTCTACGCGCGCTGTTGCGCTCCGCCTCGGTGCCATAAACGGTTACGAACACCCGCGCATGCTTCAAATCCGGCGTCACCAGCACTTCGGTGAGGGTGATGAACCCGGAGACGCGCGGATCCTTCAGCTCGCCGGCCAGCATGGCGCTGACCTCGTGATGAATTTCTTCAGCTACGCGTTCGTGGCGGTGATTGGCCAGCGTCATGGAGTCATTTCCGCGAAGGAACGTTTCTTGCTGATCCGTGCTTTGCGGATCGGTTCTTTGCTAATCGGTTCTTTGCTGACCGTTCTCTGCGGATCCGTGCCTGAATTCAGCGCTGTTATAACACTTCGATCTGCTGCCCCACCAGGTCCTTGCCCAGAACGCGCGCCGATTCCTCGGCCACGTTTTGCAGAGATTCTTCGAGGTGCCGGTGATCGTTGGAGATGGTCACCACCCCCACCAGCGATCGCTGCCACAGGTCCTGGTGGTCGAGCTCGGCCACGGCCACATTGAACTGTCCGCGCAACCGGTCCTTCAGGCTGCGCAGCACCTGGCGTTTCTCTTTTAGCGAATGGGCGTCGGGAATGAAGATTTCGAGAGTAAGCACACCGACTGGCATCGCGCCCCCCGGGGAACTACATCCAGTCTAAATCGGCCGGTGTTACCAGAGCACTGCGCCAACAGCCAAAAGTTTCCATTAACAGTTCCGACGCGCAGTTTCGACGCACGATTCAACGAAGACTTTCAGCGCACGGGTCCGGGAGAAAGAACCTCTCAGGCCGTGGCCTCCACGGCCACCAGCTTCTGCATGGTATAAAATTCGATGACGTCGCCGACTTTGACGTCGTTGAAGTTGGCGATGCCGATGCCGCATTCCACGCCGGCGCGCACTTCGCTGGCATCATCTTTAAAGCGCTTGAGCGAGCTGATGCGCCCGGAATAAACGACCACGTTGTCGCGCAGCACGCGAAGCTCGGCGTCGCGTTTGATGATCCCGTCCTGCACCATGCATCCCGCCACCGTGCCCACGCCCTTGATGCGAAAAGCGTTGCGCACCTGCGCGCGGCCCAGGTAGGTTTCCTTGAACACCGGCTCCAGCATGCCGGTGAGCGCTTTCTTCATTTCGTCGATCAACTCGTAGATGATCGTGTGCGTGCGAATGTCCACGTTTTCCTGCTGCGCCAGCTCTACCGCTTTGCGGTCAGGCCGCACATTGAAGGAAACGATGATGGCGTTGGATGCCGAGGCCAGCAGCACATCGGTCTCCGACACCGCGCCGACGCTGGCATGGAGAATTTTGATTTTCACCATTTCCGTAGAAAGCTTGGGCAGCAGTTCATTGAGCACTTCGACGGAACCCTGCACGTCTGCCTTGATCACCACCGGCAGCTCTTTCACTTCTCCCGTCTTGAGCTGCTCGTGCAGCTGGTCGAGGGTAATGCGCCCGCCCGCGCTGCGCGCCAGCGACGCCTCGCGCAGCTTTCCCTGGCGATAGTCCACGATGTGGCGCGCCTTGGACTCGTCGGCCACCTGAAATTGATCTCCGGCGTCGGGAATTCCCTGCAGCCCCAAAACTTCCACCGGCGTGGCCGGACCGGCTTCCTTCACCGGCTGCCCGCGATCGTTGAACATCGCGCGAACTTTGCCGTAAACCGCGCCGCAGAAGAAAAAGTCGCCGACATGCAGCACGCCATTCTGCACCAGTACGGTGGCCACCGGGCCGCGGCCCTTGTCCACTCGCGATTCGAGCACGGTACCGCTGGCCGCCACCGTCGAATTGGCCTTCAACTCGCGCATGTCCGCCACCAGTAGAATCATTTCCAGCAGCTTGTCCAGGTTGGTTTTTTGGCGGGCGGAAACTTCCACCATCACCGTATCGCCGCCCCACTCTTCGGGCAGCAGGCCCTTGTCCGCAAGCTGGCGTTTGACGCGCTCCGGTTGGGCATCGGGTTTATCGACCTTGTTGATGGCCACGATGATCGGGACGTTGGCGCCGCGCGCGTGGTCGATCGCTTCCAGCGTCTGCGGCATCACGCCGTCATCCGCGCCCACCACCAGCACCACGATGTCGGTCACCTTAGCCCCGCGCGCGCGCATGCGCGTGAAGGCTTCGTGACCCGGGGTGTCGATGAACACCACCTTGCGCCCGCCTACTTGCACCTCGTACGCGCCGATATGCTGGGTGATTCCGCCGGCTTCGCCCTCGGCGACGCGCGCCTGGCGCACCGCGTCGAGCAGGCTGGTCTTGCCGTGGTCTACGTGGCCCATCACCGTGACCACCGGCGACCGCGACTCGAGCATGATGGGCTTTTCTTCCTTGCCCACCTCCAGAACCACTTCTTCTTCGAACGAACGCACCGTCACTACGCCGCTGAACACCTCGGCCAGTTGTGTCGCCGTCTGTACGTCCAGCGCCTGGTTGATGCTGGCGAAAATTCCTTTATCCAGAAGAGTCTTAAGCAGCTCTTTGGCGCGCACGTCCAGCTTCTCCGCCAGCTCGCGCACGCTGATTCCTTCCGTAATGGTGATTTCGCGCGGCTCGCGGCGTACCTGTACCACCGGCTCAATGCGCGCCGTGCGGCGCTCGCCTACTCCCGGACGCGTGCGCACCGGATGGAGTTTGCGCTCGCCTTCATCGAAGCGCTTTTCAGCGAGCGGCCTGCCGCGGGCGGGAGGCTTACGCTCATAGAGCGGCTTACCGGTCGGCGCCGGCTTGGCAGCACCGCGCTCGCCTTCCGCGGATTTTGCTCCCGGCCGCGCGCTGCGGCTGGGCCGAGCGCCTGGCCCGGTCGTGCCGGGTATAGAAGGCTTCTGTGGGGGCCGCACCGTACGCTTCTCCTGCGGAGGCATTCCTCCCAGCATGGCGCGTTGCGGCAAAGTTGGAAGCGGAGGCTTGGGAGCAGAACTCGTTGCCGGAGAAGCCGCCGTGATCGGACGCATGGGCGTGCGGCCGGGA
>JAAFGT010000022.1 GCA_010365215.1 Acidipila sp. | reverse complement strand
CTCAGCAGGCCCATCCGCCGGCGCCCGGAGCGCCGGCTGCAACGGCGGGGTCACAGAAGGCAGCGCAGCAGCAAGCCGCCACTCAACAAGCCGCAGCCGAAAAGGCCAAGCAGCAAGCTGCCCAACAGCAAGCGGCACAGCAACAAGCCACCCAACAAGCCGCGGCCGAAAAAGCCAAACTTCAAGAACAGCAGATGGCGGTAGAAAAGGCCAAGCAGCAGGCTGCTCAACAGCAAGCGGCTCAGCAACAAGCCACTCAACAAGCTGCAGCCGAAAAGGCCAAGCAGCAAGCTGCTCAACAGCAAGCGGCTCAGCAGCAGGCCACTCAACAAGCTGCAGCCGAAAAGGCCAAGCAGCAAGCTGCTCAACAGCAAGCGGCTCAGCAGCAGGCCAGTCAACAAGCTGCAGCCGAAAAGGCCAAGCAGCAAGCTGCTCAACAGCAAGCGGCTCAGCAGCAGGCCAGTCAACAAGCCGCGGAAAAAGCGAAACTCCAAGAACAGCAGATGGCTGCAGAAAAGGTCAAACAGCAGGCTGCCCAGCAGCAAGCCGTTCAGCAACAGGCCGCCGCGGAAAAAGCCAAACTTCAACAACAGCAACTGGCGGCAGAAAAGGCCAAGCAACAAGCGGCTCAACAAGCTGCTCAACAACAAGCGGCTGCGGAAAAAACCAAGCTACAAGAACAGCAACTGGCAGCAGAAAAGGCTAAGCAGCAGGCCGCACAGCCGCCCCCGGCGAAGGCCGCTGCAAACAACGCGCCGGTCCGCGTGGCGGAAAACGTGCAAGCCGGGAAACTAACTTCCCAACCAAAACCGAAGCCCATGCCTACTCACGGCACCGTCCGCGTGCAGGCGTTGATCGGCACCGATGGAAGGGTTAAGACCGCCACCGTGCTGTCTGGTCCGCAGCCGTTGCAAGCCGCAGCTCTGGAAAATGCCCGGCAGCGGCAGTACCAACCGACGATGGTTGGCGGAAAAGCAGTAGAGGTGGAAACGGAATTCTCCATCGAGTTCTAACCGGCCGCGGCGCTGCAGGGTTGTTTGCGTGGCTTGGCGAGCCCGTCCGCCGCGAGTGAGGCTTGATCTGCGCCGGGCTTGCGAGCGCCTCGACCTAGATCTGCTGATTCCCATTGCTAGCGGCGCCGCAACCAGCCTATCGCTGCGGTTCACACTCCATCCGTCGTTGTGCAATAATCCCTTTCTGCGCATTATAATTTGTCCAACACTGGGGCGTGGTCCAATTGGTAGGACACTGCACTGTTAATGCAGACGGTGGAGGTTCGAATCCTCCCGCCCCAGCCAAATTATTTTTCACCCGATGGATTGACCGGATTTTGAAGCGAAGTTTTGAGACGATGTATCGCGCCGGACGTTTTACTTGCTTTTGCTTTACTTTGCTCGATGGCTCACGGCGCTCCTTCAAATGCAGCGGTTAAACTGTCGGGCCCCCGGCTAATTCCAAGACCACTTTTCCAATCCCGCCTTCGATCTTCACGTTCACCGTGATCGGGGACTTGCCGAACTGGTCGTTTACATAGGCGTCGCCATTTTTCTTAAAATCATCCGAGCTCACCGACCCCAAGCCTCCGTGCACGGAGACGCGCACGCCCACGCTCCGCGGCAGCCTCACCGTTGCATTCCCAACGCCGCCTTCCAGGTGCACGTCCACATCGTGCTTCCAGTTCCCGACCAGATCCACGAGCGATGAGCCCGCGCCCATCTCCACATGCAGCCGCGTGAGAGGCAGATCGCCCAAAACCAGATTCAGTTTGCCCGCACCCAACTGCACATGCAGCTCCGTGATTACATCTTTGTTCAGCCGGACATCCCAGGAGTATGTGTCGCCGCCAACGTGGCTGTGCTGATCTCCCGGTTGCTCGATGGTAAGCTGAGCGTGGTCGCTGGAATCGACATAGCCGATCTTGGGTTTTTGAGCGGGATCGTTGTAAGAAAACGTGCCGTTCATCAGATCGGGTGCATCGTCCGAGACCTTCATTTCGCCGGCGCCCATGGTCAGGGTAACGCTTACTGCTTTCGCGCGGCCCAGCTTCGTAGAACTGGTTTCCACTCTGGGCTCGCCACTGCGCATCGACCTGCCCCCGCAGCCCGCGACGCACAACAGCGCACCGAGGAGCAGCGGCGCACCGATGAGTACCGGCGCGGGCACGCCGGCGGACAGCGGGCTCCATCGCCGCCCAAATCTCGCCGACGTTTCCTTCATGTTGATTTCCATCTGGCCCATCCTCCCGCGCCTCTGCGTTCTACGCGCGTTTTTTTCCCGACGGCACGCGCCGCGGATCGGAAGATCGCTTGGACCGGTGGCACGCAATGACGTGGTCGTTAACCATCCCCACAGCCTGCATGAACGCGTAACATATCGTGCTGCCCACGAATTTAAAGCCGCGCTGCTTCAGGTCCTTGCTCATCGCGTCGCTCAGCTCGGTACGCGGTGGAACCTGACGCAGTGTCTTCCAGCGATTGCGCAGCGGCTGGCCGGCGACAAAGCTCCAGATGTAGCGGTCAAAGCTGCCGAATTCCCGGGTCACCGTCAAGCACGCCTGCGCATTGGTCACTGCCGCGCGGATTTTCAGGCGGTTGCGAACGATTCCTTCATTCTGCAGCAGCTTGCGGATGCGGCTCTCGCCGTAGCGCGCCACGCGCTGCGGATCGAATCCATCGAACGCCGCGCGGTAATTTTCGCGCTTGTTCAAAATTGTTTCCCAGCTCAATCCCGCCTGCGCGCCTTCCAGCACCAGCATCTCGAAGAGCCTGCGGTCGTCATGCAACGGCACGCCCCATTCCTCATCGTGATACTGGAGGTACAAAGGATTGCTGAGTTTTGCCCACGCGCAGCGTTGCTTGCTTTTCATCGCAGGAGAAGCCGGCCGGACAACAAAACAGTTACTGGTAAATCTTTCAACGCAGCGCGCGCGCCTATTCTTTTGTTACCGGCAGGCCGGCGTCGGACCAACCCTTCCACCCGCCATCCATCGAAACCGCGTTGGTGTAGCCCATCTTCTTCAAATTGTCCGCGGCAATTGCGGAACGGAATCCGCCGCCGCAATAGAGAATAATCTCCTTCGATGCATCGGGAACCGCGCCCTCGATGTCGCGCTCGATGATTCCTTTGCCCAGATGAAGCGCGCCGGGGATGTGCCCTTTGGCAAACTCGCTCTCTTCTCTAACGTCTACGATGAGCAGCTTCTCTCCCGCATCGAGGCGCTTCTTCACTTCCGCCACGTTGGTTTCGCGGATGCGTGACTTGGCATCCGTCACCAGCGCAAGAAATCGGGGAGCGTGGGTCATGGCCAAACCTCCGGAAAAGGAAAGAGTATCACGGGCAGGCACGCGCGCCATCTTGCGCGGCGCCGAGCGGGGCGGCTGTTACGGTTTGGATTCTTTTTTTGCGGCTGTGGTTTTCTTCGAAAACGAGCGGATGTAATTCACCAGGTTCCATTTCTGCGCGTCGCCCATGCGATCGCCCTGGCCGGGCATTTTTTCATTGCCTTTGCTCAGGATGTAGAACAGATCGCCATCGCTGTAGTCTTTCAGTGCTTCGGGATCGCGGTAATCGAGCAGCTTGAGCTTCATATCGTCCGCCAGATCGCCTTTGCCGTCGCCCGTTGCGCCGTGGCACATGGCGCACTGCGAAGTGAAAGTATGTTTTCCCTGGGCCACGGAATCCGCATCCGACTTCACCGTGTTCACGCGCTTGGAATCTTCCGGGGGAATCTTCAGCGTAGACCTGTCGACCGGCTTGGCCGTTGACGCAGCCGCTTCCGGCGTCTTTTGCTCAGGCGTTTTCTGCTCGGCAGCCTGCGTGCTCCGCGGCATGGCTGCAGTTGGAACTGCGGGCGCGCACACCGCGGCGCCGAATAGTGCTAGGAGTAATGCAAACTGTCGAGTCATGGCGACCTCCGCTAATGCGTTTGAAAGAGTGCGGCGCACGGGTGCTGCGCAAAGAGGGGGTATTAAGACGCCATCTTACTGCATATCACGCCAATTGTGGCCAATCTTAATTTCCACCAGCAGCGGAACACGCAACGCGTACACCTGCTCCATGGCCGACTTCACCAGCTCACGCAAGGCCTGGCGATCATTCTCCGCCACTTCGAACAGCAGTTCGTCGTGAACCTGCAGGATCATTCTGGCGTCCAGCTTCGACGCCGCCAGTTTGCGGTCGATATCGATCATGGCCAGCTTGATCAAATCCGCCGCCGTGCCCTGCAGCGGAGTATTGAGCGCGATGCGCTCGCCGGAATTTCTCAACATGGCCTGCGGCGCGGTGATCTCCGGAATGTGCCGCACGCGTCCGAACAGCGTGCGCGTGAAACCGCTCTTGCGCACCGTTTCCAGATGCTGGTCCAGATATTCCTTCACCGCGGTGTAACGCGCGAAATACGCGGCGATAAATTTCGCCGCCTCTTTGTGCTCGATGCCCAACTGCTGCGCCAGGCCAAATGCCGAGAGCCCGTAAATGATCCCGAAATTGATGGCCTTCGCCGAGCGCCGGTGCTCTGCGGTCTGCCCCAGCGCGCCCACGCCAAACACTTCCTGCGCCGTGCGCGAGTGAATGTCTTCGCCGTGCTCGAAGGCGTCCAGCAGCACCGCGTCGCCGGAAAAATGCGCCAGGATGCGCAGCTCGATCTGCGAATAGTCCGCAGAAAGCAGCACGCTGCCCGGCGGCGCCACGAAGGCTGCGCGGATCTGGCGTCCCACCTCCGTGCGCACGGGAATGTTCTGCAAGTTTGGATTGGAAGAGGCCAGGCGCCCAGTTGCCGCCACCGTCTGGCTGAGGCTGCTGTGCAGCCGGCCGTCGCGCGGGTCGATCAGTTTTGGAAGCGCGTCCACATAAGTGGATTTCAGCTTGGCCACTTCGCGGTAGTCCAGGATTTTTTTCGGCAGCGGATGCTTTGCCGCCAGATCCTGCAAAATGTCCGCGGCGGTGGAGCGGCCTTTGGTCTTGCCGGTCTTGCGCCCGGCGGAAAGTCCCAGCTTGTCGAATAGGATTTCCCCAAGCTGCTGCGAGGAGTTGATGTTGAAGGTGCTGCCCGCCAGCTGGTAAATCTCCGCTTCGTGCGCGGCAATCTCCTTCTCCATCACCACGGACATTGCCGCGAGCGCCGCGCGGTCCACCAGCAGGCCGGTGCGCTGCATTCGCGCCAGTACGGAAGCCAGCGGCAGATCCATCGTTTCGTAAAGCTCCGCGAGCCCTTGCGCTTCCACTTCCGCGCGCAGCATGGGCGCCAGACGCCCCAGGGCTTCCGCCTTCTCGCCCGCCCCTCCGGAAAGCGCTTGATTCAGGTGGCGCAGCGCTACGTCGCCCAATTCGTGCTTCGCCGTGGTGGGGCGCAGCAGGTAGGAGTAATACATTGTCGCGTGACGCGTGCCCTCCAGGGTCACCGACCCTTCCAGCAACAGCGCCGCGGCCTTGGGATCGTGCACGATCTTAAGGCGCTCGCGATCCGCCAGCCACGGTTGCAGCGCCTTCAACATCTCTCCCTTTTCATCCAGGCGCGTGGTCCGCGCCACTCCCGGCCCCGGGGAAATGCCGATCTCCACCACCTGGGTTCTGGAGTTATCGTTGTATTGCAGCTCGCCCTGAGTGTCCGCCGCCTCAGTTTCCCCTTCCGCTCCCCCTTCCGCAACCTCCCGTTCGGCGTCACGTGCAGCAGCGCTCAGCGGCGCAATCCAAAACGCGACCTCTTGCCCTTTCGGAATTCCCTCAAGGAATTTAGTCAGCGCGGCCGGTGAATCGAGTGGCGCGCAGTCGATTGCCGCGGGCGCCGTAGCCGGATCCGCGGGCGCGGAAGCAGCCATCTCCCGGAGCAGCGAGGTAAATCCCAGCTCGGTGTAAAGGCCGCGCAGCGCCTCGAAATCCGGCGCCATTCTCACCAGCGCTGCCAGATTCAACTCCACCGGCGTGTGGGTATCGATCGTAGCCAGCTTCTTCGATAGCAATACATTGTCGCGGGAATTCACCAGCGCCTCGCGGTAGCGCTTGCCTTCCACTTCCTGCGCGCGCTCGAGCGCGCTCTCCGCCGAGCCAAATCGCTGGATGATCTCGCGCGCGCCTTTTTCGCCGATGCCCTTGGCGCCGGGAATGTTGTCGATGTTGTCGCCCATCAGCGCCATCACGTCGGGCACCAGCGCCGGAGGCACACCCATAATCTCTTCCACTTTTTTTGCGTCGAACAGCAGGTTGTCTTTGGTGGGGTTGAGCACGCGCACGCGGCCCGCCGGTGCCCTCTCGCCGCCCGGCGATGCTTTCTTGGCGGCCACAGTGTCTCTCACCTTGCCGATCAACTTGTCACCTGCCTTGCCGCCTGCCTTGCCGCCTGCCTTGTCGCTTGCCTCGCCGTTTGCCTCGCCGTTTGCAGCGTCAGCACTCACCAGTTGCAACATATCCTTGTCGCTGGTTACGATAAAAACATCCAGCCCTTTCTCCGCGCCTAGCCGCGCCAAAGTTCCGATTACGTCGTCGGCCTCGAAGCCTCGATGTTCCAGGATGGGCAGCCGCATGGCTTCGCACACCCGGCGCACGAATGGCAACTGGATGGAAAGATCGTCGGGCATGGGCGGGCGCTGGGCCTTGTATTGTTTGAACAGCTCGTCGCGAAACGTGGGCCCGCTTACGTCGAACACCGCCGCTACATACTCCGGCTCCCACTCCCGCAAAAGCTTGCGCACCATGTTGTTAAAAATATAGGGCACCTTGGTGGGCATGCCCTGCGGGTTGCGTAGCCGGTCCATAGGCGCAAAGAAGGCCCTGAAAATAAAGCCCATGGCATCAATCAGGAACAGGCGCTTCGGATTTGCTTCAGGCATACATCCAAAGGTAACACAGCGCTCAAAGCCGCGCGTTATCTCCGCGGTTCGAACCGGCGTTATAACTTCTTCGTTGGCAGCGGGGTGCTTAAGTGGCGTTAAACGGCGCGGGCATAATGAATTCCGTGCTGACTGGCAGGCCGGCGCGTTCGATTTGGATGGTCGTGTGGGTAATGTGAAAATCGCGGGCAAGAGCGTCGCGCACGCTGGAAATAATTTTTTCGCACTCTTCCAGGTGCATGTCGGGGATGCGCACGTGGCACGACAGCGCGAGCAGGTCGGTGCCCAGCGTCCAGATGTGGATGTCGTGCACTTCCTGCACGCCTTCCGCCGATAGAATGGCGCGGGCCACGGCTTCCAGACGAACTTCGCGCGGCAGGCCCTCCAGCAAAATGTGGCTGGTCTCGCGCAGAATGCCTACGCTCGACCACAGCACCAGCGCGCCGATGCCCAATCCCAACAGCGGATCGATCCATTCGGCTCCGGTCAGGCCGATCATTATCGCGCCGGCAAGAATCGCGATATTGGAAAGCGCGTCGCCGGCGTTGTGCACCAGCACGCTGCGCAGGTTCAGGTCGCGCCGCCCGCGAACCAGCGCCAGCGTAATGCCGCCGTTAACCGCCAGCGCCAGCAGCGACGTCCACACCATCACTCCGGAATGGACCGGCACCGGCGCCAGCAAGCGCCCAATCGCCGTCACGAACAAGAAAACTGCTACTCCCACCAGCAGCAGCGCATTGGCGAACGCAGCTAAAATCCCCGCGCGGTGATAACCGTAAGTTTTCTCCGCGGTGGGCGGCCGTTGGGCCATGCGCATCGCGAACCACGAAATCAGCAGAGTGGGCAGGTCGGAAAGGTTGTGGACGCCGTCGCTCACCACCGCCAGAGAGCCGGCGACGGTCCCGGCAATAATCTCCACCACCACCAATGACGCGGTGGCGAATACCGCCAGTTGAAGAACTTTCTGCATATCGGCGGAAGCTGGAAAGTGCGCGTGCAGGTGGCCGTGCGCATGGGATTGCCCGTGCGAATGCCCGTGCGCGCTTGCATTCGGCTGCGCATGGTCGTGCACCGGCGCTGCTCCTCGCGATCCCATTCCCCGATTCTACTCCAGCCCGCGCGCTGCGGGGCATCCTGCGGAGGTACTGATGCGCACCCGGCAACGCCATCAGGAAAGGAAATTGACTTAGCACTCAACCCCCGCCTAGTATGAATCGCGCAAAGTCCTGTTCCATTCCCGGATTGGAAGCGACCTGGGTAGCTCCCTCTCCGGACGGCCACCGCATGTCTGACGGCTCAGTTAAAGTTCGATTTTGGGGGGTTCGCGGCTCAACGCCGACCGTGGATCGCACCACCTGGCGCTATGGCGGAAACACGCCTTGCATTGAAATCGAGGCGGGCGATGGCAACCGATTCATCCTGGATTGCGGCACCGGTTTGCGGATTCTTGGCCGGCGCTATGCCGACACCTTCGGCGAGAAGCCCATCGACGCGCTGGTCTTCGTCACCCACTACCACTGGGACCACATCCAAGGCCTGCCCTTTTTCTATCCGCTTTATTCCGAGCAGAATCGTTTCCACTTTTATAGCTTTCGCTCGGAGTATCTCGGGCAGGACAGCCTGAAGCGGGTCATGCAGGCGCAGATGGCGCTGCCTTATTTTCCGGTGGATCTGAGCGTGCTCAAAGCCGAGCGCGAATTCACGGAAATTGCCGGCGGCGACAAACTGGAAGTTCGCGGGATGAAAGTTACCGCGCAGTGGCTCAACCATCCGCAGGGCTGCCTCGGTTTTCGTTTCGAGACTCCCGCCGGCGTGGTGGTCTACGCCACCGACAACGAACCTGGCGTGCCCAAGCTCGATCAAAACCTGCGCGATCTGGCCAAAGGCGCGGATATTTATATTCACGACGCGCAATACACTCCCGAACAACTGGCCGGGGATCATAAAAACTGGGGCCACTCTTCGTGGCTCGAAGGCGTGAAAGTGGCCAAGGATGCGGGCGTGCGCAATCTTGTGCTTTTTCACCATGACCCGGACTCAGCCGACCGCGCCATCGACAGCATCTTGCGCAATACGCGGCAGCAGTTTGCCAATGCCTGGGCGGCATCCGAAGGCATGGTCATGACGCTGGAAGAGAAAAAAATGGACGTGGTCATGCGCGACACGCGCACGGGCCAGCGCCGCGAGGGATTCTTCCGCGCCACGATTGTCGGCTACACCGAAGAAGGCCGCGCCTTCGAGGAAGAGACCGTCATCCGTGACTTGAGCCTGCACGGCGCTCTGCTCTACCTCGAGAATATGCCGCGGCTGCAATCCGAGCTGCAGGTGATGATGGAAGCGCCGGTGGATGAACTGCACCCCGATGGCCGCATCCCGCTGCGCGGCTTCGTCATTCGCAGGGAACACCCGCCGGGCGACACCCGCAACGCCGTGGGGATCGTCTTCGCCGAGGAAGTAGACCCCGAGCGCGTCGGCGGCTGAGAAATCCTCGCTGTTTTTGTCCTGGTTGAGCTTAAAGTTCCGCTAAAAGTTGCGCTAAAACCACGCATCCGCGGTGATGTTCATCTGTTCCTGGTTTTACTTTGGCAATACGCGCCCGGGGCGGGCGCCGGTGGCTTTGGCGCCATCCCAGACCATCACGCCATTCACAAAAACCTTTTCGATGCCGGTGGAGAGCAGTTGCGGTTTCTCGAAGGTGGAATTATCGACCACCGTGGCGGGATTGAAGAGCACGATATCCGCTTTCATTCCCTCTTTGATGCTGCCGCGGTCGGCCAGTTTCAGGCGCCAGGCGGGGAGCGACGTCATTTTTCGAACCGCTTCTTCGAGCGTGAGCCAGTGCTTCTCGCGCACAAAGCGCCCCAGCACACGCGGAAACGTTCCCGCGCCGCGAGGATGATGCATGCCGATGCCGCCATCGCTCGAGACCATGGTCCACGGCCAGGTGTAGAAAATTCGTATGTCGGAATCGATCATGGATTTGCCGATCACGCCGCCATCGCCATCGCGAATAATTTCGATGAGCAGTTGCACGGGAGTGATCTCTCTTGTTTTCGCGGCTTCTTCCAGAGTGCGGCCGGTGTATTCGGGATGCGATTTCACCTCGGTGATCAGCAGGTTCTGCGGACCGCCGACGTCAGCAATCGCGCGCGAGACGCTGGCGGGATCGTCCCAGCGCTTGTTGGGAACGAGCACTTTAAAGTTGGAATGCCACGCGTCGTACGGGTAGCAATCGGCAGTGACGTCGATGCCTTGCGCGCGAGCGTCATCGAACATTTTGATGATCTGGCCGGCTTTGCCCTGCACGCCCACGGTGCCGAGTTTGATGTGCGTGTTCTGCACGGGCAGATGGCCTTCGCGGCCGATGGTGAGCAGCTCGCGCGTGGCGTCGAATGCTTTGTCGGCTTCGTCGCGAATGTGGCTGATGTAGAAGCCGCCGTAGCGTCCGGCAACGCGCGCCGCGGCCACGACTTCAGCCGTGTCGCTGTAACTGGCCACTTCGTACTCGATGCCGCTCGAGAGTCCTACGGCGCCTTCCTTCATTCCCTGTTCCACCAGCTTTTCCATCTGCGCAACTTCTTCGGGCCGCGCCACGCGGCGAAAATCATCGCCCATCACTTTTGAGCGCACCGTAGCATGGCCCACCAGCATCAGGAAGTTGAGCGCGGGAGGATTCTTGCGGAATTTATCGAGATACTCGCCGATGGGCCAGGGCGAATCGCCATCCTGGCCGAGAAGCAAAGTGGTCAGACCCTGAGAAATCTGGGAGACGGCCAGAGGCTCGGCCTCGAGACCTTCGGTGGAATGGTTGTGAGTGTCGATAAAACCGGGAGCAAGCACCAGACCGGAGGCATCGACAACCTGGTCAGACGGATCGGGCTTGAAGTCGCCCACGCGGGTGATGGTGTCGCCGGCGATGCGCACATTTGCGCGGCGCATGGGCGCGCCCGTGCCGTCGGCGACCTGCGCGCCGCTAAACACAATCGATGTCGCCGCGGCGGGCGGCGTCTGCGCCTGTGTAGACTGCGAGCAGATGGTCGCAACCGCGAAGACCAGCGGCAGGATAAAGAACCGATTTGCGGCGCGCAGCAAAATCATAAAGCGATCCCTCCCGGATGAATATTGGCAAACAAACGTTGGCAAACAAACGTACTCGATGGGCTGTTACCGGACAAGCCGTGATGCCAGCCGGATTCCGGAAGAGCGGACTACAGGGCCGCGATGGCGGCGGCTTCGTCGTCGTAAAGGCTCAGGACGGTATCGAGGCGGACCATCTTCAGCGTCTGCCGAATCATTTTGCTGGGAGCGAAAAAAAACAGCTTGCCGCCGGCGCGGTTGACGGATGTGAATGCCCGCACCATGCCGCCGATTCCCGAGCTGTCCACAAAAGTTACCGCGCCGAGATTTACGGCGATATTGCGCTTGCCGGAGTCGAGCAGCTCCTGCACCTGCTGCCGGAAGGCCTGCTCCGACTCGCCCAGGCGAAGGCCGCCGGTAATGTCGATGACCACGCCTTTTTCGACAACGCGAACCTTGTAGAGTGTCTTCTCAATCACCGGCTGCCCCACAGGCGATAGCCCAATTGAATAGAAAAGCCGCGACGCAAGCCGCAAAACTAACCGATACGGGCCAGCGCTGTCAAATCGGCGGATGACGCCGTCTTGTTTTCGGCTTCCTTGACAGCCCGGAACTCATTTGTTAGCGTTGCGGCCTGCTCGTGAAAAGCGATTTTCCGCAGCGTATTTCTAGCGGATTTGTGTCCGCCATGGGGAGGAATTGATGGAGCGGTTGCCGGCGTTATACGAGCTTGCCACCGCTTATCTTTCCTGCCGCGACCTCGACAGTATTTTCAAAGCTCTTTCCGCGTCTTTGCGAACGCGTGTGGACGCGCGAGGAATCCTGCTGTGGCTTCCCGAAAAAGAGGATGGCGCGCTGCGCTGCCGCGGAAAGTGGTTCGCGCCGGGCGAGAGGTTTGAGCCGGCCAGCGGCACGAGTACGGGCGGAATTCTGGCGGAGATGGCCGGGGCCGGAGGAGCGCGGCGCATCGGCGCTTCGGAAAAAAAAGAACCGCTGATCCATCTGGAGCCGGCGCATCGCGACCGCGTCATTGACGCGCTGTACGCCCCCATTCCTTCGGCCGCCGGGGAAGCGGGCGTATTGGAAGTGCTCAACAAAGCGAGCGGTGAATTTACCGGCGAGGATGCCGCGTTCGTGGAGGAAGCGGCGCGGCTAACCGGACGGGCGTTGGACACTCTGCGCGCATCGGAAGCGGACCGCGACACGCAGTTCGGAACCCTGGAGCGGCTCACTGCGCTCTATGACATCAGCCGGATTTTTAATTCCACTCTCGAATTGGAAGACCTGTCCCCGATCATCACCGGAAAGATTCGCGATCTGCTGGGCGCGGAGGCCTGCAATCTGTGGCTGGTGTCGGGAGACGGCGAAACCATTGAATTCGCGCACCAGGATGGCAACGATCCGACCACGCTGGAAGATGGGAAGCTCGCGCTGGGCGACGGATTTCTGGGAACGGTGGCGCGCGACGGGCAGCCGCGTCTGGTGCCCGACGCTGCGGAAGAGCCACTGCTGGAGAGCCGGCGCCAGTTGAAAGACTTTACGCTGGTGACGTGCATCGCCGCGCCGCTGCTGGAGGAAGAGAAGGTGCTCGGGGTCATCGAAGTGGTGAACAAGCTCGACGGCACGCCCTTCGACGATGACGATCTTTTTTTTGTAACCACGATCGGGGAGCAGGCCGCGCTGGCGCTGCACAACGCGAGGCTGCTCGACGCCGAGCGCAAGGTGCATGAACTGGACGCGCTGCTGGAAATCAGCAAGCAGATCACCTCGACGCTGGACCTCGATCATATTCTGACCACGGTGGTGCACCAGGCGGCTACGGTGGTGCCGTTCGATCGCTGCTCCATCGGCCTGGTGGACCGCTCGCGATTTCTGCTGGCGGCAGTTTCCGGAGAAGCCGAGGTGCCGCGCACAAAAGAGATGACCCGGCTGCGCGATCTGCTGGAGTGGGTGTCGACGCAGAGTGAGCCGGTCTCCGCCGACCAGTACGACACCGGCTGGAAGGTTTCGCACGAAGCGGTGCGTACGCAGATGGTGGCGTTTCTCGCGGAGATGGAGCGCAACGGTTTTTACGCGCTGCCGCTGCGCGACGACCAGGGCACGCTGGGCGTGCTCGCGCTCGAAAGCGGCGATGCGGACTTTCTGGGAGAAAGCCAGCTCGAGACACTGGCTATCCTTGGCAGCCAGATCAGCGTGGCCTTGCGCAACGCGCGCCTATATCAGTCGCTGCCGTTGATGGGCGTGCTGGCGCCAGTGGCCAAAACCCGGGACAAGCTGCGCAAGGCGGGCCTGGGAAGGCGGGTGGAGCTGCTCAGCAAGGTTGGCTTGGCTATCCTAGCGCTGATCATTGTGCCCATCAAAATGCGTGTGGCGGGCAGCTCCGTGGTGGTGCCCGCGGAACGCCGCGCAGTCAGTGCGGAAGTGGAGGGCGTGGTGCGCCGCGTCCTGGTGCACGAAGGCGACGTCGTCGCAGTGGGAACGCCGCTGGCCGAGCTGGACGACAGCGAGTCGCGCGTAGCGTTCGAGCGCGCCACCGAACGGCTGGCCATGGCCGGGCGCGATATGACCCAGGCCGAAGCGCGCCAGGAATTTGGCGCTGCCGCGCAGGCCCGACTGCGCATGGATATGGAGCAGGCCGAAGTTAATCTCGATCGTGAAAAGGTGGCGCACGCCCGCCTGGTGGCGCCCATAGCCGGCGTGGTGGTGACACCCAAGGTGGAGGAGAAAGCAGGGCGCTTCCTGGCGCGCGGCGAGCGGTTCTGCGAAGTGGTGGAGCAGGATCGCATGGCTGCCGACGTGCAGGTTCCGGAAACGGATGTCAGCCTGCTGCGCACCGGCCAGCCAGCAGTTTTGAAACTTAACGCATTTCCCACGGAGAGTTTTCACGGTGCGGTGGAGCGCGTGGCGGCGCAAACGGTGGCGGCGGATGGCGAGCAGTATTTCTTTGTGCGCATGCTGTTTCCAAATCCCACTGGCGCTGCGCGCACCGGAATGGTCGGGCGCGCAAAGATCACCGCGACGGGCGGGTGGTTCGGCAGCGGGTGGTACCCGGTGGGGTACGTTTTTCTGCGCGATCCGGCGCGCTGGGCGTGGCGCAAGTTGTGGACGTGGCTGCCATGACGCTCTGCCGGGAGACCGCTGTGGCGATGGTCGCAAATTAGGGAGAACATTATGAAGCTGTGCGGCACATGGATGGCGAATTCGCCGCTGGCGTTCACCGCGGCAACCCTGCTCGCGTTGACGGGCTGCGGCGGCGCGAGCGACGATCGCCCTGCGGCGCCCGCAGCTAAGGGCATGTCTGCGCCGCCAAATGCGGGCGGCCGCGCACCCGACAGCTCACCGAACAATTCGTTCAACGCATCCAACACCGCCTCTCGTGAAATCCTGGGAGTGCTTTCCGTGGAGCATGAAGTGGATGTGCTTGCGCAACGCGACGGCGCGGTGACGGCGGTGAATGCGGAGGAAGGCGCGACGCTGCCCAAGGGCGGGATTCTTGCTCACCTGGATGACCGCACGATTCTCGCGCAACTCGAAAAAGCCAAAGCCGACCTGCGCGTGGCGGAAAGTAACGTGAAATACAACGAGGCCGAGCTGAAGGCCTCGCAGGCCCGCCTGCGCCGCGCCGAAGAGATGCAAAAGGCCGGCCTCAACAGCCAGGCAGATCTGGAAGAAGCCGAGTTCAAGGCGAAAGGCTCGACGTTCGACCTGGAAAGCTGGAAAGCGGCGGTGGACAAGAACAAATCCGAAGTGCGCCTTCTGGAGCTAGAGGTCGACAAGACGCACATTCGCGCACCGTTTCAGGGAGTGGTGGCGCGCCGCTACATCCGCGAAGGCCAAAACGTCCTGAAAGATGAAAAATGTTTTCGGCTCAGCCAGCTGGGGCCGCTGCTGGTGCGCTTTCAGGTGCCGGAAGCTTCCGCGCGCCGTCCCTTAATGGGCGAGCGCGTGCACGTGGCGATGGCAAATGACGCCCAGCGCAGCTTCGAAGCGCGAATTCGTCGCGTGAGCCCGAACGTGGACGCGGCCAGCGGGACTTATGACGTCACTGCGCAGCTCGCCGGCGCGGGCCGGGATCTGCGCCCGGGAATGGCGGTGCGGATCGAGTGGAGTGAGGCGCCGCGCTCGATCAGATCCCGCATTCCTTAAAGCTCCGCGAAGTTCTGTGAAATCGAGATGAGTGCTTAACCCATGCGCTTCGGCCCCACCACTCTGAAAACTTCGGTGAGCATGGCGCGAGGGCTGCGCCGCCCCAAGCTGCGCACCGATCTGCAGATCAGCGAACAGGTGGTGGCCGGCGAGACCAGCTTCGTCATTAAAATCCCCGAGTTGTTTACCTTCGCGCGCTACGGCCCGCTGGAATACTCCCTGCTGCGGCTGGCCGACGGCACGCGCACGCACGCGGAAATCGCCGGGGCCATCAACCAGGAGCATGGCGAGGGTTCGGTCACGGAAGAAGATGTGGCGGAATTCATCGAGAGCATCAATCCGAATTTCCTGGAGCGCGGCGCGGCGGAAAGAAACCTGGCCATCCTGGAAAAAATCCGTGAGGAGCGGCGGGAACGGGTAAACACTTCGAGCCTGCTCTATATTCATTTTTCGGCGTGGAATCCGGACGAAACGCTGGAGCGCATACTGCCGTATCTGCGCTGGATGTACACGCGCGGGTTCGTGATCTTCTCGCTTTTTCTCTTTTTCGTGATGGGCGTGATACTGGCCAGCGACTGGACGCGCATCCAGCGGGATACGATCGCTTTTTATACCTTCTCCAATAAATCAGCTTACGACCTCTGGATTTTCTGGGTGCTGCTGTTCCTGGTGATCGGCGTGCACGAATTCGGCCACGGGCTGACCTGCAAAAACTTCGGCGGCGAAGTGCCGCAGATGGGATTCATGCTCATCTATTTCGGGCCGGCGTTTTTCACCGACACCACGGACATGCACGTTTTCGACAAGACTTCCAAGCGCCAGTGGACCATCTTCGCGGGATTATGGATCGAGATGGTGATCTGCGCGCTGGCTACGCTGGTGTGGTATTTCGCGCCGCCGGGTTCGTTCACCGGAGACCTGGGTTACAAGCTGCTGCTGCTGACCGGCGTCTCCGGGCTGGTTTTCAATTTGAACCCGCTAATGAAGTACGACGGCTACTACGCGCTGGGGCAATACCTGGAAGTAGACAACCTGCGCGAAGATTCTTTCGAGTACCTGAAGCTGTGGGTGGAGAGATATGTGCTTCGGCAAGAGGTGGAACTGCCGGCGGTGAGCAAGCGCAAGCGGCGGATTTTCCTGACCTACGGAATCTGCGCGTCCTTATACAGCGCGCTGATCATCTACGTTTTTGGGTCGTTCATGAAGAATGTGTTTGTGCGCTGGTATGGAGACTGGGGGTACGTGGCTACCGCGGCGGCGCTTTACTTCATGCTGCGCAAACGCGTAAACAAGGTGACCGCGGCGATCCGCATCGGCTGGCCGCACGCCAAGGAGAAATTCATGGCCTGGAAAATGACGCGCGGGCAGACCGTCGCCGTGGCTGCGGCAGGGCTGCTGCTGGTGCTGCCTCCCACGGCTACAAAAATCGGCAGCGAATTTGTGCTGGAGCCGGGCGCGCGCGCGGAGGTTCGCGCCATCGCCCCGGGCGTGCTGCAGCAGGAAGGCGTGCACGAGGGTGCGCGCGTGGAAGCAGGCGCCGTGCTGGGCGTGCTGCATAACGCGCAACTGGAGGCGCGCGCCGCCAGCCTCACCGAAGAGAAGGCTCTGGCCGAACGAGGGCTGCTCGCCGCCAGCGGCGCGGGCGACATGACCGCGGCGCAGAAATTTTCCGCGGAATACGAGCGGGTGAAGGTGGAATTGGCGGAGGCGCTGCGCAAACGCGACGCGCTGGTGCTGCGCGCTCCTATCGCGGGAGTGGTGACCACGCCGGGAGTGGAGCGGCGCGCCGGAGAGTACCTGGCGGAGGGCGAGCTGTTCGTCATTCTGGCGGACCGCTCGACGGCGCGCGCGCGCGTGCTGGTGCGCGACTGGGAGCTGCAGGACGTTGCGGAACACGCCACGGTGAAAATGAACGTGCGCGCGTATCCTTACCGGACTTTTTCCGGGCGCGTGCGCGCCATGCTTCCCGCGGCGGCTGCTGAGGAACCGGTCACCGCGGAGAAGATGCCGGAGCGCGCGGGCCGGCCACTTAGTAATTACTTCGCGGTGGTTCTGGAGTTTTCGAATACCGACGGCGCGTTGACCGAGGGCATGACCGGAACGGCAAAGATTTATGGAGTACGCCGGCCGCTGGCCTGGCAATGGGCGCGAGGCGGATGGCGCTGGATCAAATCGCTGATCTGGTGATGCAGCGCGTCAATTGAAGAAAGCCCTCAGCGCTGGATCCTTGTCCGTCAGTTTCCGCCCGTGTGCGGCGCAACCCCCGGGTGAAATGATGCGGACGCAAAGTCACTCGCCGATGGACGGCGCGATTCGCAGTTCACTCTTGGTGGCCATGTTGCGGAGAGTCTTCACCGTTCCCAGATTCTTTTTGACCGATTTCTTCGGAATATGGCTGCCCTTTTTTCTGGTTCCCACTTGGTCCCTTCCCCCAAGCACAGGTGAGAGTTCCTGTGTTCGAAAAATTAAACGGCCCTCGTGTAAGGTCCGAGGGCCGTTACGATTCTATTTTACTGGAGAGATGGAACGAAATGCCAGCCGAATCCTATCTGGCCGAAATGGTGATGCGAGCGCTGAATTACCTCGCCTTTTTCAGATTCAACACGTGCTTCAGATTCAACACGTGCTTGAGCGCTGAGCTGCCGCCGAGTTTCTTGCTGGAATGCTTGCTGCTCTTTTTTGCCGTGCCCTTTGCGGTGCTTTTCTTCGCTGTCATATTGCCTCCTGTTTTAAGCCCTACTCACGAGGACAAAACACTTGTTTCGCTGTATAGCTCAGGAATTAAAGTCCTGCCGTGGGTGATGGGATTGCTGCCTTCCGCTAGAAGTTGGCGGGCAGTATAGCCTCTGGCGAGGCCGGATGGGCGGGCCTCGCCAGAGACGAAAACCGTTTATGCCTTGGTGGCGCGGGTGGTGTTAATGCTGCGCAGGGTGTTGATGCCGCGAAGAGTGCTTACGCCGCGCAGGCTGCTGACGCCCTTAAGCGTCTTGGCGCCGGAAAGCTTCTTACCCTTCTTGAGTGCGATTCCTTTCTTTTGCATGTGTGTACCCTCCGAATCTGAGATTTTGTGAAGCCCGTCTGGGCGATGCCTTATCTAATGCATCTGAAAGGCCAAACTGCTGATTTTCCTGGCGGTTCCTCAAATGACGGGAAATACGTGACATACCCGTCTAAGCCCGCGCTCTCCCGACCGTCGGCTGAGCCAAGGGGGGAGAATTTCTCCACCGGGGCAATTTTTCCCCTTGCTGCCTCCTGTGCCAGCCACGGCGAACCCCGGACCCTTTAGAGGTCGTGCTTGCGGCAGAGGTACTTCATCTTGTCCTTGTTGACGCCGAGCATTTTAGCGGCTTTCGCCTTGACGCCATCGGCTTGTTGCAGGGCCGCTTCTACCCAGCGTTTCTCAAAGTTGAGCACTTCGTTTTCCAGATGAAAGCCGGAGGCAGGGATGCGGAAACGGTTTTGCGACTCACGCCCCGCGGCCTGGACAAGGTCCTTAGGAAGGTCTTTGGCGGTGATGGCGTCCCCATCGGCCATCAGCACGATGCGCTGGACGGTGTTTTCCAGCTCCCGCACGTTTCCCGGCCAGGGATAGCGCTTGAGGACTTGCATAGCGTCGTCGCTTACGGACTTGAGCAGCATGTGGTTGGCGGCGCAGTAAAGCCGGACGAAGTGGTCCAGGAGCAGGGGGATATCGTCCAAACGCTCGCGCAGCGACGGCAGGTAAACGGGCATCACGTGAATGCGGTAGTACAGGTCTTCGCGGAAGCGCTGCTGACGGACCAGCTCTTCGAGATCCTCATTGGTGGCGGTAAGCAGGCGAAAATCGACGCGGATGACGCGCTTGCCGCCGAGGCGGATGAGACTGTGCTCTTCCAGGATACGCAGCAGCTTGCTTTGGAGGATGGGGGTGAGAGTACCGATCTCATCCAAAAACAGCGTGCCGCGATGAGCGAGCTCGATGCGGCCTTCTTTGGTGCCCACGGCGCCGGTAAACGCGCCTTTTTCATAGCCGAAAAGCTCCGCTTCCATCAGTGATTCAGGCAGCGCCGCACAATTGACGCTGACAAAAGGGCGTGTGCGGCGGTCGCTGAGGTCGTGGATGGCGTGGGCGACGAGTTCCTTGCCGGTGCCGCTCTCGCCGCGGATACAAACGGTGGTAGTGGAGGCGGCAATGCGGCGAATCAAATCGAACACGCCGCGCATGGGCTCGCTGCCGCCGATGATGCCGCCCAGGGAGTCCTTGCGGCGGAGCTGGTCGCGCAGGATGCGATTTTCGCGCTCGGTGCGCAACTTTTCCACGGCGCGGTTGAGGATGGGCCGGAGTACATCGAGGTCCACCGGCTGTACGAAATAATCGTAAGCCCCGGCATCCATCAATTGCAGGGCGGTTGTTTTTTTGGCGTCAGTGCTGAGGACGATGACCAAAGTGTCGAGGTCGCTCTCGCGGAGGGCGTCGAGCAACTCGACGCATTCCCGCAAGCCGGACGCGCGAGGCCGGAGATCCCAGAGAAGCAGCTCGGGGAGGTGTTCCTCGAGTAAGGGAATGGCGGCGGCGGTGTCCCCCGCTTCGAAAGGCTCGAACTCATCGCGCAGAGCGGAGGCGAGATCGCGGCGCATCGTCGCGTTTTCCGCGACAATCACGACCTTCGCAAGTGTGGAGGCGGGAGGCATGACCCGGGGTGAGCGGAGATTCTAGGCAGGGAGGGGGGAAGTGTCAATCGAATGCGAAAAGATGCAGGCCTGAAGATCAGCGCTACATTAAAAAGCTGCAGGATAAAGCAGAGTGAAATTATTCCGCAAACCCGGCGGCTGCTCGACGCAGCGCAACCGGGTTTGCGAACGGTGGAGAGTGAACAGAGAGCTAGTTGGGGAGGACGACCGAATCAACCACGTGAATCACGCCGTTGGACTGAAACACATTGGCGATGGTGACAGTGGAAGTGCCGCCCTTTTCATCGGTCAGGACGATATTTTTGCCCTGCATCCCGGCGGTCAAGGTGCCGCCACTGACGGTCATAAGTTTCGCCGAGCCGTTGCCTGCCTTAATCATTTTCTTGATATCTGAGGCGCTCAATCTTCCGGCCACAACGTGGTAAGTGAGGATCTTGGAGAGCATGGCCTTGTTTTCGGGCTTCAGCAGTGTGTCTACGGTTCCGGCAGGCAGCTTGGCAAACGCTTCATTGGTGGGTGCGAAAACGGTGAAGGGTCCGGCGCTCTTCAGGGTGTCTACCAAACCGGCAGCCTTGACCGCAGCCACCAGGGTGGTGTGATCGGCCGAATTGACGGCGTTGTCGACGATGTCTTTTGTCGAGTACATAGCGGCTCCGCCCACCATGGGGTCCTTTTGAGCATGAGCAGAGACCGCAGAGGAGAGCGTGGTAACCAGGGCTAAGGCCAGCAGAATTCGTTTTGTCATTTCGTTTCTATCCTTTTCTCACTAGTCTTGTAACGCGCACTGATGGTGCACACTGGGAGTACGCAAACGACGGAAGATTGGATTACTTGTTTGCATGGGCGAGAATACGGAACCGGTTAAGATTGCCTGGCCCGGCGGGGGACTGGCGGCGTAGACTTGGGCAAACTTGTGCGATCATCGTAGAATTCAGTCCTCTGCCAGAGACAAAAAAGCGTAAACTGCCGCTTCAAAAAGGAGTGCAAACCCGCCTTGATGGAATCAGCTCCCATAAGCCGCGCTGGCAAAGGGATGGCGAAGTGACCATGCTTCGGCAGAATAAATTCCGCGCGGGTCGCGCCATGCTCCTGAGCGCGATCGGCGTTCTGGTCCTCAATTCGGGAGCGTGCCGCCGGGGCTCGCGATCCCAGGAAGAAAATAAAATCAGCGCGGTATCGGTGACCGCGGAGCGCGCCTCGCCGGTTGTGACGCGGCTGCCGGGCGCGGAATATGACATCTGGCCCTCGGGATACGTTCAGGCCTACCAGATTCAGAAGCGGACCTCGCGGCGATTTTCCATCGAACAGCAGGAGGCGGGCGCCGCGTCGTGGGGCGACAAGCTGTGGGTAGACGGAAAAGAAGTGAGCGATTTTGTCTACGACTTCAAGAGCCACAAGGAGTACGACGTACGGAGCAAGATTGGGAAGCTGGGAAAACGCGTGGAGGTGAAAGCGCGCAGCATGTCGAAACAGATCGAAAAGACTTTGGCGCTGGAAGTTTTCGATGATTTTCCCAATATGGCCGTGGAACAGTTGACCTACCTGAATCTGGGGACTGCGGATATTCGCCTGGATCGCATTCAGGCGCAGAGACACCGGCTGGACGCGTCGATTGTGGTTGTCAGTGGGCAACGCAATGCGTTCTGGTCATTTCATGGAGCCAGCATGGAAGCGGAACGCGACGCCGTGTTCCCGATTCCCATCGGTTTTTCTCAACGAAACGTGATGGCTTCGCCGGTGGCGGTAAAAGGCGAACTGGGCAGCGTCGGAGGCGGGGTGCCCGTGGTGGCATTGTGGACCGCAACTCTGGGCCTGGCCATCGGGCACGTGGAGCCGCTCTCACAAGCCGTGGCTTTTCCGGTGCACACATTCCCTGACGGAGTCGTGGAGACCTACATGGAGGTGGAACCCGGCGCGCGACTGAAATCGCACGAGCAATATTCGACGCCGCGCAGTTTCGTGGCTACTTATACGGGAGATTATTTCGAACCGTTGAGCCTGTATGCGCAGGTGATGAGCCGCCAGGGTTCGCCGCCGGCCAAGCCAGGCAGCGCGGCCTACGGCGCGGAATGGGTCGCACGCGCGGACGATGCCGGCGCGGCACCTGCGCAAATAGCGGCGAGGATTCCGCAGCTGAAGGCGTTGAACGTTCGCTGGGTGACGCTGGCCGGCAAATGGTTCGGAGCGTCTGGAGACTGGCAGCCTCGCGGCGAAACTTTTTCCGCGGAGGCGATACAGGAACTGGTGACCGGCCTGCACAGGCAGGGAATTCTTGCCGGGCTTAGCTGGACGCCGCTGGCGGTGGAAGACGGAGAAGCCGGCAGGAAGAGCGGCGGCGCGCGCGTGGCGAAGGATCATCCGGAATGGCTGGTGCTGGATAAGAGCGGGCATCATGCGCGGACCGGGCACAACCTGGCGGCACTCTGTCCGGCAGTGCCGGAAGTCCAGGAGTACATCAAACAAGCGGTGGTGCGTTTCATTCAGACGTGGGGATTCGATGGGCTGCGGCTGGAGGATGTATACACCGTGCCGGACTGCCACAATCCGGCGCACCATCACAAATCCCCGCAGGATTCGCAGCGGGCGATTGCTGAAGTCCACAAGCAGATTCTGCTGACGGTTAAAAGCTTGCGGCCCGAGGGCGCCGTAACTATCGCTTCCGGTGGAACGCCGCCGAATTTTGCCTGGCTGCCGTACGTGAATAAGGTTGAAACGGGAGGCCCGGCGGGCAGCCCGCAGGTGCGGCACGGGATCAAAATGTACAAAGCGCTGCTGGGGCCTGCGGCTGCGGTCTCGGCAAACACGATCGAAGGCACGGGCTCCCGTGAAGACCTGGGGGGCGAATTCGCTTCGACGGTCGGACTTGGAGCAGTTGTTGGCGCGAGATTCAACAGGTCCGCCGGCGCGGATGACGCCGGCTACAAGAAGTGGCTGAAAATTTACAACGACTTGATGCTTTCACAGGGGGAGTTCCAGAATCTCTACGTGACCGGATTCGACGACCCCGAAGGCTACGTGATCCAGCAGCATGAGAAGACTTATTTTGCTTTCTTTGCATCGCAGCCGGATAAACCGTGGAAAGGGGAACTCGATTTGCGCGGACTCAAGAGGGGAAGATTCCGCGTGTTCGATTATGCCAATGGCAAAGAGCTGGGCACGGTCACCAGCCCGCGGCTGCGGATTGCCGTACAGTTCACCGGTTACCTGCTGCTCGAAGTCAGCCCTCAGCAATAAGCCGGATTCGATCAGATGCGAGCAAATTTTTGCAGATAATGACGGGCGCAGCGATTTCCGCAAAACTATAGATCGCAACGGTGCAGGCCAAATTGATCTATCTGTCGCTGGGGTCAAACCTGGGCGACCGCGAAGCGATGATTGCCCGAGCCGTGGAAGAGCTGGCGCGGGCGGGGGTGACGCCACGGCGGCTCTCATCGTTATATGCCACCGAGCCGGTGGGATTCCTGGCGCAATCATGGTTTCTGAACTGCGTGCTGAAAGCGGAGACGAAACTGACGCCTCGGCAACTGCTTCGCGTGGTGCAGCGCGTAGAGAAGGATCTGGGCCGCGAGCGCACGACGCCAGGAGGCCCGCGGACCATCGATATCGATATTCTGCTCTACGGCTCGAGCGTGATTCACGCCTCGGGTCTCGATGTGCCGCACCCGCGGATGGGCGAGCGGCGCTTTGTGCTGGTGCCTCTGTGCGAATTGGAGCCGGGATTGCGGCTTCCACGATCGAGGCGTAGCGTCACTGACCTGCTGGCCCGGACGGCGGACCGCAGCCAGGTGCAGCTTTGGGGCGGGCCGTCTGAGCGCGACGACGGAGTGGGGCCGAGGAGATAAAGTGAGCAGCGGCGAGGCATATTCGAAGGACGACGAAAGCTTCATGCGCGCCGCGATCGCGGTGGCGCGACGGGGAATTGCGGAAGGGCAATCGCCATTTGGATCGGTGATCGTACAGGACGGAAAAATCATAGCGGCGACGCACAACACGGTGTGGCGCGACATTGATCCCACCGCGCACGCCGAAGTGAACAATATCCGCGCGGCGGCGCACGCGTTGCGCTCCATCGAGCTCGGTGCCTGCGCGCTCTACTGCAGTTGCGAGCCCTGCCCCATGTGCCTTTCTGCGATTCACTGGGCAAAGATTAATCGCGTGGTGTACGGCGCGTCGATCGCCGACGCCGCCGCGGCGGGATTCAGCGAGCTGCGTGTTGGCGCAAAAGAGCTGGCGGCCCTGGGTGGCAGTCCCTTGCGCGTCCAGTCCGGGCTGCTGGCCGAAGAGTGCCGCGCGCTGTTTGAAGAATTCCGAAAGGCGGGAAAAGCGCAGACCTATTGAGACTGCGCTCAGACGGGGTGATCGCCGGTCTTGCGCTTCTTGGCTTCTTCTTTTTCTGACTTTTCAAATTCCGCCAGTTCTTCATCGGTCATGTAGTAGTCCTCGCGCGAGGCGAACATCTCCGTGCCGCGGCGCTCCTTGCCAGCCCGTCGATCCGCCTTTTTTCTGCGGTTATTTTCTTCAAAGCCGAACGAGGTCGTGCGGATGGATTTAGGAAGGGCCCTCGAATCGATCAGCAGGTCGCTTACTTTTTGCAGGAAATCGTGGAAGTGGAAGGGCTTGGATACATAGGGCAGGTGCGCGCTTTCGAGAATGGGCAACGCCTGACCGGCCAGTAGCTCAGGCACCATGAAAAGAATGCGCACGCGAGGCTTGCCTTCGCGCACAGGGGGCGACAAGGCAAGCTCGGAGAGCAAGATGAATTCAGGGCTGTCGATGCCGGTCATCGCCAGATTAGCAATGACCAGGGACCAGTTGCCCTGGGCCAGCTCTTTCATGGCGTCGCGAAGCAAAGGGACCACACGGACAGTCCAACCCTCAGAATCTAGAACCGACTGGAGCGCCCGCTGGCTGGTGACATCGTCGTCGAAAATTAAAATGGTAATTTCGGCCAAGGCAGCGCCCTCGCAGGTCTCAAAACTTGAGTATACGCTGGATTTCAGCGCGGTACAGCCGGCGTGCCGGACATTACCTTAGGCGAATCTAAAGCGAACGATAGGTCTTGACATAGCGAACAAAAGGCGAATAGTATGGGGTTGGCGAGGCGGGATGGCTACTTCACCCACTCTTCGATCTCTAGCGACCGGGGCAACCCGGCCACGGCGAGCGAGGAATTTAGCGCCCACCCTTTTTCCCCTCCCAGGGGACAGCCAGACCGCCGACCGCTGTGTTCCAACGCCCCCTCCGGGCCTGCGCCGGAGATGGGACACAGCAATGGCTCCGAGCGGGATTGCTCGCCTCGCCGCATCCTCTCCTTTGGTGGACGAAAAACGCGACACGGAATATTTTCTGCTGCCGGTGAAGTCGATCCTGAACGAGTCCGACTCGAAGAACATGCCCTTTCGCTGGACGGTGAATCCCTACCGCGGTTGTGAATTCGCCTGCCGGTACTGTTACGCGCGGTATACGCACGAGTTCATGGAACTGGACGGGAACGAATTCGAGAAGAAGATTTATGTTAAGGAAAACGCCGGAGCGCTGGCGGCGCGAGACCTGGGCTGTAAAGATGTGGATGGCGAATTGATTGCCATCGGCACGGCCACGGATCCTTATCAACCGGCGGAGAAAGATCACGGCGCGACGCGAGCCATTCTGGAAAAGATGGCAGAGCGCCAGGGGCTGAATATCTCCATCACCACCAAGTCGAACCAGGTGGTGCGGGATGTGAAGTTACTGCAGCGTATCGCGGAAAGATCGTCGCTCTCCGTGAACCTGAGCATTACCACGATGCGGCCGGGACTGGCGCGGCTGCTCGAGCCGCGCGCTCCACGCCCGGATCTGCGCATGGAGGCTGTGCGCGCGCTTCGCGAGGCGGGCATTGACGCAGGCGTCTTCGCCATGCCGGTGCTGCCCGGCCTTACCGACCGCGAGGCCGACCTCGATGCGCTGGCGCGCGCCGCGCGGGATGCCGGTGCCAAGTGGTTTGCAGCCAATGTGCTGTTCCTGATGCCCTCCGCGCAGAAGATTTTTCTTCCGTTCGTTGCAGAAAAATTCCCCAAGCTGGTGGCGCGCTACCGCGAGTGGTATTCGCAAAACGCGTATGCACCTGAGGCCTACCGCAAGGAGATTGCCCAGCGGGTGGAGCAGCTACGCAAGAAATATATGCTGGGCACGCACCCCGCCGCGGCTCCGCGCACTTCGCCACAGCTTGTTTTTGCGCTGGGCCAACCTGTTAATTAAGCCAAGCCATTTAGACCAACCAGCAAAATTGTGTGACTGCGGTGATCCTGCGGGCGCATAATTTACGTATTCAGTCAGGTACTCGATGAGGGAGAAGAGTTTGGCACTGGCTTGCAATCTCGGACGAACGGATCGGGCGCTGCGCATGGTGTTGGGCATGGCCTTGGGAATTACCGGTATCCTTATCAGCGGGCACCCTCACCTTGGCCGCATATTGGGGATTACCGGCGCGGTGATTATTCTTGGCGCCGGCTGGGGAACTTGACTGGGCTACCGCGTGCTCGGGCTGAGCACGAAAAAGAACGAGTGACGAGCTCATTTGCCGGCTGAGCTAAGCTTTCTTTAGCGATCATGATCCACCTGGACTTGGCTTTCAGGCGATGATGATTTTTTTCTGGAAGCGCCGCGCGGCGAGGAAAAGCAGCGCGGAACCCATGGCCGTAAGCACCAGTCCGTCAACCCACAGATGGCGAATTCCGGCGCCGCGTAAAATCACGCCGCGCGTGATATCGATGTAATAGGTGGCCGGGATCAGGAAACTCAGCAGGTAAAAGCCCAGGGGCATGGTCTCCCGCGGGAAAATATAACCCGAGAAAAAAATGCTGGGCAGGATGGTGAGAAAAGCCAGCTGCATGGCTTCGGCCTGGGAATTGGCTTTGCTGGAAATGAGCATGCCCAGCGCCAGGGCTACGAAAAGATAAGGGACCGAGAGCAACACCAGCAGGATGACGCTGCCGTTGATGGGCACCTGAAAAGCAGTGCGCATGAAAAGGATGATGACGCAGGTCTCCAGGAAGCCGATGGCGAAGTAGGGGAGCAGCTTACCGACCATCAGCCCGAGCGGGCGGATGGGAGTGAGGAAAAGCTGCTCGATGGTGCCGCGCTCTTTTTCGCGCACCAGCGCGAAGGCGGTGAGAAACGTGGTGACGTTGAGCAGCAACGTGGACATCAAGCCGGGCAGAAAAAAATTGGGCGATCGCGAATCGGGATTGAAAAGAAGCTTGGGGCGCACGTCGATGGGCAGCGCCTGGCGGGGCCCGAGGATGCGCTTGAGAGATTCGTCGAAGCCGATCGCAGTGGCGACGTTGAGCGCCTGGCCGGCTACGGACGAGTCCGAGCCATCCACCAGCACCAGAACCTGCGCGGAAGCGTTTTTGCTGAGCTGGTCGGAATAGTCGACGGGAATCTTGATGCCTACTTTGGCGCGGCCGCTGACGATGGCGTCGTTGAGCGCTTCGTCTGAAGTTACGAAGCCGCGGATGCGGAAAGTGTCCGAGTTGCGCAGACGATCGAGAAGCTCGCGGCTGGCCACGTGGTTGTCTTCGTTGAACACCACGGTATTCACCTGGCGAATGTTGGTGTCGATGCCGAAACCCAGGATGACCATCTGCAGCAGCGGGATGATCAGCGAAAAAAACAGCGTGCCGAAGTCGCGGCGAACGTGCAGGCGTTCTTTGTAAAACACCGCGCCGAGCCCGCGAAAAGGATTATCCAACGGGCGCCTCCAATTGGGCTTGATGCTGGTAGGTGAGCTCGACGAATACATCTTCCAGACTCGGAGTCAGCGGCACGATGTTGCTGACGGTAATGCCTTCGCGGGCCAGCGCCCCCACCAGGTCTGCCTGATGGAAGCAATCGTCCACTAAGGCGTGAATCGAAGTGCCGAAAATCGTGGCGCTGCGCACGCAATCCACTTTTCGCGCGTACTTCAAAGCGCGGGTGATTTCCGGCGCGGTGATTTCGATGCGATGCGTCTCCGGCGGATTTACTTCGGGCATGAGCTTGAGGCCTTCGGGCGTGCCGTCGGCGATGAGCTTGCCGTAATAGAGATAGGCCACGTGGCTGCAGCGCTCGGCTTCATCCATGTAGTGCGTGGTGACCAGGAAAGTAATTCCCTGCCCGGAAAGCTCGAAGATCAGATCCCACAACTGGCGGCGCGCCACCGGGTCGATGCCCGCGGTGGGCTCATCGAGGAAGAGGATGCGCGGCTCGTGCAACAGCGCGCAACCCAGCGCCAGCCGCTGCTTCCATCCGCCGGAAAGCTTTCCCGCCAGACGATTCAGATAAGGACCCAAGCCGTTCATCTCCACGATTTCGCCGATGCGTTTCTGCTGCTGGTTTTTGGCCAGGTCGTACACGCGCGCGTAGAAACTAAGATTTTCCGCGACGGTGAGGTCGTCATAGAGGCTGAACTTCTGAGACATGTAGCCGATGCGCTGGCGAACTTCGTCGGAATGCGTGCGCACGTCGAGGCCATCGATCTGCGCTTCACCGCCGCTGAGAGGCAGCAGGCCGGTGAGCATTTTGATCACCGTGGTCTTGCCGCTGCCATTGGGCCCGAGAAAGCCGAAGACTTCGCCTTTCTCGACGGTGAAGCTGACGTCGTCGACGGCAGTGAAATCGCCGAAACGCCGCACCAGATTTCGCGCCACTATGGCCGCCACGCTATTTCTCCGCCAGCTTGAGCTTGACGTCGGCAGCCATTCCCGCGCGGAGGCGGCCGGTGGAATCGGTGACGCGAACTTTCACGCCGAATACCTGGTGCACGCGCTCGGCGCGCGTCTGCACGTTGCGCGGAAGAAATTCGGCTTTCTGATTGATCTGCTCGACCAAACCCTCGAAGACGTTGTTGGGAAATGAATTGACGCGGAGCTCGGCTTTCTGGCCTTCGTGTACCAGGCCGATTTCCGTCTCGGGAACGTAGATGCGGATGTACAACTGATCGCGCTCGAGCAGCGTGCCGATGGGAGTGTTCGGAGCGATCAGGTCGCCGGGACGCACGTCAAGCACTTCCACCGTGGCGCTGGCCGGAGACTCCACCTGGCGCTCGCGGTAGCGCGCTTCGTCAAACGCGTATTGCGCTCGCGCCAGGGCGATGTCTTCCGCGCGAGAGCCGTGCTCGGAAAGCTGGCGCGCGGCTTGGGCTTTCTTGTAGCTTCCCAGCGCCGAGGCGATCTCTTCCGGGCGAAAACCTTGCTGCAGCTCGGCGAGTTTCTGCGACGCGCTCTCTACCTGCGCAGCGGCTATCTTCGCGGTGGCTTCGGCTTCATCGCGTTGTTGGCGCGAAAAGACGCCTTCGGTGGCGAGTTGTTGCGCACGCTTGTAGTCGAGCTCGGCGCGCGCCGAGTCTGCTTTTGCGCGATTCACGTCGGCGAGTGCGGCGGCGACATCCTCGCGCCGGCTGCCGTTCTTCTTCAGCGAGTAATCCGCTTCGGCTTGCGACGCGGCGGCGCGCGCTTGCGCAATCTCCTCGGGGCGGCTGCCGTGCTCGAGCTTCGCCAGATTCGCCTGGGACTCCTCGAGGCCGGCGAGAAGCTCGCGGTCGTCGAAAGTCACCAGTACCTGCTGCGGTTCGACGCGATCGCCTTCGCGAACTTTGACTTCGAGCACGCGGCCCCCGATTTTCGAGCCCACGCGAATGTTGCGCGCCTCGATGGTGCCCGAGGCCACCAAGTCGGTGTTGCCGCGCGAAGACCACGCGTAGAGAGCGACGGCGAGCGCTACCAGCGCCACGATGGGAATGACGAGTTTCCTGCGGGAGTTCATTGCTACCGCTCCTTTGTCGGGGGGCTGTTCGGGCTAGAGGGGATGGCTGGGATGGAGGAACTTTCCGGCGACGCGAGCGCAGACGCAGGCGCTGACCCAGCCTCAACTGGCTGTGCCGCCCGCGCTTCGAGACCGGAGAGGATTAAGCGAAATGCCGGTTCGTACCAGCTGCGCAAGTCGGTGCCGCCGTGCATACACCAGAACAGCATGGCGCCGAAAAAGCTTTGCTGAACGCTGCGGGCCATCGCCGCCGGCTCCATGTCGCTGCGCACTTCGCCGCGCTCTTGAGCCAGCGAAAGCAACTCCGCGAGCTTGTGGCGGCCGAGTGCCAGGTTGTCGCACAGATGTGCGCGCACCGACTCGCTGGAAAGATTCGCAATCATCACGCTGCGCAGAAACGCCGGGCTGCGGCCGGGCTCCTCAAGAAGCGCATCGCCCATGCGGCGGAAAAGAACCGGAAAAGGAGTTTGCGTGGTACGTGCCTGCACCAGCGCGGCTTCGATTTTGCTGCGCTGGATTTCCCCGAACGCTTCCAACACATGCTCTTTGGTCGGGAAATAATTGAAGAAGGTTCCCTTTCCGACGTCGGCGGCTTCGGTGATGTCCTCGACGGTGGTTTCGAAGAATCCGCGCTCGGCGAAAAGCTTCATCGCCGCGCGGAACAGTCTCTCCCGGGTTGCCGTTTGGCGACGCGAGCGGCGGTCGCCGGACTCGGGAAGGTCAGCTTCGGGAGCGGGTGCCGACGCAGGGGCGTTAGATTTGTTAAAAGTCATATACGACTCGCAGTCAGTACTGACTGTAAGTCATATACGGTGTTTGGTCAAGTGTAATTCTAGCGCCTAGGCGCGCGTGTACGCAGGTTGGACCCTACAGTGTAAATTACTATATTTAAAGCACTTAATAGGGTTATTTATCTCTGGTGGCAGATTTTTCGCCAACGGCGGCCAGAAAATCGGCAGCGGAGGCTGGCGGCGGTACTTTGCCTTCGCGGACAATTTCCATGGGGGTCACGCTCTTGCCGTAGAGCGCTTCGTTATCGCCATCGTCGGCTTGGAGGTTTGCACCGGCCAACGAGATGCCTGCGAAGGCTCCCCTGGAGCGCGAATAGCTCAGGACCTGGGCATCCAGAGTTTCGCCGGTCTGCGCGGAGGCGGTGCGACCCACCGGGCCGATAGCGGCGGAAGCGTCAGCGCCGAGCTTGGCCTTGCCCTTGAGAATGGCTTTAGCGCCGCCCTCGTTCATCACCAAGAGGACGTAGTCCGTGGCCTCTGCGCCGATCTGGAATCCGATATTGCCTTCGATCAGGCGGTACATGGCGGGCGCGCTCCACGGGCCGTCAAGATTCGCTCCCGTGCGGCAGGTGATGGCGCCACGACCGTAACTGCCGCCGATGACAAAGGCGGCTTTTTTGACACTGGGAATAACCAGGACGCAGACAGCCTTTTGAATCAGACTGTCGGGAATGTTGTCAGGGATGTGGGAAATTTCGCGAAAGACTTCGCCGCAGATTTTGAGGCGGTCTTGCTGCTCCTTCTGCGCAAAAGCCGGCAAACCGGCGAGCCCGATGACCAGAGCAGCAATTAAAATTCGTTTCATTTGTCTTTTCCTCCCCCAAGTTTCCACGCGTGGCGATTCACAAGTGATCGCTAAGGCGCTACAGGCTAGATGCGACAGCTTCCGTGCGAGTTTTCCGGACAAGGCAGATTTGCTAGCGACAATGTTCTCTCACGACAATGTTCTCTGACGAAGGCATTCTCTCATGCCCAGTCCCACGGATGCGCCAGGGATGCGAAGCCCCAGAATCTTAAATGTGGCGGTTTGATCTCTTATGGTTTGATTCTTTGATAGACTGCGGCGCCATGGCAGCGGCAAATCCGGTGATTACGGTGTTTGGCAGCTCGCGGCCGCGCGAAGGACACGCGGATTACCAAGAGGCCCGTGCATTGGGATGCGCGCTGGCAGAGGCGGGGCTTACGGTGTGCTCGGGAGGATACGGCGGGACGATGGAAGCAGTCTCGCGGGGCGCGAAGGAAGCCGGTGGGCAGACGATTGGGATCACAGCGGAATTTTTTGGCGGCCTCGCCAACCGCTGGATAGACGAAGAGGTGCGCGTGGCCAGCTGGCAGCAGCGGCTATTTGCGCTGATCGAGCGCGGCGCGGGATATGTGGCCTGCAAGGGCGGCACCGGAACGCTGGTGGAGCTATCGGTCGTGTGGGAAATGCTGAACAAGCGTGTGATTCCGGGAAAACCGTTCGTGGTTCTGGGAGATTTCTGGGTGCCGATTCTGGAATGCGTGCGCGAAGTGGAGGCCGATACGTCTTCGCCGTGGGGAGAAGCGGAGAATCGGCTGTTGCACGCGGCATCGACGCCGTCCGAGGTTGCGCGCTACCTGGCGAGCAAGTTGTTGCCGCACTAAACAAAATGGGCGGAGCACCTGAGCCCCGCCCATTTCAGTCACGCTAACCGCAACTCCACCAAAAATAAGCGGCCTAACTGCAGCCGGAAGTGCCGCCGCAGTTTTCGCATTTGTAGCAACTGCCGTTGCGGGTCATGAGGCTGCCGCATTCGGAGCAGGACGGCGCGTCGTCAATGAAGGCAACCGGGCGCGGCTGGTCGTGAGTCGCCACCGGTATCGCGGAGGCGATTGGCGCAGCGGGGATCATGGATGCGGCCACCGCCGGCGATGGCGCGACGGCTTCGCCATTCACGGGCGTGGCGGTAGCCAGATAATCGCGGGAGATGAATTTTCCGCCGAGCCACCGCCCGATGTAGTCGAGCACGGACTTGGCGTAGCGGATTTCCTGGTTGGGCGTATAGCCGGCAGGCTCGAAGCGCGTGTTGACGAATTTATCCACCAGCGTCTTCAACGGCACGCCGTACTGCAAGCCGATGGAAACAGCCATGGCGAAGCCGTCCATGAAGCCGGAAAGCGTGGAGCCTTCCTTAGCCATCTTGATGAAGATCTCGCCGGGAGCGCCATCGTCGTACATGCCCACGGTGATATAGCCTTCATGGCCGCCCACGGAAAATTTGTGGGTGATGGACTTGCGCTCGCTGGGCAGCTTGTGGCGCGTGGTGCCGCTGAAGAGTTCCTTCTGCAGCGCGTCTTTCTGCAGCGGGTCCTTTTGCAGCAACTCCTTCTGCAGAAGTACGGGCAGCGCGGCGGCGACGGCCGCGGCTTTGTCTTCGTCCTCTTTCTTCTTGCCCTGGCCGGCGCTGAGCGGCTGGCTCTTCTTGGAATTATCGCGATAGATGGCCACAGCCTTGAGGCCCTGCTTCCAGGATTCGACGTAGGCGAGAGAAATATCCTCGACGGTGGAATTTTCCGGCATGTTGATGGTCTTGCTGATGGCGCCGGAAAGGAAAGGCTGCGCCGCGGACATCATCATCAGGTGCCCGCGCCAGGAAATGGAGCGGACGCCGGAGGCCGGCGTGAGCGAGCAATCGAAGACGGGAAGATGCTCAGGCTTGAGTCCGGGAGCGGACTCGATGGTGCCGGTGCGGTCGATGCAGTCGACGATGGCGGAAACTTCTTCGGCCTGATAGCCGAGGCGCAGCAGCGCCTGGGGCACGGTGTTGTTGACGATCTTGATCAGGCCGCCACCGACGAGTTTTTTATATTTCACCAGCGCGAGGTCGGGCTCGATGCCGGTCGTGTCGCAATCCATCATGAAGCCGATGGTGCCGGTGGGAGCCAGCACGGAGACTTGTGAATTTTTGTAGCCGAAAGTTTCGCCGTGGGCCAGCGCTTTATCCCAGGCATCCTGAGCGCCGCGGAGAATGGGCGCAGGCACGTTTTCGGGCTTGATGGGGCGCAACGAATCGCGATGCATGCGAATAACCTCGAGCATAGGCTCGCGATTTACCTCATAGCCGGCGAAGGGGCCCATGCGCTCAGCGATGCGCGCGGATTGCAGGTAAGCCTGGCCGGTCATCAGCGCAGTGATGGCGCCGCACATATCGCGGCCACCTTCGGAATCGTAGGGCAAAGCCAGCGACATCAGCAGCGCTCCGAGATTGGCGTAGCCCAGGCCGAGCGGGCGGAAGGCGTGAGAATTTTCCGTGATGCGCTGGGTGGGATAGCTGGCGCGGTCGACGAAAATTTCTTGCGCGGTAATGGTGATGTCCACGGCGTGACGGAATGCGTCCACGTCAAACTGGCCGCTGGAGCTGAGGAACTTCATCAGGTTGAGCGAGGCCAGGTTGCAAGCGGTGTCGTCCAGGAACATATATTCGCTGCAGGGGTTTGAGGCGTTGATCCGCGCCGTGCTCTTGCAGGTGTGCCAGCGATTGATGGTGGAATCGTACTGCATGCCGGGATCGCCGCACTGCCACGCGGACTCGGCGGCTTTTTTGAGCAGCTCGCGCGCGGGATATTTCGCGGCGGGCTCGCCGTCGGTGACGTTGCGCGTCCACCAGTCGCGGTCTTCTTCCACGGCGCGCATGAACTCGTCGCTGACGCGCACGGAATGGTTGGCGTTCTGGTAGAAAATCGACCCGTAGGCTTCGCCGTCGATAGCCGAGTCGTATCCCTGCTCGATGAGCAGGTGCGCCTTGCGCTCTTCTTTGGTTTTGCACTCGATGAATTCCACGATGTCGGGATGGCTGACGTCGAGAATCACCATCTTCGCGGCGCGGCGCGTCTTGCCGCCGCTCTTGATCACTCCGGCGAAGGCGTCGAATCCGCGCATGAAGCTCACCGGCCCGGAGGCGATGCCGCCGCCGGAAAGCGTTTCATGGCTGGAGCGGAGAGAAGAAAAATTTGTGCCCGTGCCGGAGCCCCACTTGAAGAGCATGCCTTCGGTTTTTGCCAGATCCATGATGGAGGTCATGGAGTCCTGCACCGAGTTGATGAAGCAGGCGGAGCACTGCGGCTTGGCCTGCACGCCGACGTTGAACCACACCGGCGAGTTGAAAGCCATTTTCTGCTCGACCAAAAGGTGGATGAGCTCGTCGCGGAAAATGTCGCGGGCCTCGGCGCTGGCGAAGTAACCGCCTTCCTCGCCCCAGCGCACGGTGGTCTCGACCACGCGGCTGATCAAATCGCGCACGGAAGACTCGCGCGCGGGAGTTTCGATCTTGCCGCTAAAATATTTTGACGCGACAATGTTGGTGGCGGTTTGCGACCAGGATTTGGGAACCTCGACATCTTCCTGGCGAAAGATGGTCTGGCCCTTCTCATTCCCGATCTGGGCGGTGCGATGTTCCCATTCGACGGAGTCGAACGGAGAAGAGGTTCCGTCAGTGAAATGCCGCCGGAATTCGAGCCCTTTTTTGCGTTGCATCTGTGTGGCCACGGCAGTCTGCCCCTGAGTAGGTGTTCTATCGGTTGATCTAACTTCTGTTCTGACCTCTGTTCTAAGGTCGGTCGTAACGTCTGTTCTATTAGGTGCCATCTCCCCTCCGCGCATTCTTAAATTGTTGCGGGCAGTCCCGCCGAATAGGGTGACGGGTTCTCTGCTGGAGAGGGAACCCTACCATTATACCGCTGCTTGAAAATCCCTGCTGCTGTGCCGTTTCGAAACATGCATGTTTCCCGCGCGAAGAAAACAACGAGAGTGCCAATGGAATTCAAAAAAACAGAAAGCATATCCCTCCACCGTCCCAAGTCTCCGGTTGCCAAAAACCGAAGATGACAAATGACGGCGACGCTTACGTTTTTGAATTGCGGTGGCGGACCCTTTCCCGGGGCGTCCACAGGCGCGCTGCGAAAGATTTGCCTGACAAAACCGACCCGATAAATCCCCCGCTGCTTTTGTGGAGTGTAGCGCGTGGCTGGGAGTTGTCAAGGGTGGAAATCGCAAAATGTAGTGCATGAGTCAAGAATAGATCTACATGTAGTGGTGGGGTTCTGGACTGCAGATTCGCGCCGGCATCGCGCGGCGGAGGATTCTCGAGCGAAGAATCGCTCTGCAATGTCTTGAGATCCGTCCAGTAAGGGCTGTGCGAGAGCTGACTGCGAAATTCTTTCAAGAAATCTTCTTTGCCAGCGCGCCCTGGCGGCCAGGAGGCTTCGCAAAAATTCCAGGCTTCGGCGGCGTTACCGCTGTAAATCAGATCGAGCATGGCGGCCCAAAGCGAAGCGGGCGGCGCGTCGGAATTTTTCCACGCGGGACTGGCGAGGACTTGCTGCGCCCTGGCCCAGAGCGTGGAGTCTGCAGGCGCGGGCTTGTGCATCACGTCGGCGGCGAGATGAAACGCGCCATCGCGGAAGCGCAGAATCACTTGCGGAGCGGGCGTTGCAGGGGACGTTGCAGGGGACGTTGCCGGAGACGCGGCTTGCCACTCGGCGAAGGTCCAATCTTCGGCGATCAGCTCGAGGCGGCCGTCGCCGTCCACGTCGGCAAATTCGGCGTCGGCAGAGCGCTGCACATCAATGCTGGCAACTTTGCGAAAATCGGATCCGACCTCGAAAACTTCCAGGCGGTAGCAGCAGCCGGCCTCCCCGGTCCAATGGCCTAGAATGAGATTGGGCTTGCCGTCGCCGGTGACGTCGGTGCCCACGCGGACCAGCGCGTTGGGGTCGTCAGCATAGTTGGGACTGCCGCCAATCTGGAAAATGACGCCGGTCTCGGAAAAGATCCGCTTGTTGTCGCGGAGGATTTCCACGCAGCCGGCGGGGTTAGGCCCGCGATAGGTGCGCACGCGATAGTGATGAAAGGCTGCATCGCCCGTGACGCGCCGCGTTCCCGGACACGGTTCGCCGGCAATGCTGCCGGCTTCGGGGGATAGCGGTGCAGCAGGCGCAGCTTTGTGCTGCGATTTCAGTGCGCGCCGGGCGGCTGCGGGATCCGAGATCGGATTCTGGGTCTGGGCCCGGACGGGGAGGGCAAGCGAAAAAACAGCAAGTGCGAGAATGCCAAAAAGAACAAGCGGCTGAACCAAACGGACGGGCGGCGAGGGCCCCGTGGCACAGGGTCGAAGCCAGCGATGCGACGATTGTGTGGAGCAAAGCATCTAACGTAACGGAAGTTTTAGCACGCGGGCCACGCCCAAACAATGCGGTTGCATGCTACCAGGCAGGGTTTATGTGGATAATGCTAGGAAAAGTTGTGGATCACGTGGAAAAAATGAACGCACAAACCAGCGCACAAACGAGCGCACAAAAATATCGGGTACATGGCGCCGCACGATTCTTACGAGTGGCCGCAGCCCTATTGGCGCTGACTGCATTCAGCAGTTCGGTTCCCGCGATGCGAGCACAGCAGCCGCCCACGCAATCTGAGCCGCCAAAGCAGGCGCCACCGCAGCAGGCACCGTCTCAGCAAGCTCCGCCACCGTCCACACCGATGCCTCCCGCGCCGCCGCCGCAGACCGCACCGACGCCGAAGCCCATTCCGGCCGGCCCGGCGGCGAGGGGTGAAACTCCCGACGCGGATATGCCGCCGCTCACCAGTCATACCGTTCCGGGGATCAATAACTTCGGGCAGGTAACGCCGCGCCTCTACCGGGGCGCGCAGCCGTCAAACAAGGGATACGATCTGCTGCAGAAAATGGGCGTAGATATCGTCGTTAATTTCCGCAATGAAAACGATCAGGTCGCCGAAGAGCGCCGGGCTGTCGAGACCAGGAACATGAAGTATTTCAGCATTCCCTGGAGCGCCACGGATAATCCCTCTTCGCTGCAGGTCCGCGAGTTTTTCGAAATACTGCGAGCAAACCCGGACAAGAGAGTTTTTGTGCATTGCCAGAAAGGCGCGGACCGCACCGGGACGATGATGGCAATCTACCGCATCGCCACGGAAAAGTGGCAGGTGACCGATGCGGTGAAAGAGATGCACGACTACCATTACCACGCGTTCTGGTTTCCGCATCTGGCGCGCTTTGTACAAGGATTCCCGCAACAGTTGCAACTTGACCCCACGCTGGTCGGTGCAGTTCCCGCTCCCGCCAAGCCTCCCACGCCTTAGAACACTTCTTGTCGAACCCTGGTGCCGGCGAAACTACGCGGCTGCAGCGTGCGGCGCAGCGAATTTGATCCGGGCTTTCGCAACGGATTGATTCAGCGCCGACATCCGTAGTACGCTGCCCGGATGCCGGTATCACAGCGGCGAAGAGCCCGTGCTCCGCAGAGAAGCAAACGAAAAAAGAAGGGGAAAACCATGTCTCCCGCGAAAGATCCAGAGTTGAATGCCGCCGCGAACGGCGAGACCGGCGAAGTCGCCAATGTGGATAAGATCCGCGATATCCTCTTCGGTTCGCAGATGCGCGATTACGAGAAGCGGTTCTCGCGCATGGAGGAACGCCTGGCCAAGGATGCCGCAGTGCTGCGGGACGACCTGAAGAAGCGCTTCGATGCGCTGGAATCGTTCGTGAAGCAGGAAGCGGAATCGCTGGGGCAGCGGCTGAAAGGGGAGAAGAGCGAGCGTCTGGAAGCACTGAAGGAGCTCGCGCGCGAGCTGCGCGATGCATCGAAGGCTTTCGAAAAGAAACTTTCGCAACTGGAGGAAGAGTTCTCCAGCGGGCAGGGCGACCTGCGGGCGCGAATCCTCGAACAATCCAAGACGCTTTCCGCGGACATTCAGGAGAAGCATCGCACCATCAACACCACGCTGGAGGGCGAGGTCGAGTCCCTGCGCGAGGACCTCACCGACCGCGCCGCGCTCGCCGACCTGCTGGCTGAAATGTCCATGCGCCTGAAGAAGGAATTCAACCTCCCGGAAAAATAGCAACCGCCGGCGCGCCGCAATTCCCCGGCAACGCGGAGAAGCATCAGGAGGCATTCCAGCACGAAGCGTATGGCTGAGCAGCCGGCACGCCAGGTCCCATCCGGAAAGGAAGAGGACGCCGTTGAAATCGACGCGCGTGCGCTCGCCGAGCTGCACGAGCTGCGCGAACTGCTGTTCCATGCCGAACGCAGCGAACTGATTGCTCTCCGCGAAAGACTTCACAATCCCCGGCTTCGCGCTAAAGATGTAAGCGAAATTCTCGCGGAAGCGATTCGTTTGCGCCGCGGAAAAGGCGGCCGCCAGGCGCTGAGCGAGGCGCTGGCTCCGTCCGTGGAAGAGGCTCTGCGCGAATCGGTGCGCAAAGATCCGCGGATTCTGGCCGACGCGCTTTTTCCATCGATGGGGCCGGCCATCCGCAGAGCCATCGGGGAAGCCCTTCGCTCCATGACGCAGTCGTTCGACCTGGCCATGGAGCACAGTTTTTCGCTGCAGGGACTGAAGTGGCGGTTCGAGTCGATACGCACGGGAAGAAAATTTGCCGACGTGGTCCTGCTGCATAGCCTGCTGTTCCGGGTGGAGCAGCTTTTTCTGATTCATAAGAAAACGGGGCTGATGCTGGTGCACGTGGTTGCGCCGTTCGTGCCGGTGCAGGACCCCGATATGGTTTCCGCCATGCTCACGGCGATTCAGGACTTTGTGCGGGATTCGTTCAAAGCGCCGGCGGGAGAGACCCTGGAAAGCATGCAAGTCGGGGAGTTGCAGGTATGCGTGGAGCAAGGGCCTTCCGCTTCGCTGGCTGCGGTGATCCGCGGGCAGGCGCCGCCGGAAGTTCGGTTGCGGATGCAGGAGAAACTCGAAGAGGCGCACCAGTTGTTCGGGCAGCAATTGGAAGATTTTCAGGGAGACGCGGCGCCGTTCCAGGAGCTGGTGCCGAGCCTATCGGATTGCTTCGCGGCGCATTATAAGGAGAGAGGCGGAAAGCCCACGCCATTTTTTCAGATCGCCACGGCGGTGCTGTTGCTGGTGGGGCTGCTGTGGGCCACTCTGACGTGGCGGGAAAACCGCAAGTGGAACCGGTTTGCAACCGAGTTGCGCGCACAGCCGGGAATTCTGATTACATCGTTCGCGAAAAGCGGCGGGCGATTTCACATTCGCGGGCTGCGCGACCCGCTGGCCGTGAACCCGGAAGTATTGTTGATGAAGGACAATCTGGATGCCAACCTGGCCGACTTCGAGTGGCGGCAATATCAGGCGCTAGATCCGGTTCTGGTGCTGAAACGCGCGAATGCGATTCTGGAGCCGCCCGCCGCGGCTACGCTGGCCCTGCAAAATGGCGTGCTCTACGCCCGCGGAGAGGCGCCGCGGCGCTGGCAGGAAACATTTCGTGAGCGCGCCCCGTTTGTTGCCGGCGTAAAAGCGGCAGACATCTCCGGGCTGACCAATACCGACCACTCGGAATTCTCCGTGCTGAAAAAAAGCCTGGAGAGCACCACAATTTTATTTCCGGTGGGCGTGGCGGAAATTCCCGCCGACCGCAAGGTGGAGCTCGACAAACTTGCCAGGGACATCCGGGAAGTTGTCGCCCGCGCCAAAGCCCTGGGAGATACGGTAAGTCTTGAATTGGTGGGACACGCGGACGACACGGGAACGGATGCGCATAATATTCTGTTGAGTGATCGCCGGGCGAGAGCGATGCGCGCGGAACTGGTGAGAAGAGGAATTGCGCGGAACTTGATTCGCACCCGCGGAGCGGGTTACAACGAGCCCCTGCGAAATGAGGATTCGGAAGACGAGCGAAAGTTCAACCGCAGCATCACGCTGCGCGTGATTTCCGCAAAGACACAATAAGGGATTCCATCCTATGCTGCAGAAAAAAATCTGCCTGTTGGGGGCGTCGGCCGTGGGCAAGACCAGCCTGGTGCGCCGGTTCGTCGAAAGCATTTATTCCGATGGCTACCAAACTACAGTAGGCGTAAAGATCGAGAAGAAGGTTTTGAACGCCGGCGGAGAAGATGTGATGCTGCTGCTGTGGGATCTCTACGGCGAGGATGACTTTCAGAAGCTCAGGCTTTCGTATCTGCGCGGGGCTGCGGGATTCCTGGTGGTTTGCGACGGCACGCGGAAGGACACACTCGAGAAGGCGCTGGCCGTCCATCGCAGCGCGGAGCAGGAATTCGGAAAAATCCCCGCGATGATAGCCATCAATAAAAGCGATTTGGCGAGCGAGTGGGAAATTTCGCAGCAGACGGAAAACAGCCTCTCCCAGGACGGCTGGAGTTTGATGCGCACCAGCGCAAAGACAGGCGCTGGAGTGGAAGAGGCCTTCCAGGGTCTCGCGCGCCTCACGCTGGCGAAGTAGGAACCCGGCAATGACCAATGTGATCCTTTCCGAGCTTCTTCTGGAAAAAGAAGGCTATGCGGTCTTTGAGAATTGCGAAAAAGGCGTGCTGCGCCGCATCGGCACGCTCCCCGAGTGGTTTCACGAAATTTTTGGCGCCGGCGCAAACGTCGAGACGCGGGCGTGGCTTGCCGAGAGATCTCCTTTCCTCGAAAACTTCTTTGTGGATGCGGATAACTTTTGGAACTCGGATAAGCAGGGCACCGTCAATTCCGGAGTCTGGATCGAGCGCGGACTACAAGGCCGCGAATTCGCACTGGAAGCTTCGGCCATGCGCCTGGCCGGCAAGAACATTCTTGTGCTGGCAAATCCCGAACACCATTACCAGGAGCGCGCGGGGACACTGCAGACGGCGCGGGACTTTACGCTGCAGCACGAACGCCTGCAAAAGGAAATTGCCAAAAAGGAGATCCTGCTGCACTGCATCATCCACGATCTTTCCCAGCCGCTGACGGCGATCCGCGGATGTCTTTCCCTGATGGGCATGGAGAAAATTCCCGAGTCGGCCCGTCCGGTTCTCGAAGTCGCGCTCAGCCAGACCCGGCACCAGGAGGAAATGATTCGCGGAATTCTCGATGCCTTTTCCGGGGAGTTGGCCGCGCGGAAATTGGGGGCAGGCGATACAGACAGTGGGCCCGACCTGGCGCGCTGCGCCCAGGAAGTGGCCAAGGATTACGCGCCGGCCTTCGCGGAACGCGGCTCGCGGATTGAATTGGATGCCGCGGTGGATCTTAGTGGAGATTGGCGCGTGTGCGGGGATGCGCCGCGGCTGCGCCGCGTCTACTCGAACCTGGTGGAAAATGCGCTGCGTTACAGCCCGGCGGGATCGAAAGTCACGCTGGGAATTGCCGAGCAAGATGGCTGCTTGCTCGCGACGGTGGACGACCAGGGCCCGGGATTGCCCAAAGGCGACGCGGCGCCGCAGCTCTTCTCATTGTTCGGCAAGAGCAAGCGAGGCGGCGGCAAAGCCGGCTTGGGACTTTATTTTTGCAAGATGACGGTGGAGCGCTGGGGTGGAGAGATCGGCGCAGAATCGCGGCGCGAAGGAGGCGCGCGGTTCTGGTTTCGCCTGCCGCGCTGGCAGCAGGCGAAGACGGCGGCCAGCGTACGCCTGGGAGAACCACCTGAAAACGCGCAGGGCCCGGATGCAAAACGCGACGTCGACCAGGCGGCCTCCCCCACCAGAAACACGCGGCCGCTGCGAATCCTGCTGGCCGAGGATCTCGGCGTGAACCGGGAATTGATGGCGAAGATGCTGGAGAAACACGGTCACACCGTGGTGTGCGCTAAAAACGGGCGCGAGGCGGTAGCGGCATTCGGGCGCGAAACTTTTGACGTAGTGCTGATGGACCTGCAGATGCCGGAGATGAATGGCATCGAGGCGACAAAGATAATCCGTGAAAAAGAAAAAACGTCCGGCGGGCACACGCGCATCGTGGCCATGACCGCGCACGAGAGCAAGGCCATCCGGCAACATCTGCTGGAAGCGGGCATGGACGCGCACATCGCCAAGCTATTCGACATGGACCGGTTGATTGACGTCCTTGAAGGCGTCGTCGAACCCAGCGACCAGAAATCAGAAACTTCGCCGGCGACAGCCACGGAAACAGGCGAGGAAAAAAACGGTTTTGCAGAGGCCCTGCTGCAGCGCGTGGGCGGCGATCGCAAATTGCTCAGCGGGTTGATCCGGCTGTTCCGCGCGGAGTATCCCAAGAAGCTCAAGGAAGCGCACCAGGCGATTCGCAAGGGCGATGCCCGGGCGCTGGCCGGAGCGGCGCATGCGGTCAACGGACTGGTGGGAAATTTCGGCGCGCACGGAGCGCTGGCCAAGGCGAAATCGCTCGAAGCGACGGGCTGGAACGGCGAGCTCACCGGTGCAAGCCACGCTCTCGCGGCATTGGAAAAGGATATTGCCGCACTAGAGAAAAAACTGGACGCCGTCTCCGCCATGGCGCGTGGGTCTTCCGCGCCGAGGACACCTCGCCGGACCCCACGGGAGAGAAAATGAAATCGATCCTGATTGCCGACGACGACAAAGTGAGCTGCCACCTTCTCCGCGGAGTTTTTAAAGCCGCCGGGTTCGCCGTCTCCACCGCACCGGACGGGCGCGCGGCGCTGCGGCAGCTCAAGAAAACTCCCTGCGACCTGCTGGTGCTGGATATCTGGATGCCGCACATCAACGGCCTGGAAGTGCTGGCCATGCTGCGCAATGAACCCACGGCGCCGCGCGTAATTGTGATGACCTCCGACGGCACTCCGGCGACGATGCTCCAAGCCGTGCGCGAGCATGCCTACCAGTACGTAACGAAACCCGTCGATCCGGCTGCGCTGGTGGAGATGGCGCGCGATGCGCTGGCCGCGCGGCCGGCGGCTCCGCCGATTGAAGTGATCTCCGGGCAAAACAATTGGGTGGAGCTGCTGGTTCCTTGCGAGCTGGGAGTGGTGGACCGCATCGAGGCCGTTCTGATTCGCCTGGAAGCCGATCTTTCTCCCGAAATCCGCGACAACATGATCCAGGCGTTCCGCGAGCTTCTGAACAACGCCATCGAGTGGGGCGGCAAGCTGGACCCCAACCTGAAGGTGCGCATCTCCTACGTGCGCGCCCGAAAAATGCTGATGTACCGCATCGCCGATCCCGGCACAGGCTTTAAGTTCGAAGGCCTGACCCACGCGGCGATCAGCAATCCCGAGAACAATCCCATCGAGCACTCGGACATACGGGAAGCCAAGGGGATTCGTCCCGGCGGACTGGGGCTGCTGCTTACCAAGTCCCTGGTAGATGAGCTGGTTTACAACGAAGCGCACAACGAAGTGATCTGCGTGAAATATCTGGGGTAAGAACAGAAGAACAGGCTCGCGCGCGTGGTATTCAGAGCGCGGCATCTGGAATGTTAAGCGTTACTCGTAGCGCAGAGCTTCCACCGGCTCAAGCCGCGCGGCCTTGAGAGCGGGCCACACGCCGAAGACGAGGCCCACAGCCAGGGCCACGAGCAGACCAATGACCACCGCCCAGAGGGGCACCACGGCGCGCATATCGGTGGCGGCGCGCACGGCCATGGCCAAGCCGCTGCCTACGAGCACGCCCAGTATCCCGCCCATCCCGGTAAGGGTCATGGCTTCGAATAAAAACTGCCAGGTGATGTCGCGACGGCGCGCGCCAATGGCTTTGCGGACTCCGATCTCGCGCGTGCGTTCGGTGACGCTCACCAGCATGATATTCATTACGCCCACGCCGCCGATCAGCAGACCGATGGAGCTCAGCACAATGGTGGCGATGGCCACCGCCTGCACGATGCTGTAGAACTGCTCGAGGGTTTGCTGCGACGTGGAAATGGCAAAACTGTCCGGCTCGCGATAGGCCAGGTTGCGGCGGCGGCGCAACAGCTCGCGCACCTGGTCCACGGCGTTATCGAGTTGGTTGGGATAGGACTCGATGCGGAAGCCGTGTTCCTTGGCGGCGGGATAGAGCTTATGGAAAGTGTAATAGGGAACCAGGACGCGACGGTCTTCGCTGCTGCCGCCAAAACCGCCTTTGGGCAGCAGGAACACGCCGATGATATTGAATTCGGTGCCGTTAATCAGGACGGGTTTGCCGATGGGATCCACCGAAGGGTAGATAGCCTCGGCAACGCTTGACCCTAGAACGACGACACGCTGAGCGTGGCGGTTCTCGGCATCGCTGAAAAACCGCCCTTTCTTCATCGAGGCATTGGCGTAGACCTGAACGAATGCCGGGAAGGTGCCGCGAAAGTCGATGGCCACCACTTCCTTGTCGCCGACGCGGATGGAGTTGGAGTCATTATCGCCAAAAAGAGAGATGGCGATGGCCTTTACACCGGAGCACTGCTCGAGGATGGCTTCGCCATCTTCGAGCCGCAGCGGCTTGCGCATACGCTCGTCAGAATCCATCCTGCCAAAATGAATGCCCTGGCTGAACTTGGAGATGAAGGCGGTGTCTGCGCCAAAACCGGTGAAGGCTTCGGTAACGGTAGAGTTGAATCCCGCCAGCAACGCGCCCACAACAATAATGATGCCCACGCCGATCACCACTCCAAGCACGGTGAGGAAGCTGCGTAGTTTGTGAGCGCGCAGCGTGTCCAGGGCCAGCATCAGATTTTCTCGAAAGTCCTGTCTCACGGTGTCCTCGACACTTACTTAATAACATTCACGACAGAAACAAAGTGCTGCGGCGCGTGGCGGCGCCCGCTCAGGCCTCGGCGCGAAGCGCCTCGATGGGATCGAGCTTCGAAGCGCGCACCGCCGGATAGATGCCGAAGAACAGTCCCACGGCGGTCGACATGGTGAGAGAAATAATGATGGCGCTCACCGGAGTCTTGACCGGCACCGGAGTGAGCGCATTCACCAGGGCGCTGACTCCCATCCCCATCAGGAGTCCAAGCAAACCGCCGGTGGCAGCGAGCACGGCGGACTCCACCAGGAACTGCATCACGATATGACGGCGGCGCGCTCCCAGCGACTTGCGGACGCCAATCTCGCGGGTGCGCTCGGTGACGCTGGCCAGCATGATATTCATAATCACGATGCCGCCCACCACCAGGAACACCGATGTCAGCATCACCGCCAGCATGACGATATTTCCCGTGATGGATTGCCACAGGTCGGTGATCGAAGAGGGCATCACAATGCCGAAATTGTCAGGGTCGCGATAGGGCACGCGGCGGCGCGCGCGCATGACCGAACGCGCTTCGTCAGCGGAGCTATCCATAGCGTCGCCGTTATAGGCTTTTACCCAGATCTCCAGCGAATCATTGGGGCGGTGCCAGCCTTTGAGAAATGTCGTCAGCGGGACGAAAACAAAGTTGTCGCGCGATTGCCCGAACACATTGCCCATGGACTTGGCGGTTCCTACCACCTCGTACACCTCGGAACCCACGTGCAGCGACTTGCCGACGGGGTCGGTATTGGGGAAGAAGCGATCCACCAGGTCGCTGCCGATAAAGCAGACGGGCGAGCGGTGGACATCGTCGGTGTCGTTCAAATTGCGCCCCTGCGCCACATTGAGGCTGCGCATATCGGGGATGTTGGATGTGACGCCGGAGATGCTGACATCTTTCAGGGTCTCGTTGCCGAAGCGCACGTCGGCGGTCTGGTCTTCGCTGGCCCCTACTTCCTTGGCCTGGCGCAAACTCGCTTTCAGGAATTCGTAATCTTCCATGCGCAGCGGCGGACGGCGTTGCGCGTGAACGAACTCCTCCCAACTAGTGATGATCCCGGTTTTAGAAACCACGTAGACGTTGGCGCCGAGATTGGCGATTTTGTCGGCCACGTAATGATTCAGGCCTTCGACCACGGACATCACCAGCACCAGCGTGAAGACCGCCAGGATGACGCCGAGCAGGGTCAAAAAAGTGCGCAGCTTGTGGGCGCGCAGGGCGTCGAGCGCCAGGTGCACGGTCTCTCCAAAGGCTAGGGCGTTTGCGCGGTGGTGGGAGGGCATATCGATACGCATGCTCCTTATTGTAGTACGTCTGGGGCCCCTGAAAGGTTTCCATATCAACGGAGATAGGCGGCTACCCAGCTAACCGTTGACGGCTGGGCCTTCGGATTCCCGGACCTGCTGTGATAGAAAGAAACCTCCCGAAAGGGCTGAACGTCCTATTAGCCGGTGGCTATTAGCGTGGGTAATGGCACGGAGTCGAAACAATAACGATAAAAGTGAGGAGAAATGAAAATGTACAAAATGGGGATTGTGTCGCTCTTATTGCTCAGTGGATTCGGTACCGGTGTAGCTCGGGCGCAGATGACTGCCGCGCCGGCCGGCATTCAGGCGGAGGTCACCCGGTCAATCGATGATGTGGAGAAAAAGCTAGTAGCCCTGGCCGAAGCGACGCCGCAGGAGAAGTATTCCTGGAAGCCGGCGGAGGGAGTGCGCACCACCGGGGAAGTCTTCATGCACGTGGCTCAGGCCAACTACGGAATCTCGACGCTATTGGGCGCAAAAGTTCCCGAGGGCGTAAACGTGCGCGAGATGCCCAAGATCTCGGAGAAGGCCCAGGTCATCGATGCCTTGCAGAAGTCTTTTGCCCATGCCCGGCAGGCCGTCAGCTCGACCACGGATCTCGAGAGCAAGGTGAAGCTGATGGGTGGCCGCGAGGGCACCGCACGCGAAGTCCTGCTGATCCTGGCCACGCACGCCCATGAACATCTGGGCCAGAGCATTGCGTACGCGCGGATGAATGGCATTGTGCCGCCGTGGACCATGGAACATGATCACGAACACGACATGAAAAAAGATATGCCCAAGAAGCCTTAACTGGCTGAGCGCCGGGGAATCGCCAGCGATTTCCCGGCGCTTTATTTTAAATCCCGCACGGACCGCTCCGACAACCCCACCTCGCAAGCGGGAATCAAATCCTTATGAGTAGATGGCGCTTCTTCTTGCCGGTTCGAGCAGCCTCTGTTTTGCTCGCCGTGGCGGCATGTATAGGCGGTGCGGTTTGGCCGGCGGCCGCGCAGTCTCGCGATGCGACACCATCCCCCGAAAATTTGCACCGGCTCGTCGAGCGGTTGATTGCCAACACGCACCGCAGCGACGTGGCGTTGGGGGAATACGAACGGGTGGAGCACTGGATCGAACGCTCCAGTCAGAATGACCCGCAGGTGCGTTTGGACAAGACCTATCGCGTGTTCCCCACCGGCACTGGAACACTCAAGCTGCTGTTGAAGGAAAACGGCGCGGCCGTCGCGCCCGTCGCTTATATCCACGAGCTGCATGATCTGGAGTACGCGCTGGGCCAGGTGCTGCAACCGGAGTTGCCGGGACAGCAAAAACGCATTGAGAAATTCAAGAGCCGCACGGCGGAGCGCTATCAGGCAGTGGAATCTTTTCGCAGCGCCTACACAGTGACCTGGCTCGGCCGGGAGACGCGCGACGGGCGCTCCGTGGAGAAAATTCATTTCGAGCCTAAGCTCGATTCCCATGAGAATTACACGAGCGGGGAAATTCTCAGCAACAGCCGCATAACGGTGTGGCTAAACAGCGACGCGCAGCCGGTGCGTCTGGAAGCCGAACTGTTGCGCGACATGGCCTTCGGCGGCGGACTGCTGGGCAAGATTTACAAGGGCGGGCACATCACCATCGAGCAAATAGAAGTGGCGCCGGGATTGTGGATGCCGCGCGAGACGCGCTATGAGGTCAAAGGCCGCAAGTTTCTTTTTTCGGAGGAGCAATGGCGCGCGGTTGAGGCCAGCGATTACCGGCGGGTGGGTCCGCCGCGGGAAGCGCTGCCGTTAGTGAAGAGCGAGCGGGCGCGCCTCGAGGGACACGCGCAGTCTTAGCGCGACATCGGAGCCACACTTTGCGCAACTGCAACAGGCGGGACAGGGAGCTCAGACGGGGCGGGCCACTACATAGCGCATACCGCAGATTACTCGCAGGGAATGTGCTTTTTGAGCACGCGGCGTTCTCAATGGTTAGTCTGCAGAGGATGCCTAGGGTATAGAATCGCGGAAGTCGAGGAGATCAGTATGCTCGTAATGGCCGCTCCACTTATTCTGGTTCTCAGCCTGGGGGCTTTAGCCCAGACCTCAACCACGCAAATTCCACCCCCCAAGAAGGCGAAAATCGTCTGGACCAATGACAACCTGGAGCAGCTTGGCGCAGGCACGCGCTGGACTCCGGGCGGCGGGCCTCCGCCGGCTACGGTCCTCCCGGGGGCCACGGAACCGAATGCCGATGTGAAAGATAAGGATAAGCCGCCGGTCAAGATGGAGCGAGATCCTAAAGCTTACCTGGGAAAATTAGCGCCCCTGCGGGCGAGTCTTGCCATGTTGGACTCGCAAATCATGGTATTGCGCGAGCAGCTGAAGAATCCGATCGAGGGCAGCAACGCCGTCGATCTGCGGCACGCCAGCGTGGTGATGCGCCCAGCGGACTTACTGGCGGAGCTGGAACTGAAGCGCAAGAATACTCAGCAGCGGATCTCGGATATCGAGGACGAAGCGCGCCGCAACGGATATTCTTTAAACGAACTTCGGTGAACGCCAATCTCTTCCCAAGGATAGTGCCTGTCCATCTCCCATGCTCAAATTTGTCATCGTTCTCTACAAGCGCACGGATATCAGCCGCGAACAGTTCCAGAGTTATTTCCGGGATGTGCACGGGCCGCTGGCCAAAAAACTTCCGGATGTGAAGAAGTACGAGCAGAATATTCCGGTGGAAGACCCCAAACGCAAACTGCCTGACTGGAGCGCCATTGTGGAGCTCTACTGGGAAGAAAGAACGGCCATGGAAGCGGCCTGGGCCTCGCCTGCCGGGGTGGCCGCCACCGAGGATCTGGCGCAGTTTGCCGATCTAACGCGCACGACGTGGTCGGTGGTAGAGGAAATTCGCCTGATCGGATAGGCCGTTACGGTGTTCCAGTTTTTCTAAGTAATTCGGGCTTACTTCGCTTCTGATTTCTCCCGCTGTAAAGTCCCCTCGCGTTACCTCGCGAAACGCGCTCCTTGCTATGTTAGCCTTTTGCAACGCGGGAGAACCGCCGCGCAAGTAGCCTGCGATCCTTCCGCATGGCTTGTAAGGATGTTGTTAAGGATACTGATGACCGAATACCGCAACGCGCATCCTTACTTCATGTACGAGGCGATGGAACAGCAGCCGGAGCGCGTGGCGCGGGTTCTCGAACGCCAGTGTGAAGCTATCGACCGCGCCGCTGCGCGCGCCGCCGCCCAGCAGCGCATTATTTTTTTGGGCATCGGCACCTCGTATCATGCCGCGCTGCTCGGAGAATTATTTCTACGGCATCTCACCGGCGGCCGCGCGGAGGCGCGGGTGGATACCTCGTTCCAGTTCTTGCACTATCCCATCGCGGTGGGTGCGCACGACGCGGTGGTGGTTATCAGCCACCGGGGCAATAAAAGCTTTTCCATGCAGGCGCTCGACCGGTCGCGAGCGGCCGGCGCGCTCACCATCCTGCTGACGGGCGAAGGGAGCGGAGTGGGTGAGGCGGATCATGTGATTCCCACTTGCGAATTGGAGACTGCGTTCGCGCACACCAAAAGCT